>CAIQDI010000001.1 GCA_903870545.1 uncultured Pseudomonadota bacterium
CTTCCACGAGTGGCAACATTTCCTTAAATACCACCGCCGGAACGTTAGAATTACAATCCAGCGTGAGCAGCGGCAGTGGCAATCTCGTTTTATCATCCAGCGCGGCACTAAAACAAGGCGCGACCGGACACATTATCACCAGTGCAACAGGCAATATTGATGTCACTGCCGGAGCCGAATTTTCACTCACCAACGGGGCGAAAATTCAAGCCACCACCGGAAAAATAACCATCAAAGCGATAGGGGCTGCTACGCTCAATAATGTCAGTACCACCGTGGGAACGATTTCATTGAATGCGTCTAAAATTACGATTACCGACGGCAATAATAACCAAGGCGTAACTTCCACGAGTGGCAACATTTCCTTGAACGCCACTGCCGGGTCGCTAGAATTACAATCGAGCGTGAGCAGCGGTAGTGGTAATCTCGTTTTATCATCCAGCGCGGCACTAAAACAAGGCGCGACCGGACACATTGTCACCAGTGTAACAGGCAATATTGATGTCACTGCCGGAGCCGAATTTTCACTCACCAACGGGGCGAAAATTCAAGCCACCACCGGAAAAATAAATATCAAAGCGGTAGGTGCTGTCACGCTTAATAATGTCAGTACCACCGTGGGAACGATTTCATTGAACGCGCCTAAAATTACGATTATCGATAGTGATAACAGTAAAGGCGTGACTTCTACAAGTGGCGATATTTCCTTGAACGCCACAGCGGGAGCGTTAGAATTACAATCCAGCGTGAGCAGCAGTAGTGGCAATATTCAATTAAAAGCAAAAGCGAATCTGTTATTGAAAATAGTTAGCACCACCGGCAATGTTAGTTTGAGTGCTGATAAAATTTTAGACGGCAATAGCAAAGGCAACATTATTACCGCCGATGGATTACGCATTAACGCAAACGGTTTCGGCTTAAATAACAATCCGATAAACACCGACATCAATAATTTGAGCGCGAGAGTGTCAACCGGCGGTTTGTTTATTACAGAGGCTAAAAATTTAACCCTAACTGAAATTCCTCAAATACTGACGGATACAAAACAAAGTGACGTTGTCAGTGCGGGCGGTTCGGTCGTGATTATTCTTACTAGCGGTAATTTAAATTTAACAGACGGTAATGATGATAAAAAAAGCATTGTTTTAACCGGAAAGGGAAATTTATTATTGGAATCGAAAACCGGTAATCTTGATGTGCAAGCCGGAATTAACAGCGAAGGCAGTGTCAGTTTGCAAGGTGCAACAATTACACAAGGCACGGTTGGCAGTATCAACACAACGACAAAAAATACCACCATTGATTTAAATGCTGACACGGCATTCACCATGGCAGAAGGTGCAAAAATACAGACTGTTGGCGGTAATATTCGTTTAAATGTTACGTCGGGCATTATGACACTTGCAGAAGTAAATTCAGGAAATGGCAATGTCAGTTTAACGGCAAAATCCATTATCAGTAATGGAAGCAAAGTAAATAATGTCACGGCGGCAAATTTACGCTTGAATGCAAATGGTGTAGGGTCATCCACTAAAACATTGGATACCAACGTCGAAAAAATCAGTGCGATGGTTGCGGAAGGTGGTTTTTTTGTGAGTGAAGCTAATAATTTAATAGTGGGTGAAACGCCTAAAATGACCGTTAATCGTGTCAATGCAAAAGGTGAAGTGGGTAAAATGACCGACGGTCAAGTTACTGATTCAAAACAAAGTGATGTTGTGAGCAGTAAAAATGGTTCCGTTGTATTGAGTGCTTTGGGTGATATTACCATTACAAAAGGCAGCGGTTTTAACAATGGTCTAAAAACCGACGGCACAGGCAATACGTTAATCGAATCACGCGGTGGTTTTATTGATATTCAAGCTACCGTCAGTAATGGTTCGGGCGCGTTGAGTTTGATTGCTGAAAAAGAGATTAAACTCAGTTTATCGGGTCAAGTGAGTGGTCAAGGTTCGATTGATATGAGTAGCAATAAAAATGTCTTAATGAGTGACGGTACGAAAATAATCGCCCAAAACAATGCAATTCGGATTTCTGCAAAAGAAAAAGCGCAAATTAGCGGCATCAATGCAAATTCAGTGAGTTTGTTGGCGAATAGTATTGCTGACGCGGGCGATTCAAAAGCAGATATTACCGCTACGAATTTGCGTATTAACGCCGTTAATGGTGTCGGAACTCGGTTGAATTCTATGGATTTAGACGTAGCAACATTCAGTGCGGCAGTCGGAAAAGACGGATTATTTGTGCGTGAACTTAATGCGATTAACCTGGCTCAAACGCCTGAAATGACCGTTAATCGCGTGAGTATTTCAGGTGAAATAACCAAAATCACAGACTCCAAACAAAGCAATGTAAGCAGTCTTGATAACGGTGCCATTTCAGTGATTGCTGAAAATAATATCACCATAAACGATAAAATCATTTCAAATCGTTCGGGCGATATTTTGATTC
Source organism: uncultured Pseudomonadota bacterium (assembly GCA_903870545.1). Classification (GTDB taxonomy): domain Bacteria; phylum Pseudomonadota; class Gammaproteobacteria; order Methylococcales; family Methylomonadaceae; genus UBA10906. The sequence continues at coordinate 2,452 of CAIQDI010000001.1, forward strand.
AATCCACCAAAGGCAGTATTTTTCAAAATGCGACCATTGAAAGTACAGGAAAAATACAATTACGCGCCGCCCAAAAAGTCGTCAACAGTAGCCAGCATTTAGCTCAAATTATCACCGCCACCCATCCAATTTCTGATTACGGTATTCAACCGAAAAATGAACCGTTTTATTTTTGGACTGAAAACATTCAGTTGTAAGCCGTTTTTAAAATACGATGAATAGATTATCTCGAAAATATCAGCCATTAGTTCACACTAAAAAATCGAATCCGGTGTTTGGTTTTGATGGATTATTGAAAACAATTTTTCGGCTAACGTATTATTCCCGTCGTATCGAACGTAAGCTCATGCAACAAGCACAGGATGTTATTCGTATTTCCAATACGCTGACGAATTTATCCGATGCCGAATTAACCATTGCGTTACAACAATGTAAAAATACGTTGAAACAAAAACGGCGAAATAATAAAGACGAAATGCTTGTTAATGCGGTGGCGCACATTGTTGAAGCGTGTAAAAGAACGCTAAAAATTCGTCCATTTGATGTGCAAATTATGGGCGCGTTGGCGTTATATCAAAATTACGTTATTGAGATGAAACCAGGCGAAGGCAAAACACTGGCTGCGGGACTTGCCGCCATTTTAAAAGGCTGGAGTGGTTTTCCTTGTCATGTTGTGACCACAAATGATTATCTTGCGCGGCGAGATGTGGCTACGTTGAAACCGGTTTTTCAATTTTGTGGGGTGAGCGTTGGTTCCATCGTACAAGAAATTCCCGAAGAACAACGCAGAATCATTTATTTGAATGATGTGGTCTACGGAACGAGCAAAGAGTTGTTGGCAGATTTTCTTCGAGACCAAATTCGCTTAAACAGCGAATTCGATGCCCATCAATTACTGATTAACCAATTCAGTCAGACCCACGCCATACCTAAAAATATCATGCGTGGTTTGCATTCGGTTATTGTTGATGAGGCTGACAGTGTTTTAAGTGATGAAGCGATAACGCCCTTGATTATTTCTGTTGAAGGACAAAATCATCTGCTAAAAGAAGCTGTTTTAGTGACCAAATTCATCATCGATAAATTGCAACCCAATATACATTACACCTTAAATTCACGTTATCGAGATGTACAATTAAATCCTATCGGAAAAACGATTATTGATAATTTAGCGTATGAATTACCGCCGATTTGGCGATTACCGTTGTGGCGCGATGAGTTAATTCAACAAGCCTTGATTGCGCGTGAATTTTTTATTAAAGAGCATCAATACACGATTATTGATGAAAAATTAGTGATCGTTGATGAAAAAACCGGACGTTTAATGCCAGGTCGAACTTGGCGATATGGCTTACAACAAGCCATTGAAGCAAAAGAAAATATCGAACTTTCTAATCCCAGTGAAACACGAGCTTCTTTAAGTTTTCAGCATTTTTTTCGATTATACAAAAACTTATCTGGCATGAGTGGCACTTTGCACGGACTAAAAAATGAATTTTGGCATATTTACAGCGTGCATATTCTCTCAATTCCCTCACGTTTTCCAAGCCAACTCACACTATTATCTGACGTAATTTATAAATCGAACGAAGACAAATGGACAGGCGTAGTCGCGCAAATTAAATATATTTCGTTGCAAGGTTTGCCTATTTTAGTGGGAACGCGCAGCATTCATGACAGTGAAAAACTCGCCGAAAAAATACGCGGTTTAGGATTATCTTGCAATGTTTTAAATGCGTTATATCACGCTGAAGAAGCTAAAATTATTGAACAAGCGGGACAACCTTACGCGATTACCATCGCCACCAATATGGCGGGGCGCGGTACGGATATTTTGGTCAATGAGGACATAAACAAAGCGGGTGGATTACACGTTATTTCGACGGAGCGTTACGAATCACGCAGAATTGATTGGCAACTTTATGGACGAAGTGCGCGGCAAGGTCAACATGGAAAAGCGGTTTCAGTGTTGAGTCTCGAAGATGAATTATTCGTCACTTATTGTCCAAATTACATTAGAAATGGGTTGAAAAAAATTGTGTCAACGGTCATTGGGCAAAAAATTTCGTTATTGATTTATCAACACATTCAAAAAAAAGCAGAGCATGTTGCGTTTTTATCACGCAAAAATATGTTGTTACACGACACTCAGCTTAGAAATACCTTACCTTTTCACCCTGAAAATAGTTAAAAATTAACGCATCGTTAGACGATGCCTATCCCGAATTTAAATCCACTGGCTTTTAGCGGGTAGTTGTTTAGTGCCATGATCCTGCGTTTGAATGGCACACAACCCAACAAATAAACACGAAGACTAGCGTTAAGCTGGTTTTTTTGAGTCCGTTGTTTTTAGTGTGGCTATTTTAACGCTATAATTCCGCGCTCTTAACCTTCCCCTTTTATTATCGTTTGCAAGGAACTCTTTTCATGACGCAAAACACTACTCATTTTGGCTTTAAACAAGTCGCTACCGAAGATAAAGTCAAACTGGTACGCGGCGTTTTTGATTCGGTTGCTGGACGTTACGACATTATGAATGATTTAATGTCGATGGGTGTTCATCGTATTTGGAAACGTATCGCCGTGGATTTAAGTCAAGTTCGCGCCGGATATAGCGTGTTAGATTTAGCAGGTGGAACCGGAGATTTAACCACATTATTTAATAAACGTGTTGGTGAAACGGGACAAGTCGTTTTAGCGGACATCAATGCCGCCATGCTTTGCACCGGTCGCGACCGTTTAATTGATCGCGGTTTAACGGGAATTCGTTACGCACAAGTTAACGCCGAATGTTTGCCTTTTGCCGATAATACGTTTGATTGTGTTTGTATTGGCTTTGGTTTGCGGAATGTGACGGATAAAGCAGCGGCATTGAAATCTATGCACCGCGTTTTGAAACCGGGTGGCTGCGTGATTATTTTGGAATTCTCGCATCCTATCGATCCGATTACTGAAAAAATTTATGATTTTTACTCGTTCAAACTATTGCCGCAAATTGGTAAATTCGTGGCGAATGATGAACAGAGTTACCGTTACTTAGCGGAATCGATTCGAATGCACCCGAAACAAGATGAGTTAAAAACCATGATGGAAGTCGCAGGATTAGAGCGGTGTAATTATTTTAATATGACACAAGGCATTGTTGCTGTGCATCGCGGCTATAAAATCTAGTGCTGTTCTTAGAAACGCTCTTTCGTGCGGGACAAACGTGGCACGAGGAAACACTGGCAACTTTGCAGCTTAACGTGGTGGAATTTTTACAAGACGAAACCCGTGATTTACCTGCAACGGCTGAAGCTGAAATGTTTTATGAACACGTTGAAAAATTGCAGCGTGCTGAATGTGTTTTAGCTGAAAAATTAAATCGATTAACCGCGCAAATGACGCAAGGAAACGAATAATGATTATCGGACAAATTGAATCTTACGATAGCGAAAAACAAACCGGTATTGTTAAAAGCCAAGATGATTTTTTTGAGTTTAACCAAAATAGCTGGAAATCGAGTGTGCCACCCGATCAAGGCGACGAAGTCACGTTTGAACTCAATGAGGGTGTAGCAATGAATATGCGCCTCGCGATTGAAAGTTTAAAACCCGTTGAAGCGGTGAAACGTAAATCCATCGCCGCTTTGCTTGCGTTGTTTTTAGGCTTTGCTGGCGTACATCGTTTTTATTTGGGGTTTTACAAATTAGGATTGGCGCAAATTGCGGTGACAGCACTCACTCAAGGTTATGGCGTATTGTGGGGTTTTATTGAAGCGGTATTACTTTTCGCCGGACACATTAACAAAGATGCCAAAAATCGTCCGTTGAAATAAAGCCAAAATCGCATCTCGCAGACATAAAAAAAGCGCGGTTGAATGTTTCAACCGCGCTTTTTAGCTAACACAAACTCACAACATCAACACACTTTTTGAATCTTAATTAGCGCGTACATTTGTTGCTGTTAGACCTTTAGGGCCTGTTTCAACATCAAATGAAACCGTGTCGCCTTCATTCAAAGTTTTAAAGCCATCGCCTTGAATTACAGAGTGATGAACGAAAACATCTTCACCACCATCAGCGGGTGCAATAAAACCAAAACCTTTCGTGTTGTTAAACCACTTAACGGTACCTGTTGCCATTTTGAAACTCCTAAATAAAAAAATACGGTTACACAGAACATACAATATCGATAACCAGACAACCTACAACTAGGAATCTCTTAACTCAACAGCTGTTTTCTGACGAGGTTCCATTATAGCGAATTTTTTTAAATTCGAGTTATTTTTCTTTGGAATCCCTGGCAAATCAATTAAATGACAATATCGCTGAAAAGAATACCTGCCAAAGCCACCCCCGTTAATTTAATTACGTCAGTGATACCATTTGCATCGCCATCGGTTACAACATAAGTGTCCCCAGCCGTTACCTGACCGACATAGTATTTCGTTAGTCCAGTAAGTGCCGTGTCAGCTGCCGCCAAGAGTGTGGTCAAGTCAGCAACTGTTGCACTAGCTTTAACAAAGTTACCAAGTTCAATAACACCAGAAATAGTCCCCGATGCCGACACACCTTGTGTGATAGTTGTACCAGGTGCAATGGCTGCACCTGTTACAGCTACACTCAAATCAGGCGTTATATTAGTTGCTGCGATTGTACTGGTAAATACAACTGTTCCAGCTGTTGCACCTGAGGCAGCCGTATAGCCCGTCAATGTACCTGTTATCGTAAGTCCAGTAACTGTTCCGCCAGTTATGACAGAAACTATATTTGCTGCCGTGTATGCTGACGATCCGTTAGAGGTAACGGTCAATCCCGCAACAATTATCGTACCTGTAGCCGCTGATGAGAAGTTAGCGAACGCAACGCTCGCAGACTCCGTTACCGAACCTACATGGTCAACACCTACTGCCCCCAAACTCAGCGTGTCCGAACCACTTGTTTTAAAATCAGCAATGATGTCGGTAACGACTGCCGCTGCCGCAACGGTATCAGTATCAGATGTAGTGATAATAAATTTATCCGCTCCCGCGCCGCCAGTCATGGTATCAACCCCCGCGCCTCCTGTAATCACGTCCGAACCCGCGCCACCCGTAATACTGTCTGCACTGATTGAACCAGTAATAGTTTCTGCGGCGGTTCCTGCCGAGCCATCGATAAATAACATACCCGCGTTATTAACATTCGCGCCACTGACATCGACGATTCCGCCAATTGCCGCCACACTGATTTTCGCCGTTGCACCCAAAGATACATTTAAGGAATCAGCGGAGGTAAAGTCGGTAATCGTGTCGGTTCCCGCCGTGATATTGATAACGTCACTGCCTGAACCACTCGTAATTGTATCGCTACCAGCACCACCGATAATCGTATCGTTCCCCGCGCCACCGACCATCAACGATGCGCCTGCTGCACTACCGATTAACGCGGTGTTTGTCACGGTGAAACTAGCTACATTGATGATATTTCCTGTCAACGCAGTATTATTCGACAAATCAACCAATTTAACGCCCGCCGTTTCGGCACTTTTATCTAAAACGAATGTATTCGCCGTTGAATTTGCCACGCCAATGAGCGCGTCAATTCCATTCGCTCTTGTTGTCCAAATATCCGTTGCGGCAATCGCGAAAGCTGCTCCAGCTGTACCTAATAACAAACTATTTGTACCAGAACCGCCTGAAATACTGTCTACTAACGCATTAGTAGTGAATAAATCCGCCGGTGCGCTATAAACAAATAAATCATCACCGCCGCCCCCGTTTAACGTATCAACGCCCGCGCCACCATTGATGGCATCAGCACCTGCGCCACCGTTAATAACGTCGCTGCCATCGCCCCCGTTTAACATATCGGCATTTGCGCCACCGCTTAACGTGTCATTGCCCGCGCCACCATTAAGTAAATCGGCACCTGCACCGCCTGTTAAAATATCAGGCTGTGCTGAACCGGTTAAAAAGTTTGCTTGGCTCAAACTTCCTTTAATCGAGATGCCTGTTATCGTCGCGGATGTTGTTGTTGCATCACTCGCATCAACAGTAATCATGCCAGTGGAAGCTGTTGCGTCAATTGTGCTATTCAGATTGAGCTGTAATTTACCGGTGGTTAAATTGATGTCGCCCCGACCAGAAATTGTCATTATCGCTAATGCAGGCAATCCAATTAAGCTTTTTGCCGTAAAGCTATCAACAGCATTCACGTTAATCAATTCAACACCTAGCGCGTTAATTCCAGAAAGCGTTACCGCATTTCCTGTTTCACCTGCATCAATAGTCAAACCCAATGTATCAATGTTGCCAATCAACGTCGCGTTAGTCACATTGATAACTGGCGCAACCGTTTGATTGCCGGCAATGATTACATTCATCGCTTGGCTGGTTGATAAATTATTTAAAACATAACCATCGCCCACTGAATCTGCGTCAATTTGAATAGTGGTAATGCCTTTTAACAATGAAACATCAAAATTGTCCACGCTACCGTCGTTGTCATCAACCATTTCCAATCGTTCAAAATTGGTGATATTGCCAACGGTTGTCGCGCTCAACGTATCTTGATCGGAAATTTTTAACGTATCGACACCGAGCGCACCGTCTACCTTTAATGCCGTTGGTAAGGTACCGTTATATTTTACTTTTCCAATGTCTAACGTGTCATCGCCATTGCCGCCAGTAAATGAAGTATCTGCAATTTTATCGGCTTGATTAACTTGCACCATTACGCCGCCAGAGAAATTAGCTGCGTAAACGTTTGTGATTGCCGCTGATAACGCCGCACCGGATAAATCCACTTTCGCCGCTGCGCCCGTCACAGTGAGCGTGGAATTTGCTGCATAATCCACCGACAAAGTTGCCGTAAAATTGGTCGATGCGTTGATGGTTAATCCATTTAATGCCGTAGCGGAATCTAAATCCAGTGTATCCAGAACATTTTCTGCCCCGACTGAATAAAGCGTCACTGTTCCACCGGTCGCAGTACGGGTAACATTGCCACCTTTTACGCCATCTTTGAATGTTAAGTCGGTGGCATTATCAAACGTCGTATTCGCATTTGTATTAACACTATCGCCGACAACAATCAGTCGTGTACCGAATGTGATATTTGTAAAGCTCACATCGTCACTACTTTTATTGTTAACCACCGTTGTTTCATCTGAAATTAAACCCAGGTTATAACTTCCCGCCACACCGCCCGTTTCTCGAATACTAATTGTTTCAATGCCTGCAATTGTTGCCGCTGGTAATGTTCCGGCATCCGCGCCATTAACTGTAATTAACAACGTATCATTTCCCACGCCACCATTGATAGTATCGCCCGCGTTTAACGTATCGGTTGTGCCGCTTGCGTCAATGTAAGCTGAAATCACATCATCACTGGTTGTGCCAGTAATTGATTCGATTGCCGTGGTTAATGTAAACGAATTATTCACGCTGGTGACACTGGTATCGAAAACGGTTGTCGTGATGGACGTTTGACCGGCGGCAATAGTTTCTATGGCAGGTGAAGGCGAACTCAACGTTACCGTTAAGGCTTCATTGCCTTCGGTAGTTAAATCTGCCGTAATCGGTACGGAAAGCGTTTTACTTGTCTCGCCCACGTTAAAAGTAAGTGAACCGGAACTCGCACCAGTGTAATCGCGGTAATCGTTGCTGTTGACCTTGCCGATTTCGTTGCTGTTAGTAATTGCGTAATTGACGGTTACGGCACTGTTTGTCACGGCGTGACTGATGGTGTAAATCGCCGTATTGCCTTCATTAACGGACGTAGAACCTGACAAAAAGAATTTGTTAGATTCTAAAACGACGCTGGTGTCGTTAATGGTCGTCGTGGCGGTATTGGTGTTAAACGTCGCATTACTTATTGCACCTAACGTAACGGTAACAGTTTCAGGTGCTTTAATTATGTGGTCATCCAGTTTAGTTTGGACTTTTAATATCCCCACTTTTGAACCAACAGGAATTGTAATGGTGCCACTTGCGGCTGACACACTAAAATCCACGCCACTCGTTGCAGAGCTACCGCTCAAACTATACGGAATAACAATTCCACCCAAAGGCGCACTCACATCGGAAGTCACGGTAAAATTAACACTGTCGCCGCCTTCATTCACCGAACCGTTATTTGCCGAAAAATTTAAAATTGGCACGCCGTCAATAATGGCACCGACCACAGAATTTTTTTCCATGCCATTTTCATCAATTAAACGGGCTTTGTAGGCTTCCATGCCTTCGGGATTGCCGTCGTTTTTAACCATTACCGTGATTTGTTTTGCAGCAGTATCACCAACGTTAAATAAAATCGGACTGCTCGGATAAAAATCATCCGCTGAAGTCTTCGTGGTAATACTATTTAACGCTTGTCCGACTAAATCTACGCTCAAGGTCGTCGCTTTATCGATAACGGCATTCGGAGTCACCATAAACGTAATGGCTTTACCTTCTGCCGTAGGAGTGCCGGCTTCTTTTACAGATAGTGTAAATCCAATCCCTGAAGCCAGTGAGGTTAGAAATGAATCGATAGAGGTTATCGCCAGTGTCGTGGCGATTGTGCTATTCACCATTACTCCGCCAACGCTAATATGTGCGCCACTTGCGTCACCAAAAATTGCCGCTGGCACGGTGCCGTTCGCAAACGTTAACGGCGTTCCATTTTCTCGAATACCCATTTGCGTGATTAAATTATCGGTGCTATCAAAAATTTTCAACTGATTGCCCGCTTGTTGAAATTTATAACTGCTCACAGTGTTATCCAAATAAATCTTTTCGATATTTGAATCTATAATAATATTGGTCGCACCGGTTTTGATTTTAACCGTTTGAATGCCGTCAGCACCGTAAACAGTTTGATTATTATCCGTGATGGTTAAAGTGCGGTCATCCGCCCCTAAAAAAGACTTAGTCATTTGTAAAAACTCGCTGTCAAAATTAAAATGAAAATCATGCTGTAATTCGGTCGTCGATATTATCGGCACTAAACCTAAATTGCTGATTCATTCGGTGAGAAAAATTACACATAATGCCGAATTTTACCCTGTTTTGACTTTCTAAATTCAAATCTATCACCATTTTAGCTTGCTAACCCCCCGCTATTCTGCTAAAAATGCGCGGTTTTAAATCTCGTCATTTAGGAGCAGTAATTTATGACTAATAATGTCAAAGCCCACGCATCGCCGTTTAGTTTTACGCCATATAAAGAAATTGACGGTGAAGAATATATGGATGAAGTGCAATTAAAGCACTTTGAAAATATTCTTAATAACTGGAAAAAAGAACTGATGCACGAAGTTGATCGCACCGTTCTACACATGCAAGATGATGCGTCGAATTTTCCTGATCCTAACGACCGCGCCACACAAGAATCTGAATTTAGCTTGGAATTACGCACCCGCGACCGTGAACGCCGCTTGATTAAAAAAATCGAAGACGCACTGAAAGACATAGATTCCGGAGATTACGGTTTTTGTGAAACGTGCGGCATTGAAATCGGCATTCGTCGTTTAGAAGCCAGACCGACGGCGACGTTGTGTATCGATTGTAAAACGCTCGACGAAATCCGTGAAAGACAAATGGGCTAATGCTCATTTCGCATTATGTGGGTCGGTTTGCGCCTTCGCCAACCGGTCATCTTCATTTAGGTTCGGTTTATACGGCGTTAGCGAGTTTTTTAGAGGCTCGCGCTCACCACGGTTTATGGCGATTACGATTTGATGATTTAGACACCTCGCGTAATGTTGCCAGTGCGGTCGATAGTATTTTTCACACCTTGGATGTTTTAGGTTTGCATTGGGACGGCGTGGTAGATTATCAAAGTCAGCATCTGGATGAATATCACGCGGTGCTGGCTGATTTAATGGCACGCAAGAAAATTTACCGCTGCCGCTGTTCGCGTAAAGATTTAACCGATATTTACGCGCAAACGTGTCGCCATCAATCGATTCCTTTTGATGTTCCCCATTCGTTACGGCTTAAAACGGTCGAACGCCAAATTGTTTTTGACGACGGTTTACAAGGCGGCATTTCACAAAGTTTAGCGACGCAGCACGGCGATTTTATTTTGAAACGCAAAGACAATATTGTCGCGTATCAATTCGCCGTTGTTCTCGATGACGCGCGACAAGCTGTTAACCATATCGTGCGTGGCATGGATTTACTCGATGCCACACCGAAACAAATTTATTTACAGCATATTTTAAATCTCCCCACGCCTCAGTATTTACACGTTCCCATTTTGATGGATGTCGATGGTTTTAAACTTAGCAAACAAACACTTGCGACTGCCGTTGATTTAACCGCGCCGAATCGAGTGTTATTTCAATTACTCGATTGGCTACAGCAAAATCCGCCGATGGAATTACAAAACGAAAACGTAGATGAGATTTTAAAATGGGCGATTAAAAACTGGAACGTGGCGCGATTGAAAAGCGTGAAATTCATTTCGATTTAAAATTCATATCCTTTTTCAATACTTACATCGAAAAATAGCATTTTCTTTTTTTAGTTGTTTTATCTACGATACACCGAATAGTTAGATTTCAAACAGTTTTCAAGAGGATTTTATGGATTTGAATTTATTGGGTGGTTATATCGTTTCCGGTTTATTAGTTGGCGTTTTAGTCGGATTGACGGGCGTGGGCGGCGGCTCGTTAATGACCCCGTTGTTGGTTTTTTTGTTCGGCTTTAAACCCGCGACCGCCGTTGGAACGGATTTGCTTTTTGCCGCGTTGACCAAAACCAGCGGTGTGTGGGTGCATCACACAAAACACAGTTCCGTCGATTGGCGTATTGTTCGCTGGTTAGCGTTGGGAAGTTTACCGTTTGCGGTGGCGACGTTATTTGTGTTGAATCACTTTGCCCAAATTGGTAAAGAAACCACCGGCATCATTACGCTGACGTTAGGCGTGGCGTTATTGCTAACGGCATTTTCTATTTTGGTGCGTAGTATTTTGATTCGGCGTGACGCAAAAAATCACGCCGACATGGTGATTGAAATTGACGACGAAACGGAAATGGCGTTAGTCGAAAACGAAAAAATAGATGAAATTAAACGCGGTCGTTTTGATCGTTGGCAAATACCCGCCACTGTTTTAACGGGTGCCATGTTGGGTATTTTAGTCACACTCACATCGGTTGGTGCAGGTGCGCTAGGCACGGTGGTTTTATTGTTTTTATATCCGAAAATGTTGACGGTGAAAGTGGTCGGCACGGATTTAGCCCATGCCATTCCGTTGACCGCCGTTGCGGGTTTTGGACATTGGATGTTGGGCAATGTTGATTTTGTGTTATTAGGCAGTTTGTTGATTGGTTCGTTACCTGGCATTTGGGTTGGCAGTCATTTGAGTGCGAAATTACCCGAAAAAATGTTGCGACCCATTTTAGCGGTTTTGTTGTTGGTGATTGGTCTTAAATTTGTGTTGAATTGATTTTTTACGGAGTGTTTTAATTATGGCAACGATTACGTTTCAAGCCCACGCGATACAAACGTGTGGCGATTTACCCGCAATCGGTAGCGATGCGCCTAATTTTTCGTTGGCGAATATCGAATTAGACAATGTGACGCTGGCGAATTATGCTGGCAAACGCAAAATTTTAAACATCGTTCCGAGTTTGGACACGCCAACTTGCGCGGCTTCGGCTCGAAAGTTTAATCAAAAAGCGGCGAATTTAGAAAATAGTGTGGTGTTGATTGTGTCGGCAGATTTGCCGTTTGCTCAATGTCGCTTTTGTGAAATTGAAGGCTTGGACGATGTGCAAGTGTTATCGACGTTTCGCAGCACCTTTGCCACGGATTACGGTGTACAAATTATAGACAGCGCGTTAGCCGGTTTAACCGCGCGGGCGATTGTGGTGATTGATGAGCAGAATAAAATTGTTTACACACAACTCGTGTCAGAACTCGCTCACGAGCCAGATTACGAAGCGGTTTTTTCGGCGTTGAAATCGCTTTAATTTGTGGTCAATAAACGTGCGGGCAGGGCAGTTTTAATATTCAATTATTTTTTGTTTTTAAAAATTCGTGAATACGCGCCAATATGACGGAGGCTTGCTGAAAATCCAATTCATTTAACCAGTGTGATAACGCGGCAGTTTCTTGATGTAAACCTAAATCAAGAAGGTATCGTTTGAGGTCATTAAAAATCTCAGTCGCATTAAAATTATTGCTTTTCAGCGCAATGTTAAATTGGTTAAGAATCAACTGAAATTCATCGGGATTTAAGTTTTTGACTGTTTCCTTCGGTCGTTCCGGTAATAGCGGTAAAGTCATTGCCGCCTCAATTGCGGCAGTTAAGGCGATGGTTGCATTTTGAAGTAATTGATTCAAATCTTGAAGTTGGTTATTTGACAACGCAATTTCTAACGCCTCCATCGCAGTTCTTAACTCACTTGCGCCTAATGTTCCCGCAACGCCTTTGAGTGAATGCGCTAACTGTGCAGCTTGTGTGCAATCGTTGCTATCAATCCACTGCGCCAGTTGCTTTCCAGAATCAGCATAACGACTGCGAAAATTTAACAATAATTCGTGTAATAGCGTGGCATTTTGATTACTAAACTTTAACGCTTGTACCAAATCAAACGGCGGCAGCGTATTGGGTAATGAATTCTGAGAAGGATTTTTGGGAACCAAAACAGGTTTTTGTATGATAGTTGAATCCATTTTAAGCCAACGATTAAGCATTGCGACCAGTTTTTCCACTTCAATCGGTTTGGTCAGATGGTCATTCATGCCCGCCGCTAAACTTTTTTCTTTATCGCCTTGCATCGCGTGAGCGGTCATCGCCACAATGGGCAAATCATCCAGCGATTTTTCAAGGCGAATGAGTCGCGTCGCCGTTAAACCGTCCATAATCGGCATTTGAATATCCATCAAAATCAAATCAAACGGTTCGGCTAACGCTCGCGTCAAACCTTCTTTGCCATTATTAGCCACTTGAACCTGTAATCCCATTGACGTTAATAATTCGTAGGCAATTTCCTGATTGATTTCATTATCGTCCACCAATAAAATCTGCTGCGCGTGATAATTTTGAATGGGTAACTTTTCTACAATCTGTGCAACTTGATTGAATGCCGCCTGTGCTAATGTCACCGTAAATGTGAAGGTGCTGCCTGTGCCGTAAACGCTATTTACGCTGATTTCCCCACCCATCAATGTCGCTAATTGTTTACAAATAGTTAATCCCAAACCCGAACCGCCGTATTGGCGCGTAATAGACGAATCCGCTTGCGAAAATGGCTGGAATAAACTGTTGATTTGTTCGTCCGTCATACCAATGCCGGTGTCGCGAATTGAAAAACATAATTCAACGATATGGTTAGCACTATTTTTTGACGTAACCGTTAATACCACTTCGCCTTGGCTAGTAAATTTGACGGCGTTGCTAATTAAATTCACCAAAATTTGTCCTAAACGCAGTGAATCGCCCAACAATTGACGTGGTGTGTCAGGCGACACCACACAAAACAATGGCACATTTTTTTGTTCTGCTTTTATTTTCAGTATATCTAGCGAATCGGATAGCAGGTTGTCGAGCGAAAATACGGTGTTTTCTAATGCTAATTTACCCGCTTCTATTTTAGAAAAATCCAAAATGTCGTTGATAATCGAGAGCAAGGCTTGTGCCGCCACGCCAATTTTATCAATATGATTGCGTTGGTTGTCGTTTAAATTAGTGCGCTGTACCAAATACGTCATGCCAATAATCGCGTTCATTGGCGTACGGATTTCATGACTCATGTTGGCTAAAAAATCCGATTTAGAACGGTTTGCCGCATCGGCGACTTCTAATGACTTTTGTAAATCGAGCGTTTGTGCGCTGACTATATCTTCTAAGTGCGTTAAATTGTGCGATAAGGCTTGCTGCGCTTCGTCTCGTTTTTGAAAGCTCAAATTTAGCTGTACCAACATTTCATTAAACGCATCGATTAAGTCACCAAATTCGTCGTTGGATTCTTTGTTGGCTTGTAAATTATATTTTTTCGATTCAGTGACATCATGAATAAAATTTACAAGGTTGATAATAGGGCGCGACACAATGCGTTGCAACTGCGATGATAAATACAATGCGAGCAGCAGCGTTGTCACGAATACACCCAAAATAATGAAGAAATAATTTTGTAGTTTTTTATTAAATGAGTCAAAGGTCGCTTGCAGAACCAAATGACCGAGCAATTCGTCATTTAAATAAACGGGTTGAATAATTTGCACAAAATGATTGGATTCGTATAAGCGCGGAGCTGTGACGAGTTCGTCGTTGCTTAAAATAAATTCATCGGGATGGTTGTTGTGACGATAAGACCCCAATAATTGCTGTTGTGCATCGTACATTCCCGCATACATAATGTCCGGGTTGTATTTCAGCGTTCCTAGGGTTTTTTGAACGGCGTTATCGTCCATAAAGGCTAACGCCGCCAAACTATTTTCAGTGATAATTTCAGCTTGTATTTGTAGATTGTGAATTAAGTCCTCTTTAACAAATTTCATTTCATAAAAAAATAACAGGAAACTAAACACGAGCAAGGCAATGCTGCTGCTCAACGCTGAAATGAAAATTAACTTGGCTTTGATAGACCAATTTTTGAGTATCATGGTGTTGGCTGCTTGGATAAAGTAAGTAATTGTGAACTAATTTTTAAACCGGCACGAAGAGCTACATTATTGTCGATAAAAAAATGAATTTTTTGATTATCGTCAAACAAATAGATAACACCACCCAATTGCGTAAAGTTTTTTTGCATTCCAATCGTTAGAATCGGTTTTTGGCTAATTTTGGTCAGTAAATCAAAGGACACAGAACGTGGAAAAAAAATCAATTGGCAGCTGTTAAGGTTAGATTGATTGTTAATGGACTGAACCTCAATGAGCGACTCGCCTAGCGTTTTATAACGATACGCCTCTTTTAACAATTCGCTAAAATTTTCATCGTCGTAAACACAGTAATGAAAAACAGCGGATTTTTCTGCCCATTCGGTGAATTGACTGAAACGAAATAAATAGGCGGTTTTGATTTTGTTTTCGCGCACGATAGATTCGTCTTCAGCAAAAATGGCCATAGCATAAGATGACATACCAACGAATAAAATTAGCCCGTGCAGAATGCGTCGAATGGAACATATCATTTTTTTGAAATTAAACATGTTGGTCAATACGACAAACCAACTGTGAGATAAAGTCGGCGTGTTTCTTGTGGTAAACGCGGCAAACCGCCACTCAATGCACCGCCAACTAATGGAATGACTGCAAAATTATCGTTCATATTCACGTTGTAATAAGCCGTATCAAGTAAATTCGTGGCACCTAAATCAATGCTAAATTCAGCAGCTGACAAAGGTAAGGCGTAATGTACATTGGAATCAAAAATGGTTGCGCCGTGCATTCTTTCGCCTTTATAAAGCGTGTTCGATTCATGCGTGCCAACTTTATCAAACCACCGTCCGGTAAATCTAAAAGTAAATTTATCGAGCGAATACATTAAATTACTTTTAATCATATTTTCGGGCGCATTCGTCATGGCAACCATTTGGGTTAATTTTTCCGCATTTTGCTGACCTAGCGTGTAGACATAATTTAAATCTGCGCTAATACCATTTTCAAAATGGTGAGCATCGCCGACTTGCAGCCCGTACGTTTCAGACGTGGCTAAATTGTCATTCGTATTCGGCTTGCCCGTGAAAACGTTATTGACCACGCGCACAATATCCGTGCCTTGCGTGTAAAAACCCGATAATTTAAACGCATTATTTTTGAGCGGTTCAGCATTAAAACCTAATTCAGCCGTTGTCATGTGTTCAGGTTGTAAATTTAAATTCGCCCGGTGATAAATAGGATCTTTTGGCGTATTCCACGATTCGTAAATCAAATACGGCGACGGTGCAATATAAGACGTTCCCCACGCGCCAAAGAAACGTAACGCTTTAAACGCTTGCCACGAAAATCCTAAACGTGGATTAAAACTCGGTGTGTAACGCGAATCTGCATCCATACGAATCGAGCCATTCAACACTAATTTTTCTGTTAAATCGTAATTCACTTGGCTATAAACCGCGTAGTTTTCGTAGCTAGTATTTTTAATCAATGAACTGACATCGCTGCTATTTTTAGGCGTTGAATTCATAAAACTCAGCTCAATCCCGCTTAACCAGTTAATGTTCCCTTTCAAATAAGCAATGGTTTCAGAAAACCGCATGGCATCACCTGACCATGTAATAGGCGCACTTGCGCCCCACGCTCGATAACTTGAACCGGGTTCTAATTCGGTGCTTTCGTAACTTAAACTTGATTTGGCTTGCCAAAATGGATTGATTTCTAAATTGTAAGTCGCGTTTGCCATTTGATTGGTGGTTGCAAAAAAGGCTTTGCCCGAATAATCGTAGCTAATCGGTGCAGCGGGATTAAATGAAAGACTGGTGTTTGCGTTGTTATAAACGCGGTAGTAACTCAGCGTTAAATCTTTGTAATTGCCTTTAAAATGCAGGTTGTTATTTTGTTCGGTTAAATCGACTTTATCGAGTTTTCCATAAATTTCGGGATAATTTTGTTTTAAATCTTCAGACGCGGCGTGATGAAAACTACCGGACAAGGCAACGTTAATGTCCCCGTTAATTTTTTTACCCGCTGCAACTTGTACTTCGCCCGTATCTTGTGTGCCGCCGGTTGCTTTGACTTTTATGCCGTTAATTCCTTCGCCTGTTTCGGTTACTAAATTGATTGTGCCGAGCATGGCATCGCCCCCGTAAATTGATGACGAGCTGCCTAAACTAATTTCAACTTGTTTGACATCGATCAGCGGCATGGTGTGAAAAAATGCCGTCGGTTCGCCCGTCGGTGCTTTCACTTTATTACCATCAATCAAAACAGTAATTTTATCGTTGGCAAAAATGCCGCGAATATAAATTTCAACACCTGCTTTTTCGGTAGACGCTAAATTCGCAACGTGAATATCAGGGATATTTTTCAAAATATCGGTTAGAAAACGATAGCCTTTGCGACTGATTTCGTCTTGTGAAACAACGTAAGCCGTGACGGGTGATTTATTCAGAGACATGGGCATTTTAGTAATCGAAGTAACTTGAACCTCCATCAAATCTTCAAGCGATACGTCGGTAAATTGTTCTTCGGCGTATGCGGTTTGAGCAAAAATTAAAAACCAGAATAGCGATTTGATAGCATTCATTTTTATGTGTGATTCGTTATTGGGTAAAATGAAATAAAATGAAACAAGGTGCAAGGTGCAAGGTGCAAGGTGCAAGGTGCAAGGTGCAAGGTGCAAGGTGCAAGGTGCAAGGTGCAAGGTGCAAGGTGCATATTTAAACATTCCGTTTACCGATTTTTTCGCCAAGTTTCACTTGTTTACCCGCCATAAAATCGGTGTTCCAGTTCATTTTATTTTTTTCAAACAGTACAATGATTGTTGAACCCATGTTGAATCGTCCCATTTCTGCGCCCATTTCTAACGTCGGTGCAGCGGTTTTATATTGCCAAGTTCGCACCGTTTTAATCGACGGCGGTGTAACGACTCCATGCCAAACCGTTTCGATGCTGGACACAAAAATTGCGCCGACCAACACCAACGCCATTTGCCCGATTTCCGTATCAAAAATAGCCACGACGCGCTCATTTCGGGCAAACAAACGTGGAACTGCTTCCGTTGTCGCCGTATTTACGCTGAACAATCGTCCTGGAATATGCACCATTTCGCGCAACGTGCCGGTCATTGGCATGTGCAAACGGTGATAATCTTTGGGCGATAAATAAATCGTGGTAAATTCGCCGTCATTAAATTTTTCAGCACGTTCTGCGTCGCCGCCCAGCAAATCGGTAACAGTGAACGATTTGCCTTTGGCTTGAAAAATATCACCGTGTGTGATTTTTCCCGCTTGACTGACTGCACCGTCTGCTGGACTGGCAATTGCGCCAAATTCCGTGGTGAGTGGGCGCAATTCAGGTTTCAATTCGCGAGTGAAAAATTCGTTGAAACTTTTAAACGCATTCAAATCGGGCGTAACCGCTTCGTCCATATTCACGCCGTAACGATGAATGATTTGGCGCGTCAAAAAGTTTTTCCACCGCACATTTTCACAATGAGTGAATTTACTCACAATTTGTGACAATAAATGATGCGGTAAAATGGTTTGCGATACTTCAATGAGGGTATTTTTAACGTTCATAATTTTTCATTTGGAATGGTTTTGTTGCTAAGACCGTATGCAAACGCGATGACTTCGGCAACAGCGAGATAAAGTTCTTGTGGAATCTCGTCGCCTAATGGAATTTTTGATAGCATTTTTACTAATTCCGCATCTTTATAAAGTGGAATATCGTGTTCGGCGGCAATTTTTAAAATTTGATCCGCCGTTAAACGTGCGCCTTTTGCCGTCACGGTGGGGGCGTTGTCTTTTTTCGGGTCGTATTTGAGCGCGACAGCAAAGTTAGGCGGCAACATATTTACGGCAACGTGACTACTTCGGGGGCAATCCAGTTTGGATTACGATGTTCAACGGTGACGTGCGTGTAAATTCCACCACGAACATAAAATTCGGCTCGAACGCGCATAAATTTGGGTGAAATGGCACGAACGAGGTCGTTTAAAATCTGGTTGGTAATCGCTTCATGAAATGCGCCTTCTTCGCGAAATGACCACATATAAAGTTTGAGTGATTTCAATTCGACGCACAATTCAGCAGGAACATATTCAATTTTGATCGTTGCAAAATCGGGCTGTCCCGTTTTAGGACACAGACAAGTAAATTCTGGAATATCAAACCGAATGGTAAAATCACGAGCGGTTTGTGGATTTGGGAACGTTTCTAAATCTTTAGATGGTTTGGTTGTCATAGAATTTTTAAGGCTTATCGTTAATAATAGAACATTCATTTTAATGCAAGTGGTGTGATATTCATATTTATAAGGTCAAGTGAATGCAAACATGTGAAAATCTGTACGGTCGTTGTAAATAGGCGACTTGCAATATATAAAATAAATTTGGCGGAAGAGTTAATGGACAAAGAATTATTACGAATTGCAATTATTGCAACAGGATTCATTATTATTGTAGGTATGGTGATTTCGGCCTATCTCAAAGATAAAAAAGCGCAAGAAGACGATGAAGATGACGATTTTTATGATGATGACGAATTTGAAGAGGTATTTGAAGACGAGTTTGAAGAAGAATTTATGGCACCGGTAAAAAACCCGTCCGTGACACAAACGCTTAAAAATGCGTACGCTGAAAAAGTTCAACAACGTCAACAAGTACCACTGCACAATCATGCCGCAGCAAAAATTACACCTGAATTTGATGAACCAGAAAAACAATATGAAGAGCCTGTTTCACGTCCATCGGCGGCACCCTCGATTGTTCATTTTAGTGTGATTACGAAAGGGAATGAGGATTTTAATGGCGTGGATATTTTTAATGCGCTGGAGGAATTAGGCTTGGAATATGGAAGCACGAAGATTTTCGAACGTATTGATGAACATCGGTTTGTACGGTTTAGCGTAGCGTGCATAACAGAGCCAGGAACTTTTCCAAGTGAAGACAAGGAAATTGAGTCATTTTATTGTCCAGGTGTGTCGTTTTTTATGCAGCCTGATGGATTGGATGATTGTGTGGCGGTATTTGATGATTATGTTTCGACGATTGTGTTATTCGCGCAACGTATGGATGGCGTGGTATTGGATCATCGTCGTCAAGTTCTTACGCAAGAAATGGTGGCGGCTATTCGTAAAAGTTTGGAGCAATTTTCGTTATGAAAACACTTTCTCACCGCTTTTGTGTTGCGCCGATGTTGGATTGGACGGATAAACATTGCCGTTATTTTCACCGATTATTGTCGAAAAATGCTCTGCTTTATACCGAAATGGTGACGACGGGCGCGTTGATTCACGGCAATGCAGAACGATTTTTGGAATTTAACGCTGAAGAACATCCGGTTGCGTACCAATTGGGTGGCAGTCATCCACGCGATTTGGCAATTTGTGCGCGAATGGTAGAAGAAGCAGGCTATGACGAAGTGAATTTGAACGTGGGGTGTCCAAGTGATCGAGTTCAAAATGGAGGATTTGGTGCATATTTAATGGCGCATCCACAATTGGTGGGCGATTGTGTGGCGGCGATGCAAGCGGTTGTGAGTATTCCCGTCACAGTAAAATCACGCATTGGCATTGATGAACGGGATTCGTATGAAGAATTGACGCAATTTATTGAGATGGTTTCGCAAGCGGGTTGTCAAACATTTATTGTTCATGCGCGAAAAGCGTGGTTGAAAGGGTTGTCACCAAAGGAAAATCGGGAAGTGCCGCCGTTACGTTATGACGTGGTGTTTCAATTAAAAAAAGATTTTCCAGAGCTTGAAATTGTTATAAACGGCGGGATTACGACATTGGGGCAATCGGTCGAACTGTTGAAACACGTTGATGGTGTGATGTTGGGGCGCGAAATTTATCAGAATCCGTATTTGTTAACGGCGGTGGATGGTCTTTTGTTTGGTGATAATTCGCCAATTCAGTCGCGCGAACGGGTTTTATTTGAGCTGGTGCCTTATATTCAAGCACAATTGCAGCAGCCAAACGTGCGGCTGCATAGTATTACTCGGCATGTGTTAGGTTTGTTTTATGGTGAATACGGCGCAAGATTGTGGCGGCGATATTTGAGTGAAAATGCTTGTAAATCAAAAGGTAATGAACAAATTTTGCTGCCTGCATTCGAGTTGACTCAAAAATAAAATTAAAATAATTGTAAAAGGTTTTTGACAAATTCTGAAAAATCTCTATAATTATAAAACTCAGCTCCAGACAAGCAGCTTGAGAAGCTCTTTAAAAACTAAATCAAAATAATTTGTGTGGGTGCTTGTGTTGCTAGGTATGATTATATAAATAATCGACACAAGAACGAAACACAGTAATTCAAAAGCAATTTTAAATTATGTTAGTGAATTCTAGTCGAGCCAAAAATTGGCAACTCATTTTAGAGTTGCAAAACTGATCTAAACTGAAGAGTTTGATCATGGCTC
>CAIQDI010000002.1 GCA_903870545.1 uncultured Pseudomonadota bacterium
CGACCGACATGATTCCATTGTTGGATAAAAAAGTGATTGCCGCGTTGCCCACAGATATTTTTAGTGCGTTGACCAGCGACCAAATTAAAGCACTGACCAGCGACCAAGCGGCTGTTCTCACGTCGGCACAAATTAACGGGTTGGATTCTGCCAAAATTGCGGCGATGGATGCCGAAGATATTGCCGCATTAAGTAAATTGGCATTGTCGGGGTTGAATAAAAAAAATATCGTAGGTTTGACGCTGGCGGCACTCACCGGTGACGGTCAAATAGCGACGTTAAAAGCCACTCAATTTAAGTTATTAAGTCCTACTCAAATCGGGGAAATTAACACGGATGCCGCAGCATTATTGACACCGTTAATTATCAGAGGGCTTTCGTCAGCGCAAATTGGCGCAATTAAACCTGAAACATTAACCGCTATATTACCCAAATCAATCGCTGCATTGACGGTAAAAAATATCATCGGTTTAAATTCGGGCGACTCAACCAATCAAATCAGCGCATTGTCGTCTGCACAATTAGCGAGTTTGAAAAAAGAACAAATTGCCGCGCTCACTTCGGTACAAACCGCCGGTTTATCATCGGAACAAATTGCCGCCTTGACCTCCACGCAAATTTCAAATCTGTCTTCCGGCGCATTGGCGGCTTTAACCAGCGACGCAATTCCTGGGTTAAATATCAAAACGATTGCCCATTTACCCGCGACAAGTTTTGCCGCATTAACCGCTGAACAACTAATCGCCTTAACGCCAGAACAAGCGGCAGCACTGACTTCGGCGCAAATTAGCGTTTTAGATGCTGCCAAAATTACGGCGATGGAATCGCAAGATTTAGCGGCTTTGAGTACGGCAGCACTGGCGGGTTTTAATCAGACAAATATGGCGGGATTGACGATTACCAATCTCACGGGCGAAGGACAACTGGCGGCGTTGAAACCGGCACAATTTGGTTTTTTAAGTACCGACCAAATTGGTGCAATTGATAATGCGGCATTATTAACGGCTTCGGTGCTTGCCGCGTTGAGCGTGGATCAAATAAAAGCCATTAAACCTGAAGTTCTCGCGGCAATCTCACCTGAAGCAATGTCAGGTTTAACGGGATCCAGTTTTGCAGCGATAGAGTTGACGACGTTCACCGCTGAACAATTTGCCGCGTTAACACCTTCCGCCGCCGGCGCATTAAGTGACACGCAAGTGGCGGGAATTAGTCCAGAAAATTTTGCCGCCATGCAACCCGAATCGGTGGCAGCAATTTCACCCGTTGCATTCACCGCGTTAACCATTGAAGCCTTTACCGCCATTACTCCGGCGCAATTAGCGGCATTAAAACCGCCACAAATTGCCGTGTTAACAGCTGAACAGATTGCCACGATTAGCGCGGAGAGCGCGGTTTTATTGAATGCCGTTCAAACCAACGCTTTTTCGTCTGACCAAATTTCTACTTTATCAGCAGAAAGTGTTGCCGCCTTAACACCTGAAGCCGTGGCAGGCATATCGGCTAAAGCATTGCCGGCATTGACTACAGATGCTTTAAGTGTGATGACACTCGAACAATTGGCGGCATTAAAACCCAATCAAGCCAAAGTATTCACAGTCGAGCAAATTGCCGCCATTAGTGTAGACAGTGCGCTCGGATTGAATGCCGCAGATTTGGCGACTTGGTCTGCCACTCAAGCCACCAGTTTAACGACAGAAGCTATTTCAGCTTTAGATCCGAATGCGATTAAAGGTTTAAATATCACGGCGTTTGATAGCGCAGACATTGCCGCGTTAACGGTGGATCAAATGCCCTTTTTAACGGCGGCAAAAATACAATTGGGCGGCTTAACTTCTGAGCAAGCGGGCGTGTTGACCGGTGATCAACTTGCAGCAATCAATCCTGCCATGTTTAAAAGTCTAACGACGACAACACTTTCGGCGTTAACGACCACGGCGATTTCGGTTTTGGAGACGCTGCAATTTTCGGCATTGACCACCACGCAACTGGAATCGTTAACGCAAGCGCAAGTCGCGGTTTTGAGTTCCGATGTGATTGATTGGCTGCATGACACAAAAGGTTATGTGACATTGGCAAGCGGTTCTGAAACATCGGCGGGAATTGAAACCTCTGGCAAAATTCCCGCGCCGTCTGTGGCAACAAAAATTACCGCTGGTAAATCCGCCGTCACGATTACCGGCAGTGCCGATGCCGATACGATTACTGGCAGTTTAGCGGGCGATTCTATCGATGGCGGCGCGGGGGACGACAGTATTTTTGCCAGCGCGGGCAACGATACGATTATGGGCGGTGCCGGATTGGATTCGGTGAGCGGCGGTGAGGGGGCGGATAAATTCGTTTTCAATACTCCAGACGCATCAACCACAAGCGGTACGACGACTGATGTCATTACCGATTTTACCACCACTTCCGACACGATTAGTTTGGGCGCGGCAGGCGTGGAAACGACCAATTATGCTGAAAGTAGTGCCACGTTTGCTACGTTATCCGATTTATTAACCGCTGCGGATACCGCGCTGAATGGCACGATGGCTTATTTTGTGGGCGTGACAAACGGCAACGTTTATTTAGTCACCGATGTTGACGGAACCGGTTACACCAACGTCATTGAATTAACCGGCGTGACCGATTTAAACGGCATGGCGGCAACCGATATTGTGGTTTGAAAAATCCACGTTTCTTTTTTATTTTTAACTTACACACAACAAAAAAACCATGACTGAATCTGAAAATTTACAACAAGATGAACAAGACCAAATCCGCCAACGTCGCGAAAAATTAACCGCGTTGCGCGAAGAAACCATTGCGTTTCCGACTGATTTTCGCCGCGACGTGGTGGCGGGTGAATTGCTCGCGAAATACAGCGAAAAAACCAAAGAAGAACTCGAAGAAGAACATTTGCGCGTAAAAATCGCCGGTCGAATGATGACGCGCCGCATTATGGGCAAAGCGAGTTTCAGCCATTTGCAAGATATGTCGGGGCAAATTCAGGTTTATGTGGCGCGTGATAATTTGCCCGAAGGCGTTTATAACGAGCAGTTTAAAAAATGGGATATTGGCGATATTTTGGGCGCGGAAGGCTATTTGTTCAAAACCCAAACCGGTGAATTGAGCGTTAAAATCGATAACATTCGCTTATTGACCAAAGCGTTACGTCCGTTGCCCGAAAAGTTTCACGGCATCGCTGATCAAGAAATCAAATATCGCCAACGTTATTTAGATTTGATTATGAGCCAACAATCGCGCGACGTGTTTTTGATTCGCTCGAAAGTCGTCGCGTATATTCGGAACTTTTTGATTGAGCGGCAATTTTTAGAAGTCGAAACGCCGATGATGCAAGTGATTCCAGGTGGCGCGACGGCTCGCCCTTTCACCACGCATCACAACGCGCTCGACATGGATATGTTTTTGCGAATTGCACCCGAATTGTATTTGAAACGGTTGGTCGTCGGTGGTTTTGAGCGGGTGTTTGAAATCAATCGTAATTTCAGAAACGAAGGACTTTCGACGCGCCACAATCCTGAATTTACTATGTTGGAATTCTACCAAGCCTACGCGGAATATCATGAATTGATGGATTTAACCGAAGAAATGTTGCGCGGTATTGCGGAAGAAGTTTTGGGACAAACCGTGGTGACGTATCAAGGTGAAGAATATGATTTTGGCAAACCGTTTGTACGAATGACTGTTTTTGATTCGATTTTGCATTTCAATCCTGATTTAAAACCTGAAAACATTTCGACGCGCGAAGCGGCTTTGAAAGTCGCTGAAAACCTAAAAATTCCAGTGAAAGACGGTTACGGTTTGGGCAAAATTCAAATCGAAATTTTTGAAAAAACCGTTGAAAGTCGTTTGATGAATCCGACGTTTATTACTGCGTATCCGGTGGAAGTTTCACCGTTAGCGCGACGCAACGATAATGACCCGCACGTTACCGACCGATTTGAGTTTTTTGTGGGCGGTCGGGAAATTGCCAATGGTTTCACCGAGTTGAACGAC
Organism: uncultured Pseudomonadota bacterium; assembly: GCA_903870545.1. Lineage (GTDB taxonomy): Bacteria > Pseudomonadota > Gammaproteobacteria > Methylococcales > Methylomonadaceae > UBA10906. The sequence continues at coordinate 4,000 of CAIQDI010000002.1, forward strand.
GCAGAAGACCAAGCGGCGCGTTTCCAACAACAAGTGAACGAAAAAGAAGCGGGCGATGATGAAGCGATGCACTTTGACGCAGATTATATTATCGCGTTGGAACACGGTATGCCGCCGACCGCTGGCGAAGGCATTGGCATTGACCGTTTGGTGATGTTGTTCACTGATTCGCCGTCGATTCGGGACGTGTTGTTGTTCCCGCACATGAGACCGAAATAAATGAATTCCGGAGTGCAAACCTTGGTTTGCCAAAAAAGGTAAAAAAATGAACAAAATTCTGTTTGCCGTCATCGCGTTGCCTTTGATGGTTTCTGTTTCTCACGCAAAAATACTGTCGCCCGTTTTGGTGTCGCCGCAAAATCTTGACAATATCGGCATTAAACAACCGATTAAATTTAGTTGGACGCACAAAAGTGCGGCGACGATTAAGCAATATCACCTGATTATTTCAGCCAGCGAGCGGTTTGCCGATTACGACGTAGGCAAAGGAAAATGCGTCAAATCGACAACGTGCGCGGATTTTATTACCAAATCGACCAGCTACAACATGGCGGCAAAACACGCTTTTTTGCAAAACCAAGGAACTTTTTTTTGGCAAGTGCAAGCCGTCAGCAAAACGAACGACAAGAGTTTAGTTTTTCAAGGCTCCGTCAACACCAGTTCGGGCAGTGATATTGTGCGAACGCAAGTCAACATCAACAAATTTTTCGTGGCTCAAAAAGATGTCGATATTGACGATTACAACGTGAATCCACCAGCAGGCGCAAATGGCAGCACGTTTGATTTTAGCGTGACCTTGTCTGACGAATTACCGGCTGGGCAAAGCGTGAAAATTCAATACGACGGCGAAGACGGTTGGCACGAAATGAAAGGCGCGGGCGTGGATTACAGCTATTCCCACGCCTTCACCATTCCCACCAGCATTAACGATAAACCCATCAATTATGTGATAGGCGTTTTCGATGACAGCGACCCTAGCGGCGAACCAATTCGGCGACGAAATGACACACTGACCATTCTTGCCGCCGACGATTCCACGCCCGTTGAACCTGTGCCAGTTGTGGTTAAACCTGAACCCGTCAAACCCGAACCGGTAAAACCTGTCACGGTGACAGTTCCGAACGTTTCAACGATTTCCGTGTCGCCGCAATCGGTGATTCAAGGAAATTCACTGACGTTTTCCACCACGTTGAGCGGTAATTTACCGAGCGGTTACAGCGTGAAAGTGGATTACGGCAACGGTTTGTTTGAGATGGATAGCAGCGGCACAAATTATTCGTTCAATGTCGCGCCAACCAGTTCGGCGGCGTATTCGATTGGCGTTTATGACGCGAAAAATACGCTCAAAAGCAATTCGCAAACTGGCAATTTTTCCGTCACGGCAAAAAATGAAAATCCAACGTTGAGTTTAATCAGCGGCGGCATTTCCGCCACGATTGGCACGCCTTACGTTACGCAACTTTCCGCCAGCGACAGCAATTTGAGTTTGATTTTTATGGATTGGGGCGACGGCGCAAGCGAATCGAAACCCGCCACCAGCGGCACAAACGTTTCGTTTTCGCACAACTACGCCACGGCAAATTCATTCAGTTGGAATGCCACCGCTTACGATTCACAAGATGCTACCAGCCCCGCTGTTTCTAAAACGGTGACGGTTGCAAAAGCTGTTGTTACGCCCGTCGTGACCAAAACAACGGGCTACACAAAAATTGCTAACAACGGCTCTGCTCTTTCGGACGATGCCGAACTAGGCGCAGCTCCTACCGATTGGGCTTGCACCCAAGACAACAAAACGGGCTTGATTTGGGAAGTTAAAACCACGGATGGCGGTTTGCGGGAGAATAAATACCACACTTGGTCACAAGGATTTGACTTTGCAACGTCTGTTAATTCACAAACTTTATGCGGTGCAAATGATTGGCGGATGCCAACAAAAACAGAACTAGAAGGCTTGGTTTATTGTTCAGATAATCAAACCCAAACGCGAGGCAAAGAAGAATATGGTTACATTTGTACAGGTTCATTCACTCGTCCAACCATTAACACAACGTATTTCCCTAACACAGAGAGCAGTTGGTTTTGGTCGTCCTCGACTTATGCTTATAATGATGTTAGGTACAGTGCGTGGATCGTCAATTTCAATAGCGGCGGTTCAGGCAACGGCAGTAAGGACTACGTCAATTATGTTCGGTTGGTTCGGTAGTTGTTTTGGGAGCGGCGGACAGTGTTTTTCCCTTTTGTTTTGGCTTGTTGGTTTGTACGGGAGATGATTTGTAAGGGCGGGTTCTAAACCCGCCCTCCAATAAACGGATTTCCCATAATGGCATTGCGCTAATGTCAGGGCGGGTTTAGAACCCGCCCTTACGAGGTTTGATTTATTAGAAGACATGATGCTACTTAAACGAGAATTGTATGATTTATTTTGATAACAACGCGACCACGCCGATTGATGAGTGAAATTTGAATGGGATGAAAATAAGAACAAAATTAACATTCAAAAACATGGTGTGAATTTTGAGGACGCAAGAACAGTTTTTGATGACCCGCTGCAAATATCAAAGTTGGATTACCGTTTTAGTTATTTTGAAGAACGTTGGATTACCCTCGGCACAGCTAAAAATCAACGATTACTGGTTGTGGTTAATCTATTTTTTACAAATGAAGGTGAAGAAATAATCCGTATTATTTCCGCAAGACCTGCAAATCCAAACGAAAGGGTGACTTATGAACACAGTTGAAGAAAGAGCTAGGTTTGATGATTACGAGATGGCAGACGATTATGATTTTAGTCAAGGTATTCGGGGGCGATTTTACACACCCAAAAAAGTGCGAACGACTTTGCAACTCGATGATGATGTGCTGTTGTTTTTAAAAAAACGAGCGGGTGAAGAACACGTTAAATATCAGGTTTTTCTAAATAGCCTGTTGAGAAATTACATGGCTGATGGAATAAGATGATTTATTTTGATAACAACGCGACTACGCCGATTGATGAGCGTGTTTTCGATGCGATGTTGCCGTTCATGAAAACGATGTACGGCAATCCTTCCAGCGTGCATCGTTTGGGACGGATTGCCAAAAGTGCGGTAGAAACCGCGCGTGAACACGTTGCGGCTTTAGTTGACGCGGAACCGTCGCAAGTGATTTTTACCAGCGGCGGCACGGAAGCGAATAATTTGGCGATCAATTCGGCTTTTGGAAAATTGGCGATTTCAGCGGTTGAACATTCGTCCATTTTTGAACCTGCGAAACGTTTCGATTTTGACGTTATTCCGGTGAATCGTGACGGTTTAATTGAATCGAAAACGATTGCCGAATTGATTGAAAAACGTCCTGATTTTGTGTCAATCATGTTGGCGAATAACGAAACGGGCGTGATTCAACCGATTGCCGAGATTGCCGCGCAATTGAATGAACGCGGCATTATTATTCACACCGACGCGGTGCAAGCGATGGGGAAAATCCCCGTGTCGTTTAAACAATTGGGCGTGCAAATGATGTCGTTTTCGAGCCATAAAATCTACGGCGCAAAAGGCGGTGGCGCGTTAATTGTCGATAAAAGCGTGTCGATTTCGCCGTTACTGTTGGGCGGTGGACAAGAACAGAATTACCGTTCGGGAACTGAAAATGTTGCGGCAATTGTTGGATTTGGCAAAGCGGCAGAATTGGCGAAAGCCGAATTGGACGCACGGCAAACCCGAATGTTATCGTTGCGAACAATGTTAGAAAACAAACTCGCGCAATTTTCAAAAGTGACGATTTTTGCCCAAAATGCGCCACGTTTACCGAATACCGTTTTGTTTGGCGTTGACGGCATCGACGGCGAATTGATTTTGCTAAAATTAGACCAAAAAGGTATTTGCTTATCGAGCGGTTCAGCGTGCGCTAGTGGCGCGTCAGAACCCAGTCCGGTTTTAATCGCAATGGGAATTTCCCCCGAAAAAGCACAAACTGCCATTCGAGTCAGCCTCAGTCACCAAAATACACCCGCCGAAGTGTTAGAATTTATCGAACTTATTACCCCATTTGGAGCTTAAAAAAATGACCGTTTCATTAACAGAAAGTGCCGCCGAACAAATTCAAAGACAATTACTCAAACGTGGCAGCGGTTTGGGTTTGCGTTTAGGCGTAAAAAAATCCGGCTGTTCCGGTTACGCTTACGTTTTAAATTACGTCGATGAATTAGAAGCATCGGATAAAACATTTGAATTATCGGGCGTAAAAGTCATTGTGCGCGACGAAGATTTGCCATTATTAAACGGCATTGAACTCGATTATCGCAAAGAAGGTTTGAACGCCGCGTTTAAATTCAATAATCCGAACGTCACAGGAATGTGCGGCTGCGGCGAAAGTTTCGCGGTTTAATTTATTTAGTATTATCAGTATTATTATTATGGAAACCTCTAATAATTCAAATAGTTACACCACTCACAATGGCAAAAAATGCAATTATTAAAGGTTCCCTTATTATTATTAGTATTATTTAGTATGTTGCGCCCAAAAAATCCGTTATTATAACGGCATGAAAAATCTAAAATATCCGGATTGATTAGGGTTGGATGATATGATTCGTGCAGAAGTGTGTGGGCTTGTTACGCAGTTGTTTGATTTGCTGGAAGATTTGGAAAGTTGATTGGTGCTGAGTAGTTACCAATTATTTTAAACTTTAATTTGAATCCGTTTTTCTCACCCATCGTCCCATCGTCCCATCGTCCCATCGTCCCATCGTCCCATCGTCCCATCGTCCCATCGTCCCATCGTCCCATCGTCAATGCTCAACTTCTAATTTATCTAAAAACTATGACTGAAAACACGGATAAAATTGCTCCAACACTTGTTTCCTCGATACCCAAAGCCAACGGTAGCGCGGTAAAAGTGAATCAAAATGTGATATTGAAGTTTAACGAAGCGGTAAAAGCGGGTTCTGGCAACATCGTTATTAGTGACGGCAAAGACAGTCACAGCATTTCTATTACCGACAAATCTCAAGTCAACATTAGCGGTAACACCCTCACGCTGAATCCCACCAATAATTTATTGCCGAATAGCCATTACAGCGTTCAAATTTCTGCCAGCGCAATTAAAGATTTGGCGGGTAACAAATTTGCCGGCATTCTCAACAAGACGGCGTTAAGTTTCAACACGGTTGACACGCTGTCGCCACAATTAGACGCGCTGACCGCAAAAAATTTGAGTGCGCCGATGGCGGTTGATAAAAATATCGTATTGACCTTTAACGAGACCGTGAAAGCGGGCGCGGGCATTTTTGTCATCAGCAACGGATCCGATACGCGTAAAATTGCGATTACCGACAACTCTCAAGTGACCTTCGACGGCAAAATCGTCACGCTCAATCCTACCAAAGATTTACAAGGCAACGGTCATTACAATGTGACCTTTCGCAATACGGTGGTTAAAGATTTAGCGGGCAATAAATTTGCGGGAATCAGCGATAAAACCGCGTTGAGTTTCAACACTGCGGATAACGTTGCGCCGCAATTCGACGCGCTGACTGCCAAAAATCTGAGTGCGCCGATGGCGAGTGATAAAAATCTCGTGTTGATATTCAACGAAGCGATTCAAGCGGGCAGCGGTAATATCGTTATCAGCAACGGCACCGACATTCGCACGATTTCAATTACCGATAAAACGCAAGTCACCGTCACTGGCAAAACCGTCACGATTAACCCGACCGTGGATTTGAATTTTAGCAGCAATTACAGCATCAAACTGGCGGCGGGAACGCTCAAAGATTTGGCGGGAAATTCATTTGCCGGCAATGAAACCAGCGCGTTACTGTTCACTACGGTAGCGAAACCGATTGTTATAGATGTAGTGAAACCGGTTGTTCCGGTTGTTGTACCGGTTGTTCCCGTTGTGATTGAGATTGATAAAATTGCTCCGACGTTAACCTCGTCTTCACCGACCGATAATGGCGTGAATGTGTTGATTGGCGCGAATCTGGTTTTAACGTTCAACGAAACGATTAAAGCCGGCAGCGGCAATATCATTATTAGCAACGGCACCGACATTCGCACGATTTCCATTGCCGATAAAACGCAAATCACCGTCACCGATAAAACTGTCACGATTAACCCCACCGCTGATTTATTAGCGGGCAGCCATTACAGCGTTCAGTTTGCCGCCGGTGTAATCACCGATAATGCGGGCAATCCGTTTGCGGGTTTAACCAACGCGACGACGTTCAATTTCAGCACAGCGGCGGCGAATTTCGTGCCAGTGTTGACGAGTGGTAAAGCGGTTGACGGTTATTTGAGCGGTTCCGATGTTTTTGCTGACGCAAATGGTGATGGTGTTTGGAATGAAGGCGAAGCGAAGGCGACCACCGACGCATCGGGCAATTTCACATTAAGTGGTGCAAAAGGTGTGATTAACATTTCAGGCGGAACCGATTTATCGACGGGCAAAGCCTTTCAAGGTGTTATGAAAGCTCCTGAAGGTTCAACCGTTGTCACGCCGTTCACTAATTTACAACAAGGTTTTATTGATGCAGGTCAAACACTTGCCCAAGCTGAAAAATCGGTCGCAACGGCGTTTGGGTTTGATGCGGATAAAGTAGATTTAACCAAATACGATCCGATTGCCGAATTAGTTAAAGCCGTCGCAAGCGGTACAACCGACGCGGTCGCCACACAAATGATGGCGAGTTCAGCGAAAATTGCCAATTTCTTTGTTGCTGCGGGTCAGGTTTTACAAGGTGCCGCAGGGGGTAGCGACAATGTATCTACCCAAAATGTTGGCGATGCGTTATTAAAATCGTTAGTGGTATCGATTCAAAACGATGCGAAAACAGGCGACGGAGAAATCGATTTAGGCGATGCAAAATTGTTGAAAACCGTCATCGTCGATGGCGCAAAAGAAGTGAATACGCACGCTGAAAAAGTTGCCAAAGAAACCGGTTCAACCGCCGCGCCCAAATTCGATGCGGCTCAGTTCACCGATAAAATCGACAAAATGGCAGACACCGTCACGGCTGTTTTAAAAACTGCTGCTGATAATATCACGGCGGCTGTCAGCAAAGGCGGCGACGGACTGACGTTGTTGAGCAATATGGATAAAGTCAGTGCGTTCACCCAAAACGACGCAGGTAAATCGTTGTCAGATGTGGCGAAAACGTTGGATACCAAAAATGCCGCTGGTTTGGATGCTGCGTTAAAAGGTCAAACCGATTTATTCACCGGCGATAAAGCCACGAAAGCCACCGAAGCTAAAGTCGTTGAAACGAAAAAAGCGGTTAATGATGTGATTGCGTCTGACAAAGTCATTTCTGACAAAGTCATTTCTGACAAGGTTGCATCTGACAAAGTCATTTCTGACAAGGTTGCGTCTGACAAAGTCATTTCTGACAAGGTTGCGTCTGACAAAGTCATTTCTGACAAGGTTGCATCTGACAAAGTCATTTCTGACAAGGTTGCGTCTGACAAAGTCATTTCTGACAAGGTTGCGTCTGACAAGGTTGCATCTGACAAAGTCATTTCTGACAAGGTTGCGTCTGACAAAGTCATTTCTGACAAAGTTGCGTCTGACAAAGTCATTTCTGACAAAGTTGCGTCTGACAAAGTCATTTCTGATGCAGCCGCTGCTAGCAGTGGTAGCGACACTGGCGACACCACCTCTGCACCAGCTACTGTCACGATTAACGCTGACGGCAGTAAAAATGCCAGCACTGGTAAGATTACTTTTGATATTGCGGCAGGAAATTACGTTTTTACCATTGTAGATTTTGCAAACGGCGACACGTTACATTTTCCAGCAGGACAAGCACCATCAGTAACAAACGAAAATTTAACTGACGGAAAAGTTGAACTGCATTGGGCGGCTGATGGGCAAGAAGTGGTGATTTCGTTAACGGGCTTAACCGTCGAACAGGATAAAGCCTTACTTTTTGATTCCAGTTTTAATGCCGTCTTCGGCGTAAATGCACTTAACTAATCACGATAATTTTAGGATTTTTTTACAATGGCAAAAGTATTTTTGAGTAAAGACGAAACATTCAACGCAGCAAACGATAATTTGACAATTTTTGGTGGTGCGGGAAATGAAGCGGTCACTATTATGGGCGTTGGCATCACGGTTGATCAAAATGTGGAGCAGGTAAATTTTGGTTCGGATTTGTACAACTTTAAATTTTTGCAGGAGGGTAATTTACTCAAGGTTTTTAACGTTTCTGGCACGATTTTGATTGCCACAATTCCAGTGCAACAAGATGGGACTGTTTTGAGTTTTGCGGGTGAAACATTCAACGCAACATTATCAAATTCGGCAGTTATGCAAATCGGCGATGTAGTGATTGATTCAGTCAACATTACTGCGGTTACTCCACCACAATTTATTTCTGCTGTTATAGGCGATACGTTGAACTTTGGGAGTACGAATTTAATTATCCATTCTGTCTTAAATAATGTTCCAATCCAAGCTGGAATGGCTGAAATTTCATCGACTGGTTTAGCAACATTTAATGCTGCGGATAATGACTTATCGTCAAAACTCACTTCGGTAGAATCTGCGTTATCTAAAGATGGAGCAACTGTGGGTGGAGCAGCTGTCTTTGTGGATTCTGATGCGTCGTATTTATTTGTGTCTGATTCAATCGCTGGTGTGACAAATAATGATGTTTTGGTTAAGTTAAAAGGTGCATCTGCATCACTCACTGGTTTCAACTTACCTGCACCGTCTGCCACTACACTGACATTTGATGATTTAGATAGTAGTAACGGTGACAATAATCCGATAGCTATGGGATACGGTGGGTTGGATTGGGGTGGCACAAGTCAAATTGGTGTTGTCAGTAAAGCCTTTTTAAATTTTCCGGATAATACATACTTAGACACATCGGTAGCGGTAGCCTTTAACTATTGGGGTAATACAACCACTGTGGAAGCGATTGGCGGAGGTACGTTTGATTTCACGAGTGCTGATTGGTGTTCTGCTTGGGGTGATACGCAGAATTTGAGTTTTGAAGGTTGGTCTGGCGATACGGAGTTATACAGTTCCGATACTAACCTTATCACATCAAGTGCCACTACGATTGCGCTAAATTGGAAAGGTATTGATAAATTAGTGATTGACGGTGGTGGGTCACAGTGGCTGATGGATAATTTTATTTATCAAAAATCAGCGGTTTATGTAGGTAGTTCAATATCGTTTGATAGCTCTACGTTATTAAGTGTGAATGACGTTAAACTCGTTGATACGACACCTCCCACTCCTGCGATTCTTTCACCAGCATTAGTGCATAACGGCAGTGATAATGCTGGTGATACATTGACAATTAGTTTTTCAGAACCTGTCAAAGCTCATAATTTAACGATAGGTCATAATTTAACGATAGCTCATAATTTGACGATAGACCAGTTGATATTAGAACCAACGAGTCTTGACGACACGCCTAGTTTTGGTGGTGGTGCTACGATAACCCCTGTGAATGCAGATGCGAATGGCTTTGCGAGTAGCTTTACTTTGACGCTAGGTACATCGCCAAGCATTGTGAAAGGTGACGAGTTTTTAGTGAACGCGGGCGTTTTGATTGATATTGCTGGGAATGTTAATTCAGTGGGTTATGTGTTTAATCTGTAATTTCAACTATTCGAGGGATACAAGAATGGCAGCAGAGACACGAATCCTATTCGTTTTGTGACACACGGACGACGATTTGGCATTATTTGAAACAACGAAAAATCGTCTACCAAATGGTGAAATAGACACATCGCGCTCGCTGGAGCGAAGACACTAGAAACTGGAATTCGATTCCAAAAGTCAGTCTAAATCCAGATAAATTCACAGGCAGAAAATCTGTCTAATTTACAATTTAAAAACGAAAATTACCTGACATTTATCGTGAATGGCGGGTCTTTCGCTAATTAGGATAAATTTCGAGAATCTCATGTTAAAAAAATCAAATTCATTACATCACGGCGTAAAGTTGGCTATATTTGCTGCTATTTTTTTTACTAGCTTGCCGGTTTACGCGGCGGATTTAGTGGATCCGCCTGTATTTACTAGCTCAAAAAAATTGCTTGATTTGGTGATAATAGCAAAGCCAGTTCTTATTGGTTCGTTAAGTTTGCCTGAGTCAGGTGGCGCATGGGGTTATGAGATTTGCGAACGCCGATTTGCGAATAGTGATTTAAATTCGTGTAAAAACCCAAATTTAAATCTTTACGGTGGGTCACGATTACAACTAAAAGCAGGTGATACTTTAAAAGTTCATTTAGTAAATCAATTACCTTTAATTCCTGATGCAAGGCACGGATTAGAGGCAGGAACGATAAATGGTGAAGCGTCTTTATTACAAAATCCAACAAATTTCCATACCCATGGAATGCTTGTATCGCCAAATCTAACATCACCTAATAAATACGGTGATAACATTTTTGTATTAACATTTAATTCAAAAAATCCTGCTTTATTAAAAATTAGTGGTTTAGGTACAAATGACGATTCTAATTTATCAACGCCTGAACAAATTATCTCTTCGGCTGTTATTCCTCAGTCAATGATTCATGGTGGCGTAGCAATGCCAGTCAACACTGATTCAACGGATTATCAAATTGCGATTCCACCAAATCATCCGTCTGGTTTGTTTTGGTTTCATCCGCATCCTCATGGTATTTCGTTAAACCAAATTACAGCGGGACTTTCTGGAATTATTACCGTTGGTGGAGTCGATGATTATGTAACGAATTTGTCGCCAAGTAGTACAACTATTCGGCATTTAATTTTAAAAGATACTCAAATTAAAGCTAATAACAACACATTAAGCGACCAATTAGATCCTGGTTTTTGTGGTGATTTAGATAAGGCAACACCTAAACCTGGTCAATGTATAAGCAACGATGGAGATAGTAATGACGGTAATACATGGAGCTTCACCCTTAATGGGCAGCTTTATCCTAATATCAACGTTAAATCGTTAAGTGGTGAAATTTGGAGAATTACCAATTCATCCGCGAGTGCGACTTATGATTTACAACTCACAAAAACTACAAAAAATGGTAGCATCGAGACTAAAACCGATCCAATGATAATGCAATTGCTGTCTGTAGATGGAATTAGTGTCACACCTTCTACAGCAGCAAATACGGTTACTCAAAATCAAATTGGCGGAGCTAAATTTGTTGCAATTAACTGCCCAACATCGATACCGAATAATCCCAAATCAATTTGTGTCAATCGGTTACATTTAATGCCGAGTGCTAGGGCAGAAGTTTGGGTTGTAAATCGTGATATTTATGGCAAAGTCATCAAGGGAGATGACAGTACGGCTATTTTTGAAACCAAAGGTTATTCAACAGGTACTGGCAATGTTGCGGGTATTGCTGATGATTGGCCACCTATTGATTTAGCGAGTGTTACTTTTGCAAGTAAAAACACAACAGCACCACCAGTTCTTAATGTCAAAGATACAAAACACAATGCGCTGGGTTTAAATATGAAAGCTATCGCTAAAGATTTAACTTTGGCAAATGCGAAAGTACCTTCTGATGCCACAAATTGCCAACCTTTGCCTACTGGTTGGAAACGTCGTATTTTCTTTGGAATAGATCATACAAACAACGATGCAGAAGAATTCGGCTTGGGTTATGACTTAATAAACGCCGATGGGAAAATTGTAGATAAAAGTGGAACCGTTCAATCTGAGACTCAAGGAATTGTCAATGTACGAGGAACAACGGGGAATGTAACTGATAATACTAATGGAATTCTTAATCGGTATATCCCTGCTAATGGACAAGTTTTACAAGATGTTATGGCGTTTCCGACGGCGACAAAATCTATTTGTGTACCATTAGGCACAGGAAATACACCCGTAAACGAACGTTGGGAACTCATTAACTTAGCTTCTGAGGATCATAATTTCCACATTCATCAAACAAAATTTAGAGTATTAACTTCTAGCGAAATAACGGGTGGTTCATCTATTGGCGGTGTCCTTCAAGACAATGTTCCTGTTTTCTCAGGAACTGATGGGGTAGGTAGCAATGGTGCCATAACTGACGGTAGTGGTTGTGATGGCTCAATCGCTAAATGGCGCAGCGGTGAATGCGTACCTACCAGTGTTACTGTGGAAATTCCGTTTGCCATAACAGGGGATTTTGTTTATCACTGTCATATTTTAGAGCATGAAGATGGCGGCATGATGGCGACTGTTCATGTTGCTGGTTCTAATCCGTAACAATGATTTTAAATCGGTTTTATTTTTATGAGGTAGGGGCTGAGTAATTACGAATTTTTAGCATATTCCAATAAGTCCAATCGCTCGACAATTGCCATTGTGGGTTTGCAATCACTTGAGTTTGCAGCGGCAATGGCAATTTTTCATCTTCAAAAATAACTTGAATGCCCACTGAATAATGCGCGTCTGCCAACACATCTTTAGCGGCAATCACGCGCACATCCCGCACCGTCGCCATGACATTTAACGCCGCCGCCAATGTTGAAAAACTCTGCACTTCGCCGGTATTTTCATTCCGCACCCGATACATATTCAACAGTGCGTGATATTGCAATCGATACCGCAGCGCATATTTTGACAGCGTTTGATTGAACCAAAAATCATGCTGCTGTTGCAATTTAACGTTAATTTTCCAACACAACGGCACGCCATTTTGTAACGCTTCGTTCGCTTGCGGACTGAGGTGATAATCCAAATCCGCCGTCAAAATATAATCGCCATGTTGCACCACGGTTTCCGCGTGTTTAATTTCCGCCGCGAATTCATTGGCGTGAGCGGCATTAAATCCAATCACCAAGCTAAAAATTAAAACAAGTTGGCGCATTATTTCGCTTGTCCTCCTGAAAATAATCGATACGCCGGATTGTGCGTTTCTTCGTGAAAACCAAATCCCAATGCGTGCAAACAAGCGTGAAAATCGGCTTGTTGCGCGGCTTCGATTTGCAAACCGATTAACACTTTGCCAAATGCCGCGCCGTGGTTGCGATAATGAAACAAACTGATATTCCACCGTCCGCCCAATTCCGTTAAAAAACTGAGCAACGCGCTCGGACGTTCGGGGAATTCCACGCTGTAAATCACTTCGTTCAAATTGCACGGCGCGTGACCGCCAACCATGTAACGAATGTGTTCTTTCGCCAAATCGTTCGCCGTCATATCGACCACGTCGAAGCCTTTCGTTTGTAAATCTTCAATCAACGCGGCACGGTCTTTGAATTCGCCGCTGCTGGAAATACCGACAAAAACTTGCGCGTTGGCGGCATCAAAATAACGATAATTGAATTCCGTGATATTTCGCCCGTTTAATAATTGGCAAAAACGCAAAAAACTTCCCGCGATTTCAGGAATGGTGACAGCTAATAAAATTTCTCGATATTCGCCAACTTGAGCGCGTTCGGCAACGTAGCGCAACCGATCAAAATTGATATTTGCGCCACTGTCGATGGCGACGAGCGTTTGACCAATTAAATTTTCGCGTTCGGCATATTTTTTCAAACCAGCAATTGCCAACGCGCCAGCGGGTTCAGCAATCGAACGGGTATCATCGAAAATATCTTTAATTGCCGCGCAAATTTCATCGGTTGAAACGGTAATCACTTCATCGACGTATTTTTGCGCCAACGCAAACGGTCTTTCGCCGATTTGTTTCACCGCCACGCCGTCCGCGAATAAGCCGACTTGCTCCAAAATTACCCGTTCACCGGCTTTCAAGGCTTGATTTAAACAATCGGAATCTTCGGGTTCTACGCCAATAATTTTAATATCGGGGCGCACAAATTTGGCGTAAACCGCGATTCCCGCAATCAATCCGCCACCGCCAACGGGAACAAAAATTGCGTCTAACTTTCCCGTTTGTTGACGCAAAATTTCCATTGCCACCGTTCCCTGCCCTGCAATTACGTCGTCATCGTCGTAAGGATGCACGAAAACGCGCCCCGATTTTTTGGCTAATTCGTTGGCGTGTTCGTAAGCCTCGCTGTAAGAATCGCCGAACAAAATTATATTTGCGCCCATCGCTTTGACGGATTGGATTTTGATTTCTGGCGTGGTCGTTGGCATCACAATCAGCGCGTTAATGCCCAACCGTTGTGCTGCTAACGCTACGCCTTGCGCGTGATTTCCCGCTGAAGCCGCCATCACGCCGCGTGTTTTTTCGCTTTCACTGAGCAACGCCATTTTGTTGTACGCGCCACGCAATTTGAATGAAAACACCGATTGCAAATCTTCGCGTTTTAGAAAAACGTGGTTTTGGGTGCGAGTCGATAACGCGCGGGCAAAATCCAACGGCGTTTCAATCGCCACGTCATAAACAGACGCGCGTAAAATTTTTTCGATATAACGTAAAGGCATTTGAAGTGTCGCTAATAAAAAAAGAATAATGCGTCATTATTGCACAGCTTGACTGTCGCGGCAGGCATCGCTTGTTTTATTCGGCAACGTTATCTGCACAATCGCCCCGTGATTATTATCCAACGTCAAAATCCCGTTATTATTTTTCACAAAACGTTGCACCATCGCCAAACCCAAACCTGTTCCACGTTCACGACTGGTGCGGAATGGACGAATGCCATAATCCAGCCATTCTTGAGCAAAACCTTGTCCATTATCACGCACTTCAATTTGCACATTTTCAGCGGTTTGACTGACCGAAATAAGAATTTCACCACTTTTTCCTTCCAACGCATCCGCCGAATTCAGCAGCAAATTTAACAACGCTTGGCGCAAACCACTTTCGGGCAAATAAACCGTCAAAGCGTTCGGCACGGCAAATTGCAATTGCAGATTTTCGGGAATTTGATAACGCACCAACGTGACCAAATCATGAATCAGCACGCTTAAATTAAATTGACTGGGAATTTCGGGCGTGTGTTTGCTGGCGTTCAGCATGTCATTGAGCAATCGCGCCAATCGTTTCAATTCGCTATCAATCAACGCCATGCGTTCACATTGATTTTCATTGTCGATTTCACGGCGTAAATTATTAAACGCCATTTGAATGCCCGCCAACGGATTCCGAATTTCGTGCGCCAATTCCGCCGACACTTCGCCAATCGCCGCCAATCGTTCCGCTCGCGCCAAACTGTGCTGCTGTTCCAATAACGCTTGCGTCGCCAGGCGCACTTCGCGTTGCAACGATTGCGCGTATTCCCGTTTCGTTTCTTCCAGTTCGCTGAGATGTTTCACCATGTCGTTGTAACTGTGAAAAACCGGCAACAACAACGAATCCAGATGTTTCGTGGCAATCGGCGTGTAATTTTCGTCGGTGATATGTTCTAAAAGTTCGCGCAAATCGTTCAACGGGTGCAAAATTCGCCGTTTCAAAAACACAATGGTGCCGATAAAAATCGCGCCAAATATAACCAACGCGACGTACAATTCTGATTGCGTATCGAGGTTAATATCTTCCAGCATTTGTTCACGTTGCAGCGTTTCGTTATCCAAAATTTCACTCATTGCTTTCAACACCAAAATCAAACTTTGTCGCTGCTGATTTTTGTCGAGACTTTGGCTTTGCGTCAATAACGCCCGAACGCTTTCTAAATGTTGGCGGGTCGTTTCCGACAAATAATTGCGATCCGTCATTAAACTGTCGATTTCTGACAACAACGTGGTCGGTAATTTCGGCGACGCATCGGCGGTTTTATCAGTTAAACGCGCAATGACCGATTGTTGCAAATCCACCGACACATTTTGAATGCGGTGCGAATAATTAACGTAAGACAGCGCGGCTTCAAAATGATGATGCGTGCGCCAAATCATGCCGCCTAAAATGCCCAACGTGATTAACAATAAACCTAAAAAAGCCAGTCCGCGTAATCGCGCCAGACGGTAAAAAATGGGATT
The DNA here is from genome assembly GCA_903870545.1 of uncultured Pseudomonadota bacterium. Lineage (GTDB taxonomy): Bacteria > Pseudomonadota > Gammaproteobacteria > Methylococcales > Methylomonadaceae > UBA10906. The sequence continues at coordinate 19,820 of CAIQDI010000002.1, forward strand.
CATAAATGTGGTTTCTTAAAGCGAATGGGTGGCGGGACGGTTATTTTACCGCTTAATGGTTTTATTTTTATTCTAAAAACGGAGATTTTATGCACGCGACACTTGAACAACTCGAACGCACCTTTTCGCCGTCGATTTTAACGCCGATTCGCTCGCCTTTTTTGGAAAAACACGGCGTGGAATTGTGGTTGAAACGCGATGATTTATTGCATCCGATTATTTCTGGTAACAAATGGCGCAAACTAAAATACAGTCTGAATCACGCGCTCAATCTGAACAAAACCACGTTAATCAGCATGGGTGGCGCGTATTCCAATCATTTGCACGCGCTGGCGTTTGTGGGAAAAATGTTAGGTTTGAAAACGGTGGGTTTGATTCGCGGTGAAGAAATCGACACGCCCACATTGCAGGATTTAAAAGCCTTCGGCATGGAATTACGTTTTGTTTCGCGCGGCGATTATCGAACCTTGCGCGATTATAAAACGTGGGACAGTTTGCCAAATGGTGCCGAAAATGAATATTGGTTGCCCGAAGGAGGCGCGTCAACGTTGGCGTTGCAAGGTATGCGCGAATTGGTGGACGAAATTGAACAGGATTACGACGTGCTTTGTGTGGCGTGCGGAACCGGTACGACGTTGGCGGGATTGATTTCGGCGGCACCTGAAAACGTCGCAGTTTTGGGTTTTGCCGCGTTAAAAAATGCCGCCTTTTTGAATCACGATGTCGCGCAATTAGTAGAAAAACCGCGTGATAATTGGCACATTTTTTTGGATTATCACCACGGCGGTTTTGCGAAAATGACCGTGGAATTGCACACATTTATGGCGGATTTCACGGTGCAAACGGGCATTTTGTTAGAGCCGATTTACACCGGAAAATTAGTTTTCGCGCTGTACGATTTGATTGCGAAGAATCATTTTTCGCGCGGACAACGCATTATCGCGTTACACACCGGCGGTTTACAGGGAAATCGCGGCTTTACGCAAAAGGTAAAAATAACCGGATTAGAGGCTTCTCAAATAGAACAATTACGCAACAAGGTTTAAACTGCTTTCACAACTTAGTCTTTTGCTAAAAACACAAAACATACTGGAGAAATTCGCATGAAATTCGTAGACCCAAAAACTGACATTGCGTTCAAAAAAATATTTGGTAATGACGCACACAAAAGCATTTTGATTGAGTTTCTCAACGAAATGTTAGAACTCGATTATCCGATTGAAAGCGTGGAAATTTTAAATTCGTATCAGCCGCCCAAATACAACGGCTTGAAAAATACTAGTCTCGATGTGAAAGCCAAAGACAGTTCCGAGCGCGAATTTATTGTTGAAATGCAAGTCGCTAAAGAAGCCTGGTTTTCACAACGCGCGATTTATTACAGCTCCAAAGCCTACAGCCAGCAGTTATCGGTCGGCGAAAATTACCACAAACTGAAACCCGTCATTTTTTTGGGCATTTTGAATTTTGATGCGTTTGCGAATTCGACCCACCATTTCACACGGCATTTGATTATTAACCGTGAAACTAATCAACGCGATTTGAGCGATTTGGAATGGAATTTTGTCGAGTTAAAAAAGTTCAAAAAGTCTGAAGGCGAACTCGAAACCGTTGCCGATAAATGGATTTATTTCATTCAACAAGCGATTGATCTGGATCACATTCCTGAAAATGCCAATACCGAAGCATTAAAATTGGCTTACGAAATCGCCGAACAACATCAATGGTCAGCTGAAGAATTAGCGGTTTATGACGCGCAAGAAATGGAAATTCATCGCAATCAAAATGTGATTGAAACCGCGCGGCTCGAAGGTCTTCAGAAAGGAATCGCTAAAGGCATCGAGCAAGGCATCGAGCAAGGCATCGAGCAAGGCATCGAACAAGGCATCGAACAAGGCATCGAGCAAGGAAAAATCGAAGTTGCCAAAAACCTACTTGCAGTCATGACTAACGAACAAATTGCAAAAATAACCGGATTAGCCGTTTCAGCAATAGAACAATTACGAAACAGGGTTTAAACTGCGTTCAACATTTTTTCAAACTGGAAACACCATGAAAACAAAACTCCTCCCGCTGTTACTTTTCGCGTTTGCGACCAACGCTTTTGCCGACGGTTTCACCAATACCATCGACGGTTTTACCAACAACGGCGACGGCACCGTGACTGACACCGTTTCTGGTTTAATCTGGCAAGCGTGCGCGGGCGGGCAAACGTTCAACATTTCCACCGGTTCCTGCGACGGCACGGCAAAAAATTACACCCACACCGACGCTCTCGCACTCACCAGCAATTTAGGCGGACAATCCGATTGGCGCGTGCCAAACATTTCAGAACTCTTGAGTATCGTGGATTTAAAAACAAGCAATCCCGCCATGAATAAATTCATTTTCCCCAATCCTCACACAACTTATTTTTGGTCGGCTTCGGACTATGCTACTTATTCGGGTCAGAGCCACGCATGGATTGTGGACTTTGGTGACGGTGTCACTTTCAGCTATAGCAGGAACGACGGCTATGCAGTCCGTCTTGTGCGTGGGGGACAGTCTTTTTACTTTGATACTTTAAAGCTCGCTGATTTTGTAGATAACAAAAATGGCACAGCGACCAATAATAAAACGGGGTTAATCTGGCAGCGATGCGCGGTCGGACAAACGTGGAACGGTAGTAATTGTGACGGTAAAGCGGCAACTTATACCCAAGCGGATGCGGCAAAATTGACCAGTAATGTGGGGGGGCAAACGGATTGGCGTTTACCAAGTTTACGCGAATTACAAACAATCGTTGATTATACGAAATCTAATCCGTCCACGAATTTAGTGATTTTCCCTGATGCACCGAGCAATGAATTTTGGACAACCACACCTACAGCGGGACGGGCAGATAATTTTTGGTCTGTGAATTTTTATTTTAGTTCGAGTTTCTTTAACTCGAAAACAAATACTTTCTCAGCCCGCCTGGTTCGTGGCACGCTTTCAAATTCAGGCGCGGTCGCGATAACGCCGGTTGTGTCGGTCGGTGTGGATTTATCAACCACCCTTTCAGCCTCAACAACCCGTGTCAAAATCAACGAAAACCTCACTTACACCGCCACCGTTACCAATAACGGCATGGGAACAGCAAATAATTCATCGCTGAAATTTTATCTTCCACCGCGCAATGTTTCGATTGTTTCAATGCCGTCGGATTGTGTGACAACAGGCAAAAGTCTAACGTGTTCTTTGGGGAATCTTGCGGCGGGTGCGAATGCAAGTCGTGCAATTACCGTTATTTACACAAAATCAGGTGGCGCGAGTGTTTCAGCATTGGCATTGACCGATAGCAACGATATGAATTCAGCCAATAACGTAAGCCGCGTTGTGACGGCAATTAAGAAATAGGAGAAAGTCAAAATGAGCCGCCCCAATTACAAACTGCACTATTACACAGAAGCAGAATATCTTGAATTTGAAGAAAATAGCGAATCAAAACACGAATACTTTAATGGTGGAATTTTTGCCATGACAGGAGCAAGCATCAATCACCAACGATTAACGCTTAACGTCAGTAGCGAATTTAGTCAGCATTTAAAAGGCTCGCCCTGTGAAGCATTCAGCTCTGATATAAAAGTTCGCATCGACAAAGGCAACAAATACTTTTATCCCGACGTGCTAGTCAGTTGTAACAACGAAGATGGCAGCAAACATTTCAGTGAATCGCCACGTTTGATTGTTGAAGTGTTATCAAATTCCACACGCAAATTTGATAAAGATTTGAAACGTAAAATTTATCAAACTATTCCAACACTTGAAGAATACGTTTTAATCGAACAAGACCATGTTGAAATTGAAATTTGCCGTAAATCGGAAGATTGGCGTTCAAGTTATTATTTTCTGGGTGATGACGTGACCTTTGAATCGATTGGTTTAACATTGCCCGTATTAGAAATTTATCAGCGTGTGGATAATCAAGAAATGCGTGATTTTTTGAAAACGCTTGAAACCAATCAAAACAAACTTTAGACAAGAGGTATTGAGCAATGGCAAATCAAAATCCAATCGGCAATGCAACAGGAACGCTTGCAAACGGTTCACAAAATACGACTTACACGCTTTATGAATCAACGCTGCTGCAAGGTTTTTCAGACCCCGATGGTGATACGTTAAAAATCGCGGGGTTTTGGGCGGATAGTGGTGAATTAACGGATTCAGGAAATGGTAGCTGGTCGTTTGTCCCCGAAACAAATTACAGCGGTAATGTTGTTTTTGATTACATTTTATCTGATGGCAAAGGGGGCGATATTCAAGGCGCATTGAATTTAAATATCGCTTCTAACAATCACGCGCCCACTGGCGATATTAAAATCGATGGCTTTGCCAAAGCGGGCGTAATGTTGTCGGTAAACAGCACGCTTTACGATGCGGACGGCATCAATGGCGCGGTGAATTATCAATGGTTTGTCGATAATTCGCTGGTTGCGAGCGGTTACAATTACACCGTTTCAACAACCGACACCGGTAGAACGATTACCGTGAAAGCGAATTACACCGATATGCTCGGCAACCCTGAAACTATGACCAGCGGCAACGTCATTGTGCAAGCCGCGCCGTCGCCAACGTATAATTTGTTTGTTGATAAAAACAACGTTGACGAGGGTGGTACGGTAAATTTAACGCTGCAAACCACCAACGTTCCCGCGAATACAGCGGTCAACGTGAATGTCAGTGGCAGCGCAACAGCAGCGGATTTGAACGGTGGTTATATTCCAAATTCGTTTTTTGTTGGTGCGGATGGCAAAGCAACAATTCCGCTGAGTTTTTTGAAAGACAAAATCACGGAAGGCACTGAAAATTTAACGTTCATCTTATCGAATGATTCGTCAAAATTCGTGACCATTAACGTCAATGACCCGATGAATAATCCACCAACTGGTAACGTCAGCATCAATGGCGACGCGAAAGTCGGACAAACATTGACCGTTCAAAACAATGTGCAGGATTTAGACGGCGTGGGGGCGTTTAATTTTCAATGGTTCAGCAACGGCGCAATCATCAACGGCAAAACGCAACCGAATTACACGCCCATCAACGACGACGTGAACAAAAATATCAGCGTGCAAGTCAGTTACACCGACGGTTTGGGCAACTTTGAAAAAGTTAGCAGTTCGCCGATTTTTGTACAGCCAGCAAAACCAACGTATTCATTGAGCGTCGATAAATTCAATGTGAACGAAGGCGACACGGTGAATTTGAGTTTGCAAACCACCAACGTTCCCGCGAATACAGCGGTCAACGTGAATGTCAGTGGCAGCGCAACAGCAGCGGATTTGAACGGTGGTTATATTCCAA
>CAIQDI010000003.1 GCA_903870545.1 uncultured Pseudomonadota bacterium
GAGCCATGATCAAACTCTTCAGTTTAGATCAGTTTTGCAACTCTAAAATGAGTTGCCAATTTTTGGCTCGACTAGAATTCACTAACATAATTTAAAATTGCTTTTGAATTACTGTGTTTCGTTCTTGTGTCGATTATTTATGTAATCATATCTAGCAACACAAGCACCCACACAAATTATTTTGATTTAGTTTTTAAAGAGCTTCTCAAGCTGCTTGTCTGGAGCTGAGTTTTATAATTATAGAGATTTTTCAGGATTTGTCAAAAACTTTTTACAATTATTTTTAAAAATTACTTACTCTGAAACTTTAATCAACCAGCCTTTTTGGTCATAACATCCCAAAATTGCTTTTGAAAACAAATTGATACGCACAAATTTCCCCGCATATTCAACGGGTATTTTAGCTGTCACTTTATAAAAACTACTGTTACTTTCAATAACAACTGGCACTAATTGATCCTTCATTGTGACCTTAATTGTGCTTGGATCAGTCCATTCCGACAGTTTAAATGAGAATTCAGATTCTGCCGCTACTTCAATTTTTTCTGGCTCTTCGTACGTTGGTAGACTAAATTCACGAACCTGTGGTTTTTTACACGTTTCTTCGACTTCACCAGCTGAATACGCATAACTGCTGGCACTCATACTTAATAACGCAACTGCTAAAGTCGCTTGAACAAAATGATTAACTCTCATCGCTATAATTCCAAAATTTGTTAAAAATTATTTCGCTTCAGGAATTTCTGAAACTAGAGCCGCCTTTTCAGCCGCTTTTTTTGCGAGTAACAATTCTTCTTTATGCCCCTCCCCATAAAGTGTCACGCCTCCCATAATCGCAACCAACGTAATCGACGACACCAGAAATCGCGTCGGCTGTTTCATAAAAAACAACGGCCAATGCGGTTTATACATTCCAACAATAAAAAATAACGCAGTGTACACCAGTAAATGAATCGAAGTTAAAACCATAATAGAAATCTCAAATTTGTATGTTTAAATAATTTTGTCATATTATAAGGCACGCCATTATTCACTAATCAACTATATTTATGCCCTCATTTGATATTATTTCCGAATTTGATGTTCACGAAGCAAAAAATGCCGTCGATCAAGCCAACAAAGAAGTGTCCACGCGCTTTGATTTTAAAGGTACAGATTCAAGTTTTGAACTCAACGAAACCACCATTGTGATGGTATCGGAATCGACCTTTCAATTACAACAAATGTTTAGCGTTCTCTGTTCCAAACTCACGAAACGCGGCATTGATATTGCCTGCATGGAAGTGAAAGACCCCAAAGGTAGCGGAAAACTCATGCGTCAAGAAGTCGAACTGAAACAAGGCATTGAATCCATATTAGCCAAAAAAATCGTCAAACTCATCAAAGACAATAAACTCAAAGTTCAAGCCGCTATTCAAGGTGAAAAGTTGCGTGTGAATGGGAAAAATCGCGACGATTTACAATCCACCATTCAATTTTTGCGAAGTTCTGATTTAGAACAACCGTTACAGTTTGATAACTTTCGAGAATAACCAATAACTCGCCAGCGCAAACAGCAACCAACCAGCCACGAATAAACCAATCACGCCGTCATAGTGACTAACTAAAAATGAATACGGCGTGTTCAAATCCACACTCATAGTCGATTTATTCATACGAATCAGCGTCACCCAGCCCGTGTGGCAACCGATACACAACGCCAAATTTATGTCACCGCGTAATCGCAACACGCCCAGAAATAATCCTACCGCGCACAATGCCAGAAACGCGGTCGGTTCTTGCATCGCAAAAACGTTGTGATACGCCTCGCCCAATAATTGAAAGCTGCCATTCCAACTCAACGTTTCTTCTGAAACAGGCGATTTACTGTCTAAAAAATGTAAGCCTGCGTAATAAATCGAACTGATTAAAACGGCTAAAAATGGCGACAAATACTTCCTTAAACTAGTCAGCAACAAACCCCGAAACACCGATTCTTCAACGATGCCAATCAATAACCCCAATCCAAATGCAATACCGAATTTTTTTGCCATCCAGCCAAACGTCCACGCTTTGGTCATGTCGATGCAATGCACGCCCAAAATGTTAAGTGTAAAAAATACCGGCAACAAAATGAGCAAACTCAAACCAAAACCACGCCAAAATTGTTTCAACATCGTTTTGAATGGCGCGTAACCGAGCATTTCTTTGTTCAAACCCAGCCATTTTGAAACGGGAAAAATACTCAACAACAACAAGATTTGCGACAACCGAATCATCAATTTTCGCAAAATGGTTGGGTCATTAAAACTCAACGCAATCAAATAGCTGAACACACACGCGCTACTCGTTATTATGAACAACACCAACATCGGCACCAACGCATAAACAATCGCCCGACGCATTATTGAAAATCGCCCCACAACATCTGAACCGCTGATAATGCCGCGAGTGACGCGGTTTCAGTGCGTAAAATTCGTGCGCCTAATCGAACTGGAATAAATCCCGCCGCTTTCGCAATATCACGTTCTGCGCTGGAAAAACCACCTTCGGGGCCTGTTAATAATGTGACTGAATTATTTTCTGGCGAAAGTTGCGCTAAGTTTTTTTCAGCATACGGATCTAAAAAAACTTTCAATCCATTCTGTTTTGTCACCCAAGAATTCAACACCGAAACGTCCGCAAAATCAGGTAAAACCGTGCGTCCACTTTGTTCGGCGGCGTGTTGAATAATTTTTTGCCAATGTTGCCAACGTTGTGATTTCTTTTCGTCTTTGAATTGCACCACGCAACGCTCGGTAATCAACGGCGTGATTGAGGTTACGCCTAATTCCACCGCTTTTTGTACTGAAAAATCCATTCTGTCGCCGCGCGAAATTCCTAAACCTAATTGAATTTTTAAGTTTGATTCGACCGAACGCTCAACGTGTTTTTCTAATTCAACCCGCACCGATTTACGGCTGACTTCGAGAATTTTACCGACGAATTCGCCGCTAGTTCCGTTGAATAAAATAATTGGCGCGTCGTTTTTCAAACGCAAAACGCTTCGGGCGTAATGCGCGTTGTCGTCGTCTAGTTCAATTGTGCTGCCGGTTTGTAACGCGGCGTTGGTGTAAAGTCTTGAAATTCGCATTTTTACTCTTCAAAAATCGCCGCATTGACATTCAACGCGCCATTAAAAATAGTTTTGTCTTTAATAAACCCAAATTTTGTACCGCTCAAATTCGTCCCTTTGAAATTCACATTTTCTAAATGACTGCCACTCAAATCCGCCATTGTTAAATCGGCATTCGTCAAATTCGCGCCCGTTAAATCAACCCGTTTCATCAACGCCCGATTCAAATTCGCGCTCGTTAAATTCGCATTCGACAAATTTGCGCCGTTCAAACTCACGCGCATCAAACCCATGGGCTGATTTTTCATGTCAACCCCCCAATTCGCGTTGGTCAAATTTGCGTCTTTTAAATTCGCGCGATCCAAATTCGCAATGAAACGCGAGCCGCTTAAATTCGCGCCACTCAAATCAGCATCCATCATGCTCACGCCAAAAATACTGGTGTTCGACAAATTCGCGTGGGCAAAATGAATCCGTGTCATCACCGTTAAATCTAAATTTAAATTCGACAAATCGCTGTCATTCAAATTCGCGTCACGCAAATCCGTTCCCCACAAATCCGCGTTGCGAAAATCGAGTTTCGACAAATCCAACGTGCGAAAATCTTTGCGGCGCAAATCGGCAACGTGCGTTTTGTCTGCACTTTTTAATTTTTGTTCGATTTCAACGCGCGTTAAATCTGCTGCGAAGCCGTTTAAACTCAATGCCAACGTCGCCAAACCTAAAACCATTTTTTGTAATTTCATAAAATTCCGTACCTGTATAAATTTAGCTGCTCACAATTCTCGCTTCAAATTTCGATAAAAATTTTCATGCGAACCAAGCAATAACAAAAAACGAGTTTTCGGGTCATATTTGTAGGCAAGCAACGTTAATTGTCCATTACATTTAAACTTGTGTATAAAAATCCCTGCCAAATCACCAATTTTAGGTTCGCCGATAGTTGGATTTTCCACAATCTCCGCAACGGCATCATCGACATCGGCTTGTTGGTTTGAGTGCAACTTTTTATAAACCCGTCGAAACATTGCACTTTGCTCAACACAAATATCATCCATTTTCTCGTTTTCCTTGAGGCACAAATGGCGTTGCTAACGACCTATCCTCCGCGTTTGCAATCAATAAATCATGAATAAAATCAATCGGTAAATCGGGATTATCTAACGCCGCTTTGCCAATCGTTGCCCACCATTCTATCTGCTGCGTAATTGAACGCCGCTCCGCTTGCGCTTGCATTTTGGCTTGTTGATACAGTCCATCGTCAATACTTATGGTCATTGTCATTTTTATTTTTCTCCCAAAAAATCACCATTCAAAAATCCCACACGGGCAGATTTAGAACACACCCGCACAAAATCAAAAGACTATCGCTACCGCACCAACCTAACGCTATTGCTGCCAATCTTATTGAGACCGTATGAATGACCGTCGATGAAGCTCACATACAAAGTGGTGACAAGACCACGATCAGCATAAGGCGAAGAAGACCAAAACCCATAATTGCTTTTTATGTCGGGAAAATAAAAGGTGTCGATTGGTGGCGCGGAGCCAGATTTTACAATGCCTAATAATTCATCTACGGTCGGTAACCGCCAATCATTTTTGCCACACAAATTGGTTGCATTCACAGCTTTCACAAAACCATCGGTGTTAGTGCTATCGCCGTATTTGCCAGTAAATAATGTACTACACCAACCGGCACCGCCGTCGTTACATTTTGGATAATCAGCGGTGTAGTTTGTGTACATCGAATCCTTGAAACGCAAAGGCGATTCGGGATTATCAGTTTTTATCTCCCAAATCAAACCCGTTTTGTTGTCTTGAGTGCAAGCCCAATCAGTTGGCGCGGTGCCGAGTTGGGCATCATCAGGAAGTTCTGAACCATTGTTGGCAATTTTTGTGTAGCCCGTTGTTTTTACGCCAACACTAAACGCCCGAATTTCACCCGTTTTGCTGTTATCTGCGGTGGTTTTGCCAACGGATTGCGCTTGCCAGAAATAATTGCCATCTGTTTTCAATAGCGCATGAGTTGCCGCGACGTTATAAGACGGCGATGCGACGGTGTACAAAAAACACGTTTTGGCATTTAAACATTTAAATTTGTTCGCATCGTAATTCGCAAAACTTTTATCGTTAGAAAAAATCAGCCGATATTTCGATGCGCCTGTCACTTTTTGCCAAGTAAATTTTGCGGATTTTTTGAGCGGTAAATTTACTGCATCTGTAGGCGTTAAAAGCGTTGGCGAAGCCAATTGCGCTTCAGCCAAACCGACCAAGGCAAACATCAACCCCGTGATTAAAAGTAGTTTTTTCATGAATTCTCTTTTGAGTTTTAAAACTTCATCCAGCGCAACCGATTGGCATTTGAAACCACCGTCACCGAGGACATTGCCATTGCCAAACCCGCAATCATGGGATTCAACAACACGCCAAAAACGGGATAAAACAAACCCGCCGCCAAGGGAATACTGATTGTGTTATAGAAAAACGCGCCCAACAAATTTTGTTTAATGTTCGCCAACGTCGCGGTCGATAATTTCATCGCTTCAGCCACTTTCAACAACGAACCTTGCAAAATCACAATGTCCGCGCTTTCAATCGCCACGTCGGTTCCGCCACCAATTGCCATACCGACATCGGCTTGCGCGAGAGCGGGCGCGTCGTTGATTCCGTCACCGACCATGCCCACGCAATAACCCGCTTGTTGTAATTCGCGCACGATTTCAGCTTTAAATTCGGGCAAAACTTGCGCTTTCACTTCGGAAATTCCCGCCTGTTTCGCAATTGCCTTCGCAGTAATTTCGTTATCGCCCGTCACCATAATCAAACGCACGCCTAATGCTTTCAACGCTTTGACGGCTTCGGCAGAATCGGTTTTGATTGGGTCTGAAACCGAAACAATCCCAATAATTCCACCATTCGCCGCCAACAACATTGGCGTTTGTCCCAATTCGGCAAGTTCGTCCAACGTCGCTAAATAATCCTCAACGGCAATTTCTTGTTCAAGCATCAAGGTTTTATTGCCAAACAAAACCGTTTGCTCTTTCCATTGCCCAATTACGCCGCGCCCTGCAATTGCTTTGAATTGTTTGATTCGATGCAATTTCAAATCCTGCGCTTTTGCCGCTGATAAAATACTGCTTGCGAGCGGATGTTCTGAACCCGATTCTAAACTCGCCGCAAGTTGTAAAACGGCTTTTTCGTCGAAATCACCAAACGCTAAAACCGTTGCAACGGTTGGCTTGCCTTGCGTAACGGTGCCTGTTTTATCCAAAATAATGCAATTCAATTTCCCCGCCGTTTGCAACGCTTCGCCTTTGCGAATCAAAATTCCCGATTGCGCCGCACGTCCCACCGCAACCATGACCGAAATCGGTGTCGCCAGCCCCAATGCACACGGACACGCAATCACTAAAATGGTCATCGAGGTGACAAACGCATACGCTAACGCACCTTCACCACCAAAAATCAGCCACATTAAAAACGTCACCGCTGAAATTCCCACCACCGTCGGCACAAAAATACTCGCAATTTGGTCGGCTAAACGCGCAATTTGCGGTTTGCTACTTTGCGCCTGCCGAACGCTTTTGATGATTTGCGCCAACGCGGTGTCACGTCCAATGCGTGTTGCGGTAAATAAAAAGCTCCCCGTTTGATTCATGGTGCCGCCCGCGACCGACGCGCCAATCGTTTTTTCGACGGGCATTGATTCGCCCGTCAACATCGATTCATCGACGCTCGAATGTCCTTCGGTCAACACGCCATCGACGGGAATTTTTTCACCGGGTCGAACGCGCAACGTTTCGCCTAAACCGACTTCTTCAATCGGCACGTCGAGTTCTTCGCCATTTCTGACAACTCGCGCGGTTCGGGGTTGCAAGCCTAATAATTGCCGAATTGCGCCCGAGGTTTTGCCCCGCGCTTGCGTTTCGAGCGCGTTGCCTAAATTGATAAACGCTAAAATGACCACCGCTGCTTCAAAATAAGCGTGTTGCGACAACGCCGGAAACGCGGCGTAATAATCAATCATCACGCACGAATACAGCCACGCCGACCCCGTTCCGAGCGCAATTAACGTGTCCATATTATATTGTTTGAGTTTCAACGATTGGTACGCGCCACTGTAAAAATGCCCGCCGCAAACCGCCATAATTCCGAGCGTCATCACCGCCACCAACGTCCAAAACCACTGACTATTTGGCATTCCCATCATCGGCATCCAACCGAATTGCTCTAAAATCATCAAAAACGCACCAAACGCGCCAGAGATTTTTGCTTTGTGCATTAACGACGCATAACGCGCCAATTCTTGCGCTTCTTGTTCGGCGGGATCTTCAAAACCTTCCATAATTGCCGCATCGAAACCCGCCGCTTTCACCGATTTTTTCAAGGCATCTATATCGGGATTACCTTTGACAATCGCAGAATGGTCGGCGAAATTGACACTGACCGATTCCACGCCCGAGACAGAAGTTAACGCGCCTTCAACCGAAGCAATACAGCCCGCGCAGCGCATGCCTAAAATAGATAAACGTAATTCTGGAGAAGAGTTGGAATCGGTCGTCATGATTTTTACTCCACACCAAAACCAGCAGCGATAATCACGTCTTCTAAATCTTCAATTTCGATTTTTTCTGCGTCGAATTCAACGCTGACGTGGTTTTCTTTGCAATTCGCAACGGCACTAATTACGCCATCTAATGCCGTTAATTTTTCGATTACGTTGTTTTCGCAGCCGCCACATTTCATGCCAGTAACGGTAAAAATAACAGATTCAGTCATGGGAATTTTCCTTATGGAAATTTAAAATTAGAAATACAGATAATGATCGCGTATCGACGATAAATGCCAATGCCGCGCTTGAATCGTAATCATAACAAGCAATCGAAAATTATTTCGACAAATCATAAATCACTGCGGAATTTGCTCCGTCTGTATTTGTCGCCTGAGATTCTAAACGCTCTAAATACAAGACACTTGCGTCATCCTGATACCGCTCAACTAATTCGGCGAATCGGACTTTAGCATCATCAAATTGTTTAACTCGAAAGGATTTCAGTGCGTCAGAAAAGGCAACACAAAATGCTTGTTGTTCTATTGTGACACTCGATTTTTCAGCAATTACTTCGTAAATAGCCACCGATTTTTGTTTGCCTTGCACACGCACATTGTCCAATTCACGACATAAAAAATCATGCTTAATTTGCTCAAAAGTAAATTCTGAAATTAGAATTTCGCTGCCGTAGTATTTATTTGCGCCTTCCAATCGAGCCGCTAAATTTACCATGTCGCCAATCATGGTGTAATCTAAACGGTCAATGGAACCTATATTGCCAACGACGGCGCACCCCGTGTTAATACCAATTCGCATCGTCAATAATGGCAAACCTCGTTCTTTCCATTCATCTCGCAATTTTTGTAACGTTTTTTGCATTGCCAATGCACAACAAACAGCGTGTTTCGCGTGTAAATTATCATCCAGTGGCGCACCCCAAAATGCCACAATCGCATCACCGATAAATTTATCTAACACCCCTGCATGCTGACTAATATCACTACTCATATATGTTAAATAATTATTCAATAACGCCACTAAATCTTGGGGTGAGATTTGTTCAGCAATGCGCGTAAAGCCCGCTAAATCTGTAAAAAGTGCCGTAATTTCTCGCACTTCGCCACCCAAAACAACATCGTTATTCAGTAATTCATTTGCCACAGCAGGCGACACCATTTTTCCAAGTAATGTGCGAATTTTTTCTTTTTCGAGTAGTTGTACGCCCATATTATTAAACGCTGTGCCGAGTTTGCCGATTTCATCATGGCTGTTAATGTTCACTTGAAAACGGTAATCACCTTGCCCAATAGCTTGTACACCTTGTGCCAAAATCTGCACGGGTTTACTCACAGTTTTTGCCAACCAAAATGCCGCCAAACACGCACCGACAATACTCATTAGCGCGATAATTAACAGAAGCCACTGCAACTGATGAAAATTTTCTAAAGATTTTTGCCATGACCGTTCAATAACAGCGACAATTTTTTTGTTTTCACTTTGTTCTAAAATAACCAATCGGCTCAAATACAATTCATTATCCGTGTGCCAAAAAAAGCCGTCGGCATTCGTTTCGTACAGCGGCAAAATTTGGTTTACAGGCAAATCCAATGTTGAAACGTGTAAGCGCAACGCAGTATTTTGTTCACTTAACAAACTTATTTCGACTTGCGTGAGTTGTTTCAGTTGCGCCAATACTTCGTTGTCTATGGTAAAACCTAAACATAACCACGCAATCGGTTCGGGCGCGAGTACCGGCACGACAATCAATTGATACAGTTTTTGGTTAATTAACACCAGTTGCGCGGCTTTGCCTTTGGCTTCAGCTTGTTTAATCAATTCTGGTGCAAAAAAAAGTTGCCCCATTTTTTGCGCTGCAAAACTGTCAATCATTACACCGTAATCCGTCGCTACTAAAAATGAAACGTCGGCTTTTACCCGCGTACTTAAATTCGTCAATGCTGATGAAATCGTAGCATTGTCGCGCGTTGCCATCACCCGTTTGAAGGCAAAATCGCTGGCGAGTGCGCTGGCTTGTTGCGTTAATTGTGAACTACGTTCGTGCAATAAACGTAAAAAAATACGTTCGGTCACTATCAATTCACGACGAATGCTGTCTTCGCTATTTTGGCGAAAAACCTGATTAACAACGCCAAATACACAGCTTAACGTCAGCAAAAATAAACCGATAATGTAAAACAATAAGCGACTGCGAAAGCGTGTGAAATGACGCATTAAAAAAACACCCGATAACCAATTTGCCAAAGCGTTTCATGTTGCGACGGATTTATAGTTTGTAACGTTCGCGCTGTGACATCGCTGGTCGAAGTCGTCACTTCAAAATTAAATTGATGATGCGTGAATAGTGTCCAGTTGTAATTCGCTGTCCACGCATGGCTATTTTCTGCATTGGGATTTTGCACAATTTCATCATTTTTATGGGTACCAAAAATATCGTAACGCACGCTAATTCGATGTCCTTCGATAATTTTTTTACTCAGTAACAACGAATGCGCCCAAAAATTCACATCAATTGCCGCATGATTTCCGACTAAACCGCCCATTTGCGTATTACCCAACATACTTTGTTCAATTAACGTCAATTGAAATGGCAATATGACTTTCAAACCTGCGCTAACAAAACGGGTGTGCCAACCGTATTGACCATTTTCGACAACCGTTGGATTCGCCCGGTTGTCATAATATAACGTACGAAATTTCACTGCGTCGGGGCGTTCGAGATTAAAGCCAGCGTAATAACCTGCACGACCATCTACTTCCGCAAACGGCTGCGTAGTTAACGATTGGCGCGTAAAGATACTTTGAATGTGAGCCGGATTCGGCAATTTGAAACCATCCAAAATTGTCGCTTCATAATCGTGCATTCGCCAACCGCGAAACGCGAGTAAGGTTCCTGCCGTATCATTATTACCAAAACCTGCACCGAAAAAATCAACGTGATCACCGTTTTCAAGGTGATAACCAACGGTTGCTTCCCCGCCGAAGGTTTTTAATTCTTCACCTACCCACGAATTGATTGCTGACGACGTTAGTGTGTACGGACTTGTCCACGCGGTGCTGGTATTTTCGAGTGAAATGGGCGCATAAAATGAACCTAATCGTGCATTCACGCGCCAAGGCGAAGTGCTTACGGGTTTAAAAAACAAAACCGCTTCGCTAATATCAACCGGATTTTTCGCATTATGTCCGTATTTTGCCGTGATAGAACCTGTCCAACTCCATCCAAGCCGACCTTGTAAAGTCAACGCCGCTTCATTCACGTGAAACAAATCCCGATTCGCACCCCCTTCAGAAAATTTACTGAAATCGGTATTATTTTGATTATCGCTGTCGGTGCGAATATAACGAAAATCCGCCAAACCGTGCGCTTGAATGCCGTGAAAATTTTCGGCAAACAGCGGTGGTGTGATTATGCAAAGCAACACGATGAAAAATATGCCTGAAGAAGTTTTATTATTCATTTTATTTTTTTTATTGATAAAGTGAATTTTGGTTGTCGTCCGTTGGTGGCTTGCCAGTGCGCGAGGTAGTCTTCAATGTAATTTTATGTTCAATAGGCACAGGCTTTTCAGTCGTTAATTTGATTTGTTGAACCAGCACATTATTAGGTGTATCCAAGTTCGGATGCCACAACGTCAACGTGTAATCATCGGCAGGCAAATTTAACGACCATTCGCCTTTTTCATTGGTTTGGGCAAAATAAGGCGCGTCGGTGACATACACATAACCGACCATCCAATCATGAATGTTACAACCTAAAACCACAATTCCCGCTTTATCAAACGTAATGGGTTTCGGTGAAATATCTTTATAAAGTTGAATTTCAAACGAATTCGCGGGCGAAAAAGAATAAATATGATGCTGAATGTTGTCGCTATTTGGAAAAACAACGGACTCACCAACCTGTACCGCCAAAATGTGAGACACAAATTCCCGATTTTTTTGATCCATTTTTCGTGGCGAAGTTGTCTGCGACGATTTAGTTTTTATCGACCCCACTGCCGTAATCACGGCTTCAAAAATAGGATCTCCGTCATAATTCGTGACTGTGCCATTTAAGGTCAGTGCAAATGTGCTGACACTAAAAGTAAGTGCGCCCAAAGAAAGTAAATAACGAATATTTTTTAGCATGATAATCAACTCTAAACAGTGGATTTGAATTTTTATATCTGTTATGTCGAAGCATGTCAATTTAAAAAATGCGTGACTCTTATGACATTTACGCTCTGGATTAAAAGTCGATTCAATCCTATCAACTGTAAACGTTTTTTACCGCCTGCCTCGAATAAAATATATAATCACGCCCTAATCTTCAAACAAACGAGGGGCAATTTATGGTGACTTTAGAAACGCCAATCTGTGATTTTGGCAAACCCGCAGTGGATTTTCAATTATTGGGTGTTGACGGTAAAACCAGGACACTGAAAGATTGCATGGGTGAAAAAGGATTGTTGGTGATGTTTATTTGCAATCATTGTCCGTACGTCAAAGCCGTGAAAAATCGTATTGTGCGCGATACCAATGAACTCAAAGCCTTTGGGATTAACAGTGTCGCCATTATGCCGAACGATTTTGTGGCGTATCCAGACGATTCGTTTGAAAATATGAAACTGTGGTCAGATGAATTGAATTTCAGTTTTCCGTATTTGCTCGACGAAACGCAAGAAGTAGCAAAAAATTACGGCGCGATTTGCACGCCTGACTTTTTTGGTTACAACGCGGATTTTGAATTGCAATATCGCGGACGTTTGGATTCGAGTCGTCGTGAAATTACACCCGATAATACGCCGCGTGATTTGTTTGAAGCAATGAAACTCGTGGCTGAAACGGGTCACGGCCCGAAAGAGCAATTAAGCAGCATTGGCTGTTCAATCAAATGGAAAGAAGGAGAATAAGAAATGACGATTTTACGCATGGTCGATTTAGAGTTAGCAGGCAAACGGGTATTGATTCGCGAAGATTTAAATGTGCCGGTCAAAAATGGCAAAGTCACCAGCGATGCGCGAATTCAAGCGAGTTTGCCGACGATTGAATTTGCCTTAAACGCAGGCGCAGCGGTGATGTTGATGTCACACATTGGTCGTCCGACTGAAGGCGAATACAATCCCGAATACTCGTTGCAGCCGGTCGCGGAACATTTAGCGACATTGTTAAATAAGCCTGTTCGTTTAGAAAAAGACTGGCTCGAAGGCATTGAAATTCACGCAGGCGAAATCGTATTGTGTGAAAACGTGCGTTTCAACGTCGGCGAAGGCAAAAATAACGACGAGTTGGGCAAAAAAATGGCGGCATTGTGCGACATTTTTGTGATGGATGCGTTCGGAACCGCCCATCGCGCTCAAGCATCGACGCACGCCATCGCAAAATTTGCCCCGATTGCCTGTGCTGGACCATT
Organism: uncultured Pseudomonadota bacterium; assembly: GCA_903870545.1. Lineage (GTDB taxonomy): Bacteria > Pseudomonadota > Gammaproteobacteria > Methylococcales > Methylomonadaceae > UBA10906. Next base: position 13,063 of record CAIQDI010000003.1, read on the forward strand.
ATTGGCAAGCGAATTAGAAGCGTTAGGTCGCGCACTCGAAACGCCTGAAAAACCTGTGATTGCAATTGTGGGCGGATCAAAAGTTTCGACCAAGTTAACCGTGTTAAAATCACTTTCTGAAAAAGTCGATCAACTCATTGTTGGCGGCGGGATTGCGAATACCTTTATTGCCGCAGCAGGTTTTTCAGTCGGCAAATCATTGTACGAAGCCGATTTAATTGATGAAGCGAAACAACTTATCGCCGATGCCAAAGCCGCTGGAACTGAAATTCCAATTCCGACCGATGTGGTTTGCGCGAAAGAATTTTCTGAAACTGCTGAAGCTACGATTAAACACATCGCAGATATTGAAGCCGACGATTTAATTTTAGACATCGGGCCCGAAACGGCAGCGCATTACGCCCACTTATTAAAATCTGCCAAAACCATCGTTTGGAATGGTCCCGTCGGTGTGTTTGAAATTGAGCAATTCGCGCACGGCACACAAACGCTTGCTTACGCGATTGCAGGCAGCGACGCATTTTCGATTGCAGGCGGTGGCGACACGTTGGCAGCGATTGATAAATATGGCATTAACGATCAAATTTCTTATATGTCCACCGGCGGGGGCGCGTTTTTAGAATTCTTAGAAGGCAAAGAATTACCCGCTGTGGCAATTTTACAAAAATAACTTTTTAACCCGTAAATTTTGGAGATATAAATGGCACGAGTAACGATTGAAGATTGTTTGCACAACCTTGAAAACCGTTTCAAATTAGTTTTATTAGCCAGCACCCGCGCACGTCAATTAAGTCACGGTGCCACCGAATTTGTGCCTCGCAACCGCGACAAAGATACCGTCGTTGCGTTGCGCGAAATTGCCGCTGGTCATGTGACGGAAGCCAATGTTGCCGCATTGCATCGCGTGGGCGAAGTTCACGATCATCAACCTCCTGAAAACCCTTTGTTTTAAGTTTGAGTTCTACCAGCCTTATGCCCACATTAACTGTGTCAAAAACGGTTCATTTATTGCCACCACTCAATCAACATCTTCAAAATGTCGAAGCCGAACATGTTGAACGTTTATGCAACATATTGACGGGTTATTTAAATGCGGAACAAATTGCTCAATGTGTACGCGCTTACGAATTTGGTGCCGCTGCACACGTTGGACAATTTCGCAAAAGCGGTGAACCGTATATTTGCCACCCATTAGCGGTAGCGATTAGTTTGGCAGAAATACGAATGGACGCAGATGGAATTACCGCTGCCATTTTGCATGATGTGATTGAAGATACCGGCGTGAGCAAACAAGAACTCACGGAAAAATTCAACGCGGAAGTCGCAGAATTAGTCGATGGAGTGACCAAATTATCAAAAATTGAAAATCAATCGCACGCCGAAGCGCAAGCGGAAAATGTGCGGAAAATGTTTTTGGCAATGGCAAAAGATTTGCGCGTCATCATTGTTAAACTCGCCGATCGTTTACATAATATGAAAACATTAGACGTGATGGCTCCGCCTAAAAAACGACGGATTGCTCGCGAAACGCTCGATATTTATGCGCCGATTGCAAACCGTTTGGGCATGAGCAACATTCGTCATAAACTAGAAGCGTTAAGTTTTGAAGCGATGTATCCGTTTCGCTGTGCTGTTTTAAATAGTGCCATTAAAAAAGCGCGAGGCAATCGCCGCAAAATGATTGATACCATCGAAAGCACGATTCGGGCGCGATTAAAAGAAGCGGCATTTCCGTGTGATGTGGCAGGACGTGAAAAAAATATCTACAGCATTTATAAAAAGATGGTAAAGAAAAAAATTCCACTCGCTGACGTGTTCGATGTGTATGCCTTTCGGATTTATTGCGACGATGTCGATGCCTGTTATCGCGTGCTGGGTATGATGCACAATTTATACAAACCGATTCCAGGCAGGTTTAAAGATTACATCGCAATGCCTAAGGAAAATGGCTATCAATCGTTACATTCCATTTTAATGGGGCCGTATGGCGTGCCGATTGAGATTCAAATTCGCACCTACGAAATGCACCGCATGTCTGAATCAGGCATTGCCGCGCATTGGTTGTACAAATCTGAACCAGATAAAAACCGCAATTTCCAAGCATTAGCGAATGAATGGTTGAAAGACTTGTTGGAAATTCAAAAAAGTGCCGGTGATTCACTTGAATTTATCGACAATTTGAAAGTGGATTTGTTTCCACAAGAAGTGTTTGTTTTTACACCGAATGGCGCGATTATCCAATTGCCACGCGGTTCAACGATTGTTGATTTTGCCTACGCGGTGCATACTGATTTGGGCAATGCGTGCGTGGCGGCGCGAATTGATAAACAGCTGATTCCGTTGCAAACCGAATTGGAAAGTGGCGCGACGGTTGAAATTATTACGGCGGAACACGCGCGTCCTAATCCGTTGTGGCTGAATTATGTGATTACCGCCCGAGCGCGAACCGCGATTCGTAATCGTTTGAAACATATTGAAGGACAAGAAGCTCTGAGTTTAGGGCGACGTTTGTTAGAAAATGAGTTGCTGGCAATGAATGTGCAATTGGCACAAATCAGCGATGAAAAAATTGTCACGCTGTTAAAAGTGATGGGTATTAAGTCGCTGGACAAATTGCTGGAAGACATTGGATTAGGAAACAAAATGCCGTTTTTGGTGGCAAAACAACTAACTCAGGACGACGTGCAGACGCACGTTAAACTTGACGATGGCACCGAAAACAAAAATCGTCCGTTAATGATTAAAGGCACGGAAGGCATGGTCGTCACGATGGCGAAATGTTGTCGTCCGATTCCAGGTGATTCGATTATTGGTTTTTTCAATCCGGGCAAAGGAATTGTGGTGCATCAACACGATTGCCGCAATCACGCGATGATTAAGAAAAAACAGAATAATTGGCTGGATGTTGAATGGGGCGAAGATGCGAAAGGGGATTTTGTGACAGAAATTCGCATGGAAATTTTAAATCAACGTGGCGCACTCGCAACGATTGCATCGACTATTTCAGCATCAGATTCCAATATCGAAAACGTGACGGTTGTTGATCAAGATGCTCAAACGTGTACCGATTCGATTCTTCTCACAGCGCGGAATCGCGTACATTTAGCGCAAATTATACGACGACTAAAAGAGTTATCGATTGTGTTGAAAATTACGCGAGTGAAAAGGTAATTTTTTAGGAAATCGCTTTTATTGCAAAAATAGAAACGGCTCAATGGATAATCCATTGAGCCGTTTCTGTTTTTTTTTGATTTTAATTTTGGAAAATGAAAAATGATTCAATGTTTGATGAATTACATTTTGGTACCGAGAAAAGGACTTGAACCTTCACGGGCTTACGCCCACTAGCACCTGAAGCTAGCGTGTCTACCGTTCCACCACCTCGGCGAATCGAGTTGAATAATACGCAGCGCGGGTAAACTTGTCAATTCAAAGAAAGTAATTTCGACGTTCTAACCTTTTACCTCGCGCCTTAAACCTGTATGATAATGAGCAAATTATCATTGATTTCCTCCTAAAAGAAGCCGCCTACAAATGCCCTCAAAGTCTAAAAATCCCCTTGATTTCGCGTCAAAAAACGATCCTTTCGCTGAACGTGAAGCCGAAAAATACGATAATCCGATTCCGAGCCGCGAACTGATTTTGCAATTGCTCGAAGATACGGGGCGACCGCTAGGACGTGAAGATATTGCAGCGGCATTTGCGCTGGACGACGAAGAACGCTTGGAAGCCTTACGCCGTCGGTTACGCGCAATGGAACGCGATGGGCAATTATTATTCAATCGTGGCGGGCGTTATTGCTTGGTCAACAACAAAGATTTAATCGTTGGGCGCGTAATTGGTCATGCCGATGGTTTTGGTTTTGTTCGCCCTGACGACGGTTCGGATGATTTATATTTATCGCCGCGTGAAATGAATGTGCTGTTACACAACGACCGTACCATCGTTCGCATTGTTGGTTTAGACCGCAAAGGACGACGCGAAGGCGCGGTGGTGGAAATTTTAGAACGCAACACCCATCAAATTGTCGGGCGTTTATACAGTGAAGACGGTTTTACTTATGTGATTCCGGATAACAAAAATATCGCGCAAACCGTTTTAATCGAAAACGGTAAAACTGGCAATGCTGAACAAGGTCAAATTGTTGTCGCGGAAATCACTCAGCAACCGACGAAATTACACCAACCGCTCGGCAAAATCGTTGAAGTTCTTGGCGATCACTTGGCACCCGGAATGGAAATTGAAATGGCGATTCGGACGCACGAATTGCCTAACACTTGGTCAGCTGAATTACTCGCCGAAATTGCGCCACTCACTGCCGAAGTTCCCGAATCTGCCAAAGAAGGACGAGTCGATTTACGCGCCACGCCTTTAGTGACGATTGATGGCGAAGATGCCCGTGATTTTGACGATGCGGTTTATTGCAAAAAAACGCCCAAAGGTTGGAAATTATTGGTCGCGATTGCCGACGTTTCGCATTATGTGAAAATTAGCACAGAACTCGACCGCGAAGCCCATAAACGTAGCACGTCGGTTTACTTTCCAGAGCAAGTGATTCCAATGTTGCCAGAGATTTTGTCGAACGGTTTATGTTCGCTGAATCCACACGTTGATCGGTTGTGTATGGTGTGCGAAATGCTGATTGACGAAGAAGGTCAAGTCGGACGAACTCGTTTTTATGAAGCGGTGATGCAATCGCACGCGCGTTTGACGTATAACGACGTGGCAAAAATGTTGGTCGAAGGTGACACGGTTTTAGCCGAAAAACACGCCAAGTTAATGCCTGATTTGCGCGAACTTTACGCGCTTTATCAAGCAATGCGAATTGCCCGTGAAAAACGCGGTGCAATGGATTTCGACACGCAAGAAACCCGCATTGTGTTTGGTGAAAACCGCAAAATCGATAAAATTATTCCCGTCGTTCGCAACGACGCGCATAAGTTAATCGAAGAATTTATGATTGCGGCAAACGGCGCAGCGGCACGGTATTTAAACAGTAAAAAAATGCCCAAATTGTTGCGCGTTCACGAAGGGCCGAGCGAAGAAAAATTAACCAATTTACGCACCTTTTTGGGTGAGTTAGGTTTACGGTTGACGGGCGATAATGAACCTACGCCTGTCGATTATATGAACCTGATTGAAAGTATCAAAGACCGTCCCGACGCGCATTTGATTCAAACGGTGTTATTGCGCTCGATGTCGCAAGCCGTTTACAGTGCGGAAGAAAAAGGGCATTTTGGTTTAGCATTAGACGCTTACGCGCATTTCACTTCGCCGATTCGTCGTTATCCTGATTTATTGGTTCACCGCGCCATTCGCCATTGTTTGCATAATAAAAAGGCGGATAGTTTTATTTACGGCGTACCCGATATGGTGATGTTGGGCGAACATTGTTCCGCGAATGAACGCCGCGCCGACGATGCTACGCGCGATGTGACGAATTGGCTCAAATGCGAATACATGATGGACAAAACGGGCGAGGATTTTGTCGGTGTTATTTCCGCCGTCACGTCGTTTGGTTTCTTTGTTGAATTGAATGATATTTACGTTGAAGGTTTGGTGCATATCAGCGGTTTGGGGCAGGATTTTTTCCATTTTGACGCGCTTAGTCATCAGCTCAAAGGCGAACACAGCAACGTTCGTTACCGTTTGGGCGACACCGTCAAAGTGAAAGTGGCGCGAGTCGATTTGGACGAAAAGAAAATTGATTTTATGCTGGTAGGCGTGACGGCGAGGTCAAAATCAAACGCCGAAACACCTTTTAAATCATCGGATTCCAAGCCGAAACCGAAACATAAATCGGCAAAAAAACCTGAACCCGTGAAAGCGAAAATCAATTCTGAAACGGTCACGCCAGCCAAGAAAAAGCGTCGCAGAAGAAACAATAAATCAGCACAAAAACCAGCGGTTGAATCATGAAAAAAATCCTTTTCACCGTTATGTTGACGTTATTTCTAACTGCGTGCGGACAAACGGGCAAATTAGTGTTGCCGAATAAAGCCGCTGAAGTTCAAAAAACAGCGTTACCGCTTTAAACTGCGTCCATGTATCAAAAAAAAACCGCCCGTTGAGCAAGCTCGAAGGGCGGTTTTTTTGCAAGCGTTCAAAACAAAAGTTAGTTCGTTTTTGACCGAATCACTTTGATATATTCCCCGCGTGCTTCACGAGTTGAACCCACAACCAAGCGTTGATTGCCAAATTCGTTCTGTTCAAGCTGCCCAGAAATTTCAATCATTTCACTGTTAATAGCTTGCCCAACATACGTCGCAGTGAAACACACCACACGTTGAATCGTAGAATGTAAAATTTCAAATTCTGCGGGATAACAAAAAGCGCGGACATCATTTGACACAATCGCTTGTAAAACAACTGCCCCCCGTTTTTTATAAATCATCACGTCACACGCGCCATTTGATTTATTACCTTCAACCACACTTAAATCAAACTTTCGTCCGTTGATTAAACCTTTATTGGTTTTACGGCATTCGTGCCAAACGTAATCGTCAAAACCCAAATCACAATCACGGCGTTCGTAAGAATCACGCCAATCATTGTCGCTCAAATCTGCCAGCACATTTTGCTCAATTAACTCACGAATCACGGCGCGGCATTGGTGAAACGTCGTTGTGTCGTAGCAAACTAAATCAATGTCAGACGATGCTTTTTGTTGGTGAATTAACAACGAACCCGTTACGCCAAGCTGATTTAAATCAATTCCAGCCTGTTCAAATAATCGGCACAAATTCACACAATCATTTTCGATTTCATCATTCAGTGAATTTGCTAATAATTGCGTTAAACGGTTTTGTGGATGATGATGGATTGTGATTTTTTCGACGGAAACAGCGTGTAACCCTGCATCAAATTCGGACGAATGAAAGCAATAATCAGGATAATTTTTAGCAAGTAAATCGTTCGCTTCATCGGTTTGAACTTTGCGCCATTGTCCATTTTCATGGCGAACATAACGCAAAAAACAGCGCACTTTTCCCGCTTCCAATCCTTCAGCAACCACGGCAAAAAGCAAACCTTCGGCAGTTTCAATAAAATTTTTCGGTGAAAAAATCATAATTTATACAACGGTTGAAGCGCGTCAACGTCGGTACGAGCAGTGAATTTTGTTCGCACGCTATTTTCGCCAAAGGCTTTAAATAATTGTTTTCCTTGCCAAATATCAGTGTTTTTAGCGTAAAGCGAGGCATTGAGTTTCAAGATTTCATCACATAAAAACGCCTCACAATGTGGCGCGATGGCTCCTAAACTGGTTTCGTTAAATTGCAATTTCCCCCATTCGAGCAATGCGGTTTTTGCATCTTCGGAATTGTCCGTCATGCACGCATTTTTCAATTTTTTGACGCTGGATTTTAATGAGATTTCAGCTGGACTTTCTACCGTTTCAGAAACATTTTTTGCGGCGGCTTTCGATTTTAAAAACCCAAATCCTAACGTGATTAACCAGCCAACAGTTGAAAAAATGGCGATGAATTGCCACAAAAAATATTCCTTCTCTGTTTCAAAAATGGAGGGCGCGTTTTCAAGTGCATTTTCCGTATTTACACCATTTTGTGATGCTACCGGCGGCGAAATTGGCTCTGCAGTTTGAGCATTTTTAGCCGCGACAACCGTCAAATTTATTTCAGGCAACGTCGCCATTTCAACTTTTTTCGATTGTGTGTTGAACCACGAAATTTGAAGCGCGGGCAATGTGTAATTACCCGCTTTAGCGGGAATAAACGCAATTTTTTCTTCCCGACTTGCCATAATGCCAGCCACGGTTTTCTCTTCGTGCAAAACAGGTTGATCGTTGTAGGCTTTGAGTTGTGCGTCGATTTTGGAGCTGTTTAATTCTGGAATTTGCCCCACCGTTGAACCTCGCGCCACTAATTTCACCGTGCGCGTCAACGGCTCGCCGACTTTCATTTGTGTGGTATCGCCCGACCACGTTTGCGTCAATTCAATTTCTTCCGCCGTGAGCCAATGCGAATTCGTAAACGTCGCCGGAATTGGCTGCACGTTGAGCGTCACCGCATTCGATTTTACAATACGCCGCTGTGTCGTTTGGGAATTAAAAAAGGAATTATTTTGCCGCCCACGCGCCACAGTGTCCGCCGTCAAAATTAGTGGTTTTATCGTAATCGTGCCACTTTTTTGTGGAAAAATAGCGTACTTTCGCTCAATCACCACATACGTTACGCCGCTCACTTGCGTGGTGTAATTCGCGTCGTCCGCCAATTTTTCAATCACCGCGTCGTTTAATTCGGGTTCGCTCAAATTCGCTTTCGCTAAATCCACGCGCCGATACAATTTCACCGTGTACAACACTTGCGATTGAATAAACGGTTTTTCGGTGTTCGTCGTGACTTCCAAATACAAATCATCGTCATCGTGCGCGGCGTTTTTATTCACTGTAGAACTGGGCGAAACGACAATTTTCAACGCCGGACTCGCATCGCTGCCGAACTTAATCACCGGAATAATCAAATTGCCCGAATCGTTCGCCATCACCGTGACAATCCACTGGATAATGCGATTTGATTTGCCATTCACAAATTCAAAACGGCTGTTTTCGCTCTGATTTTGAATGGTAAAATCTTGCTCTAACGGACTAAAATCAGGATCCGCATCGGGCGATTCCGAAGCCGTAAAAATAATTTGAAAAGATTCGTCCACGCTGACAGGGCTTCTATCAAGTGAAACCGTGATGTCCGTGGCGAAAACGTGGGTCGAAAAAAAAGCTAACCAAAATGCAAAAATGAAAAGGGTGGCACGCATGATTTTACCCTTTGAATGGATTAACGATGGTCAAAGTATTTTCAATAAGTTGTTTGTGCTGCATATCTTCAGAATACAAAATATCGCATTTGGCTTCTAACGCACTGGCGACAATTAAGCTGTCCCAATAAGAAAATTTGTATTTCAATTTGATTTTATGTGCGAGGCGAATCGTTGTGATTTGTGCAACGTGAATATCAGTAATATCGATAATTGTTTCGACGTTATCTTGAATTAAATTATCCGCAACTTTGTTTTTGAGTAACACGCTGTAGTATTCATTTAAAACTTGGGTACTCGTGATTAAAACAGGCAACGATTCTAATAATTTCAGCGCAATGTTCGACTTTGCACCATTTTTTGTATCGTCTAAATGTGCATAAACAAAAATGTTGGTGTCGATAAATGATTTATCTTTCATGTAACTCGTCACGATTTGGCAAAGTAATGTTATCGACCAAAATGCGATGTGCAAAGACTTTGCGAGCATTTTTAGGTTTAACGGTGGTGTTATTGCGTATCACAATAATGGTGAATTTTTCGCCCGTTGCAATCGGTAAATCGGACAATAAAAAACTGTGCGAGCTATCCATTACCGCTTCTTTTGCCAATACAACTTGCATAATTTCCTCCAAAATGAAAAAGGTGCGAAATGTGTTCGCACCTTTGATTTTTACAAATAATCGCGAATTAACACTTCGGCAATTTGAATGCTGTTTAACGCCGCGCCTTTGCGAATGTTGTCAGAAACCACCCACAAATCAATGCCGCGTGGATGCGAAATGTCTTCACGAATTCGGCTGACAAACGTGGCATCTTGTCCGGTTGAATGTGTGACGGCGGTCGCATAACCACCATTTACACGTTCATCAACAACGGTTATTCCTGGTGCATTTTCAAGCAATTTACGCACTTCGTCAGCGGTAATTTTATCGCGGGTTTCAATATGAACCGCTTCGGAATGACCGTAAAAAACCGGCACACGAACCGCTGTTGCGTTCACTAAAATGTTTTTGTCGCCCATAATTTTTTGCGTTTCCCACACCATTTTCATTTCTTCTTTGGTGTAACCGTTTTCCATAAACACGTCGATTTGCGGCAATACATTGAACGCAATTTGATGAGGATAAACGCTTGGCTCGACTTTTTTAGAATTGAAAATGCCAGCGGTTTGCTGACCTAATTCTTCAATCGCTTCTTTGCCCGTGCCAGAAACCGCTTGATACGTCGCCACGTTAATGCGCGTAATGCCAACTGCGTCATGAATCGGTTTTAACGCCACCAACATTTGAATCGTCGAACAATTTGGATTCGCAATAATGCCGTGATTTTTATAATCGGCAATCGCTTCAGGATTCACTTCGGGAACGACGAGCGGAATGTCATCGACGTAGCGAAATTGCGAGGTGTTATCAATCACGACGCAACCTGCGGCTGCGGCGATGGGTGCGTAAATTTCAGAAACCGACGCACCAGGTGAAAACAAACCGATTTGTACTTTGGAAAAATCGAACTTTGCCAAATCTTGCACAACCAACGTGCCACCGTTAAATTCAACACGTTTACCAACCGAATTTGCGCTCGCCAAAGCGTAGACTTCACCAACGGGGAAATTGCGTTCGGCTAAAATTTCCAGCATCGTTTCACCAACTGCACCCGTTGCACCCACTACCGCGACGTTATAAGTTTTGCTCATTTTTAACTTCCTTTTTTCAACGCATTTACCACCGCGTCGCCCATTTCTGAACAACTCACTTTTGTCATACCTTCTGAATAAATATCGACCGTGCGAACGTTTGAATCGAGCGCGTCATTCACCGCTTTTTCGATACGTTTCGCGGCTTCTTCATTGTTGAAAGTGTAGCGTAACATCATCGCCACCGACAAAATGGTCGCCAATGGATTCGCAAGATTTTTGCCCGCAATATCAGGCGCAGAGCCATGAATGGGTTCGTACATTCCTTTGCCATTCGCATCAAGCGAAGCCGATGGCAACATACCAATTGAACCCGTCAACATCGACGCACAATCTGACAACACGTCGCCGAACAAATTACTCGTCACCATCACGTCGAATTGTTTTGGCGCACGAACCAACTGCATTGCCGCGTTATCAACGTACATGTGCGACAACGCAACATCAGGATATTCTTTGCCAACTTCGGTCATGATTTCGCGCCAAAATTCGGTGCATTCCAACACGTTCGCTTTATCAACAGAGCAGAGTTTTTTGTTCCGTTTTTGGGCAATTTTGAATGCAGAATGTCCAATGCGACGGATTTCAGATTCGGTGTAAGTCGCTGTGTTGAAACCTTGGCGTTCGCCGTTTTCTAAAACACGAATGCCGCGTGGTTGACCAAAATAAATCCCACCCGTTAATTCACGCACAATCATTAAATCCAAACCCGACACGATTTCAGGCTTTAACGTCGAAGCGTCGGCAAGTTGTGGATATAAAATCGCAGGACGCAAATTTGAAAATAAGCCCAACGTCGAACGCAAACCCAACAAACCTTTTTCAGGACGCACTGAAATATCGAGCGATTCCCATTTATAACCACCGACTGCACCCAACAAAATCGCGTCAGCAGGCGTGACTAAATCAATGGTTTGTTGTGGAAATGGCGTGCCGTAAACGTCATACGCCGCGCCACCGATTAGCCCGTGTTCAAACTCAAAGCCCAACGCCATATCCACGTTGAGAAAATCTAAAACTTTTAACGCTTCGGTGACGATTTCTGTGCCGATGCCATCACCAGGTAAAACTGCAATTTTTTTTGTCATGTAACTAAAACCTTTTTCTTAATTTTTTAAATTGAAACTTCTCGAAACAACCACGGCGCACGTTTGGCGCGTTCGGTTTCGTAAGCATGAATTTTATCCGCGTGTTGCAACGTTAAACCAATATCGTCTAAACCGTTCAGCAAACGGAATTTACGATTTTCATCCACGTCAAACGCAATCGTTTTGCCGCTTGGCGTGCTAATGGTTTGCGTGACTAAATCAATCGTCAACGCATAATCATCGTTCAATTCTTTGAACAAACCGTCCACAATTTCAGCGTCTAGCGCAATCGGTAACAAACCATTTTTGAAACAGTTATTGTAGAAAATATCAGCAAAACTTGGCGCAATAATCGCCCGAAAACCGTAATCTTCCAATGCCCACGGCGCGTGTTCGCGTGACGAACCACAACCGAAATTTTCACGAGTCAGCAAAATTTGTGCGCTTTTGTATTGTGATTTATTCAGCACGAAATCGTTGTTAATCGGGCGATTGGTACAATCCATATCGGGTTGCCCTTGGTCTAAATATCGCCATTCGTCGAACAAATAAACGCCAAAACCCGTGCGGCGAATCGATTTCAAAAATTGTTTTGGAATAATTGCGTCGGTATCGACATTGGCGCGGTCAAGTGGCGCGACAATTGACGTTAAAGTGGTAAAAGCTCTCATATATTTTTTGGGGAATAAAGATTAACAATATGTTGAAAAATGCCTAATAGACCGCTGATGTTGTCTAAATAATAGCGTTGGTTATCAAGATAAATTTTGTTGTGTTCCAGCTTTAAAAACTGCCAATCATCGCCCGTACTGACACAGCCATAAATAACTTCTAAAGGCTGATTATGTTGCTGGTTGAATAAATTTGCGCCAACTAACTGAGCAATACACCGCGCTAAACCATAATTGATGTTGTCGTTTTTCGCTTCGACTAACGCAAAAACAGGGCTTTCTAAAAAGTAACTGTGCGCTTTATTACTTAAAATAAAATCGCATTCGCCGTTTAAACCCAATTTACTATCGGCATTCAGCATTATTCCAGAATGTAACGATATTTTTTCGCTATTGCGTTTTAAAGTTTCAGCCAAAATCGGCATGATAATTAGCTCTGATTTCGCTTTTTCACTATTCAAAGCAATTAACCTGCTCAAACTCAACGTTTCTTGCAACCAAGCACTAGGCGTAAGCGGTTCAATTCGTTCAAATAGATTTTGTGTTTCTAAACTAAGTGAAAATTGTTGTTGCAGCTTCGCCAAAGTGAATTTTTTATAGGACATTTTTCAACCTGAATTTAGCAAGATTGTCGGATTATTTTTCAAGCCAATGACTCACATCCACAAAATGCCCTGCAATTCCCGCCGCCGCTGCCATGGCTGGACTAACCAAATGCGTGCGTCCGCCGTAGCCTTGCCGTCCTTCAAAATTACGATTGGATGTTGACGCGCACCGTTCGCCTTCTTCCAAACGGTCGGCATTCATCGCCAAACACATAGAACAACCTGCGTCGCGCCATTCAAAACCAGCGTCGATAAAAATTTTGTCCAGCCCTTCGCTTTCAGCTTGTTGTTTAATTAAGCCGGAACCTGGAACGATTAACGCTAATTTCACATTTGGCGCAACTTTTTTACCTTCAACCACCACAGCGGCTGCGCGTAAATCTTCAATGCGGGAATTCGTGCAAGAGCCAATAAATACTTTGTCGATTTGAATATCGGTAATTTTTTGACCCGCTTGCAAACCCATATAATCCAACGCGCGTTGCATACTTTGCGCTTTCACTGCGTCGGTTTCATCGGCGGGATTTGGAACATTTGCATCCACCGAAACGACTAATTCTGGCGATGTTCCCCACGTTACTTGTGGTTTAATTTTTGTGGCATCGAGGTTAATCACTTTATCGAAAACGGCATCTTCATCGGAATGCAGATTTTGCCAAGCGCGTTCGGCAAGAATTAAATCGTCGCCTTTTGGAGAAAGTGGACGGTTGCGATAATAATCAATGGTGGTTTCATCCACCGCGACCAAACCCGCGCGTGCGCCCGCTTCAATCGCCATATTGCAAACCGTCATGCGTCCTTCCATTGATAATGCGCGAATCGCTGAACCGCCGAATTCAATCGTAAAACCGTTGCCGCCCGCTGTGCCGATGGTGCCGATAATTGAAAGCACAATATCTTTCGCCGTCACACCTTTGCCAACTTCGCCATCAACTGAAATCAACAAATTTTTCGCTTTTTTCTGAACCAAACATTGGGTCGCTAATGTGTGTTCCACTTCAGATGTGCCGATTCCAAACGCCAACGCACCCGATGCGCCATGTGTTGACGTGTGCGAATCGCCGCAAACCACCGTCATTCCTGGTAAGGTTGCGCCTTGTTCGGGGCCAATAACGTGGACGATGCCTTGGCGAATATCGTTCATACCGAATTCAGTAATGCCAAATTCCGCACAATTTTTATCCAGCGTTTCAACTTGTAATCGTGAAATAGGATCGGCAATGCCTTGGTCGCGGTAATTTGTCGGCACGTTGTGATCCGCTACCGCTAAATTTCGCGCTACGTTCCACGGTTTTCTACCTGCCAAACGTAGCCCATCAAACGCTTGCGGCGAGGTGACTTCATGTACTAAATGGCGGTCGATATAAATCAAACACGAACCATCGTCTTCCGTGTGAACAACGTGATCTTGCCAAAGTTTGTCGTATAAGGTTTTGCCTGACATTTTTTATCCTAAAACGGCGAAAATTTTCGCGGTGATTTCTTCTACTTTTCCCACACCGGCGATGGAACTAAAGTTTACATTTTGTTCCGGTACAGAATAATAATTAACCAGTGGTTGGGTTTGTTCATGATAAACCGCCAAACGATTTCGCACGGTTTCTTCTTTGTCATCCGCGCGTTGAATTAGCGGTTCGCCCGTTTCATCGTCAACACCTTCCACTTTTGGCGGATTGTATTCGAGATGATAACTGCGACCCGATTGCGTGTGAACTCTGCGACCCGCTATTCGATTGACAATTTTTTCGTCAGGAACATCGATTTCAATCACGGTATCAATTACTACGCCCATATTTTTTAAGCCTTCCGCTTGCACAATCGTACGCGGGAATCCGTCCAATAAAAAACCCTTCGCGCAATCGTCCGCCGTAATCCGTTCTTTTATTAGTCCCAAAATAATGTCGTCAGACACTAAACCGCCTACGTCCATCACTTTTTTAGCTTCTACACCGAGTGGCGTGCCTTCGCGGACTGCCGCGCGTAGCATATCGCCGGTTGAAATTTGGGGAATGGCGTATTTTTCGATAATAAATTGCGCTTGTGTACCTTTACCCGAACCCGGGCCGCCTAACAAAATGATGTGCATAAATGACTCCAACGTCTCGCTTTAAAAATGGGATTGTATAAAAAATGATGGCGTATTTTATCGTATAATCCAGCCAAACTCTTGTTTAAAATAGTTTTGAATTCGCGCTTTATGCTCAAATGCTTTAAAGCAAATCCCCCTGCGGCTATCGCCGCTCCCCCTTTAAAAAGGGGGACAAGACAGTAAATCAAAAGCGGTTGCTTTTCACTCTTTCGCCCCCTTTTTGAAGGAGGCAGCCCGATAGGGCTGGGGGATTTGCTTTTATCATTCGAATATTGGAACATCCGTTTGAACCGGAAAAAACAATCTAAATGTCGTTCCTTTGTTCGGTTCCGTTCGCTTTGAATCAATCAAAATATGCCCGCTGGAATGATGCACAATGCCGCTCACCGCCGACAATCCTAATCCCGTGCCTTCGCCTTGTGGTTTGGTGGTGAAAAAAGGATCGAAAATTCGATTGATAATTTTAGGCTGAATTCCCGTGCCATTATCCGCCACGTCCAACTCAACAAAATCCCCTTCAAATTCCATCCCGCACGCAACACAACGCGCCTTCCAGTTCGGCGTTTTGTGCAGCGAAAAAATAATAATGCCGCCGCGCTCTTTCATGGCATCTCGCGCATTGACCACCAAATTCATCAGGACTTGATGTAATTCAATGACATCCACTTCAACACGGGTAACACAACGACTTCGCTGGTCACAATGCACGCAGTCGCCCTCATTGACGTGACATTTGTTTATAAATTCAATTTTGATTTGACTAGTCAGCATCGGATACAACATTTCCAACACTTCGTTAATGATTTCTTGTGCAGGCAACACGCGCATTTTATCTTTTTTGGTGGTGTCTTTACGGCAATATGTCAGCATTTTGTTAATTAACGCCACCGCCCGTTGACCCGCTAAATCGATTTGATGGGTGTTATTTTCAAGATCAGTGCGTGACGCTTCATCCGTTACCGCGTCAAAAATATCGCGGTTCATTTCGTTGTAACCCATCATACACGCTAATATATTATTAAAATCGTGGGCGATGCCCGACGTGAGTCGTCCGATAATTTCTAATTTTTGCATGTGGTTAACCTGATTACGAAATAATTCTTTTGCTTCGTACGCGCACGCCAATTCAGCCACACGAATTTCCTTTTCCATGTTTCGCGTCTCCAACTCTTTATTCAACAGGATTAACTCAGCCGTTCGCGCTTCCTTTTCGTTATTTTGAGCCGCTAACGCTTGATTCAGCTGGATTAACTCTGCCGCTTGCGCTTCCTTTTGCCTGTTTTGAATGGCTAACTTTTTATTCGCAATCACAAATTCGGCGGCTCGCGCTTCCTTTTCTATATTTTGAAAGTTAAGCTCGTCATTTAAAGCCAAAAACTCGTTATTGATGACAAAAAGTTGTTCGTTTGCCAGGGAAAGATTGGCGAGATGTTCTGCTTTTTCAGCATTGGCAGTCGCTAATGCGCTCATAGCTAACAACTTAACTGCCAGTTCTTTTTTGTCCTGCTCCATAATCATCAAGCATTGCCGTTGAAGTTCTGTCTCAGCGGTTCGCGCTTCTTTTTCAATATTTTGAAACGCTAACTGTACGGCTTTTTCTTGCAACATGACCAGCTGTCGTTGCAGTTCTTCATTGGCTTGTTGAAGTTCCATTTGGTGTAACTGAATACTTTCTTCTAATAGAATTTGTTGGTTTTCGCTGCTGTTTGAATTCAACGTGATTATTCTTTTTAATTCAATAATCTTGATGACCATGCCAATGATTACGCTGGACAGGCGCAATAATTCCAGCGTTTCACCACTAAATTCCAGCCAACTATGTCCCAATTCCACCACGCCTTGAAGGTTGCCTTCGTAAAAAATAGGCATCACCACTATTTGATTGACACAAATATCACACATTTTCAAGGTGTAATCATCGCGCGAATTACTGACTAAAACCGTTTGTTTTTCTACCGCTGCGCGTTGAACTAAATCGTCGCCTTGTGACAATTCCACAAACATTTCTTTTTTCGTATCAATGTTATAACCGCTCGATAACTCTAAACGGTGCGCCGATTCATTCCATAAATAAAATAGACCGACTTGAGCATGCGTATAAACGGCTAAATACGAAATCACCTGATTGGTTAAATCTTGCGCGGAACCAACTTTTTGAATTTTCACTAATAATTCATTCAAACCGATTAAGACAAAGCGACTTAAATGTATTTCGGAATTCAAAGTCTCCGATTCAACAGGTTTTTTTTCTTCTTCGCCGTTTTCGAAAGCTGAGTTTTTATTTAATTTTGAAATTTCTGAGTACATGAAAAGCAATCCTTTTTGAATTATAAAAATCTGCCATATTTTTCCCGTAAAAAAACCGCCTTAATTACTGGCGGTTCTATTTTGCACAGCAAAACAAAAATTTAGCAACCTTGTCTACGCGCGAGACATGAATTTTCCACTTTCGGTGTTCACTTTAATCAATTCGCCCGTTTCGAGATATTCGGGAACTTGAATTTCTGCGCCAGTGGTTAAACGAGCGGTTTTGGTTCGCCCGCTTGCCGTCGCGCCTTTAATCGCGGGCGGAGTTTCGACGACTTCTAAAATCACCACGCTGGGTAATTCAATGCCTAACACTTCATCATCGACCAATAACGCCACAATGCCTTCCAAGCCTTCGCTTAAAAAATCGATTTGATCTTCTAAATCGGCTTTGTTCAAACTGTATTGGGAAAAATCGTCGATGTTCATAAAAATATAATTATCGTCGTCGATGTAGGAAAACTGCACTTTCGCGCGAACTAAATCCACGTCTTTGAAAAAGTCATCGCCTTTCAACGATTCGTCGTGTTTTTGTCCGGTTTGCACGTTGTTAAATCGAATTTTATACAACGTCGATGCGCCGCGTGACGACGGACTTTTCACGTCTACATTTTTGACAACGTGCGGCACGCCGTTAATTTCGACCACCATGCCGCGTTTTAAATCGCCTGCTTTTGCCATGAACTACGCTCGAATGGCGTTTGCCGCTGCTAACAATGCGACCAATTCACCTTTTTGGTACAAATCAATCAGAATGTCGCAACCGCCAATCAATTCGCCGTTAATATAAAGTTGTGGATAGGTCGGCCAATTGGAATGCGCTTTCAAACCTTCGCGGATTTCGGCATCTTCAAAAATGTTGAAATGCTGAAAATCTGCCTGACACGCTTCTAAAACTTGCACGGTTTGACCTGAAAAACCACATTGTGGAAAATCGGGCGTACCCTTCATAAATAAAAGCACGGGATGGGATTGCAATAATTCTTCAATACGAATGGTAATAGTCATAAAAATAGCTCCAGTTAAAATAAAATATCATCCAATTCTATCAACATTATGAAACGAAAAGAAATCTGTCTGTTCATAGACTTGCTTGCAAGGGAATTGAAACCTATAATCCGCCCTTTTTTTGTTGACAGGCAAAACGTTATGAACAGTCACATTATGCCTACTTATGCGCGTCTCGCCGTTACGTTTGAACGGGGCGAAGGTGCGTGGTTGTGGGATGAAAATAATCAGCGTTATTTAGATGCGTTATCGGGAATTGCGGTGTGCAATTTGGGACACGCACACGCGGCGGTGCATGAAGCAATTTGTCAACAAAGCGCGAAATTGCTACACACGTCTAACCTTTATCATGTCGCTAACCAAGAAAAGCTCGCCGATAAACTGACCGAAATGAGCGGTATGACCAACGTTTTTTTCAGTAATTCGGGTGCGGAAGCGAATGAAGCGGCGATTAAATTGGCGCGTAAATTTGGACACGCAAAAAGTATTTCAACGCCGGCGATTATTGTGTTCGATAGCAGTTTTCACGGTCGGACGTTGGCGACATTGAGCGCGACGGGCAATGCGAAAATTCAACACGGTTTTGAGCCGTTGGTCGAAGGATTTGTGCGCGTGCCGTACAACGACATTGGCGCGATTAAAACGGTGTTGGCGGAAAATGCGTCGATTGTGGCGATTTTAGTTGAACCGATTCAAGGCGAAGGCGGCGTAAACATTCCCGCGCCAGATTATCTGAATCAAATTCGTGCGCTGTGTGATGAGTTCGATATATTGATGATGTTGGACGAAATTCAAACGGGCATCGGACGCACCGGCAAATTTTTAGCGTTTCAACACAACGGCATTATTCCTGACGTTTGCACGTTGGCGAAAGCGTTGGGCAATGGCGTTCCGATTGGCGCGTGTTTGGCGCACGGAAAAGCGGCGGAATTATTCACCGCTGGCAATCACGGTTCCACATTTGGCGGAAATCCGTTGGCGTGCAGCGCGGCGTTAGCGGTTTTAACGACGTTAACCGACAGCGATTTGATTGCTCAAGCCGGTGAAAAAGGCGACGCGATTTGCGCGGCGTTTCATGAAAAATTACATTCCAATTCGCACGTCGTCAACATTCGCCATTTAGGTTTAATGATTGGTATAGAATTAGACAAACCTTGCAGCGAATTAGTCGGCAAAGCGTTAAACGCGGGCTTGTTAATTAACGTGACGCAAGATAAAGTCATTCGTTTATTACCGCCGTTAATTATCGACGCAACCCAAATAACCCAACTCGTAGACACGTTATCCATGTTGATTCAAGAACAAACAAACCCATGAAAAAACCTAGACATTTTATCAGCTTGCTGGATTTAACCAGCGACGAATTGCGCCAAGTTATCGCCCGCGCCACGATGTTAAAACACAATCGTGACCACAATTACCAGCCATTGAAAGGGCAAGTGTTAGGAATGATTTTTGAAAAATCGTCAACCCGCACGCGCGTTTCTTTTGAAGCGGGTATGGCGCATTTTGGTGGACACGCATTATTCTTGTCGCCGCGCGATACCCAACTGGGGCGCGGTGAACCGATTGCCGACAGCGCGAAAGTCATTTCGCGAATGGTGGATTGTGTGATGTTACGCACCCATGAACACGACACGGTGACGCATTTTGCCGAAAATTCGCGCGTTCCGGTGATTAACGGCTTGACTGATAAAGAGCATCCGTGCCAATTATTGGCGGATATGCAAACCTATTTTGAACATCGTGGCGATATTCGCGGTAAAACGGTGGCGTGGATTGGGGACGGCAATAATATGTGCCACTCTTACATTCACGCGGCAATGGTGTTAGATTTTACGCTGCACATCGCCGCGCCCCAAGGCTATTTACCGAATCCTGAAATCGTAGCGTTAGCGAGTGAACGGGTTCACTTTTTTCATAATACGATTGATGCCGCGACAGGCACGGATTTGGTCGTTACCGATGTTTGGGCGAGCATGGGACAAGAAGAAGAACAAAAATTGCGCGAAATGGCTTTCAAAGATTATCAAGTGACGGCTGAAGTCATGGCGGCAGCGAAATCGAATGCGTTATTTATGCACTGTTTACCAGCACATCGTGGCGAAGAAGTCAGTGCTGCCGTGATTGATGGCGTACAAAGCGTGGTTTTTGACGAAGCTGAAAATCGTTTGCACGCTCAAAAGGCGTTATTGGAATTATTGTTGTGCGGCGATGCGAAAATTTCTTTACTCAATGATTAACACGAGGACACGATGAAAAAACTACTGTTGACCGCGTTAATGCTGGCAAGTATTAGCGCAAACGCTCAAAGCGAGATTATTTATGTCGCGGACGATTACAATTTAACGCTGTGGAGTTCGCCGAGTTACACCACTAAACTGAAATCGTTGCCGACCGGAACGCCGTTAACCACGATTGGTGAAACGTCCTCGCACGCTGGATTTGTAAAAGTACGAACGATTGACGGCACCGAAGGCTACATCAAAGCGAAATACACCAAAAAAGAAGCTCCCGAACACGATAGAGATGATATTGCAGCGAAAAATATCGCGGCATTGCAAGGGCAAATTTCAGCATTGCAAAGCGAATTAAAAACGGCAAAAGAAACCATTACGCCCGGCACCACACTTGAACAATCGCTGGTCACAGAACGCGATAAATTGAGTCGTGAATTAAACGAACTGAAGAAAATTTCGGGCAGCGCGGTACAACTGAAAAGTGAGCGCGACGAATTGCAAGGGCGATTTGTAAATGTTGAACGAGATTTACAACAAGTGAAACTCGAAAATCAAGCTCTGCAAAATACCGATAATCAAGATTGGTTTTTGTACGGCGGCGTTTTAGCGTTAGTCGGCGTGTTGTTGGGTTTCATTTTGCCGAAGTTGAGTTGGAAACGTAAAAGCAGTTGGGACAATTATTAAGTAAATGGGAAATTAAGTTGCCAACACTATCAACATTTTACGGAATTTTTATTCGCATGTATTTTTCACCAGGCGAACATCCACCTCCGCATTTCCATGTCTATTATGGTGAACATACGGCAACGGTTGATATTCGTACTTGTGAGTGGATTGAAGGCGATTTACCTAGAAAACAATTAAAATTAACCCTGGCATGGGCAGAGTTACACCAAGAAGAATTGCTCAATAATTGGGAATTGGTCATGTCAGGAAAATCGCCTTCAAAAATTAGTCCGCTATGTTAAAAGGAATGACAATGTATCCGTCCGTAACTGCTGTACTTGTTCAAGATAATTACCAGCTCGGCATCACATTCAACAATGGCGAACACGGCGTATTGGATATGAAGCCTTATTTGGATTTTGGTATATTTCAGAAACTCAAGGAAACGATTTCGTTTTCAAATGTGAGCGTTTCTTTTGATACTATCGAATGGTCTGACGTAGACGTGGATCTTGATCCAGAGTTTGTGTACGAAAAATCCGTAAAAACACTTATTTTTTAACCTTTTGCACTCCTAAAAATCTTATGACAGATACTAAAAATACACGCACATTTTCATCTTTAGTCGTTGACGGCATGGAACGCGCTCCAAGTCGCGCCATGTTGCACGCGGTTGGTTTTACCAACGACGATTTTAAAAAACCCCAAATCGGCGTGGCTTCAACGTGGAGCATGGTTACGCCGTGCAATATGCACATCAACAAACTTGCCGATGAAGTCGCAAAAGGTGTCAATGCCGCGAACGGTAAAGCGGTGATTTTCAACACGATTACGATTTCTGATGGCATTTCGATGGGAACGGAAGGGATGAAATACTCGCTCGTGTCGCGTGAAGTGATTGCCGATTCGATTGAAACTGTGATTGGTTGCCAAGGTTTCGACGGCGTGATTGCCATCGGCGGCTGCGACAAAAATATGCCAGGTTGCATGATGGCGATTGCCCGTTTGAATCGTCCCGCGATTTTCGTTTATGGCGGCACGATTTTACCGGGCTGTCACAAAAACCAAAAACTCGACGTGGTTTCAGTTTTTGAAGCCGTTGGCGCACGCGCTAACAATAAAATTGACGATGCAGAATTAGCTGAAATCGAAGCCAAAGCGATTCCTGGCGCGGGTTCGTGTGGTGGCATGTACACCGCCAACACCATGGCTTCAGCGATTGAAGCGTTAGGAATGAGTTTGCCAAACAGTTCCGCGCAAGCCGCCGTTTCGGAAGACAAAAAACTCGATTGTGAACGTGCTGGCGCGGCGGTTTTAAATTTGCTCGAAAAAGGCATTTTGCCCAGCGACATCATGACCAAAGAAGCGTTTGAAAATGCGATTACCGTGGTGATTGCGTTGGGCGGTTCGACCAATGCCGTGTTGCATATTTTAGCAATGGCGAATGCGTCAAAAGTCGATATTACGCTCGATGATTTCACCCGCATTGGAAAACGTGTGCCGATGTTGGCGGATTTGAAACCGAGCGGACGTTATCAAATGGCGGAACTGATTGAAATTGGCGGCATTCAACCGTTGATGAAAATGCTGCTCGATAGCGGTTTATTGCACGGCGATTGTTTAACCGTCACCGGCAAAACGTTAGCGGAAAATTTAGCCGACGTTCAACCCTATCCCGTCGGTCAAGACATGATTCACGATTTGGAAAATCCAATTAAAAAAGACAGTCATTTAGTCGTTTTATATGGCAATTTAGCGGCACAAGGTTCGGTTGCAAAAATTACGGGCAAAGAAGGTTTGTGTTTCACCGGCAACGCAAAAGTATTCGATGCGGAAGAACAAGCGTTGCAAGCCATTTTGAACGGCGACATCGTAAAAGGTGACGTGATGGTGATTCGTTACGAAGGCCCAAAAGGCGGCCCGGGAATGCGCGAAATGTTGTCGCCAACCTCCGCGATTATGGGCAAAGGGTTGGGCAAAGAAGTCGCGTTAATTACCGACGGACGTTTTTCAGGCGGCACGCACGGTTTCGTCGTCGGTCACATTACGCCCGAAGCCTTTGTCGGTGGCGTGTTGGCAATTGTTGAAAATGGTGATTCAATTACCATTGATGCCGAAACCAATGCGCTCACCTTGCACGTTGACGACAACGAAATTGCCCGCCGTTTAGAAAAATGGCAACAGCCCGCGCCACGTTATACACGCGGTGTGTTGGCGAAATATGCCAAATTAGTGAATTCTGCCTCGCTTGGCGCAGTGACTGATAATTAAAAATAAGTCGGCGATTCCATGATGAAAATTAAAGTCTCGTCGATAACTTTCTCCTCTCCCTTTCAGGAATTTTCGTTATGTCATTACCTACTATCAACGTGAAAGCGAATACCCTACTTTTTAAAGAGGGTGCATACGATAAAACTATGTTTATTGTTCTCGATGGCAGTGTCAGAATTTATGTCGAGCGCGATGAAAAGCAAATTGAGTTGGCGATTATTAACAAATATGATTTTTTTGGTGAAATGGCACTTTATCGCCATCGCGCCCGAAGTGCGTGTGCCGAAACAATTGACAATACAAAATTAGTTGTGATTCGAACACAGATGCAACTTGAGCAATTCATCACTGAAAATCCCTCGTTTGCCGGCAAAATGATGGTTATTATGGGCAACCGTTTAGCTAATTCAAACGATTTATTGCTGGAAAAAATAGGGGAGTTAACCGCGAAAATTGTCGAGTTTAGTGGCGATAACGATAACGAAAAAGAGGAGTCAGAAACATCCATCAGAGTTGGAACAAAACATATTCGTTCAAATAGTTAATGTGTCAATGTTAAAAGTGGGATTAACGGGTGGAATCGGTTGCGGAAAATCAACCGTTTCGCGCTTGTTTGCCAATTTTGGCGTACCAATTATTGACGCTGACGAAATTTCACATCGTTTAGTAGCGCGTCATCAACCGGCGTTACAAGAAATTACACAAACGTTTGGAGCAGAAATGCTGTACCCAAACGGTGAATTAAATCGTGCCGCATTAAAAACTCTTATTTTCACAAATTCCACCGCAAAAACACAATTAGAACAAATTTTACATCCGCGTATTTTTCAAGAAATTTCACACCAGTTACACGCTTTCACCGCTGATTATTGCATTGTAAGCATTCCATTATTGTTTGAAACGCACGCTGAAAAGTGGGTGAATCGTATTTTAGTGGTGGATTGTGATGCAGAAACGCAACTCGAACGAGTGAAACAGCGGGATAATTTGACGACTGAACGCATTCAAGCGATTATTACGACACAAGTTTGTGCTGCGTTTAGAAAATCGCACGCGCACGATATTTTGGATAATTCAAAAAATAATCTGACGCTTGCAGAACAGGTTAAAAAACTGCACAATTTCTACCTTTCATTAAGCCATTTCTAGGACACGCTACCGTTGTGAACACGCCTATTAGTTACGAATTTCCGCTCAACGAACGCATTCGCGTTTTTATTCGCCTCGAACAACTGCTCCACCAATTTAACCACCATTTACACCTTGCCACGACGGCTGATAAACGTGCGGCAATCAACGTATTGCTTGATATTATGGCGATTTTTAAACGCAACGATTTAAAATCAGAAATTCTTAAAGAATTAGATCGGCACACCAACGTATTAAACAAAATTGCGACGAATTCGAGTCCCAATGTTGATACGCAAAAAATACAGCAATTATTGGCACAACTGAGCGAAAACAGTCAAAAATTGTACGCTGCGACGGGAAAAATTGGCAATCACCTTATAGACAGTGAATTGTTTCAAAGTATCGCACAACGCAGCGCAATTCCGGGTGGAACGTGTTCGTTTGATTTGCCTGAATTTCATTATTGGCTAGCCCAAGAAGACGAAACCTGTTTTCAGGATTTAAATCAGTGGAGTCGCCCATTTTCGGATATTGGCGTGGCGATTGATTTGATTTTGAGCTTTATTCGCAACAGTCACACCGTAACAGAAGAAATTGCACCAGCGGGTTTTTTTCAAATCACGTTGGACACCAATTTGCCGAATCAATTACTCATCGTGACGGTAGATAGAATCCAGCCTTATTTTGTTGAAATTAGCGGTGGAAAACATCGTTGCACCGTTCGATTTATGCGCCCGTCGCACCATAATCAACGCGCTAAACAAAGCACCGAAAATATTCCATTTACGTTAACAAATTGTATTTTTTAATTATCCTCATAATTTGATGGTGATTAAGTAGCGCGGCGTGTTTTAACCTCAATCGCCTGCGAGCCTTGTGTTATATTAACGCCATTCATTTCATTACCATCACAAGAGATTTTACATGAGTTTTACAGCACTCGGCTTAAACGAAGAATTACTGAAAGCCATCAGCGACCAAGGTTACACCAAGCCCACTCCGGTACAGCAACAAGCTATTCCACACATTCTCGCGGGCAAAGATGTTTTAGCGGGCGCACAAACTGGCACCGGTAAAACGGCTGGATTTACGTTGCCTTTATTGCAACGTTTAATGGAAAACCACGATCCCCACCAAAAACCGCGTCGTATTCGGGCGTTAGTTTTAGTGCCAACTCGTGAACTTGCCGCGCAAGTTTTTGAAAGCATTAAAACGTACGGCGCACATTTGCCGCTCGTCACTGAAGTGATCATCGGCGGTGCGAGTATCAATATGCAAATTCGCCAATTACAACGCGGCTGCGATATTGTGGTGGCGACGACTGGACGCTTGTGCGATCACATGCACGAACGCCACATCAATTTGAACAACGTCGAAATATTGGTACTCGACGAAGCGGACAGAATGTTGGACATGGGTTTTTTGCCAGACATTAAACGCATCACAGGCAACTTGCCGAAACAACGTCAAACGCTGTTATTTTCAGCAACCTATTCGTCACAAATCAAAGCCCTAGCCGCGCAGTTGTTGAATAACCCCGTTTCTGTGGAAGTTGCCAAACCGAATGTCACGTCTGAAAACATTTCAGAATTAGTTTATGGCATTGCGAGAGAAAACAAACGCGCGTTGTTGTCGTATTTAATCGGCAGCAATAATTGGCAACAAGTTTTGGTTTTTGTTCGCACCAAACACGGCGCGGATCGACTAGAAAAACAATTAACGATGGACGGCATTCGTTCAGCAGCGTTGCACGGCGACAAAACTCAAGGCGCACGCACGAAAGCGTTGGATTTTTTCAAAAATGGAAAAGTGTCGGTGTTGGTAGCGACGGATATTGCGGCGCGTGGTTTGGACATCGATAATTTGCCACACGTTGTGAATTACGATTTGCCGCAAGTACCTGAAGATTATATTCACCGCATCGGACGCACTGGACGCGCGGGTTCGAGTGGCGCGGCTATTTCGTTGGTGTCGCCAGAAGAATCGCAATTGTTGTTTGAAATTGAAAAATTATTGAAACGTCATTTGCCGCAAATCGCCGACACCGGTTACGAAGCCGTGTCGTTGAAAGTCGCCGATATGCCGAAAAAAGTAGTGACAAAAGAAGGCGCGAAGAAAGATTTACGCCACACGAAACCGTCTGATAAAAAAGGTTACGTCGCGCGAAATCAAGCTCCGAATGCACGCCCGAAAACGCAAGGTTCACGCAGCCGAAGTCGTTAAATTTAGGTGCAAAGGTTCAAGTTTTTCATCTTGAACCTTTACCAAAACCGTTTTTGCAATCGCACCACAATCAGCCGCAACATGAAAAGCAACGCAAATAATCCCAATACTGCCAACATCGTTTGTTGAACATCTGAGGCAATTTCAGTCTGTGGTAAACGCGCCACTATATCGCCGAAAAAATAGCCAAAACCCGAAAACGCCATTGCCCAAATCAATGCCGCAATCGCATTCCAAAAGGCAAACGTTTTCCACGACAAATGACTCATGCCAATGGCGATACTGCTAACATTTCGCACGCCGTACATAAAACGATATGACAAAATAAACACGATTGCAAAACGCGCCAACCAGCCAGTCACGCGCTCAATTTTGGCATTTAGTGCGGGAAAGCGCGTTAAAATCCGTGTACCAAAACAACGCCCCAACCAAAAAAAGATTTGATCGCCGCACAAACTGCCGAGCCACGCCGATACACATAAAAGTTCAATATTTAAATAACCACGTTGCGCCGCAAAACCAGCAAAAAGCAAAAATGTTTCGCCTTCTAACGCTGCCCAAATAAACGTCAGCAAATAAAACCACTCTCCGTATTGAAGAATCAGTGCGTTAATTTCATTCATGTTGATTTTTCACTCTTGAACTAAAATCCATGGTTTGACCACCACCGCCCACAATTCCGCATTCGTTTCAAACCAGCGCAACGCTTGTTCATCAGCGACTAATCCGAGCTGTCTATTTTTCAACCAACGCTGAATATCCGCTTTATTATCCAACGAAAACTGATAGCCGACTTCGACCAAATCCAACTCGTTTGAAATCCAAACCGCTTCACCTTTGGCAAAAAAGCGTTGCAGTTCAGACCAATAAATTTTGGCGGTTTCTAAATTCACTTTTTCTTTTTCAAACTTATTCATAACAAGCCGCCAGCGTTGATTTCATTTTTTCCAAGCTCAATTCACGGGTCAATTTAACGTTATTGTCGGGAATTTTTTCAGGGTTTTTATAATTCGCTAACGCCCGTTCTAAGCTACTTTCACGCAATAAATGCAACATCGGATACGGCGACCGATTGGTATAATTTGCCGCGTCGTTTTCTGCCGACCCTTCAAAACAATAATTCGGGTGAAAACTCGCCAACTGATAAATGCCTTCGTAATTTTGCACTTCCAGTAAGCCCTGCGCGAGTTCCAGAAAATCCAAATACGCCTCAAAATCGGCAAACGTATTTGGATAAATTAACAACGTGGTTTCGATGCTTTCGTCCGTGTCCAAACGCTCACATTCGAGAATTAAATTTAACAAACACGTTTCAATTTCCGTTGTCGTTTCAACGGCAAACCGAATGCCGTCATGTTTAAAAACGCGCTCGGCAAACGGGCAAATGTTGTGAGCAATCACCACGGTTTCTAACCATTTTTTGGTTTCTGAAATAGGTTTCATACTAATTTTTCGCCTCGCGCCAACTTTGGTAATGCGCCGTCCAAACCCATCGCGCCACGCATCACTTTATTCTTCAATGGTTTCACTCGTTCCGCTAATCCTAAACCCAAATTGCGTAACAGTTTCAACGGCAAAAAGTCGTTGCTGAACGCTTGATAAAACACATCCATCACCGTCATCATTTTCAAATTTTCGGTGCGGCGCATTTTTTCGTAACGTTTCAACACGCTCACATCCGAAATCGAACGCCCTTGTTGCGTGGCTTCTAAAATCACTTCTGCCAATGCCGCCGCATCGAGCAGCCCGATATTGACACCTTGACCCGCTAATGGATTGATGGTGTGAGCGGCATCGCCGACCAACGCCACGCCATGCTTCACATAATGTTGTGCGTGGCGGCGCGTTAAAGGAAAACTCGTAACGGCAATCACGCGCGTGACTTCGCCCAATTCTTTGGGAAATGTCGCCATCAGTTCCAATTTTAAATCGTCCAGCGGCAAGGCTTGTAACCGTTTCACTTCATCAGGCGAGTTATACCAAACAATCGAACCAAAGTTGCCCGTCAACGGCAAAAACGCTTGCGGACCACTGGCGACAAAACGTTGCCAAGTAATATCTTGTTGTTCGTAAGCAGTTTCGATATAAATCACCAGCGCGTGTTGTTGATAATCCCAACTCGTTACGCCTAAACCCACGCCCTGACGGATTTTCGATTGTGCGCCATCCGCTGCAACCAGTAATTTAGTCGTCAACATTCGCCCGTTATTCAAAATCAAGTCGCTGTCGTCAGAGTTGGAATAATTCAGCGTTTCGATTCGTGCCGGACAAATCAATTCGATATTCTCAAAGGTTTGCAGCCGTTCCAATAACGCCAATTGCGTCACGCGATTTTCGACAATGTAACCCAATTCGCTGCGCCCAATATCGTCACTGCAAAATTCCGTATCGCCCACCGTTTCCCACACGCGCATGCGTTTGAACGGACAAACGCGGCGATTTTCAACACCTTGCCACGCGCCAATCGTTTCTAAAATGGTTTTTGACGCAATGCTTAACGCCGACACGCGCAAATCGTGGGATTGGTCGGGGGAAAATTCGGGTGGGAATTCGTTTTCGATTACGGCGATTTTTAAATTACTGCCACCCAAACTACACGCTACCGCCGCGCCCACCATGCCGCCGCCTACGATAACGACATCAAATTGTTCTTTCATCAAATACTCGCCAATCGGTTAGTTTAAAAATAATGACGCATTCTAAACGATTGCCTATTTTGAGAATTGGAATTTTTAAGTTTGCTGACATTAAGACAGACTTTCAATAATTCCAAAATCTGCTATCGTTGCGTCATTCTTTCTTTTTACTGATTTACGCATGACTTCTTTTTCTTCTGTTTCTGTTATCGCTCCCGCGCGTTTGCACATGGGTTTTTTAGATTTGAGTGGCGCGTTACAACGGCATTTTGGCAGCATTGGCGTGGCGTTAAATGAACCCGTCACCCACATTACGATTTCCAAAAATCACAAAAAACAACATCTTCAATCCGCTCGCGCCGCCCACTGTTTAAGCGCATTTTGTCAGGCATTTGAGGTGTCGGACGCGCTGGAAATCGACATAATTTCTACCATTTCTGAACACGTCGGCTTAGGTTCAGGAACACAAATGGCGTTGGCGATTGGCGCGGGATTAAATGCGTTTTACGATTTGAATTTAAGCGTGCGCGACATTGCCGCCGTGATGGATCGCGGTTTGCGCTCGGGCATTGGCATTGGTATTTTTGAACAAGGCGGTTTTGTGGTGGATGGCGGACGCGGTGAAAATACCATTACGCCGCCGATGTTGGCGCATTTTGACGTACCTGAAAATTGGCGATTTATTTTGGTTTTTGATAAACGCGGACAAGGTTTGCACGGTCAACAAGAAATTCAAGCCTTCAAAACGTTGTCGCCATTTCCACGCAGCGAAGCCGAACGTTTGAGTTATTTATTGTTAATGCAGGCGTTGCCGGCGATTGCAGAAAATGATTTGGCGCGTTTTGGTGAAGTGATTACGGAATTACAACGCACGGTGGGCGAACATTTTTCACCCGCGCAAGGCGGCGTATTTACCAGCCCCGACGTAGCCCGCGCGATGCACTGGTTGGCGCAACGTGGCGCGGTGGCTATTGGTCAAACGTCTTGGGGGCCGACTGGATTTTGTTTGATTGAAGGTCATGACATGGCGGAACATTTGGCACAACAAGCGCGAGCGGTTTTTGCTGACACACCGTTACAATTTAGCGTGGTCAGTGCGCGAAATCGTGGCGGCGAAGTTGATGTTATGATGAGTTAGTTTTTAAACGTGTAATGTTGTAACCCCAACGATTTTAACCATTTCTCGCCTTTTGCTTCTTTCAACATCGCAACGGTGGCGGCACTTCCCGCGACCACACAAAAATCGGCAATCACGCTGACGGCGGCTAAATGTCGCACGGGATAACCCGTTTTCGGGTTTAAAATATGCCCGTAACGCACGCCGTCAATCACCATGCAACGCTCGTAATCACCGCTGCTGGCTAATGCGCCCGTTTTTAAAACAACGGTTTTCCAGACTTTGGTTTTGTCACGCGGATGTTGAATGCCGACACGCCACGCGCTGCCGTCGGGATGTGCGCCAATGATTTTTATATCGCCGCCCAAATTCACCATGCCATGCAAAATTCCCGAATCTAAACACAACGTCGCCGCCCGATCCGCCGCATATTCTTTCACAATGCCACCAAAATCAATTTCCATTTCGGCTTGTAAAAAGGTCAACGTCGGATTTTCCCAACGAATGTGTTGCCAACCGACTTTTTGCAATAACGCTTGAATCGATTTATCGTCGGGCAAAACGTTCGTTTCAAATCGCCACGCCCGCCGCAAAATACCTGACGTAATATCAAACAAACCGTCGCTGAGTTCGTAACACGTTTGCGCGTAATTCAACAATCCCGCCGTTTCGTCATCAACCGAAATTGAACCACCCACTGCCGCAACGTGATTGATTTTCGACAAAAAACTGTCGGCGCGATAACGAGAATAACGCTGCTCCAAACGGTTAATATCCGCGATTACTCGTTGTGCGACGTGTTGAGCGAAAGCGTTATTTTTCGCGTAAAACTGCAATTCGCACGGACAGCCCATCGCGCTAAATGAAAATAAAAACGGCGAAAATTCCGCTGAATTCGTAGTTAACATGGTTTAAAACTACGGCAACAAGGATTCGCCTTGCCACAATTGCGCCAGCGTTTCGCGTTCACGGACAACGTGAATTTGGTCGCCATCGACCATGATTTCGGCGACACGCGGACGCGAATTATAATTTGAACTCATCGTAAAACCGTAAGCTCCCGACGAACGCACCGCTAATAAATCGCCTTCCGCTAATTTCAACGCACGTTCTTTGCCCAGAAAATCACCGGTTTCACAAACTGGCCCGACAATATCCCACGTCATTTGAGGCGCAGAACTACCGAGTTGCACCGGAATAATATCTTGCCACGCGCCGTACAACGCGGGGCGAATCAAATCATTCATCGCCGCATCGACAATAGCAAAATTTTTGTGTTCAGTCGGTTTCAGATATTCCACGCGCGTCACTAAAATTCCCGCATTGCCGACAATCGCGCGACCGGGTTCGAGTAAAATTTCTAAATCCGTTTCGCCCAAACGCGCCAATATCGCCGCAATATATTCTGCGGGTTCGGGCGGTTGTTCATCACGATATTGAATACCTAAACCGCCGCCTAAATCCAAATGTTTCAGCGTAATTCCCGCCGCTTTTAACTTGTCAATCAGCTGCAAAACTTTGTCCAGCGCATCCAAAAATGGGCGCGTTTCGGTCAATTGCGAACCAATGTGACAATCGATGCCGACCACGTTGATATTCGGCATCGACGCGGCGTGTTGATACGCCGTTAAAGCGTCTTCAATCGCAATGCCGAATTTATTTTCTTTCAAACCCGTGGAAATATACGGATGCGTTTTGGCATCGACATCAGGATTGACGCGGAACGAAACGGGCGCAATCACGTTTAATTCCCCCGCGATTTTGTTAATGCGCTCCAATTCGTCCGGCACTTCCACATTAAAACAGCGAATTCCCAACGTTAACGCGGCACAAATTTCGTCTTCACGTTTGCCCACGCCGGAAAATACGATTTTTTTCGCATCGCCACCGGCTTGCAAAACCCGTTGTAATTCGCCGATGGAAACAATATCGAAGCCCGAACCCAATCGCGCCAACACGTTTAACACGCCCAAATTTGAATTGGCTTTGACGGCGTAACAAATCAAATGCGCTTGCGTGCCGAAAGCGTCGTTGAAAGCGTGCCAATGACGTTCCAACGTCGCCCGCGAATAGATATAACAAGGGCTGCCGTGTTTTTCAATAATCGTTTGAACAGCTACATTTTCAGCAAAAAGTTGGTTGTCGCGGTAAATAAAATGATTCATGGTTTTAGGTTAGAAAGTAGGAATTTATTGTAGGGGTTCACTGCGTGAACCCGCATAAAAACGAATTTTAATGATAGCTTTGTGCATTGCGGGCGTACGCAGTACGCCCCTACGAAGCCATTGCGTAAAATCAAAAATTAAATCAAATACAGGCGGTTCGTGTCGCGGCGGCGTTTGACTTCAAATACGCAAAACAATGAAACGGCGGCGGCAAACATAATGTAAATTGCCATCGGATAATTTGAGCCAGTTCGCGTAATTAAAGCCGTAATTAACATCGGCGACGTACCACCAAAAATCGCGGCCGCTAAATTACACGCCAACGACATGCCGGTATAACGAGTGCGAGCGGGGAAAAGTTCGGTGACTAACGTAGGAATCGGCGCAATATAAAACGCGATAATACTGGCAAAAAAGGCTTGAGAAATCAGCGCAAACGTAAACGTTTTGTAATCCAACAAATAAACGTACGGAATCGCAAATAACAAATAACACACGGTGACAATTTTCATCAAGCGTTCACGATTGGTGGTGTCGCACAAAATCGCGGAAATCGGCGCACAAATCATCATCACGCCCAACACGATTAAATAAATTATCAGCGCGTCGGCACTGCTAAAGTGCATGAATTTCACCATAAAACTGGGCATAAAAACGGTTTGTAAATAAAACGGAATCGTTACCGCTAAATACAAACCTACGCCCAACAACACTTCTTTATAATTATTTTTAAAGGTTTCGCTAATCGGGGATTCTGAAACGTGACCGGCTTCTTGTGCTTCAATAAAAACAGGGCTTTCGTGCAATTTTGTCCGAATATATAACCCGACTAAACCAATGAAAAATCCCAAAATGAATGGAATTCGCCACCCGTACATATCGAAATCTTCGGGTGACATAATTTCTGCTAACACCGCCGAAATCATGGTGCCAAAAAACAAACCCATCAACATGCTTAACATCGACAAACTGCCGACCCGATTTTTATTAGCGGGTTTGGCGTGTTCAACTAAATACACAATCGAGCCACCAAATTCGCCACCAATCGCCACGCCTTGAACCAACCGAATCAGCGTCAATAAAATGGGCGCGTAAATGCCAATCATCGAATAAGTGGGCAATAAACCAATGCACGCAGTCGGAATTGCCATCATTAAAATCGACAACGACAGCGCGTTTTTACGACCGTATTTATCGCCAATATAACCAAACATCATCGCGCCAAGGGGACGCATTAAAAAGCCAATGGCAAAAATACCAAACGTCGCAATTAACGCCACATTTTCGTCACCTGCGGGAAAAAAATGTTTGCTGATTAACGCGGTAAACGTGCCGTAAAGCGCGTAATCGTACCATTCTAAACCGTTGCCGAGCATCGTCGAAGCGACGACTTTTTTCATTTGAGACATAAAATAATCCTAAAATTTTGTGATAATGCCGCGATTATAACGTTCATTCGTCAATAATTAGCAATTCCGTCACGAATCATAATGTGGGAAAACTCATCGACATAATAGTGCGTTAATGCGTGACTTCTATTGTGCTACAATTCGCGCATTTTTAACCGTCTGAGAAGTGTAAACTGATGAACAAAACGAGCAAAACAAAAATTTTTTTATTGATTGGCGGCGTGATTGGCTTAGTGCTGCTACAGCGTGAATTGCTAATTCCCGTCGCAAAAGATGTCGCGAAATCGGATTTATTTCTAATTCAAAGCAACGATCAAGCTAGTAATATGTCGCAATCATCACCGATGACAGAACTGGCTTTTCAGCACTGTAATAAACATCTCAAAGCCAGTTTAGACGAAAAAACAACCGTCACATTGCCTGAAAAAGCCTTAAATGCGTGGAGTTTGGGTAATTATGAATATGTTGTCAGCGCAGAAGCAGGTGTTTCACATGAAGGATCTGCGCCTAAAAAACACAAATATGTGTGCCGAATTGCTTACAACAACGGCGACGACACCAGCGGTGCGCCTGAATTCGACAATTGGTCATTAGTCGGCATATCTAAAGTAGATGACGAGCCATAATAAAAATTAAAAAAGGTGGGCGCGAATAAATTCGCGCTTGAATTCACGCCCACATTCTCACGCTCGTTGAATAGCAAAACTCAACACATTCGCAATCGCTGGCGATTCTGTCAACACCATCAAAATTCTGTCCAAACCCAACGCAATGCCTGAGCAATCAGGCAAACCGAATTCCAACGCCGCCAACAAGCGTTCATCTTTTATCGCCACCGGCAAATTTTCGCGTTGGCGCAATTGAATTTCCGAATCAAAACGACGATTTTGTTCTGCCGCATCGGACAATTCATAAAACCCGTTACCCAATTCAATGCCATTGATAAATACTTCCACACGATCAGCAACCAGCGGATTTTCGACATTTAATCGCGCCAACGCCGATTGACACGCCGGATAACCGTAAACCAAACACAAACTATTTTCGCCTAAATGCGGCTGCACGCAAAAACTAAACAAAAAATCCAACCACAACGCATGACTTTCACCACAAATCGTAATCGCGTCGGGCAAATTTTGTTGCGTCGCAAATGCTGAATACGCCTCGAATGAAAAAATCAGCGCGTTTAAACCGGTAAATTGCGCGAAAATTTCGGCGTAACTCACTCGTTGTGGCGCGTTTAATTTCCCCGCAAATAAGTCGTCAAATAACGCTTCAACTTCGTTCATCAATTGCGCCAAATCAAAATCGACGCGATACCATTCCAAAATCGTAAATTCAGGATTATGAAAACGTCCCGCTTCGCCGTTGCGAAAGGCTTTGCAAATTTGATAAATCGACCCGCTGCCCGCTGCCAATAACCGTTTCATGGCGAATTCGGGCGACGTTTGCAAAAATAACGATTGGGAATTTGGCGGCGTTTCGTAGGTTGACGTGAAAAAAGCCAGTTGCGAATCGGTGCCGCTGGCGTGACTGAGCAACGGCGTTTCCACTTCCCACACATTTCGCGACGCAAAAAAAACACGAATGCGTTGCAGCATTCGCGCTCGTTGTTGCAATAATTCAATCGAACAGCTGGGTCGCCAATCTTGATTTGAATTTTGCACGCGGATTTATTCTTTTACGCGAGAAATATATTCGCCGGTGCGTGTATCGACTTTGATAAATTCATTTTGCGCGACAAACAACGGCACACGAACCACTGCGCCCGTTGATAATTTCGCTGGTTTACCACCGCCGCCCGACGTATCACCGCGCACACCCGGATCAGTTTCGACAATTTCTAATTCCACGAAATTCGCGGGCGTAATCGCTAACGGCAAATCATTCCACAACGTAACGGTACACATATCTTGATCTTTGAGCCACAAACCCGCGTCGCCAACAATTTTTGCATCGGCTTGGTATTGTTCAAACGTGTCTTGCATCATGAAATGGCGATAATCGCCATCGTTGTACAAATACTGCATTTCAACATCCACCACGTCTGCACCTTCAAGCGTTTCGCCTGATTTAAACGTGCGTTCCATGACGCGACCGGTTTTTAAATTGCGAATTCTAACGCGGTTGAACGCTTGTCCTTTACCTGGTTTCACAAATTCGTTTTCGATAATCGAACACGGATCGTTATCCAACATTAGTTTCAAACCCGCTCTAAATTCACTTGTACTATAAACTGCCATTTTTTCCTCAAACAATTAAATAAATTAAAGCGGCATTATAATGGTTCACGTTCTATCCTAAAAACTTTCTGACACATTGTTTTTCAGGGTTTGGCGTAAACTGGCGAAACAACGCACAACCAAAACCTCTAACAAACTCATAAAGGAATGCAAATGCCCGAAGTCACAAGATTTTACGGAATCATCATTAAATTATTTTTTGGTGATCATTCGCCACCACATTTCCACGTTGTTTATGGTGAATACAACGCGCTTTTTAATATCGAAACATTAGAAATTATTGAAGGCGATTTACCCAATCGCGCCAGTAAAATGGTGATTGAATGGGCAACACGTTATCAAACTGAATTGCTTGAAATGTGGCAAACACAACAATTCAACAAATTGCCTCCGTTGGTGTAACTTTATGAATCAGCCAAAAATTCATGCCGTCCGTGCAACAGAAAATCACCAGTTATTAGTTGAGTTTGAAAACCACGAAAAACGTCAATATGACGTAAAACCATTATTGAATAATGACATGTTTGCGGATTTAAAAAATGTGGCATTTTTTAAAAATGTCAAAATTGAACAAGGTGGTTATGCGGTAAGTTGGAATGATGACATCGACATCAGCGAATATGAACTTTGGCGGAATGGTTCAATTATTAGTTGAATGACGAAACCATAATTAAACATTTTCTTTTTTAACACTTTGTTTGTCAGGGTTTAGCGTAGAGTTGCGAAACAACGCACCACCAATGAAGACTTTAAGGATTTCTTATGCCAACGATTAGCCAGTTTTACGGTATCGTCATTCAAATGTTTTGGAATGAACACGCGCCGCCACATTTTCACGCAACCTATGCAGAATAGTTGTGAATTCCATAGAAAAGTATCCTATATTCATCTAAACGCTTCAACGCTAACAGCTGCCCCGATAAATCGGATTAGTCTTACATAAGCTCTGCGTTCGTATAGCATTGCCAACTCGCAATGCTCCTTTCGCAATCAAATCGAAAGTGGTACGAAGTGTAATTGAAGATTGAAATTTTTCAAGGTTTTTTGGGTTGCTGCTAGAAAAACCCTATTTTTGGAACGTAATAAACGCTATATTTCGATATAAATTACTATGAACAATGTAAAAGAAAAACATACAAAGCCACTGTGAGCATCAAAGAGTTGTGCATTATGGAAGGCAGTTTGCCAAGACGCGCCACGCAATTGGTTTTAGATTGGACAGAGTTGCACCAAACCGAATTGTTGGAAGATTGGGATTTGTGTTTGAGCAATCATCATCCCAAAGACATTTCACCGTTGAAATAATCGCTATGTACTGGGACATTTTAGAAATTCACGCCATCGCGCCACGAACACTGGCAGTGCTATTTGCCGATGGTTTACGCGGCACAATTTTTATCGATATTTCTTTTTGTACAGGCGTTTTTGAGGTTTTAAAAGATGATGCAATTGTTAGTCAGGCATTTATCGAAAACGGCGTGGTCACTTGGGAAAATGGTCTCGACCTCGCACCTGATACGATGCACAAAGAAATTAAAAACAGTCCGAATCACTGTTACAGCTTGAAACGCTAAAAACGTTGCTCATTTGAGCTAAAGGACGAAACAACGCACAACCAATTGTGAATAAGCAAAAATGAAAAGAATTTCAACAACAGCAAAATTTGACGATTGGCTCGAAAATTTGCGCGATTTAAAGGCAAAAGCAAAAATAAAAGTCCGAATTCAACGCGCAAAAAATGGAAATTTTGGCGATTGTAAACCCATTGGCGAAGGACTTTCTGAAATGCGAATTGACTACGGCGCAGGCTATCGCGTTTATTTTATGCAGCGCGGCACGGAAATTATCATTTTGTTAGCAGGCGGCGATAAAACAACACAATCGACAGATATTAAAAACGCATTACAACTTTCACACGAACTAAAACGAGGCTGATTTTATGACGATTGCACTCAAAGAATGGAATATCTTAGATCATTTAAAAACTCAAGAAGACATCATGTTGTATTTGGAAGCCTGTTTTGAAGAAGCGGGTGACGATTCCGATTTCATTGCCCAGGCGTTGAATGATGTAGCGAAAGCCAAACATTTAACCGTCGAAAACGAAACTGAAAAACCGAGTTTTGATGCTGTTTTTCATCTGATTAAAACGTTGGGATTTCAGTTACAAATCGCACCCGCTAAAAACGTTGCTCATTTGAGCTAAAGGACGAAACAACACACATTTTCTTTTTTAACACGTTGTTTGTCAGGGTTTGGCGTAGACTTGCGAAACAATGATTAAACCAAACACGTTTTCTTTCCTTACAAACCGATACTTTTAACAAACTCACAAAGAGCAAACAATATGGCAGTTAAAACACCTATTCCACTTGGCACAGAAACACTCAACTTTGATTACAAAACAGTATCTGGATTGGTTCCAAACCTTACCTTCAGTAATGGCTCAAGCGAGGCAACGTGGCTTTCATGGGGGGCGATGACAAGTCGATTATCTGTGACTTCAATTGACCAATTTACAGGAATTGATGGAATCACTTTTAGCAATCAACCTAAATTATTAGCAACAAATGAATTTGGAATTGACAAGGTAGACGACGAATCCTATTACATAATACGCCTGGTTAATCCTACAAGTCGTACACACGGCGATACGACCGATGGATTAACCTACGAAGCATGGCAATTTCACCCAACAGAAAATGTCATGATTACTGGTATTGCAAATACGAAACCAACAACTGGAAATGACACACTCGTTGGCACGGCAAAAAATGACACGTTAAACGGTGGTTTGGGTTTTGACGAATTAACGGGTGGAAAAGGGACGGATAAATTTGTTTTTTCTGACATCAAAGACGCGCCACTTTCACACTCTAAAATTGAAGTAATCACCGATTTTTCACACAGCGAGAAAGATAAAATCGACTTATCTGCGATTGATGCAAATACGAGCATAGCAAAAGACCAAGCCTTTTCAGTACCCGTTATTGGCTCGGAATTTTCGGGTATATTTACCAAAGCGGGACAATTATTTTTCGATACGACCGACCACATTTTGTATGGCAATGTGAATGCCGACGCAACCGCCGATTTTTCAATCCAACTCAACGGCGTAACAAATTTAGTTGCGGCTGATTTTATTTTGTAACGATGACAAACTGGCAAACTCAACTAGCAAGAGCGTTTACAGATATTGAAGCGTTATGCGAATATCTCCAGCTTTCCGCGAATGAATTAAATCTTTCACCCGATGCGACAAAACAATTTCCATTGCGCGTGCCGTTGGTTTTTGCGTCGCGCATGGAAAAAGGAAATCCGCTCGACCCGTTATTGCTGCAAGTTTTGCCCGTCGGTGAAGAATTGCAATTTTACGCAGGTTTTAGTGATGACCCCGTCGGCGATTTAAACGCCGTCAAACAAATTGGTTTACTGCATAAATATCACGGGCGCGTGCTGTTGATTAACACGGGTGCGTGCGCGATTCATTGCCGTTATTGTTTTCGGCGCAATTTTCCGTACGCTGATTTACAACTCAACAAACAACAAGAAAATGACGTAATTCAAACCATTCAAAACGACCCTAGCATTCAAGAAGTGATTTTAAGCGGTGGCGATCCATTGGTTTTGAACGATGCCCGTTTGGCGCGATTGTTTGACGCATTAGCTGAAATTTCGACGGTCAAACGCATTCGGATTCACACCCGTTTGCCGATTGTGTTGCCGGCTCGCGTGACGGATGAATTGGTGGCACTGTTAAAAAACTCGCCGAAAAAAGTCATTGTCGTGGTGCATTGCAATCATGCGAATGAAATCGATGATGACGTGGCGCAAGCGTTCCAGCGTTTGAAATCGGCTGGCGTAACGTTGCTAAATCAATCCGTTTTGTTGCGCGGCATAAACGATGAGGCGATGGCGTTGTGTGATTTGAGCGAGCGATTATTTGAGGCGGGCGCGTTGCCGTATTATTTACATTTTTTGGACAAAGCCAACGGTACCGGACATTTTCAAGTCGCCGAACAGGAAGCGTTAGCGTTATTAACGGCGGTGCAAAATCGGTTATCAGGATATTTAGTGCCAAAATTAGTCACCGAACAAGCCGGACAATTAGCCAAGCAATTTTTGCACGCTATCTAACATTTTTTATTTTTTTTGTGTATGTTGTGGTGGTTTAATAACAACTAAAAATATTCAGGAGAGCAATTTATGTTAAAAGTGGGAATGGTAGGCTTAGGTGTAATGGGTCAAGGAATGGCAAAAAATTTGGCTGAAGCTGGTTTTTTAACCATGATTTACAATCGAACAATAGAAAAGGCGCATACTTTTGGTGAAATTTTAGACGTGTCGGTCGCGCTTTCAATTGAAGAATTGGCGGCTCACGTTGACGTGGTGTGTTTGTGTGTTTCACGCGACGAAGATTTATTAGAAGTCGTTCACACCCTCACCAAAACGATTAAACCAAATAGTATTGTCGTTGATATGTCTACCGTCAGCAGCCACACTGCTAAACAAGCGGCGGCAATTTTGGCGGCGAAAAATGTGGATTTTCTCGACGCACCTGTTTCTGGTGGTGTAGAAGGTGCCAATGCGGGAAATCTAGCGATGATGGTAGGCGGTGATGCAGCGGTACTCGAAAAAGTGCGTCCTATTTTAGAATCCATGGCAACACGCATTGTGCATATTGGCGAAACAGGAACCGGACAAGCCACAAAGGCGGTAAATCAAATTATGGGCGCGGGCATCAATCAAGCAGTGACGGAAGCGTTGGCATTTGCTAAGGCGCAAAATTTGCCCATGAATAAAATTATTGAAGTTATTTCAAGTGGCGCGTCAGGCAATTGGTTTTTACAGCATCGCGGATTAACCATGACGGAAGGCATGTATCCCGCCGGTTTTAAAGTAGCGTTGCACCATAAAGATTTAAAAATTTGTGAGCGAATGGGTAAAAGCGTCGGCATATCGTTACCCATAACGACCCGAACCCTGTTAGATTATGAACAGTTAATTTCGGAGGGGTTTGGTGATTCTGATATTTCAGCGTTATATCATTTGAAAGTGAAATAGCCGTCACGGAATGCGCCGCCTTTTAACCACCGGCAAAATGAATTAAACTTAGCGGCTGAAATCTGCCGTCGAACGCTGGATTTTTAATCGCCAAAGCACAACAATAACAAGTAATCAGCCGCTGTGCTGATTCCAAAAAATCGCTTCAATGCACATTAGGAAATTCTAAATCACATGAACAAAGTTAAAATTAACGTTGCTTTAATCCGCTTAT
Organism: uncultured Pseudomonadota bacterium; assembly: GCA_903870545.1. GTDB lineage: Bacteria > Pseudomonadota > Gammaproteobacteria > Methylococcales > Methylomonadaceae > UBA10906. Next base: position 54,678 of record CAIQDI010000003.1, read on the forward strand.
TTCAATTTGTCGTTTTTGTTTTATTCACTTTTATGGTGATGGCTTACACGTTTGCGATGATACTTCTGCCCTTAGATGCTATCGTGATGTTGATTAAATTCTTATCACTGTTTGGTCTTGGCGGCATCATCGGTGCCATTATCGCGGTACCCGCCGTCGGTTATTTAGGCATGATGGTTTATAAAATGCCGGGTTTGTGCCAATTATTGGTCGAAATCGGCATGGATTTAGTCAACACCGGCAAAGCGCGTATCGAAGCCTTCAACAAAATCGTTGACGCTGCAAAAGCCTAACCGTCACACATTTCACCAAACCGCCCCGAACTGTAAATGACGGGCGGTTTTTTTATCACTGTACATCGAAAATTTCGTTCATGAACACACACCCTACTTTATTAAAAACGTTAAACAGCGTTTTGGTTGTCATCGATATGCAAGGCAAATTGTCAGCCGTAATGGCTGAAAAAGACGCTGAATCGATGCACGAAAATACTGTTAGTTTGCTCGAAGCGGCAAAAAACTTAGCCATTCCCGTTTTGGTAACAGAGCAATATCCAAATGGATTAGGCCCAACAGAAAAAACCGTGCTGGACGCATTACCTGATACGGCAAAAATTTTTGAAAAAACCGCTTTTTCTTGCACCAGCGCAAGTGGTTTTATGCCCGCGTTGAATCTTATCGCGCGGAAACAAATTATTTTGGTGGGGCAAGAAGCACACGTTTGTGTTTTACAAACTGCATTAGATTTAATGGCACTGGGTTATCAAGTACATGTCGTGGAAGATACGATTTGTGCGCGAAAAGCCGAGCATAAATTTTATGCAATGCAACGTTTGCAAGCGCAAAATGCGATGATTACCAATTATGAATCGGTGTTATTTGAATGGTTGCGTGACGCAACACATCCCGATTTTAAAGCTGTTTCTAGCTTATTACGTTGAGATTTTGTGATGACGTTAACGGATTTTTTAGCACAGATTAAAGAAAATACGCCCGTGAGTTTTGCTGAAACAATGACGGTCATTGCTGAAAATTACGCTTATTCACCGACGGCGTTTCGGAATGGTGAACTGGATAATGCGATTGGACAAAATGAAGGATCGTGTAAAATTTTTGCGTTCGCACAACTGAATGAATTAGTCGAAGGACAAACGCTGTCATTGTTCGGCGATTATTACCGCGTGGATGTTTTGCAAAATCCCGATGCAAACGATCATCAAAATATTCGGCAATTTATGGAACAGGGTTGGGCGGGAATTGTGTTTGAAAATGCTGCGTTGAAAGCCGTTTAATTTTTTTATTAACAAAGGCTGCTGGTCAAGTTATCGGCAGCATGGCTAAAACTAGCTAGCGTTAAGAGAAATCTTAAATAGTATTTTTGGAGATGTGGGTTTTGATTTTTTTGAAGAACTGTAATTGAAACTTATGAGGTGTAGAAATTTGACTGCTATGCGACGGGGTTTATTTGAAAATGGGGTGAACGATGGGGCTCGAACCCACGACAACCGGAATCACAATCCGGGACTCTACCAACTGAGCTACGCTCACCATAGCGTTTATGTAACTGTGTGAAACGAGGAATTTTGGTGCGCTTGGCAGGACTCGAACCTGCGACCCCCAGCTTAGAAGGCTGGTGCTCTATCCAGTTGAGCTACAAACGCAAATTTGGTCGGGGTAGAGAGATTCGAACTCCCGACATCCTGCTCCCAAAGCAGGCGCGCTACCAGGCTGCGCTATACCCCGAATAATTTTTGCTTCAAACTCTTAATCCGTAAGACCAAGAACCCACATGATAGTCACCGAACGATTTATCGTCAATTTTTATTTTAAAAAACTTTATTATTTGCAGTCAAACATAAACACCTTTTTTTTAAAAAACAAATAATTAAACTATTTTCCACTGCAACAATTCACCCGCTTTTAACGGCGTAATTGCGTCATAGCTTGCCGGAACTATCCAATCATTTTTTTCTAATGTCACCGTTCCGCTATTTCGAGATAAACCATAAAAATCTGCGCCGTAAAAACTCGCGAAACCTTCTAATTTATCCAGCGCATTCACGCTTTCAAAAGCCTCGGCGTAAAGCTCTAACGCTGTCAACGCGCTGTAACAACCCGCACAACCACAACTATTTTCTTTTAAATGTGTCAAATGCGGCGCACTGTCCGTCCCTAAAAAAAACTTCGGACTCGCACTCGTCGCAGCGTTGACCAACGCCAAACGATGCGTTTCCCGTTTCAAAATCGGCAAACAATAAAAATGCGGTTTAATGCCACCCGCTAACATCGCATTCCGATTAAATAACAAATGCTGTGGCGTAATCGTTGCGGCAATTTTATCGCTTGCTGATTCGACAAATTCAACCGCTTCTTTTGTCGTGACGTGTTCCAACACCATTCTCAATGCCGGAAAATTTCTAACAATATCTATCAAATAACGCTCAACAAATACTCGTTCCCGATCAAAAATATCGCAATCTTCGTCTGTCACTTCGCCATGAATCAACAACGGCAAATCGTATTTTTCCAACGCAGCTAACAACGGATAAATTTTTGTCACGTCAGCGACACCGGCATCAGAATTTGTCGTTGCGCCCGCTGGATAAAGTTTAAACGCATGAATATGTTCACATTCGGCGGCGAGTTTGATTTCGTCAATCGTGGTCGAAGCCGTTAAATACAACGTCATCAACGGTGTAAAATCCACACCATCGGGAATCGCCTGCAAAATTTCTGCTCGATACGCCACCGCTTGCGCCACCGTTGTCACGGGTGGTTTCAAATTCGGCATGATAATCGCCCGCGCAAATTGACGGGCGGTGTGTGGCAAAACGGTTTTTAAAATCGCGCCATTGCGAACGTGTAAATGGCAATCGTCGGGGCGCGTAATGGTCAATGTTTTCATAATTCTGTCCTAAGTCTGTAAAATAGCCCTATTCTAAAGGCTATCGCCTTGAAAAATGAATAATTAGCGTCATCTTTTTTATTTTTGGAGTTACAAAAATGCCAATTTACGAATATGTGTGCAAAGCGTGTGACCACGAGTTGGAAGCCTTACAAAAATTAAGTGCCGAACCGCTTAAAGAGTGTCCCGTTTGTGAAAAAACCGAGTTGGTGAAAAAAATCTCAGCGGCGGGTTTTCGTTTGAAAGGCACTGGCTGGTACGAAACGGATTTTAAAAGCGGCGCGAAAAAAAATGTGGTCAGTGATTCAAAGCCAAGTCCAAGTCCAGCCGCACCAACGTCAACAACGACCGCTTAAAACATTTTACTTTTTAAACTCAACAGGAAAAACCTATGCGAACCCACAAATGTGGCGAAATTAACACCCAACAACTTGACCAAACTGTCACGATTTGCGGCTGGGTTCATCGCCGACGCGATCACGGCGGCGTTATTTTTATTGATTTACGCGACCGCGCCGGTTTGGTTCAAGTCGTTTTCGATCCCGATGTTCCCGAAATGTTTGCCGTGGCGGAAAGCGTTCGCAGTGAGTACGTTTTGCAAATTACCGGTCTGGTTCGTCCGCGTCCCGAAGGCACGATTAACAAAAATATGCACTCCGGCGAAATCGAAATTTTGGCGAAAGGCATCGAAGTTCTGAATGAATCCGAAACGCCGCCGTTCCCGATTGAAAGCGACATCGAAGTGAATGAAGAATTGCGTTTGCGTTACCGTTATTTGGATTTGCGTAAAACGGTGATGCAAGAAAAAATGCGCGTTCGTCGTGACGTGACGCGCGTGTTACGGAATTATTTGGACGACAACGATTTCTTTGAAATCGAAACGCCGTATTTGACCAAAGCCACGCCCGAAGGCGCACGCGATTATATTGTCCCCAGTCGCACGCACGAAAATTCTTTTTTTGCGTTGCCACAATCGCCGCAACTTTATAAACAAATGTTGATGATTGCCGGTTTTGACCGTTATTACCAAGTGGTGCGTTGTTTCCGTGATGAAGATTTACGAGCGGATCGTCAGCCTGAATTTACCCAGCTTGATATTGAAACCTCGTTCATGACCGAAAATCAAATCATGAACATCATGGAAGAAATGATTCGTCAGTTATTTGCGAAAGTGATTAACGTCGAACTCGATGCCGTTTTCCCGCGCATGACTTACGCGGAATCGATGTCGCGTTTCGGGGTGGATCGTCCTGATTTGCGGATTCCGTTAGAACTCGTCGATATTGGCGATTTCATGAAAGACGTGGAATTTAAAGTGTTCAGTTCGGCGGCAAATGATGAAAAAAGTCGGGTTGTGGCGATGCGTGTGCCGAATGGCAACGACTTATTAAGCCGTAAAAATATCGACGATTTAACCAAATTTGTCAGCATTTATGGCGCGAAAGGGTTGGCGTACGTCAAAGTGAACGACATCAACGCCGGCGTGGAAGGTTTGCAATCGCCGATTGTGAAATTGGCAACCGCTGACGTTTGGGCAAATGTGTTGGCGAAAACCCACGCACAAAATGGCGATTTATTGTTTTTTGGGGCGGACAAAACCAACGTGGTGAACGAAGCAATGGGCGCATTGCGAATTAAATTGGGTCACGATTTGAATTTGATTCAAGGCGATTGGAAACCGGTTTGGGTGATTGATTTCCCAATGTTTGATTGGGACGAAAAAGCGGGACGTTTCACCGCGATTCATCACCCGTTCACCGCGCCAAGTTGTTCGGCTGAAAAATTAAAAGCCAATCCAGCGGCGGCGTTGTCGCAAGCGTATGATTTGGTGTTGAACGGCACCGAAGTCGGCGGCGGTTCGATTCGTATCAATCGGACAGCGATGCAACAAACCGTGTTTGAAATTTTGGGCATTGGCGAAGAAGAATCGCGTGAAAAATTCGGATTCTTACTCGATGCGCTGAAATACGGTGCGCCACCGCATGGCGGTTTAGCGTTCGGTTTGGATCGTTTGGTGATGTTGATGACCGGTTCGAGTTCGATTCGTGACGTGATTGCTTTTCCAAAAACCCAATCGGCGGCGTGTCCATTAGTGAATGCGCCAGCGGTGGTGACAGATGAACAATTGAAAGAGTTGGGTATTCGGTTGATTCGACCCGCTGGAAAAGAAAAAGTTTAACATTTTGTAGGTTCGCCCGATAAAGTAGGGGGATTTGCGTCACGCAAGATTAAAGCAAATCCCCCTCGCGCTACGCGC
>CAIQDI010000004.1 GCA_903870545.1 uncultured Pseudomonadota bacterium
ATTGACATCCTCCCCGCCCTAAAGGGAACGGGGATTCCTTATTGCTAAGGAGCAGGTGTGTATCACTACTACCTACTGGTTTCTGCTGCTGACCGCATTACAGCACGATTCACTTCACAGACTAGCCCCCGATAGACCTCGGGTTAATACATTTATTGCGCCGACTACGTCAGCGTTATTTTTATATCCGCATTCCACGCAAACAAATTCAGCTTGTGTCAGTCTGTTTTCTTTAGCGACATGATGACAACTCGGACATTTTTGACTGGTGTGTTGTGGCGGCACTTTAATTACCCTGCCACCGTTCCAATCTTGCTTGTACGTCAACATATCAAAAAACATCCCCCAGCCTTGGTCTAAGATTGATTTGTTCAATCCCGACTTTTGTTTGACGTTTTTAAGTTTCGCGGTTTTGCTCATGTTCTTAATCTTCAAATCTTCTATACAAATCACAGCTTGGTTTTCGCAGATTGCAGTTGATTTTTTGTGAAGAAAATCACGGCGAGCCGCCGCTATTTTTTCATGATACTTAGTGATTTTGGCTTTTTGTTTTTGCCAATTTTTTGAAAATTTCTTTTTGTGTTTTAACTTGCGTTGCAATGTAGCTAATTTTTCAGCCGATTTTTTGAAACTATTTAGCGGTTCAATGAATGAACCGTCTGACAAAGTCGCAAACCGCTTAACGCCCATATCGATACCAATTGCGGACGTTGATTTGTGTTCAAGGATGTTTGCTTCGTATTCCACTTGAATCGAGGCGTACCAATGTTTGCCTTTGCGACTAACCGTTACATTTTTAGGTGTGCCAACAATTTTACGGCTATTGCGATAACGCACCCAGCCGATTTTAGGCAAGCAAATTCGATTTGTTTCCTGTTCGATTTTGAAGCCTTGCGGGAATCGAATGCTATCCGATGATTGACCTTTGCGCTTAAAAACAGGGATTCGTTTTATGGGTTGATTTTTATCAAACGCATCTTTAAACGCTTTGTCTAAATCCATCAATTTTTGTTGTAAAACCTGTGACGGTAAGTCTTTCAAAAAACTGTACTCGTCGGACTGTTTCCATAACTTTGACCAAAAATCTAGCGCGTCATACCGCAAAATCGGCTGTTTTTGGTTCAATCTATCCAAATTCAATGCTAATGCTTTATTCCAAACGAAACGACACCCACCTGCGTAATTTATCAATTTTTGCTGGTTTTCTGCGGTGATTTTTAGCCTAAATTTAAAGGCTTTTCGTATCGTTTTATTCATCTGTGTAGTTTAACTTAAAAGCGGGGCTGCGCCGAATATGCCGCTACATCCCCGACCTGAAGAGACGGGGTTTTGCGGCATTTTTGATAAATTGAATCAATTTGTTTTGCGTACTTTCATCTAAATCGTCTAAGGCTTTCGCCGCTTTTCTCTTTAACTCAATTTTCCACGCCATAATGTTGCTTTTTCCAATCATCAAAAGAAATCGTATCATCTTCGCCGTTTTCTAATTCTTCGAGAGCGGCTTCCCCTGCCAATGTATCTAAAATATCTTCTAAATACTCAGCGACTACATTTTTAATGACGGTATCAATTTCCAAACCTTGCGAATGGGCAACGTTTTCGAGTAATTCTTCTACTTCATTATCGAATTCAATCGTGTGCATTTTGCATCCTCCGTGTTTGCTTCAAAAGCCGAATAACTTAATGTGTTCATGTGTACCACTCCAACAAATCAAACCATTTATTGTTTTTCAAACGAAATGCTGAAAAATCGTTTTTATCAACAATCAACATTTGTGAATCGTGCTTTTAGAAACGCTTTGCTATTTTGAGCAATATCGCCTTCGTGCGTTTCATCTGAACCGAAACCGTCTTTTCCTAATTCATAAGGGCTTAGTTTTGGTTCAACTGTTGCTGAAAATAGTCGTTTCAATGCCAAGCGCACAGCTTCATTTACTGAACATTGATGCGCTTTGCAATAAATGTTTAGCTCTTGTTCTAAATCGTTTAATTCAATCGATAAGTTCATAAAAATTCCGTGTTTGCTTCAAAAGCCGAATAACTTAATGTGTTTATACTTGGAATCTGAGATTGAGTTAATCTTTAATTGCAGTAATTTTATAGCCGTCACTCAAAAGGTCTTTTATGTAAAGGTCATTGTAAATAAAACAAAAAATCAGCTGGCTAAAACCGACAGTTATTACACTGCATATAGCCATTATGATTCCCCATTTCCAATCACCCCTAAAAAGCGCAGGAAAAAAACCAAAAAATAAAGTTGTCCAAGAAAATCCCTGAGGAGCTTCGCGACGATAACCTGTATGTGGATTTTCAAAATATATCATGCTGCTAGCCATTTTTTATGTACCAATTTTCAAAAGTTATAGTGAGCAAAAACGGTCATTGACCTTTTTGCTCACTTTGAATGTATTGTGAAAACTACCCCTTCTTCACATACAAATCCGTAATCGTGCCTTCAATCATTTCAGCGGCAAAAGCAAAGGTTTCAGACAACGTCGGATGCGCGTGAATGGTCAAACTAATGTCTTGCATATCTGCGCCCATTTCGAGCGCAAGAACCGCTTCAGCCAGCAATTCGCCTGCATTCGAGCCGACAATTCCCGCGCCTAAAATGCGCCCAGTTTCTTTGTCAGCCAAAATTTTGGTCATGCCTTCTTTGCGTCCCGTACTCAATGAACGCCCACTCGCCGCCCACGGAAACGCGCCTTTTTCGTATTCGATGCCTTGCGCTTTGGCTTGATTTTCGGTCAAACCCATCCACGCAATTTCAGGGTCGGTGTACGCCACCGATGGAATCGTCAGCGCGTCGAAATGCGATTTATGTCCCGCAATCACTTCGGCGGCAATTTTGCCTTCGTGTACCGCTTTATGCGCCAACATGGGTTGTCCGACAATATCGCCAATCGCAAAAATGTTTGAAACGTTGGTGCGTTGTTGTTTATCAACGGCAATAAAACCGTAATCATCAACCGCTACACCCGCCAATTCAGCACCGATTTTTTTGCCATTCGGTCTGCGTCCAACCGCCACCAAAACCGCGTCGAAAATTTCAGATTCGGGCGCACCTTTGCCTTCAAACGACACTTTCAAACCGTCATCTTGCGCGTCAATCGCAGTCACTTTGGTTTCGAGCCAAATGGCTTTGTATTGTTTTTTGATTCTGCGGAACAGCGGCGTAACCAAATCTTTGTCGCATTCGGGAATAATTTGCTCACGCAATTCCACAACGTGAATTTCAGAACCCAGCGCGTGATAAACCGTCGCCATTTCCAGCCCGATAATTCCGCCGCCGACAATCAACAATTTTTTCGGAATAAACGACAACGCCAGCGCGTCGCTCGAATCCCAAAGTCGCGGGTCGTCGTTGGGGAAAACAGGAATTTCGGTGGCTTGTGAACCGGCGGCAATAATCGCATTTTCAAAAGTCACCGTTGTTTCACCAACCACCAACGTATTCGCGCCGGTAAAATTGCCAACGCCTTGAATCACGGTGACTCTGCGTTGTTTTGCCAACGCGCCCAATCCATCATTCAAACCTTTGGTGACACTTGATTTCCAATCGCGAATTTTATCGAGGTCGAGTTCAGGTTTCGCAAATGTTACGCCAAAGTTTTCAGATTCTTCGGCTTCGTGAATCGTGTGCGCGAGGTGTAAAAGTGCTTTCGACGGAATACAGCCGACGTTTAAACACACGCCGCCCAACACCGGATAACGTTCAACTAACACAACATTTTTGCCTAAATCTGCGGCGCGAAATGCTGCGCTGTAACCGCCGGGCCCACCGCCTAAAACGACGACTTCTGTTTGTAGATTTTCACTCATGATTCCCTTCTCCTAAACCAACAAACGACGCACGTCGTTCAAATAATACTTCACCGCTTCCATAAATTGTGCGCCTTCCGCGCCATCAATCACACGATGATCGTAAGTTAAATCGAGCGGCAACATTAAACGCGGTTTGAATTCTGCGCCATCCCAAACCGGTTGAATTTTCGATTTTGTTACGCCCAAAATAGCGACTTCGGGCGCGTTGACAATCGGCGTAAATGCCATGCCGCCAATGCCGCCTAAACTTGAAATACTCATGCAACCGCCTTGCATATCGGACGGCAACAATTTTCCCGCGCGAGCTTTTTCACTTTTTTCGGTCAGTTCAATCGCCAATTGTTTGAGCGATTTGTCCGCCACGTCGCGCAACACGGGAACGACCAAACCATTCGGCGTATTAACCGCGATACCAATGTTCAGATATTTTTTGAAAATCAGACTTTCGCCGTCGCTCGATAACGAAGAATTGAAACGGGGGAATTGTTGCATCGCCGCCGCTAACGCTTTGACGATAAACAATAAACCTGTGTATTTCACGCCGTCTTTCGATTTTTCAGCGTTCAACGCCACGCGAAATGCTTCCATTTCGGTAATATCGACTTCGTCGTGATACGTCACCATTGGCAAATTCAACCACACGCTGGTCATGTGTTGACCGGTCAATTTGTTGATTTTGCTTAATGGTTTCGTTTCGATTTCGCCAAATACGGAAAAATCAGGCACGGCAATTTTTGGAATCGCGGTGCCGCCATTCGATTTGATGCCTTCGACCATGACTTTTTTGACAAACGTTTTCACGTCGTCTTTTAAAATCCGCCCTTTGCGACCGCTGCCTTGGGTGATTTGCGATAAATCAACGCCCAATTCTCGCGCAAATAATCGAATCGCGGGCGAAGCGTGAGCTTTACATCCCCCCTGCCCCCCTTCAAAAGCGGGGAGAGCTTTGGCGACTTGCGTTTCTACTTTTACAACGGGGGCGGGTGCGGATTCTGCAACTGGTTTTACTTCTGGAACTTGAACTTGTGGCGGCGGTGCAATTTCAAAAATAGGCGCAGGCGTAACCGCTTCGTCTTCATCCACCAAAACCGTCGCAATCAAGGAACCTTCGTTCACTTTGTCGCCGACTTTAATGTGGACTTGTTGCACCGTTCCGGTCGCTGTCGCCGGTAAATCCATGCTGGCTTTATCGGTTTCGAGCGTCGCCACGGTCTGATCTAAAACAATCACATCACCCGTTTGAATCGTGACTTCGATTACATCAATATCATGCACATTGCCCACATCAGGGACTTTAATTTCGACTAATTTGCTCATCGTTTCGTCCTTTCCTTATCTCAACCAAGGTGCGGCAACATTCGCATCAATGCCATATTTTGCAATTGCCACTTCGACTTTTGCCAATTCAAATTGCCCGTTATCTGCCAAACTTTTCAGCGCGGCGACAGCAATGTGAAAACGATCAACTTCAAAGAATTGGCGTAAATTTTCGCGCGTGTCGGAACGTCCAAAACCGTCCGTGCCTAACACAACATAAGGAGCTTTGAGTTCGCTACGAATTTGTTCCGCAAAAGCGCGAATGTAATCTGTCGCGGCAATAATCGGGACGTTTTCGCTCGGTAAACAATGTGAAACGTGTGATTGTTTCGGTGTTTCGGTTGGGTGTAAACGATTCCAGCGTTCACAACTTTGGGCATCACGCGCCAATTCGGTAAAACTGGTGCAACTCCACAAATCCGATTCCACGCCCCAATCATGACGCAATAAATCGGCGGCAAATTCAGCTTCGCGGAAAATCGAGCCTGAACCCAATAAATGCACGCGCAGTTTGTCGTTTTGTGCGCCTTCTTTAAAGCAATACATACCTTTCAAAATGGCTTGCTCAATGCCTTTTGGCATCGCAGGATGGGTGTAATTTTCGTTCATCACCGTGATGTAATAGAAAATGTCTTCTTGTTCGACGTACATTCGACGCATACCATCTTGAATAATGACCGCGACTTCGTAAGCGTAAGTTGGATCGTACGAAATACAATTCGGCACGGTCGCCGCCATTAAATGACTGTGACCGTCTTCATGTTGCAAACCTTCGCCGTTTAACGTCGTGCGTCCTGCCGTGCCGCCAATTAAGAAACCGCGTGTGCGTTGATCGGCGGCTGCCCAAATCAAATCCGCAACACGTTGGAAACCAAACATTGAATAGAAAATATAGAACGGAATCATCGGCACATTGTGAGTCGAATACGCTGTTCCCGCTGCAATCCAATCGCACAAACCACCCGCTTCGTTAATGCCTTCTTGTAAAACTTGACCGTGTTTATCTTCTTTATAAAACATCAATTGATCAGCATCTTGCGGCGTGTAAAGTTGCCCGACTTGCGACCAAATGCCCAATTGCCTGAACATGCCTTCCATACCAAAGGTGCGCGATTCATCCGGCACAATTGGCACAATCCGTTTGCCGATGTTTTTATCTTTCACCAAAATGTTTAACAAGCGCACAAACGCCATGGTGGTAGACGCTTCTTTTTCATTCGCTTCCAACAACACTTTGAAATCGCTCAGAACGGGTACATCGAGCGCGTGTGATTTTGGGCGACGCGCAGGCAAATAACCACCCAAGGCTTCGCGACGTTCACGCATATAATTCAATTCTTTTGAACCTTCTGGGAACGTGATGTACGGCAATTGGTGTAGTTCTTCGTCGGTAATCGGCAATTCGTAAGCGTCGCGGAAATGCGTGAGCGAGTTATCACTCATTTTTTTCTGTTGATGCGTGGTATTTTGCGCTTGTCCCGAATCGCCCATGCCGTAACCTTTAATGGTTTTGGCTAAAATAACAGTCGGTTGACCTTGGTGATTTGCCGCCGTTTGGAACGCAGAATAAATTTTCGAGGGATCGTGTCCGCCGCGATTTAATGCCCAAATATCTTTGTCCGACCAATCCGCCACCATCGCTTTAAGTTCAGGCGAATTAAAGAAATGTTCACGCACATACGCGCCATCTTTCGCTTTGAAAGTTTGGAAATCGCCATCGACACACGCCATCATTCGCGCCACTAATAAACCTTCTTTATCGCGCGACAATAAACTGTCCCAACGATTTCCCCACACGAGTTTAATGACGTTCCAACCCGCGCCACGGAATTCACTTTCGAGTTCTTGAATGATTTTGCCGTTGCCGCGAACCGGGCCATCGAGACGTTGCAAATTGCAATTCACCACAAAAATCAAATTGTCTAAATGTTCGCGTCCCGCCATGCCGATTGCGCCGAGTGATTCGGGTTCGTCAGTTTCGCCGTCACCCAAAAACGCCCAGACTTTGCGTCCGTCTGTATCCGCCAAACCACGGTCGCGCAAATAACGCATAAAACGAGCTTGGTAAATCGCACAAATTGGCCCGAGTCCCATTGAAACAGTCGGGAATTGCCAAAACTCCGGCATTAACCACGGATGCGGATACGACGATAAACCGTTGCCGCCGACTTCTTGGCGGAAATTGTCCATTTGTTCCAGCGTGAAACGTCCAAGCATAAACGCCCGCGCGTATTCACCTGGTGAAGAATGTCCTTGAGTGTAAATTAAATCGCCGCCGTGTTTGTCCGAAGGCGCATGCCAAAAATGATTGTAACCCACGTCGTACAAGGTCGCCGCCGACGCAAAACTGGCAATGTGTCCGCCGACATTGGTCTCTTTATTCGCGCGTAACACCATCATCATCGCATTCCAACGCACATACGACCGAATGCGATGTTCCAACGTGGTATCGCCAGGAAATTGTGATTGTTTGGCGACCGAAATCGTATTCACATAAGGCGTGTTCGCACTAAACGGCATATCAAACCCCGCGTGGCGCGTCACTGAAACCAAGCGTTCAATCAAGAAATGGGCGCGTTCGCTGCCTTCGCTTTCTAACACGGATTGTAACGCTTCAATCCATTCTTGGGTTTCTGTGGGATCAATGTCGTTTTGTCCGGTTATTTCCGAAAAAAAAGTATTATTCATAAAGTAATCCTAAAAGTGATAAAAAAGGAGGGGTTTTTAAATCGTAAAAATAAAAAAATGCGTGATGATGGCGGCGATTTTAACTCAGCATATAACGCAACGGGTTATTTTTTCAACGTGTCCATTTTTTGTGGTTCTAAATAGGCGATATTCAAATGGTCATCAATCAGATATTTTCGCGCCACGTTTCGCACTTGTTCAGCGGTGACTTGATTTAATTTCGGCGCGTAATCGCTCACTTTTTGCCAGCCTAAACCTACCGTTTCTAGCATACCCAACTGCATCGCTTGGTAAAAATTGGAATCGCGTTGAAACACTTCACTCGCTAAGACTTGGGCTTTGATTCGTTGTAATTCGGCGGGTTCGATTAACTTAGTTTGCAGCTGTGCGATTTCTTGTTTTAACGCGGCTTCGACATCCCAAACGGTTTTTCCTTCGGCGGGCGTGCCTTCGAGTTCAAACAAATCGTCCAATCGTGACGTTAAGTTATAACCTGCGCTGGCGGCGACCGCGACTTGTTTACCGCGAATCAACGAACTGCTTAAACGCGCACTATTTCCGCCATCTAAAACACCCGCTAACACTTCTAGCGCGTAGGCTTCGGATTCATTTTCAGCGGTTTTCAAGGTCGGAACGTGATACGCCAATAACACCGACGGTAATTTTGCTGGTGCTTTCACAACCATTTTCCGCACGCCTAATTGTGGCGATTCTTTTTGCGGTTTGAGTGGCACAATTTCACTGGTTTTTAACTCGCCAAAATACTGCTGTGCCAAGGCAAAAACATCAGCGGTTTTCACATCGCCGACAACCACCAACGTGGCATTATTCGGCGCGTACCACCGTTGATACCACGCTTGCAAATCGGGGGCGGTGTAAGCGGCAATGTCGGTTTGCCAACCAATAATCGGATTTTTATACGGGCTGCTGGTGTACGCCATCGCGGCAAATTGTTCTGCCATTTTGGCTTGCGGATTATCTTCGGTACGCATGCGGCGTTCTTCGGTGACGACTTCCAATTCTTTTTTCAATTCTTCGGGCAAAATATGCAAATACCGCATTCTGTCGGCTTCGAGTTCAAAACTCACCGCTAATTTTGATGCCGTCATGGTTTGAAAATACGCGGTGTAATCTTGTCCGGTAAAGGCATTTTCTTCACCGCCGTTCTCCGCAATAATGCGTGAAAACTCACCCGCTGGATGTTTGTCTGTGCCTTTGAACATGGTGTGTTCCAACATGTGCGAAATGCCAGTAATGCCGTTTGGTTCATAACTTGAACCGACTTTATACCAAACTTGCGACACCACGACGGGCGACCGGTGGTCTTCTTGCACGAGGATTTTTAAACCATTTGCTAGGATTTGTTCGGTAATTTGAGGGGCGGCAAAACTGGTCGCCGGTAAAAGTAATAACAACGATAAAAATTTTTTCATGATTTTTAGCTCAAAATAAAAACGGCGCATTGCCAAAACAATACGCCGCGTGGAAAAATTAAAGTTCAAAAACCAAAAACGCGGCAACTAACCGTCAGCGTTGATTTTAGCAATAATATCTTGCAAATCTTGTTCGCATGTTTCGTTAGCCACTTGGCACGTTCCCGCGTTCAAATGCCCACCGCCGTTGTAACTCAAACATAATTCGCCCACATTCGTGTTTGAAGTACGATTCAAAATCGATTTACCCATCGCAAACACCGTGTTTTGTTGGCGCACGCCCCACATGACGTGAATTGAAATGTTGCAATCAGGATAAAGCGCGTAAATCATAAAACGATTCACCGCATAAATGGTTTCTTCTTGACGCAAATCTAACACGACCAAATTGCCATAAACCGTTGAACAGCGGGTGATTTGCTCTTTTGCAGCGGCTTCGTGTTCGCGGAATAATTTCACGCGCTCCTGAACGTCCGACAATTTCAAAATATCGTCAATCGAATGATTTTTGCAATAAACAATCAAGTCCATCATCAATTGATAATTTGAAACGGTGAAATCTCTAAAACGCCCTAAACCCGTCCGCGCATCCATCAAGAAATTCATTAACACCCAGCCATCTGGATTAAGAATTTCGTCTTTGTTAAATTGCGCTGCGTCGCCTTTATCGACAGCCGCCATCATAATATCCCAATCCGCCGGAAACCGTGTGGCACCGCCGTAATAATCATAAACTACCCGCGCCGCTGACGGTGCATCGGGGTCAATAATATGATTATCTGCTTTGTCGTTACGAATCGTTTCGCTCAAATGATGATCAAACGCTAAATGCACGCCTTTCACATACGGCAAATTAGTCGTAATGTCGTTGTCGCTAATTTCAATCAGTTCATCTTGCATATCTTTCGGATGCACGAATTTAATTTCTTCGATTAAATTCATTTCTTTCAAAAGTACCGCGCAAATCAACCCGTCAAAATCGCTACGAGTCACTAATCTAAATTTTTTATCTGTCATGATATTCACCTTAAAAAATATAAAAAAACGTTGTCCGCCAACCTCACGGACGGTTTATTGTAGCATTTAAAATAAGCCGGTAATTTTACCGTCATCATCAATATCAATGCGTTCTGCGGCGGGAACTTTCGGCAAACCAGGCATCGTCATCATATCACCCGCAATTGCCACCACAAAACCCGCGCCATTCGCTAATCGCACGTCACGAATTTCGATGGTGTGACCTGACGGTGCGCCTTTTAACGCGGGATTGGTTGAAAATGACATTTGTGTTTTCGCGATGCAAATCGGAAATGTGCCGTAATCCGCATTCCACGCCGCAAGTTGAGATTTTACTTTCGCGCTCGCGGTGACGCTACCCGCACCATAAAGTTTGGTGGCAATCGTTTCGATTTTTTCCCACAAACTCAAGTTTTCGTCGTACACAAATTTGAATTCTGGTTCGCGATTATCAACGATTTCAACCACGGCATTCGCCAAATCTTCTGCACCTTCACCGCCATTTGCCCAATGTTTCGACACGATGCAGGTTGCACCTAACGCCGCGCATTTTTCTTGTAAAAGTGCAATTTCTGCGTCCGTATCAAAGGTGAAATGATTCACGCAGACGACGCACGGCAAACCGTAATGTTCGGTGATATTTTTGTAATGACGTTCGAGGTTTTCAAAACCGGCTTCAACCGCTGCCAAATTTTCTTGATTTAACTCGTCTTTCACCACGCCGCCGTGAAATTTCAACGCGCGAATCGTTGCCACTAAAACCACCGCCGATGGTTTTAAACCTGACATTCGGCATTTGATGTCGATGAATTTTTCTGCGCCCAAATCCGCACCAAAACCCGCTTCCGTCACCACATAATCCGCTAATTTTAACGCGGTTTTTGTTGCCGTCACGGTGTTGCAACCGTGCGCGATATTTGCAAACGGGCCACCATGAATAATCGCGATATTATTTTCGAGCGTTTGTACTAAATTCGGTTTAATCGCATCTTTCAATAATGCCGCCATTGCGCCGTGCGCTTTCAAATCTCGCGCATAAACCGGTGTCACTTTGTCGGATTTGTAACCAATCACAATGCGTCCTAAACGCGCTTTTAAATCCGCACGACCCGTGGCTAAACACAAAATCGCCATCACTTCGGAAGCCACCACAATGTCGTAACCATCTTCGCGCAAATAACCATTTGCCGCGCCACCCATGCCAACGACGATATTTCGCAACGCGCGGTCATTCATATCGACCACTCGTTTCCATTGAATTCTGCGCGGGTCAATGTCGAGTTCGTTGCCGTGATTGATGTGATTATCGATTAACGCGGACAATAAATTGTGCGCCACACCAATCGCGTGAAAATCGCCGGTGAAATGCAAATTGATGTCTTCCATTGGAACAACTTGCGCGTAACCGCCGCCCGCCGCGCCGCCTTTCACACCAAAACACGGCCCAAGTGACGGTTCACGCAAACACATAATCGTTTTTTTGTTCAAACGATTCATCGCGTCGCCCAAACCCACCGTCGTCGTGGTTTTTCCTTCACCGGCTGGCGTGGGACTAATCGCTGTGACGAGAATCAATTTCCCGTCCGTTTTGTCCGCTAAACTGGCGACATATTCGAGCGACAATTTTGCTTTAAAATGCCCAATCGGATCTAAATGTTCGGGCGCAATGCCGTAATTTTGTTGAGCAAGCTCAATAATCGGTTTCATGGTGGCGCGTTGTGCGATTTCGATGTCTGACATTTTTTAATCCTGAAAATTAAAGTTTGTGAAAAGCGGTAAGAAAATCGCCAAGGGTTTTGACGGAATTGATGTGAAAAGCCCGTCCGTAATGAATTGGCGCGGTGCCTTTGTTCACTCGTTTGGGAAATGCGGTCATGTTGCCGGCGTGTTGAAATTCATTTTTTTCGTTAATTTCTACGCCGGCAATCGCAACCAATTTTGCTGGCAGTTCGTCGGGGTTCACCACGACGCGAATATAACGCGGCAAGCCGTGATCCAATCGTAAATAAACGATTTTTCCATTCTTGCTGGATTGGTATTCGATGATTTTTTGATTGGCGAGATTTTGACTGAATCCGTGTGTTTCAAACGTTTTTTCCACGTCACTTTGTGAAATGGACGGTTTTTGTCCTTTCAGCTGGTGAAATGCCAACAGAAAATCGCTCAATACTTCAGGTTTTACGTTAAAACCAATGCCGTAATGACACGGTTTTTCATCTTTGTAAATTTTAGACGGAAATTCGAGCATATTGCTGTGGAATTCATCCATCAAATTCACTTCCACACCGGAAATAGCGGTTAACGCTGAAATATCTTGGGCGGGATGAATCACGCATCGAACGTGAGAATAAAGCTGCGTGACTTTGCTCAATCCATTTTGTTGATAACAATAAATAATCTTGCCATTTTTGTCGGACTTATATTCCGTCACTTTTGTGGTGGAGAGAATGGTTTTGTAAGCACTCTCTTCAAACGTTTTTTCTACATCACTTTGTGTCATTGACATCTTTAGCCCTGTGTTTTAAATGTGTTTATTTTTTGCTGATTGTAACTAACTTTGGCATTGTTGAGGGTAACAACACCGCTTTTCACTAATTCTGCCAATAATTCCACCGGAACTATTTTGTCTTGAAACTTACTTTTAATGCTGTTTAACAACGTGGCTTGTTTTGTTGGCTTATTGCTGGGATATTTCGCCAAATGTGAACAGTAGGCTTGAATGGGCGTGATTATTTTAAGCGGTGTAATCGGTGTCGGGGATTTTATGGTTTCCAGCTTCTCAGCCATAACTTTAGGTTTTTCAACCACTTTAACGATTTTAATCACTGCATCTTCTTTTGCCACTCGTCCAATTCGTTTTGCACTACGCTTTTCAGCACTCAATAACTCAACCACAAAATCCAAATCCGTATCGTTAGACACAATATCGAAATGCGTTTTTTTAGGCAATTTTTCCATTAAAACACCCGCCCAGAACGTAATCCCAAAATCAGCCGCATTTTTCTTAACATTCAGCATTTTGATGATTTTCAAATGGTTGTCGTTAACAAATTGGGTCAGCGGTAAAATCCAATCAATCGGAATTTTTGCGCCACTTTGCGCGTAACAAATCACAACTTGTGAATAGTTAGCTAAATTTTCTAATAATTCATTTATCTGACTGGGGCAGTTTTCCAAATCAATCAGCAATACTTTGGGGAGTTTTTTCATAAAAAATCGTCGCGCTTTGTGTGTGTTTATTCGTAAATTTATCAGCAATCGTTACAATAACCAAATCAATTGAAAATTTCTAATCTCGCTGTATGAAAAAATTATTGTTTTTATTAGTCATTAGCCCCGCTTGTTTCGCGGTTGAACCGTCCTCCGAAAGACAAATTGAACTGCGAAATTTATTAAAAAACGATTGTGGCGCGTGTCACGGTTTATTGTTGCAAGGCGGTTTGGGTTCGCCATTACAGCCACAAGATTTGGCGCAAAAATCAGACGAATTCCTCATCGACACTATTACCAACGGACGCAAAGGCAGCGCGATGCCACCGTGGAAACCATTTATGACGCAAGATGAAATAATGTGGTTAATAAATTTGTTGCGTCACCCAAACTAAAAATTACATTTCTTACTCAAAAAATTATTGGATATTGAAAAATGCACACACTTCTTATTGTTGATGACGATGCGGATGTTTTGGCGACATTAACGCGCAGTTTTCGCAAAGGTTATAAAACGTTGTCGGCGAGTGGCGGCGCGGCGGCAATCACGATTTTGAATGAACAACCGGTTGATTTGATTATTTGTGATCAACGAATGCCTGACATTGGCGGCGACCAAGTGTTAAGTCATGCGTCTCAAGTTCAACCGGAATCCATACGAATTTTATTAACCGGTTATACCGATATTGAATCGTTGCTCACTTGTGTGAATGACGCGCATATTTACAAATACGTCACGAAACCATGGGATCCCGCTGAACTCAATTTAAGTGTGGTTCGGGCGTTGGAATCATTGGATTTAAAACGTGAATTGGATACCGCCCGCGATTTATTAGAATCCGCGTACCAGGACGCAGTCGTCATGTTATGTTTGGCGGCAGAAGGAAAAGATCAAGATACGTCGAGTCATTTATACCGCGTTAAGTATTACACCGAGGCGTTGGCGATTGCGATGGACGTAAAAACTAAAGCCTCGTCACACATGGGTTTGATGAGTATGTTGCACGATATTGGCAAACTCGCCACGCCAGATGCTATTTTAAAAAAACCCGATAAATTAACAGCCGAAGAATGGGTAATTATGAAAAAACATCCGTTGGCGGGCGTGCGAATTTTAGGAAATAATCCATTTTACGAATTAGCGCGAGAAATATCCGGTGGTCATCATGAAAATTTCGACGGCAGCGGTTATCCCAACGGGTTAAGCGGTGAAGCGATTCCGTTATCCGCGCGAATTGTGAAACTCGCCGATGTATTCGACGCACTCACCACGAAACGCCCGTACAAAGAACCGTGGTCGATGGCAGACGCTTTTGCCCATATCGAATCACAAGCGGGCAGCGCGTTTGATCCGATTATCGTGGCAGAATTTAAAAAATTGTACGACAACGGCACATTAAGCCGAATCAAAGACGCGCATTAAATCAATACCAAATTGTCGCGGTGAATCAATTCCAAATCGTCAGCGTACCCCAGTAATTTTTCAAATTCCAAACTGCTTTTACCGGCAATTTTTTGGGTTTCTTCGCTGCCATAATTGACCAAACCGCGTGCGATTTCAACACCGTTTAAATCTAAACACGACACCAATTCACCGCGTTCAAATTGTCCCGTCGCCCATTTCACACCAACCGCCAATAAACTTTTACCGTTATTTTTCAACATTTCAATCGCGCCATTATCCAAAACTAATTGCCCTTTCACCTGCAATTGTCCCGCCAACCAACGTTTACGCGCCAATAACGGTTCAATATCCGGCAAAAAATGCGTGCCGAATTCTTCGCCGCGCAAAATAGCGTGAATAATGTCCGGCGTTGCACCCGCTGCGACCACCGTTGCCGCGCCAGAACGTGCCGCCAGTCTTGCCGCGCTGACTTTCGTAGACATGCCGCCGCGCCCCAGACCGCTGCGACTATCGCCCGCCATACTTTCTAAACGGTCATCGTTCACATTGATGTGTGAAATTAGCGTCGCATCTGCATTCACGCTCGGATCAGCGGTAAATAATCCTGGTTGATCGGTGAGAATAATTAGCAAATCGGCTTCCACCAAATTCGCGACCAATGCCGCCAGCGTGTCGTTATCGCCAAATCGAATTTCCTCGGTCGCCACCGTATCATTTTCGTTAATCACCGGTACCACGCCGAATTTCAACAATGTCAAAAGCGTGCTTCGGGCATTCAAATACCGTTGGCGATTCGACAAATCATCGTGCGTGAGCAAAATTTGCGAAGCGTGCAAATCGTGCTGCTGAAACGTGTCATCGAACACACGCACCAGCCCCATTTGACCGACAGCGGCGGCAGCTTGCAATTCGTGCAGCGTGGTCGGACGATTTTTCAAACCCAATCGCCACACGCCTTCCGCGACAGAACCCGACGACACTAAAATCACGTCCACGCCTTGTTTGCGTAACATTGCCATTTGTTGAACCCAATCGGCGATAGCGA
The DNA here is from genome assembly GCA_903870545.1 of uncultured Pseudomonadota bacterium. Classification (GTDB taxonomy): domain Bacteria; phylum Pseudomonadota; class Gammaproteobacteria; order Methylococcales; family Methylomonadaceae; genus UBA10906. The sequence continues at coordinate 15,941 of CAIQDI010000004.1, forward strand.
TTTTATCTAACCCTTTGCCGCCTTTGGTCAGTAATGAACTGCCAATTTTGACTACAATGCGTTTTACGGCGGCAAAGTTGGCGCGATTATTCATCTTTCACCTGACGTTGCGCTTCCAAAAATTCCATAATCGCAAACATCAATTCGCGCGTGCCTTGACCGTTAATCGCCGCAATTTTAAACACCGGTGCCGTCCAATTTAGCGCGTCGATAATTTCTTGGCAATGCGCGTCGAGTTCTTCATCCAACACTCTATCGACTTTATTGAGAATTAACCAACGTGGTTTGCTGGCTAAATGTTCATTCCATTTTTCGATTTCGGCGATGATTTTTCGCGCGGATTCAATCGGTGATTCGCTGCTTTCATACGGTTCAATATCGACCAAATGCAGCAGTAAACCCGTGCGGTCTAAATGCTTCAAAAATTGCAAACCTAACCCCGCACCTTCCGCCGCACCTTCAATCACACCGGGAATGTCGGCAATCACAAAACTGCGTAATTCGTCGATACGCACCACGCCTAAATTCGGATAAAGCGTGGTAAACGGATAATCTGCCACTTTCGGCGTAGCGGAAGAAACGGCGCGAATCAAACTGGATTTACCTGCGTTGGGCATGCCCAATAAACCCACGTCAGCAATCAACGTGAGTTCCAGATTTAACAAACGGTGTTCGCCTTCCGTGCCTTTACTGGCTTTTTGGGGCGCACGGTTGATACTGCTTTTGAAGCGGGTATTGCCTAAACCATGAAAACCGCCTTGTGCGACCAATAACGTTTCGCCTTCGGTGGTTAAATCGCCCAAAATTTCGCCCGTTTCAGAATCGGAAACGCGCGTGCCAAGCGGTACAGAAACGTAGCAATCTTCACCTTGTCTACCGGTGCAATTACGCGCCATGCCATTTTGACCGCGTTGGGCGCGATAAACGGCTTGATAACGAAAATCGACCAGCGTGTTCATGTTTTCGATGGATCTTAAATAAACGCTGCCGCCGTTACCACCATCGCCACCGTCTGGACCGCCCATCGGAATAAATTTTTCGCGGCGAAAACCAATCGTGCCATTGCCACCATCACCGGCTTCTACTCTAACCTGTGCTTCATCAACAAATTTCATACATTACTCAAAAATCAAACTGATATAAACAAAAAAAGCCCCAACCAGTTTAAGGCGGAGCTTTTTAAGACATTGCCGCTGCCTAATAGGCGAGCGATTATTTATGCCGCTGTGATGATGCTAACAAATTTGCGGTTTTTAGGACCTTGTACTTTGAAAAGTACCACGCCGTCTGCTTTGGCAAACAAGGTGTGATCTTTGCCAATGCCAACGTTGGTGCCAGCGTGAAAATGTGTGCCACGTTGACGAACGATAATGCTACCAGCGGTAACTGTTTCGCTGCCAAAACGTTTAACGCCTAAGCGTTTTGATTGGGAATCGCGTCCATTGCGGGTACTACCGCCAGCTTTCTTATGAGCCATTTTTAACTCCTAGTTTTTTAAGCAGAAATGCCAGTAATCTGGATTTCAGTATAGTATTGACGGTGTCCCATCGTTTTCATGTGATGTTTACGTCTTCTAAATTTAACGATTTTGATTTTTTTGTGTCTACCTTGAGACAACACGGTTGCGGTCACTTTGCCGCCTATGATGAAAGGCAAACCCACTTTCACATCACCGTCTTCTTCAATCATTAAGACTTTGTCGAATTCGATGCTGTCGCCTTCGCCCAATTCTAATTTTTCTACTTTTAAATAAGTACCATTTTCTACTCGGTACTGTTTACCACCTGTTTCAATTACCGCATACATCGCGTGAACTCCAAATTAACCATTTAATCTATAAATATAAAGCGGTTGATTATATTTTTATAACTTAGTTGCGTCAATGATTAGATTAGTTTGCGTTAAGTTCGTCACACGCGGCAAATTGTCTTATTGAAATTGATGACGTAAAGTGACGGTTTTCACCTTTTAATCTGACAAATGATGAACACACTTTTTCCGCCAATTGAACCGTTTCAGCACTTTTTTTTGAAAACCGACAGCGTGCATTCTGTTTACGTTGAACAATGCGGCAATCCGCATGGCGTACCGATTATTTTTTTACACGGTGGCCCGTGTTCTGGTTGCAAACCCGATCACCACCGTTTTTTTGATCCTGCGTATTATCATATTATCCTGTTTGATCAACGCGGTTGCGGACGTTCGCTGCCGTTTGGCGAATTAGAAAATAACACGCTGCCCGATTTGATTGCCGATATGGAACGAATTCGGCAGCATTTGAAACTGGAAAGTTGGATTTTATTCGGCGGTTCGTGGGGCGCAACATTGGCATTGGCGTACGCGCAAAGACACGTTAAACGGGTGAAATCGTTGATTTTACGCGGCAGTTTTTTAGCGCGATTATCGGATATGCGCTGGTTTTTAAGTCCAACCGGTGTGGCGTTAATGTATCCTGAAATGTTTTACTATTTAGTCGAAAGTATTCACGCCGAACAGCGCAGCGATAATTTATTGGATGATTTGAGTGCAGTTTTGTGGGGGAAAGATGAGTTGGCGATTCGGCGCGTGACCAAAGCGTGGCAAGCGTGGGGCGGACAAGTGGCATTGGGTGCGGCGTTTGAATTTCGTGATGAACATGTGACGGAACACGATGTTAAACAAGTGAAAATGGAAGTGCATTTTGCAAAAAATCATTACTTTTTGGCTGAAAATGAACTCTTAAAACACAGCGGTAAATTGCGCGAATTGCCAGTGACGATTATTCACGGTCGCAATGATTTGGTTTGCCCGATTGAGTCCGCGTGGCAATTACATCGTGCGTTGCCACAAGCGAATTATGTGGTGTTGCCGAATTCGGGACATATTGCTCACGGTGACGAAATGATTGACGCGCTGGTGAATGCGACTGAAAGTTTAAAAAAACGTTAACACCCGTTCGGATTGCGCGATTCACGCAATCCGAATGCAAAATCAATTAGTTAGCGGGCTTTAAAGCACATCCCCCCGCGCTATCGCGCTGCCCCCTTCAAAGGGGGCAAAATCAGTAAAAATCAAAAGCGGGCTTTTTAATCTTTCGCCCCCTTTGAAGGGGGCTGCCTGAAAGGCTGGGGGATGTGCTTTACAAAATCAATTATTTAAAAATTTCGCGTGCTTTGACAAACGCATCGCGAAAATCTAAATAAATCGGTGTTTCTGATTCCAACATCGACACCAGCAGCGCGTGTTGAACTTGGTATTTCACATTGCCCACCGCCAACGCACCTACGCCCACCGCATTACAATGGGTGGCATGAATCATCGGCACGCCCATATCTTGAGCATTTACACCCTCAATACCTGCGGGCGAAACGGCATTCACATCGCCAGCGACTTTCAATTGCGTCACTTCTTTTAAAATGGTCGAATTTAAAACTTGAATGCCCGCTTTTGCTGTGCAAAAAATAATATCGACCTCTTTCAATAATTCGATTTTATCTTTGTCGAAACTCGCCACCGCCCCTTTTAGATTGCAACCAAAACGACGATTATATTGTTTCGCTATATCAACAGCGGTTTCCAAATACAAATGATCGACGATGGTGGTTTCTGCTCCCGCCAACGACGCAATAATTCCCGTCGCAATACCTACGGGGCCCGTGCCGCCGAAAATCACCGCTTTACAACCTGCCAATTCTTTACCGTATTTTGATTTCAATTCGTTTTCCACACACGCCACCAACGCAGCGGCGGTGGTGAATGCGCCACTCGGATCGGCAAAAATTGAAATTGCAAACGGCGGCATCATGGCTTGTTTCGCCGCATCAAACATATCAATCGCTAAACCTAAATTGCGTCCACCGATAAACAAACCAGTACGTTTTACGCCAGCGGGGCCTCGTGAAAACACCGCATCTTGGGTTAAACCATGCACATTTTCTAATTTAACGTTGTTGTACGGCATCAAAATATCAAATCCCGCATCAACCGCCATGTTAATGTCGAACGGACTGTTATTGGGCATCGGGTCAAGCATGTGCAAAATACTGCGTTTCATAAAATTCCTGATTAAGACGACGAACGACTGGATTTAATATATTCACGCGCCACTTCAAAAGCGTGTTCAAAATGTAAATAAATCGGTTTGTCACTGTTAATCATGCGTTTTAAGAGTAAATTTTGGGTTTTATATTTCACATTGCCAATTGCCAACGCGCCCAAACCTACCGCGCCACTGATTGAACCTTCAACCAATTTTCCGTTGTACATCGCATCAATTCCGGCAATGCCAGAAGGCGGAACCGCGTTCACATCCGCCACCACTTTCAATTGTGCGGCAGTGGCAATCAAGGCTGCACTCAACAATTCAATTCCTGCCGCGCCGGTGGCAAAAACCACGTCCGCCGTTTTAATGTATTCGCCTTTATCAGCATCGGCACCAGCGGTAATGTTGGTTTGACCTTCACCGAATTCATCGTTGCACAAATCGGCAATGTGTTGGGCTTTTTCTAATTGACGACCAATAATTCGGACGTTTGCGCCGGCTTTCGCGGCAATCACCGCTGCGGCTTGACCGACTGGCCCGGTGCCGCCCAATGCTAAAACATTTTTACCTTCCAAAGTCGTTTGGAATTTGGTTAATAATTCGTGTTCGGCGGCGGCAACCATCGCGGCAGCGGTGGTGAACGCGCCACTTGGATCCGCAAACACCGACACTTCAAACGGTGGAATCATCGATTGTTTCGCGATTTTCAACATATCCATCGCTTGTTTGGTATCGCGTCCACCGATAAAAATGCTGGTGCGTTTTAAATTTTTTGCACTGCGCGAAAAAATCGCATCTTGAACTAAACCTTGGACTTCGCTGGCTTCGATATTGGTGTAAGGCATGGCAGAAACCCAACCCGCGTCCATTGCCATGTTGACATCAAATGGACTTAAATTTTTCGCCGTGGTGAGCATGTGTAAAATAAATGGCTTTTCCATGAAAATTCCTTAGTTAATTGAAGCGCAAGTATAAGAGAAAAAATAGGCGATTAAAACCTATTGTGACAACCGATTAGCGTTTAAAACGTGGCGCAAAAAATGCCGCCTCGAGAATTTGAAGCGGCATTTTTAGTTCTGAATCCATTCAAAAAAACCAAACCCCCATTCCGTAGGGGCGGGTTCGTAACCCGCCCTGACATTCGCGCCACGCCATGATGGGAAATCCGTTTATTGGAGGGCGGGTTACGAACCCGCCCTTACAAATCCGCACACCCGCAAATTCAACAAGCCAAAACAAAAGGAAAAAACACTGTCATCCGCGCACCAACCGAACATAATTGCTGAAGTCCTTAAGGTTGACGTACGAACTGCCGTAGTTAAAGTAGACAAACCACGCATAGCTACTACTGTAAGCAACAGGCGAAGAAGACCAAAACCAATCACTTTGTGTGTTTGGAAAATACGTTGCGTTAATCGTGGGCGAAGTCGTCGTTAAATTCCATCCTTCATTACTTTTACAAATAAAACCGGAATCACCTTCAGCCAGTGTGTTGTATTTGCTATCGGAACAAAAAACCAAGCCTTTGAGTTCTGCATTGGTCGGTAATCGCCAATCATTGTTGCCGCACAAAGATTGGTTATTCACCGCCATGACAAAACCATCCGTGTTGGTGCTGTCGCCGTATTTGCCAGGATAACTGGTTTCACAATCCGACCAACCACATTTTGGATAATCGGGCGTGTAATTGGTGTAGGTTTTAGCCGAATCGCGCAACCCGCCGTCGGTGGTTTTCACTTCCCAAATCAAGCCGGTTTTGTTGTCTTGGGTGCAAGCCCAATCGGTCGGATTTGCGCCAAGTTTGGCAGAATCAGAAAGCAAAGAGCCGTTGTTCGCAATTTTGGAATAGCCGGTGGTTTTAATCACGACGGGCGGCACCACGACGACGGGCGCGGGTTCGGTGACGGAGAAATTGCCGGTGAGTTGGTTGCTTTTTAAAACGCCTTTGCTGTCATAAATGCCGATTTTGTAGGCGGCGGAGGCGTTTGGAATCGCGGTTAAATCGAAATTTTTGCCGCTGCCGTTCATGGTTTCAAATCCGTCGCCGTAATTCACTTTCACGAAATAACTGGCTGGTAACGCCAAATTTAACGTGGCAAAAAAAGAAATTTCATTGCCGTGAATCACGGATTGTTTTGAAAGTGAAATCGAGGCAACGCTGGGAACTTTCACCACCGGCGGCACGACAACGGCGGGTTCTTTCACCGTGACGGATTTTGCCACATCTTTGCTGACATTTCCGGCGTTATCGATGGCGGTAGCAACCAGCGCATAAATGCCCGCGAAAGTGTAATTATGGGTAAAAGAAAGCGCGGCACCGTCCACGGCATTTTTAGACGTGACATCCGAACCGTCCAACCAATCAATTTGAATTTGGCTTAAATCTTTATCTTTGTCGGTGGCTTTGAAATTCACGGTGTAAGTTTTGTCTTTTTCAACCGTTGCCGCGCCGCTGACAAACGAAAGCAACGGCGAATTATTGGTTAAAACAATTGGCGTGACTGGTTTCACAGCCGGACTGGTGCAACCGCCCAGACACACATCTTCGGTTAAGGAATTACTTTGCCACGGAATTTGATCTGGATTTTCCTTTTTAACCGCTGCACCGACTTTTTTTAATGCCGCTTCAATCGTCAAACCCGGTGCGAACAGGTATTGCTTGAGATATTTGGTATACAGTCCGTTATTTCCTTTTTGATTATCGTCCGCCACGGAATTGGGCGCGGTCGCATAAGCAATCAACGAACCTTGTGCAGAAGTGGGCGCGTCGGCATTGGCTAAACCGCCCGAAATGGAGCGCACGCCTTTATAAGGATTATTCCGACAGGCATCTAAAATCACAATGTTGACCGGATTTTCAGCGTTTTCCATTTCGTCTAAAAAATAATTTACGTCATAAGCGTTATATTTTAAATCGACTTTGCTTTTGATATTGGCATCGATAGGAATCAAATAATTCACACCGTCGGCTTGTACGCCATGCCCGGAATAATAAAACAAACCAATCGAATCTTTGGTTAACGCATTCACGAATTTTTCGCGGGCTTCATCCATTTTTTTCTGATTGGCATCGATGGCATAAATCACTGTAAAACCGGCTTTTTCCAATGCCGTTTTCATATCTTTGGCATCGTTAACGGAGTTTTTGAGCGGCACATCTTTGTAACTTTTATTGCCAATCACCAACGCGACTTTGTTTTCTTTTGCCATTGCCAACTCTGACGCGGACAGCAAACTCAGCGTCGATAACAGAATTAACGTTTTAGTGCGAAATCTATTTTTCATGTGCTTCTCTTATTTTGGATTACGGACTAAGCGAACTATTCGGAAAATTTAAGTGTTATCAAAAACGCCGTTTAATACGGAATCTCGTCCATGTAGGTTTCAACATCAGGCGATTCAAGCCCTCCACGCGCAGATTGAAAATCAATAATTTTATCTTTTTCCATTTGTTCTTTGGCTTTTTCCATGTTTTCAACTTTGCCTTTCCAGCCATAAGTCGGATTCAATTTGTAACCCGTCGTAGTACCTTCTTTCACTTTGAGAATGATGTTTTTAGCAACCAAGAGTCGCATCGCACGGCTAACATTTGTTTTTTGCATTTCAAGTTGATTCGCTATTTCAACTTGCTTAATCGTAATGTAATTTTCAAATTCCAAATTTCCCATCAAGAAAAATAATACCGATTTCATTTCACCCGTCAGTTCTTTGTCTTTGGCGATTGTTATCAATGAATCTTGAAACGTCAAAATCGATTTTCGGGCAATGTCGATTGTTGAATATGAAAAATCAATATCGCAAAAATTCACCACTTTACTAAACCATTCACCGCTTAATCGATAGGCTTTGTTTGCCTCATGCAATTGTTTTTCAATTTCACGGGCATTTTCCATAAAATCAGAAATCATCACAGACATAATGCCATTCGGAATAGCCGTTTTAAGCTGCGTTACTCTTCGCTTAATGTCGCCAGTCATTCCTATTTTCTTATTTCCGCGACCATCTTCAACAATGTAAATCAGTTTCATTTTTTACTTCCCATAAATTTAAAAAGAAAAAGCGCGAAAAAGTGCGATTTTCAGTTTTTCATGTGCTTCTCTTATTTTGGATTACGAACTAATCGAATATAGTAACTGTCGCGTTTAATACCCGAATAACTTACGCCGCCTAAAAAGCTCACATCCCAAGCATATTGCGGGTCGATAGGATTCAACGAGAATGACCAATAAATGCTGTCAAAACTGTCGTCGCTTGGCGCGGTGTTCGGAAAATAGGTGTTAGCAATCGTGGGCAAATCCACAGTTGAATTTACGCACGCGCCATTTTTAGCATCGTAGGCTTTATCGGAACAATACACCAAACTAATCAGTTCATCTTTAGTGGGAACGCGCCAATTCTGCCCACCGCATAATCGCCCATCATTTACCGTCACCGTGTAATCGTGACTGTCGCACTCGCTACCTTTGCACCACTCGTTGTATTCGTACGTTCGTTTGTAACCGGCATTCCCGCCATTTTTACTGGCATCGGGTTCGTACCACGAATAAGTCCAATCTTTGTCGCGCAAACCGGCATCATTGGTTTTCACTTCCCAGACCAAACCAGTCGTATTATCGCGAGTACACGCCCACTCTTTTGGATTTGCACCGAGATTAGCATCGGCAGGAAGTTCAGAACCATCATTTGCAATCTTGGTGTAATTGAACAGGTGTTCGCCCGTAAAACCATGCGGTAATTCGGCGGTGGTTTTAAAACTGTAAATCTTTGACCAACGCGCCGCACCGGTTGGCGTAATGGCTTGAACTTTCCAAAAATAAACGCTTTTCAGACGTTCCACATCGACAATCGATTTTGTTTGGTTCGCTTCTAAAATGTGAACGCTGCAATGACTGTCGCATTCATCCAATTGTGAACGATAACCGCTGAATTGACTGCTACGGCTAATCAACAACCGATAACCTAAAATTTTACTGTCTTCGATGTTGGTCGGTTTTTGCCATGAAAAAGTGATATTTTCTTTGGTGACGTTTTTACTTTTATCCACCGGTTGCACTAACGACGGCGCGGTATTGACGGCATAAACGCCGCTCGTTGACAATGCAAAAATGAAAAAAATCGTTACAAAACCGTGTTCAAACTTAGCCATTTTCAACTCCGATTAACAACAAAATGTCGTCTTTATTGACCCGTTGCCCATCAGAAAACTGCAAAATTTCAATGTCATTTAATTCATCTTTGCCGTCTAAAATGCCGGTGTTGTGGGCGTTATCGTATTGGATAAAAAGTTGCGGCACACCGACCGCATCCACATTCACTGTCGGCGTGTAGTCGTTATAAACCCCTGAAAAAATAGCCACGTCTATACCATCACCGCCATTAAGTTCATCGTTGCCATCGCCGCCTTCCAGCGTGTCATTTCCGCCTGCACCATTCAAAGTGTCATTGCCACCGCCACCCACGAAATAATTATTAACGGTTCCACCGTCTTTTTCTTGTATCAAATTAGCGAGCGCGTTGCCGGTTCCGAAAACTGCTTTTTTACCCGAAAGTGTCAGCCATTCGACGTTAGCACTTTGTCCCAAGCTGAAATCAACCGTGCTTTCTATTTGGTCAATGCCACCATTTTTGTCTTCAATAATGGTGTCCTCAAGATTATTCATAAAATACAGGTCGTCGCCGTTACCGCCCACTAATGTGTCCATGCCCAAACCACCGTCTAACGTATCCGCACCATCACCCCCCACCAGAGAATCATTGCCTGCCATGCCTTTGAGAATATCATCACCCAGACTGCCTGTAATGGTATTGTCACTGGCATTACCTTGACCATTTCGCCCTTTGCCGGACACATCTTTTAAAATTAGATTTTCAATATTGACACCTAAAACGTAACTTTCTGAGGTGCTTTCGACGGTATCGTTGCCACCGGTGACAGGGTTTTTATCGGTTTCAATCACCGCGTCTTTGATGTGGTCAACATAGTAATAATCATCGCCCGCGCCACCGGTCATGTTATCGATACCCAAACCACCATTTAACCTGTCGTTGCCTTGGTCGCCTATCAACGTGTCATCACCTTTGCCACCGTCTAATGAATCGTTACCGCTACCAGCATTCAAATAATCGTTGCCTTCACCACCGATTAAGGTGTCATTGCCATTCCCGCCTTCAATGGAATCGTTGCCTAATCCACCGTCTAAATAATCATTTCCGGCATCGCCGCGCAAGGTATCGGCACCCGCTAAACCGGTTAGAAAATCATTTTTTGCCGTGCCAATCAGTTGGGTTTTCGTGGTGGTTTTCGCGGTTTCAATGCGCCCATCAAAAATAACGTCTGACGTGAAGTTTATGTCGCGGGGTAAATTGGACAGCGCGACTGTTAAAAATGCCGGATGACTTTTTGAAACGGTTGAAATGTAAGCGACGTTATTATCCACGGCAATGGCAATCGATGCGCCGTCAGTATTTGGCAGATTGTCTAATAACAACGGTTTCTGCGGATTTTGCAAATTGACAGCGGTAATACCTTTTTCACCATCCGCCACCAAAACGGTTTGCCCCAAAACGGTGAGCGCGTTGGCAGCATCTTTGGTAACAAAGGTACTCATAACTACCGGCTTGAGCATGTTATTCAAATCGATAATTTTTAAACCGTCCGCCCCCGCTGCAATCGCCGCGACCTTATTATTGATAAACGCGGCATCGTGCAAATTACCATCAAGCGTTAACGCGCCAACCAGTTTGGGTTTCTTGATATTGGATATATCTACGATAATGACATCGGTTTCGTCACCGATAAGGATTGCCAATTTATTATCGGCAGATAAAGCAATGGTTTTGGCATGACTAACGGGCAATGAACCAATCACTTTTAGGTTTTTAATATCGGAAATATCAATGATTAACAAACCATTTTCAAAATCACTGACAAAGGCGGTGTTTCCGGCAATCGCAATCGCTTGGGGATTGCCCACCAAATCCAGTTTGCTTATCTCTTTTGGTAATTTTGGATTCGAGACATCAACCACTTTCAAACCTTCGTTTTGATTAGCGATAATCACGTTTTTCCCTGACAAGGCAAGGCTTGAAACATCACCCACCGTAGCAATCGTGCTAATCCATTTTGGACTGTTGGAATTGCTCACATCGAAAATCATCAATCCTTGTTCACCCGCCGCAAGATAAGCCGTGTTGCCCGCCACGGCAACGTCTAAAAAGAGGGCGTGACTATCAACACTGCCGAGTGAAGCCAAATTGTTGTTCATTTTGTTTCGACCGCTTTTCGACTAACCGCATTCGCCAATTTAGCAAAATCGCGCAAACTGATATTTTCCGCCCGTAAATTAGCATCAATACCCAATTCGACAATTTCAGCTTCAGACAGCGAATTTTTCAACGAATTTCGCAGCGTTTTACGGCGTTGTGAAAAGGCTTCCGTCACTAATTTACTGAGCGTTTTCACGTTATCGACTTCAACGGGTGGTTGCAAATGCGGCACTAATCGCACCATCGCCGACATCACTTTGGGTACGGGTTTAAAACTTTCCGGCGGCACGTCAAATAGCCATTCGGTCGCGCAATAATACTGCATCATCACGCTCAAACGCCCGTAAGAATTGCCATTGGGTTGAGCGCAAATGCGATTCACGACTTCTTTTTGCAACATAAAAATCATGTCTGCAATGCAATCGGTCGTTTCGAGCAAATGAAACATCAGCGGCGTAGAAATGTTGTACGGTAAATTGCCAATGATGTGCAGTTTTTCACCTTCGGGCGCAAGCGCGGCAAAATCAAACCGCAATGCGTCCGCGCTGTGAATGTTCACATTGGTTTGCGCGGCAAATTTGTATTCCAACCATTTCACCAAATCGCGGTCGAGTTCCACCACGTCTAAATGCGTGACTTTTTTAACTAACGGCTCGGTCAACGCGCCCTGCCCTGCGCCAATTTCTACCCAAAGTTGACCGCTGCGAATCATCGCGTTGCCGATAATGTTAGCGATGATATTTTGGTCAACCAGAAAATTCTGCCCAAACCGTTTGCGTGCTTGATGTGCCATTAAATCGAACTCATGGTGATGGCGGTTTTCACCGCATAATGCAAACTGCCTAAATCGGCGGTGCCTGTTCCTGCTAAATCTAACGCGGTGCCGTGATCGACCGAGGTGCGAACAATTGGCAAACCTAAGGTGATATTGACCGCATTACCAAAACCTTTGTATTTCAACACCGGCAAACCTTGGTCGTGATACATCGCTAAAACCGCGTCAGCATTTTGCAGATATTTGTTGGTAAATAGCGTATCCGCTGGCAACGCGCCCTCTAAATTCATTCCTTCGGCGCGACATTTTTCCAAAATCGGATTGATAATATCAATTTCTTCGCGACCCAAATAACCACTTTCCCCGGCGTGCGGATTGAGTCCGCACACCAAAATTTTCGGCTGGGGAATGTGAAAGCGCGTTTGTAAATCGTGGTGCAAAATGCGAATCACGGTTTCCAAACGTTCCGGCGTAATCGCTGCGCTGACTTGTGAAAGCGGCAAATGCGTCGTCACCAACGCCACGCGCAAACCTTCGGTTGCCAACATCATCACCGGATGTCCGCCCGTTTGCAGCGCAATGTGTTCGGTGTGACCGGTGAACGCAAAACCCGCTTCGTTAATCACGCCTTTATGCACCGGTGCCGTCACCATCGCGGCAAAGGTTTTATTCAAACAGCCGTGCGTGGCGCGATCCAAAAGTTCGAGAACGTATTCACTATTTTCATGATTCAACACGCCCGCTTCGACGGGAACTTTCAACGCGATAGGCAAAATGGTCAAATGGCTTGGCGGCAAAATAAGGCGCGGTTTTTGAGGGTCAAAATGATGCAACGTCAGCGGCAAATTTAATTGTTTGGCGCGTTGTTGCAACAATGCTGCATCCGCCAACACCACTAATTCACACGCGGGCAGAATTTGTTGCGCCAATTGAATACACAAATCCGCACCAATGCCAGCGGGTTCACCGGCTGTTAACGCAATCCGTGGCAACATTATTCCGTTTTCCCGTAATGTGTTTCGATGTAACGTTCGACAATCGCCTGAAATTCTTCGGCAATAAAATCACCTTTTAACGTGACGGTTTTTTCACCGTCTTCATAAACGGGCGCGACCGGCGTTTCACCCGTTCCCGGTAAACTGATACCGATGTTGGCGTTTTTACTTTCGCCTGGGCCATTCACCACGCAACCCATCACCGCCACTTCCATCGTTTCCACGCCGGCGTATTTTTCGCGCCAAATCGGCATTTGGTCACGCAAATAGGTTTGAATGTTCAACGCCAATTTTTGAAAATAATCGCTGGTCGTCCGTCCACAACCGGGGCAAGAAATCACCATCGGCGTGAAAGCGCGAAAACCCATCGTTTGCAGAATTTCTTGCCCGACAATGACTTCTTGCGTACGCGACGCACCCGGTTCTGGCGTGAGTGAAATCCGAATGGTGTCGCCGATGCCTTGTTGCATCAGCACCGACAACGCCGCCGCCGACGACACAATCCCTTTTGAACCCATGCCGGCTTCGGTCAAACCTAAATGCAGCGCGTAATCACACCGCGCCGCTAAATCTTCATAAATCGAAATCAACTCTTGAACGTTGCTGATTTTGCACGACAAAATGATTTTGTCTTTGCCCAGCCCAATTTCTTCGGCTTTCGCGGCACTTTCTAACGCTGATAACACAATCGCTTTTCGCGCCACAGCGGCTAACGGTTCGGGTTGTGCAAGTTGACGATTTTCATCGAGCAAACGGGTTAAAACCGCTTGATCCAAACTGCCACCGTTTACACCGATTCGCACCGGTTTATTATATTGGCAAGCGAATTCAATCATTTGCTGAAATTGCGGATCACGCGCTTTGCCGCGTCCGACATTGCCCGGATTGATGCGATATTTATCCAGAGCTGCCGCGCAATCGGGATATTTTTCGAGCAATTTATGCCCGTTAAAATGAAAGTCGCCAATAATCGGCACGAAACAATTTCGGGCAATCAGTTGTTCTTTAATTGACGAAACAGCGGCGGCAGCTTCTTCGGAATTCACCGTAATTCGCACCATTTCTGAACCGGCGGTTGCCAGTTCGATAATTTGATTCACGGTCGCTTTGATGTTGACGGTATCGGTGTTGGTCATCGACTGCACCACAATCGGTGCGCCGCCGCCGACTTTGACGTTGCCGACTAAAACTTGCTGCGTGATTTTTCTAAGACGTGTAGACATAAGTGAAATTAAATCGAAATTAAGAAAATGATAATTGTACAGGCAATTGCGGTTTTCTCATTTTTTAGACCATGAAAAAACAAAAAGGGCGGATTTGTTATAATTACTCAAAAAACTTTGCCAATTGAAAAAATTGTCTTCACAATCGTACGACAAATTTTAGGTCAATTGTGACTCTATCAAATAATTGCACATTCTCTTTTCACTAAATTGTTAAAGCCAACATAATGTTAAAGCACATCGTTCAACGCCCATTTTTAATGCACGTCCTCCAAATTCTCGGATTAGCGACCGCCTATTTTATCGCTGGGATATTGGGCGATATGCTCGTGATTCCACCCAGTTATGCGACAGTTATTTTTCCTTCGTCAGGTATTGCGTTGGCGGCAATTCTATTTTATGGAAACCGCATGGCGTGGGGCGTGTTGCTCGGTGCATTTTTGCTTGTGGGTATAATGTCTATCATGGCAAGCAACTTGTCTGAAAGTTTACATTCCCTACATATTACGTTAGCGATTGCCTGCGGTGCAACGCTGCAAGCCCTTGTAGGGGCTTATTTGGTGCGCCGATGGGCGGGAAAACCCGAAATTTTGTCTAATGAAAAAAACATTCTGTTGTTTTTTTTATACGGCGGTTTCGTCAGCGCGTTGGTGAATTCAACGCTTTCCGTTTCGTTGCTGGTTGCCACCGAGCGAATGCCGGCTGAAGCCTTTTTTGTCAATTGGCTGTCGTGGTGGGGCGGCGATGCGTTGGGTATTATTATTTTTGCGCCGCTGGTTTTGGTCGGGTTATCGCAGGAAAATCCCGTTTGGCAAAATAAAAAATGGTCGATTACGCTGCCCATTGTCGCCATGTTTTTGCTGACGATTATGGCGGTTTTTTATGAAATAAAAACCAGTAATGCCCGCATAAAAATAGAATTCGACCAACACGCAAACGCATTAAGCACCCTTATAGAAAGCTCTATTAACAACGATTTGAACGCGCTCAGATCGCTGAATAATTTTTACGAGGCAGCACACTATATTGAAGCGGATGAATTTAAAACGTTTGTTTCGCATTCGTTAAAAAATTTTCCACCTATACTGAACATGGGGTTTTCACCGATTATCAAAGCCAGTGAACGCGAAAAATTTGAAAATAATTTAAAGCGTGAAGGCGTTTCAAATTTTCAAATTACCGAACAAAATCCGGAGTTGAACAACCAATTAGTCCCTGCTGGAAATCGTCCGGAATATATGCCCATTCGTTATATTGAACCGCTACAATTGAATAAAAATATCCATAATTTCGACATTTATTCGACTGTGTCACGGCGTGAAGCCATTGATAAAGCCAGAGATACCGGCGAGCTTTCCATTACAAAAAAAGTGACGTTAGTTTACGAAATGGGCAAATACACCGGCATTGTCGCGTATCTCCCCGTTTATCAAAATGATTTGCCACACGAAACGGTGGCAGAACGACGTGCCGCTATTTTAGGTTACAACTTTATCGCGTTTCGCACTGTTGAAATGATGGCATTTGCGCTCAAAAATCAAAATTTAGCGGACTTGGTTTATCGGCTGATTGACGAAAACGCAGCCGTTGACGAGCAAATTCTGTTTACCAGCGACGCACAGGAACCGCCATTCAAAACGGCACAAGAAATAGAATTGTTGAAAGAATCCCAATCATTCATCGGGCGCACAACATTTGATATTGGTGGGCGAGTGTGGCGGCTTGAAATTACGCCAACGCCTAAGTATTTTATCTGGCACCGCTCCACAAACGTTTGGTTGATTTTGTTGGCGGGATTTTCATTAACGCTGATTGTTTCCATTACGGTACTGATGTCTAGCATTAGTGAATATCAAGTTCGACAGCTGAATGGCAAACGCCTCGAGGAAAAACAAAAGTTAGAGTTTCAAGCGATGAAACTGGCTATTTTGGATTCTCAAAATACGGAGAAAGAAAAGCGTGCCAATGAACTTTTGATTGCTAACGAAAAATTTCTTTCTGCTAACCAAGAACTTATTGCGGCGAATGAACAGTTGGTATTTCAAAATGAGGAGAAAAAAAAACGGATTGAAGAGCTTGCGCTGTCGTATGAACAAAATATGCTTTTGAATTTCCAATTGAATCACATCCAAAAGTTGGAAAGTATCGGGCGAATGACTTCGGGAATTGCTCACGATTTCAATAACATTTTGAGCTGCATTCTCGGTTACAACGAAATGAATCAATATGTCAGTGATGATCTGAACAATGAAATTTTAAAAGCGGAACTGGAAAATAACACCAAGCAAATCGATTTAGCCGGCAAACGCGCGGCAGATTTAATTAACAAAATGCTGGCGTATTGTCGCCAAGATACGCCCAAAACCAACATAAAGGTTCAACCCACGCAAATCGTCATTGCAGAAGTTTTGGCAATGTTGCGCCCAGCGTTAACCAGTCGAATCAAATTTGAAACGGTGTTTGAAAGTGACCACATTATTCAAATAGACGCGATAGATTTACACCAAATTCTGACCAATTTAGCCATCAATGCGCGAGATGCGATGAAAGAACGCGGTGGAATTATTACGATTTCGTTGAAAAATGTGATGAATATGAAAGCGCATTGTGTCGCGTGTGCCGCTGTTATGGAAGGTGATTTTATTGAATTGAGCATGGCGGATAATGGCACTGGAATCGAATCGAAAATTATTAGTCGTCTGTTCGATCCGTTTTTCACCACCAAACCACAAGGCGAAGGCACGGGATTAGGCTTATCGGCGGTGAGCGGCATGGTGCATAAATCGGGCGGACATCTTTTGGTCGATTCCAATCAAAGCGAGTTTGATCACGGTAGCGCGTTTAAATTATTTTTTCCTATTTGACAACGGTTTGAAGGCTTTTTTGTACAAACTGCTGCCTAAAATAAGACAAACTAGAACAAAGCTCAAAATGGGTAACGCCGAAAGCGGAAGGGTGACGATTGACAAAAAAATCCAGGTCACTAAAAAAATTAAAAAAAGCACTCGAACCATTTGATATGTTTTTGCTGCGCCAAATCGCACCGCAAAAGTATATTTATTGGCTCGCCGGTCGGTGTTAATTTGGTCGGGTTGATGTGCCAATAACAACGCCACGGCAAGCGAACCAAAAGACAGCGAACCCAAAATAATCGCGTTTCCCAGTTCTTGACTGGAGACTAACCAAAGACAACTGAAAACGCCCCCGTAACAAATTGCTGTGACCCATTCGCCTGAACGTGAATACGACAACGGTTTTTGCCCTGAATTATACAAATAACCTAAACCCACCAGCGGCAACGCAATCCACACAATCCATAATTTTTCCAGCCAAACCAACGTCGCTAATCCTAATAATCCGCCGGCAATAAAACTAAACCAACCATGACGAATCGCGACGCTCAAATTTTGATTATGAAAACGAACCCACGAATCCCACTTTTCAACATCCGCGCCTAGTTTCCAATCTGCGACATCGTTAAGTAAGTTAATGGCGTGCTGGATTAACACCACCGCAAAAGTCGCCACAAATAAAGCCAGTTGCGTTTGACCTTCGGGTTTTGCAAGTAACCACACGCCAATACCTGGCAAAATGGAGATGAGGTAAATGGCAGGATTTAACGCCTGCCACCCATGCACATTTCGCATTTACGCCGCAGCCGCTTGTTTAAAATCCGTCAGCGCGGTATGAAACCATTCCGCGTGTTGACGTTCAGAATCCACCACGCGCTGATAAACGTCGCTGGTTTTATCATCATTTGCGGCTTTGGCTTGGTCTCTAAAACGGGGATAAATGTCTAAGTATTCACGCTCTTCCACGCGAATGGCGACGGTTAATGCTTTTTCAATCACCGCTTGCGGATTGGTTTTAATTAACTCGTCGCAATTTTCACGAATCGTTTGCAATGCGTCAATGGCGCGTTGCGTATCTTCGCCACGTTCCGGCACACCAATATCCTCATACAAATCGCGCAACCAAACAGAATGTAATTTTTCTTCGCCCGCCACTTTGCGAAACAAGGTCGCTAATTTGGGATGACCGGCTTTTGCCGCCCAACGCGCAAACTCCGGATACATTATTTGCGCTTCATATTCTTCTACGTCGATAAACGAAGCCGCCGTTTCGCCTCTGTCTTCTGATTGTTGGGCAGCGGCAAAGCATTGAAAAATCATCTCTTCGGTAATTTCTGTGTTATTTAGCATGGTATTCTCCAAAAAATAAATTGAACTCGATTAAATATAATCGCGCACATAATTATGCGCGAAGTGATGAACAGGTACTTGATGCTGTTGAAATTCTTGATAAGCTCTGTCTACGTCCATCGGTGTAACGTGTGCGTAAATGCCAAATCCGGTTTGTTTAAGAAACTCATCGCTCAATGCGTCCATGAATTGTTGCCACGAGGAATCATCGTTTTTATCGTATTCAATGGTCATTTTTTTAGCTCTCATGGTTGTTTAAAAATTAAATCAAATAAGAATACTGCAAACTGTTCACAGGTAATTCCTAATCTTTGTTTTCCACGAATTATTGACAGGAACCGTTGGATTCTCAGCGATTACACGCGGATTGACATCGCTTTCCAATTTAAAAATTGTCGCAACGACTTCGGCAGATGAGCGATTAAAAGGAGAGTCGCCATCTCTTAGTAACAGCGCGGCTTCATCATATTTTTTAGCATTGATGACTTCTGCTACTTTTCCGGCAACAAGGTGAAAGGCGGCGTGTCTTTCCACACAGTCACGATAGCTTTCCCGCCGACCAATTTGTGAAACTGTATCGCTGCCGTATAACCATTTGCCAAGAACACAGCAGTCATCCTTAGAAATTACCGTCACATCGAGTGTTGCTTTATTCCTGATGGCATCATGCAATTTTAATTTCCAACGGATGTGACTGGCTATCAATATGTCGCTATCGCTGGTCATGAATTCACCGTCTACACGATGATTAGCTTTTAAATTTATAATTTTCATTGGTGGCAACTCCTCTTAAAAATTAAATACTTTTGCTTTTGTCGCTTGAATCCTAAATTGCTCTTGCCACGATGTCCCTGACAATTTTTCTGCTAACGCTACTGCAAGATGTTGGGGTTCTACGCCCATACTTTTGTTTCGTCCTAAACCCTGAATGCAAGAAGGACAGTTGGTGAGAATGGTCGCTTTTCCTTCTTCTGGCATGGCTTCTGCCAACGAATCCCGTTTACGATGCAACATCGCCGCAGAAATATCGGGACGGGACAACGACAATGTTCCCGCTTCAGAACAACAATCTGGCACTTTTTGAACATCACCAAATCCACCCAACTCATTCAGCACATCGAGAGCTTTGCCGCCCAACGAATCATGACACGGCGTGTGATACAAATAAGGCGTACTGTTATTTTCTGCACTGTCCAAATTCAAACCGCGTTCCAGCGCGTAATGGCTAATGTCAATCAACCGCCCGCCGAATAATTTGGCGGCTTCCATTTCATGCAAACCTTCACGGCACGTTCCACACGTCACCACGCAACCATCAAAATCTAAATGCGTGAACATATTCCGAATTTGATTGAGCAAAATGGTCACGCGCAACCCGTTCCGAGAATGCAATTCGCTCAAGCCATTGGCGTGCGCGGGGAATCCACAACATAAAAAAGGCGGCGGTAAAATTACCCGCGTTTTTAACTTGGATAACAGATGAATTGTTGCCATCGAAATGGTCGATACCATGCGTTCAGAACCACAACCTGGAAAATAAAAAATGGTGCGTTCGGCTTCTTCTTCAGGCTCAAACACCAACACTTCATCATCTTTGCAACTGGGCAACCAATCACGCAGCGTTTTTGCTGGCACTGACGGCATCGGCGAGCTTAATAATTGCAAGTGATAATGTTTCGATTGTCCTTTTTTAGGCTGAAGCGGCGCGGCGATTTTATGCGCCAACTGTTGCCCCGCAAGCCCCGCTTGAAGCACGACGGCACGAAAAACTTTATTGAATGTCGGCGAACCGCTATTCAAATAACGCAACGTCATTTTTGTGGCAACGGCGGTGTGCTTATAACCCCAATCTGCCAAAATTTGCCGTTCCAACACAGACACTTCACCCGAATCTATATCGACGGGGCAAGGTTTCGCGCATTTATGGCACGTCGTGCAATGGTCGGCGACCTCTTCCAGATATTTTAATAATTCAAATTTCGTCGAATATTCGCGCTGTGCATCGAATAATAAGGCTTCGATAATCGCGCCAATCGCCAAATTTTTATTACGCGGATGATAAAACAAGCCGCCCGCTGGATAAAAAACACAGCAGTCTGGCTTACATTTTCCACAACGAACACAATTGGAAATTTTGCTCGCCAACTCTTCCAATTGTCCGTGTTGCAGAATGCGTGCTTCTAATCCCAACAGATTAAACGACGGCGTAAAAATGTGTTCAAGCGCGTTAAAGTCTTCTAACTTTCCAGGATTCATCAGCCCAGACGGATCAACTTCGCTCCGATAAACACGCAGAGCTTCTACCGTTTGTTTGTCCAAATACTTGAGTTTCGTTACGCCAATGCCATGTTCGCCCGACACCACACCGCCCAATTCCACGACTTTAAACATCACCTCATCAATCACGTCGTTTGAGCGTTTGAGCATATCTCTATCGTTAGACAACACCGGCAAATTCACATGAACATTCCCGTCGCCGGCGTGCATGTGCGTGGCTAACACAATGCGGCGGTCTCGGATTTGTTGATGCGTCAGTTCGACGGCGGCGATAATTTTCGGAAAGCCACGCGCCAATTCGGTGAAGGCTTGTTTAAATTCGATGAGAATCGACAAATTACGCAGCGTTTTATAATCCGCCGTGGAAAGCTCGTTTTTAGCCGTTTCATAAAGTTCCAGCGCGAGACTGGTTTTGTCGGCAAATGAATCGTTACCTTCTTCAACAGGCGGATGACGAAACAAGGTCGCGGCTTTGTCCAAAAATTTGAGTTGAGCATAACGCTCTTCATCGACATTCACTTCGTCAATGTAACGCGAAAACTCCGGCAAGGCTTCCAACGGAATCACAATATCTTCGTTCATTTTGAAGGCATTGGTGCGGCGGGCAATCGCGCCAAAACGTTTACGATCCGCCCAATAACGCTCTGCCTCGGCATCGTCTTTAGCTTCAAACAGTTTGGTGTTTGGATATTGTTCTAAAATAGTACGAATTTTATGAATGCCATTTTGCGTTTGCTCGGCAGAATGCCCGGCAATATCAATCAGCAAAACCGCTTTTGGCGTTTGTAACAAACTGGATTTCACCTGATAATCGATGGCTCGCACATATTCGTCATCAAAATGTTCCAACGCAATCAGCGTATCTTCGCCTTTATCGGGGAATGGAAAAGTTTTGGACAGCGCGATAATCACGCGGCTGGCTTCTTCCATATTTTGTCCGAAAAATTCTAAACAAACGGTGCGTGTGGCTTCATATTTTGGATAAAGTATAAATTTTGCGGAAGTGATAATGCCGTCGGTGCCTTCTTTTTGTAATCCTGGCACGCCGCCCAATGCTTTATTGGTGATGTCTTTCCATAAACCTTTTTTTCTAATTTCGCTGCCTTTTAAAACGATTTGTTTCAGAAATTCGCCGCTTTGATCAGCGATTTCAAACGTTACGTCATCGTCTGGCAAAATTTTTCGTAATTGATGGTCGGTTCGGCGGACTTCCCAACGCTTTCCACCTGGCATCGCCATTTGCCACGAAATAAGATTATCAATACACGTTCCCCACCGCACCGCGCCTTTGCCGCCGGCATTTTCAGAAATGTTGCCGCCAATGGTGGAAGCCCACGCACTGGTTGGATCGGTGGCAAATACCAAACCACGATGACTGGCGTATTGGTGTGCTTTTTCAGTAATTACGCCGACTTCAAGTTCAAGCACTTGCGCGACTTCTGTGTGACCATTCCAAAGCGTAAATGTCACCGCTTGGGTGCCGCGAATCCGGTCGAGTTTTTCAGTATTCACCACCACACAATTCGGGCGTAACGGAATGGCACCGCCCGTCAAACCTGTACCGCCGCCGCGTGGCACCGCTTTTAATCCCATTTCGGCAATCGCGGTTAATAATGGCGCGAGTTGCTCTTCTTTGTCTGGCATCACCACCGCCAGCGGCAAATATAAACGCCAATCGGTGGCATCGGTGGCATGAGAAACCAATGTGAATGGATCAAAAAGTACATTGTCAGCTCCGACCACATCGCCCAATTCTTTTTTCATGCGCCGACGTAACAAAGGAACGCTTTTAACATCATCCCGAAAATCGGCTAGTAACTGGCGCGACGCAATCAATACTTTTTTTACGCGCTCTTCAACGCCCACATTGCGTTCAATAATGTCTAAATGTTTTTCGGTGTTCGCAAACATCCGTTTGCGCCGGCTGGCAGAAGCCACTAATTCTTGGAAAAGATACGGATTGCGCCGGTAAATTAAAATTTCGCCGAAAAAAGACATCAACAAACGTGCCGAGCGTCCCGTGACACGCAAATTACGCAATTCTTCCAATGTAAAAGCCACTTCCGAACCCAACAGAAACGACACAATTTGCCAATCATTTGAAGAAGTGTAATTAAATGGAATTTCACGGTGGCTTCTAGGAATGTGAATCGTAGAATCAGATTTTGTTTTTGTGTTTGGCAACATAATAAATTCTATCCAAATGTAATGGGTTAATGGCAATCAAATCGTCGGCAAAATAAAGTGCGTCAACATCACTAGGAGACACTTCATTTCGTGTGCCTCCTAACGATGTCAACACCTTGGAATTCTAAAAATCTTTACGACCTTTAATCTGTCTTACAGCGGTCACTAACCTGTCCACTTCGTCATGCGTGTTATAAAACGCAAGTGACGGACGCACCGTGGTTTCTAAGCCAAAACGGCGCAAAATCGGTTGAGCGCAATGATGCCCAGCACGAACAGCAATTCCTTCTTGGTTTAACGCTTTGCCAATGGCGAGCGTGTCGTGACCTTTCAACACAAACGACAACACACTCGTTTTTTCTTTTGCCGTGCCGATGAGCGTTAAGCCATCAATACGACGCAAAGCCTCTATCGCATACGCCAGCAAATCATGTTCATAAACGGCGATGTTTTGAATGCCAATTTTTTGCACATATTCCAACGCCGCGCCTAATCCCACCGCATCCGCAATGTTTCCTGTTCCCGCTTCAAACTTCGCAGGCGCAGGTTGATAAACGGTTTTTTCAAAGGTGACATCTTCAATCATGTTGCCACCGCCTTGCCAAGGTTGGGTCGCCTCAAGCAAATCGGCTTTGCCATAAACTGCACCAATTCCCGTCGGGCCAAAGATTTTATGACCCGAAAACACTAACCAATCACAATCTAACGACTGCACGTCAGCCGGAATATGCGACACCGATTGCGCGGCATCGAGTAACACTTTCGCGCCAACACGATGCGCCGCTTCAATGATTTCGTGCGCTGGCGTAATGGTACCGAGCGCATTTGACACTTGTGTGAACGAAACCAATTTCGTCTTGGAATTAAGCAACTTTTGGTATTCACCGAGCAAAATTTGACCGCTATCATCGACCGGAGCCACCCGTAATTTCGCGCCAGTGACTTCAGCCAATTGTTGCCACGGCACAATGTTGGCGTGATGCTCCAACCAAGTGATAACAATTTCATCATCTTTGCCAATGTTTTGAATGCCCCAACTTTTAGCGATTAAGTTAATCCCTTCGGTTGTGCCACGCACAAAAATGATGTTTTCAGGCGATGGCGCGTTGACGAAATCCGCCACGGTTTGCCGCGCTTTTTCATACGCATCGGTTGCCCGCGCCGCTAACTCATGCGCCGCACGGTGAATGTTGGAATTTTCGTGTTCGTAAAAATACGAAACTCGATCAATCACCGATTGCGGTTTTTGCGTCGTCGCCGCGTTATCAAACCACACCAACTGATGACCATTCACCCGTTCATTGAGAATTGGGAAATCCCGACGCACCGAATGCACATCAAAAGCAGCATGCCGACTTTGCGGTTTAGGCAAATTTTTAGCGGGCGTGAAGGGCTGTTTTATTTCGTTCAAAAAATAAAACGGCGATTCGTGAGGCACCACGGCTGTTGCCGGTTCAAAAATGTTGCGTGGCACAATCAGTTTTTGAATATCGATACCATTTGGCAACACAAAAGCTGGTGGTGATGCAACATTTAATCCCGAACTTAAACTACGCGGCGCGGCATTCAGTTCGGAAACATTGACATCCGCCGGCAAATCAAACGCATCGGGCGTTGGCGCATTTTGCCGCGAAGCTAAACTTCGCGGCGGCAAAATACCACTGATATTTGACGTTGCGAAAGGTTGCAACGCCGTTGGCAAATCAGCTGGAAGTTGCGCTGGCGAAGGAGCGTGGGAAGCAACCGAATTGCCGCCCAAATGCGAACCACCTGTTGGTAATTCAGCAAAAATTTCATTCGCTAATTTCGTCAACTGTTGCTCAAACGCGGCGGTATCTTGTGAATGTTGAGGTGTGAAATTATTTATAGTCATGGTAGTTGCCTACGTCGACATTTTCTAACACGCCCAGCGCGTCTTCAGTCAATACGGCTAGTGAAGAATAAAGCGAAACCAAATACGACGCGATGGCGCGGTGGTTGATGCCCATAAAACGAACCGATAAACCCACACTTAATTCGCCCGCTAAATTAGGCTGATACAAACCCACCACGCCTTGACGACTTTCGCCGGTGCGAATCAACAAAATGTTGGTTTTGCCATTCGTAACTCTTAACTTATCGGTCGGAATTAACGGAATGCCACGCCACGTTAGGAATTGTGAACCGAATAAACTCACCGTTGCAGGTGGTACGCCACGACGAGTGGCTTCACGACCGAAAGCCGCAATTGCCGCTGGATGCGCTAAGAAAAACGCAGGTTCTTTCCAAACACGCGCAATCAATTCATCCAAATCATCCGGCGTGGGCGAACCCAAAGCGTTGCGTGGTTGAACTCTGAAAGCCGGTGCCACGTTGTTCAACAAACCGTATTCAGCGTTGTTAATCAATTCACTTTCTTGACGTTCTTTGATGGTTTCGATGGTCAAACGCAACTGTTCATTGGTTTGATTATGCGGACTGCTGTACAAATCCGCGACGCGAGTATGCACATCAAGCACCGTGTTCACCGCGTTCAAACGGTATTCACGACCCCATTCGTCATAATCTGCGAACGTTTGCGGCAAGATTTTTTCGTCCAAACTGGAGCAATCAACCGCTAAATCGGCGGCATTTTTCACTCTGTTGACGCGATAAATACCCGCTTCAACTGGCACCCACTGTAACAAATGCACCAACCAACGGGGGGGTGATGGTTGAAAGCTGTGGGACAGTTTTGGTTGCGTTGGATAAAGTACGCGCTGCAACATCACCTAATGCGGTATGACTTTGACCTTCATGAATATCTGACATGATTT
Organism: uncultured Pseudomonadota bacterium; assembly: GCA_903870545.1. Classification (GTDB taxonomy): domain Bacteria; phylum Pseudomonadota; class Gammaproteobacteria; order Methylococcales; family Methylomonadaceae; genus UBA10906. Next base: position 41,682 of record CAIQDI010000004.1, read on the forward strand.
TCTTCCTAAATTTAAAGTTAATGAATTAAATAATTAAGTTTTTTCCGACCTCCAGATCGGAAACTTACAGCTTGGAACATCTACTTTCCACTTACCAGAAGCTGGAGCCTCTATCTGTCTACGCGCAACGTAGACGCGATTCTTTATATTCCTGTTCCATCGCTAAACAATTCGTTGCGAGCTTTTGCTTGGGTGATATTACTGCCAGGCGGTACGCCATGCGTCAGCCAAACATTCCCACCAATGCTTGAACCTTTGCCGACGGTAATACGCCCCAAAACGGTTGCGCCCGCGTAAATTACCACCTCATCTTCAATAATGGGATGTCTCGGTTCACCTTTGACGATGATGCCGTCTTCGTCTTTGCGGAAACTTTTTGCCCCTAACGTGACCGCTTGATAAATCCGAACATGTTTCCCAATAATGGACGTTTCGCCAATCACCACGCCGGTGCCATGATCAATAAAAAAACTATTCCCAATTTGTGCGCCAGGATGAATGTCGATGCCTGTTACCGAATGGGCAATGTCAGAAATAATGCGAGCAACCAGCGGAACGCCTAATTTATAAAGGATGTGTGCCAATCGGTGATGAATGACGGCTTTAATACCTGGATAACAAACCAACACTTCATAAGCCGCTCGCGCGGCGGGATCACCCTCGAACGCCGCTTTAATATCACTGTCTAAATCTTCTCTGACTTCGGGTAAATGCGTGGCAAATTTTTGGGTAATCGCCACCGCTTTTTCATGGGATTCTTGGTCAGTAAGCGTCTCTGAAATAAATTGCAACTCGCATTGAATTTGCTTGTAGAGTTCAAACAGCACCGTATTAAGCGTGTGTCCCACAAATGAATCGATGCCTTTATTATTCAAATCGGGCGGGCCTAAACGGCGCGGGAACAAGGCTGCGCCCAATCCGTCAATAATGGTTTCAAGTATCTTGCTTGACGGTAATTTCGGATTGCGTTGTTGTTGCGCTTCAAATATGTTCTGGCGCGACTGACGCAAGCGCACCACTAAATCATCAACGCCCCAATCTAATTCGATATTTTGATAGCTAAAACTGCTCACGCTACGTTACCTGCCGTTGCATCAAACACCCCTTCAAAAAGGGGCGAACTCAAATACCGCTCGCCAGAATCAGGGAGGATTACCACAATGGTTTTGCCTGCATTTTCAGGGCGTTTGCCCACTCGAACCGCGACAGCCACGGCAGCACCGCAAGAAATTCCGGAAAGAATGCCTTCTTCTACCGCAAGACGACGGGCAAAAGAAATGGCTTCTTCATTGCTGACTTGTTCAATTTCGTCAATCAACGATAAGTCCAACACATCCGGTACAAACCCCGCACCAATGCCTTGAATTTTATGCGGCCCTGGTTTTAACTGTTCGCCGGCGCGGTTTTGGGTCAAAACGGGGCTGGCTTCAGGTTCCACCGCAATTGAGACAATCGCTTTGCCTTGTGTTTGTTTGATATAACGCGAAACACCGGTAATTGTGCCACCCGTTCCGACACCCGAAACAAGAATATCAATTTCGCCGTCGGTGTCATTCCAAATTTCGGGACCGGTTGTTTGTTCATGAATCGCGGGATTTGCGGGATTTTTGAATTGTTGCAATAGTACATAACGATTCGGATCGGAGGCGGCAATTTCTTCGGCTTTTGCTATCGCACCACTCATGCCTTTTGCGCCTTCGGTTAAGACTAACTTTGCACCGTAAGCAATCAACAATTTACGTCGTTCTAAACTCATTGTTTCGGGCATGGTCAATGTCAGTGGAATGCGTCTTGCAGCGGCGACAAACGCTAACGCAATGCCGGTGTTACCGCTTGTTGGTTCGACGAGTTCTTTGCCTTCACCAAGCAAACCACGTTTTTCGGCATCCCAAATCAATGCGGCACCAATTCGGCATTTAACAGAATAAGCCGGATTACGCCCTTCGATTTTTGCCAATATCGTAACCGGCAAACCTTCAGCGATTCGATTGAGTTTAACAAGTGGCGTATTCCCGATAGAGCGAGAATTATCTTCGTACCAATGTGACATAAAAATTCCTCTTAAATTCAGAAAATGGTTGTAATTTGCTAGGGTATTTTCAAACTTTCAGCCGTCTTAAAACGTCTCAAAACTGGCAACGATTGTTTGCTCGGTGGTGATGTTGAGCAGAGTATAAAAATTTTTTTCCCCTTTTAAAATCAGTATTTTCAGATGGTAATATCTATATTGTTCATATCGAATGAATAGATATTACTATCTAATCTTGCTGTTTTACTTTGCAGCGGTTTCTTTCTAGTATTGGAAAAAGTGCGCTTCTAAAATCTCAATTGTATTGGGTTGACAAAAACGTATTTTTTTAAAAAATGAATTTTTAAACAAATTTGGAGAAAAACGATGAGTCGAGTTTATAACTTTGGTGCGGGTCCTTCGACATTGCCAGAATCCGTGTTGAAAAAAGCGCGTGATGAATTGTTAGAATGGCATGCCACGGGAATTTCCGTGATGGAGATGGGGCATCACAGCAAGGAATTTGCCAGTATTGCTGAAAAAGTGGAAGCAGATTTGCGTGAATTATTAGTCGTTCCGCCCGGGTATCAAGTGCTATTTTTACCAGGCGGTGGCACGGGACAATTTGCCGCAGTGCCTTTGAATTTAGGACGAGATAATCCGAAATTTGCTTATCTGCATACAGGACAATGGTCTGGAAAAGCCATTGTTGAAGCCAAACGTTATGGCGAGGTGCAAGTTGCCGCGAGTACAGAGCAGCAAGGTTTTACTTCTATTCCACCCCGCGCCGACTGGCAATTCGATTCGGATGTTGCTTACTTTCATTACACCGCAAACGAAACCATTAGCGGTGTCGAATTTCAAAATCCACCCGAAGTCGGCGACATTCCACTGGTCGCGGATATGTCTTCAAATATCTGTTCTCGCCCGATTGATGTTAGCCAGTTTGGTGTTATTTATGCGGGGGCGCAAAAAAATCTTGGCCCCGCAGGGATCGCCATTGTGATTGTACGCGATGATTTAATGGGTCATGCTCATCCCTTTACGCCTTCTATTTTTGATTACAAATTACAGGCAAACGCCCATTCTATTGTCAATACGCCACCGATATATAGTTGGTATATGCTCGGATTGGAATTGGAATGGTTGAAAGAACAAGGCGGTGTTGTCGCCATTGAAAAACAAAACATCCGCAAAGCTGAAAAAATTTATGCGGTCATCGATAACTCTGCGTTTTATTTGAACAAGGTTGATGCCGCTGTTCGGTCGCGCATGAACATCCCCTTTCATTTGGCAGACGACAATCTTGAACAAGCCTTTTTAACGAAAGCCAAAGAAAATGGTTTAGTGAATTTAGCCGGTTATCGAACCATTGGTGGATTGAGAGCCAGTATTTATAACGCGATGAGTGAAGAAGGTGTCGATAAATTGGTGGCTTTCATGCGTGAATTTGAACGAACACAAGGCTAAGTTTAGCCGTTATTTTGGGGGCTTCAAATTTAAACGGAGAGATTTTAGATTACGCTTTGCAAATTGATTTGTTTTGGAACCGGCGGAATTTCTATCGAAGCCCCAAAAACTTATTTCAATAAAAGTTTGAGGATTTTAACCGTTTCATAATGCCGCAAAATCAAACGTTTCTTTGATGAATTCTCGACCACGCAAAGATTCTTCAGCTAAAAAACGATTCGCATCCACAACCATTTTTATGGCTTCAAATAAATTTTTACGCGCTTCGTCTAACGTTGCGCCTTGTGTGTTTGCGCCTGTGTGTCTTCCACGAAAGCAAGATAACCTTCTGGCACTTTTTGAAAAACAGCGGTTAATTTCATTTCAACTCCAAGATAAACAATAACGGCGGTAATCCTACACAAAAAAGCCCCGACGGCGTGATGCAATCGGGGCTTTTTGTTTACGCAGCAATTTATCGAATTGATAATTTGCGTTTGTTGCCGATAAACTGTTTCATAACAACTGATGTTACGCAGGCTTTAGAATAATTAACGGCTCTAGCGTGTCAATTTTTCTGTAAGTCGTTGATTCTTCGTTATCGGTGCGTAACATCAGATAACAACTAAGGAAACAAATAACTATGAAAGTTTTTAAAAATAACAAATTACAGCGACTAGCTTCATTTGTATTAGTTCCGATTGTTTTATCAGCGTGCGTCAAAGGAGCAACAACTAGGCTTGACCCGCAATCCTATAACTTAATTCAAGAAGGTACGATTTTACCTCAGAGTGGTTTAGCATTTTCAGTCTGTTTGTTAGATGGTTTTGATGGATTCAGAGGTTTTAGTAGGCAAACTCGCCGCACCAACTCTTATCGAGTGGATTTAATGGGAATGGGCGGTAGCTCTGTGATGCTTAGTGCCGATATTTTTGATGACGGTAAAATTAAGTTTTTTGAGAGTACATCTTCCATATTAAGTACCACAGAACCACAGGATGTTTTTAAATCCTGCCTATCGAAGTATGCGAAATAATAGTAAACATAGGAAACTGAATCAGTTGTGCTATCAAAAAGCCCCAATTCGCATAACAGCAAATCGGGGCTTGTATAGATGTTGATTAAATTTCTAACTGTTTCGCATAAGCATTCCAATCAATAGCTGGTACTGTACCTAAAGATTGTAATTTTTGAAGAAGCCTAAACAAAAAAAACATCAATGTATTTTGATTTGAACGTACAGTCAAAATTTTGTCAAAAGTATCAAACGATGCACCGCTCACAGCTAAACCACAATCCAGTTTTTGAATTTCAGGCAATTTGTCATGAGTTTCTTTAAACGATTTTCCAAAATCATCAGCCCACTCAATATTGGTTGCTATAATTCCAGCGATTATTGAAAAAAGTAGTTTTGGTGGATATTCACCTCCTGCATGAGCAATTGGTACGCTTGTCCTGTTTAGTTTTCTAACAGATTCGGCTTTTTCACCTGCATATTTTAAATAGTTTTTGTCTATGTGAGGTTTTACTTCAAACACAGCATAAACTGATTCGACTGGAATGAAGCGGTGGTTTTGTTGGTCTAATAACGTTGGTGTGTACTGATTATCAAAGATAACAACATCTATTTGATCGCTAGTTTTACCATCAGAGTCAATTATTATTCCAGTATCAACAGCATAGCGATCTGGCATATATCGTTTAATTATTTCTATAAAGTGTTTCTCATTAACGTCACCCATAGTTCCATTGTGTGTTACTGACACACTCGACATTTCTAACTGTGTTTTCAACATTGCTTGTTGCATGGCAAAAGACTGTTGTAAAAAAGTTTTTCCGTCAATTTCAGACATCACTTTTGCTTTGCAACTCATGTGACAATGTCCTTCCAGTATTGCTGACTTGCACTATTTTTTGCAGCATTGGCGAGTTTTCTTTTTTCAGATGTACCAATCTGGTCTGATATGCAGTTATTAGTGTTAGCGGGATCATAATAAACTTTACTTTCAAGAGAATCAGCTATGAAGTTCAGAATCTTGAGAAAATTAACGTCAGTAGCACCGATTTTGCAGTTGTAAAGAGCTTCAATAACGACTAACTCCAGATAAAACGATGGAAAATCCAACTCATTTAAGTTTCTCCATATTTTTGTGAGTTTAATTTCATCTAATCTATTAGATTTTGAAACTTCCAAAATATGGATGTCGATGTTTGTTTTTGTCCACGAATTTTTCTTACTCACATACAGGCTGTGATCGTTACCATACTGACTTTGTCTTCTTCCAGGTACAAGATCAATTTGGTCAGAGTTGTAATCAATACCGATAGATACGTTTTGCTTTCTTGCTTTAAAGCCTTTGTTCGTCATATAAGAGAAAAGGGACGAGTATAAGTCACAGAGTGTGTCGTTACTTGTTGATGTTATCGAAATGAACAAATCCACATCTGTTCCGCTGGAAACAGCGGTACCTTTTTTTGATGAGCCAGATATTTTTATATCAACTAAACCATTTGCCCATTCTTCAATGTAAGGTGAAAAAAATTTATGATATTGAACCGCCTTATTTGGATTAACAGCATATTTTCGCAGTACCTCATTTACATATTCTAAACCTGTCATATAAACCCCAAATCAAACGTAAAAAAGCCCCGATTGCTTTTTAAAAACAACCAAGGCTTTTATGAAAAGTAAAAAGCCAAAAAAAGCGTTAAGCCAGCAAATTACATCATGCCGCCCATACCACCCATTCCGCCCATATCAGGCATACCATGACCTTTGTCATCGCTAGGCGCGTCAGCAATCATCACTTCAGTCGTCAACATCAAACCCGCGATTGAAGCCGCATTTTGCAACGCAGTCCGAGTGACTTTTGCAGGGTCTAAAATGCCCATTTCAATCATGTCGCCATATTGTCCTGTTGCCGCGTTGTAACCGAAATTACCTGAACCTTTTTGAACTTCGTTGAACACAACCGAAGGTTCATCGCCCGCATTCGCAACGATTTGACGCAAAGGTTCTTCCATCGCACGACGTAAAATGTTGATACCAACAGTTTGATCGTGATTGATACCTTCCAAACCAACTAACGCAGACAACGCACGCACTAACGCCGTACCGCCGCCAGCTACAACGCCTTCTTCAACTGCCGCACGAGTAGAATGCAACGCATCTTCAACACGCGCTTTTTTCTCTTTCATTTCGATTTCAGTTGCCGCGCCGACTTTAATCACTGCAACGCCGCCCGCTAATTTCGCCAAACGTTCTTGCAATTTTTCTTTGTCGTAATCCGAAGTCGCTTCTTCAGCTTGAGCGCGAAGTTGAGCCACGCGAGCTTTAATCGCTTCTTCTGAACCCGCACCATCAATAATCGTGGTGTTGTCTTTGGTAATTTGAATACGTTTTGCAGTGCCGAGTTGTGACAATTCTGCTTTTTCTAAACTCAAACCGATTTCTTCTGAAATTACGGTGCCGCCTGTTAAAACAGCTACGTCTTCCAACATTGCTTTGCGACGGTCGCCAAAACCTGGAGCTTTTACAGCCGCGACTTTCACGATGCCACGAATCGTATTAACAACCAATGTTGCCAACGCTTCGCCTTCAACGTCTTCCGCGATAATCAATAATGGGCGACCTGCTTTTGCAACGCCTTCTAATACTGGCAACATGTCACGAATGTTTGAGATTTTTTTGTCGTAAATCAAAATCATTGGGTCGTCTAATTCGACGCTCATGCTTTCTTGTTTGTTGATAAAATACGGTGACAAATAACCACGGTCGAATTGCATGCCTTCAACTACGTCTAAAGAATTGTCCAAACCTGAACCTTCTTCAACGGTGATAACGCCTTCTTTACCGACTTTTTCCATTGCTTCTGCAATGATTTTGCCGACTGATTCGTCAGAGTTTGCAGAGATTGTGCCGACTTGCGCGATGGCTTTGTTATCGGTGCAAGGTGTCGCAGCTTCAACAATTGCTGCAACGGCTTTGATAACGGCTAAATCAATACCGCGCTTCAAATCCATTGGATTCATGCCAGCCGCAACCGCTTTCAAACCTTCATTCACGATAGATTGCGCTAAAACCGTTGCAGTGGTTGTACCATCGCCTGCAACGTCAGACGTTTTTGATGAAACTTCTTTCACCATTTGTGCGCCCATATTCTCGAATTTGTCTTTTAATTCGATTTCTTTGGCAACTGAAACACCGTCTTTCGTGATGGTGGGTGCGCCGAAACTTTTGTCTAAAATCGCGTTACGACCTTTTGGACCTAAAGTGACTTTAACTGCGTTGGCTAAAATGTTTACACCACGCGCCATACGAACGCGAGCGTCATCACCGAATAAAACTTCTTTTGCTGCCATGTTTTGAATTCCTGTTAATTAAATTGAAATGTTTGTTTGAAAAAGGATTAACCTAAAACCGCTAAAATGTCGTCTTCGCGCATCACGATTACGTCTTCGCCGTCGATTTTAACTTCGCTGCCAGAATACTTGCCGAATAACACTTTGTCGCCGATTTTGACGTGCATCGGGTGAATTGTTCCGTTGTCTAAAACTTTGCCTGCGCCAATTGCCAACACTTCACCTTGGCTTGGTTTTTCTGCGGCTGAACCGGGTAAAACGATGCCGCCTGATGTGACGGTTTCTTCTGCAACACGTTTAACGATAACGCGGTCATGCAATGGGGTAATTTTCATGTAAAACTCCTAAGATAGATTAAAATACAACGGGATAAAAAAATAAATGGGCAAACCAAGGTTTGCACTCCAGCTTACAATTTTGGAGTGCAAACCTTGGTTTGCAACCCTTAAAAACAACTTACTGCCAATCGAAAAACCATGAATGACAATCAACTTTATCGCTACAGCCGCCAAATAATGCTTCCGCAAATCGACATTGCAGGACAACTTAAATTACTCAATGCCAACGTCTTAATTGTCGGTGCGGGCGGTTTAGGTTCACCTGTCGCCATGTATCTTGCAGCGGCTGGCGTGGGTCATTTAGTGATTTATGACGATGACAGCGTGGATTTGTCCAATTTACAACGGCAAATTGCTCATCACACGGCAGATATAGGGGTAGCAAAAGTCATTTCAACCCGCAACACGATAAAAAATTTAAATCCTGACGTGAATGTGCGTGCGGTAAAAGAAAAATTGGCGGGTGAAACACTTGAAAACGAAGTGAAAAATGCCGATGTCGTTTTGGATTGCAGTGATAATTTCACCACTCGTTTTGCGATTAACGCCGCGTGCTTTCGACAAAAAACGCCGTTAGTTTCGGGTGCGGCAATTCGTTTTGAAGGACAAGTTTCGGTTTTTACCGCTGGAAAAAATAACAGTCCGTGTTATAACTGTCTTTACCAAAGTGACGGCGAAGAATTACAAACCTGCTCGACCAACGGCGTGATTTCGCCAATTGTCGGTATTATCGGCAGTATTCAAGCCCTAGAAGCAATCAAACTCATCACGGAAATCGGCGAAACATTAACCGGACGTTTATTGGTAATTGATGGATTAAGCATGGAATTTAACACGCTTAAATTACGACGCAATCCACATTGTTTAACGTGTGGCGAAATATAAACGATAGATTCATTTTTTAATTTGGCAAAAAACGGCATTTTATGGATAACACCGCATTTTTAGCAGCACTCCCCATCATCGGCACAATTACGGAAGTACACGGTCCTGTGGTGATTATCGAATGTAGTGCGCTTCCGCCGCTGCATCAAGCGTTGTGTACTTGTTTTAATCAAACGGTGTATTTCTTTGAAGTGCATCAACATTTAGATGAACGCCACGCACGAGCGATTACGTTGCACGGTACAGCCGGCTTGAGTCGCGGTCTCACCGTTTACGATACCGGTGCGCCGCTGCGTGTTCCGGTGACGGAAGCGTGTTTGGGGCGATTACTTAACATTTTTGGCGAACCGCTCGATGGTTTACCGCCTCTCGACAGCACCGAATTCCGCCACATTCACAGCAAACCGCAACCATTATCCGAAGCCACCGGAATCAGTGGAATTTTACCGACCGGCATTAAAGTTATCGATTTATTGTGTCCGTTTATCAAAGGCGGTAAAACGGGTTTATTTGGCGGCGCAGGCGTTGGCAAAACCGTTTTGGTGATGGAATTTATTCACGCCGTTTCCGCCATTCATAAAGGCGTATCGGTGTTTGCGGGTGTGGGCGAACGCATCCGCGAAGCCCATGAATTATGGCGCGAAATGCAAGATGCCGGCGTAATGTCAGACACGTTAATGGTGTTTGGGCAAATGGATGAATCTCCCGGCGTACGTTTTCGAGTGGGTTTATCCGCGCTCACTTATGCGGAATATCTGCGCGACACCTTGCACAAAGAAGTGCTATTCGTCATGGATAATGTGTTTCGGTTTGTACAAGCGGGCAGCGAAATTTCCAGTTTATTGGGCAGAATGCCGGCTACGGTGGGTTATCAACCGACGCTCATTACCGAAGTAGCCGAACTCGAAGACCGCATTCTTTCCACGCGCCAAGGTGCGATTACGTCGGTGCAAGCGGTTTATGTTCCGGCTGATGACATGACCGATCCAGCGGTGAGCGCGATTCTCAGTCATTTAGACACCACCGTTATTTTGTCGCGTGACCAAGCCAGTAAAGGTATTTATCCCGCCGTCGATCCGCTACGTTCTAGCAGTAAATTGATGGATAAACATATTTTGGGTGTGCGGCATTACAACGTTGCCGAAGCGGTGCGCGAACATTTGGCGCGTTATCGAGAATTGGAAGATATTATTGCGATGTTGGGCATTGATGAATTGTCAGAAATAGACCGGAAAATTGTCATGCGAGCGCGAAAATTACAGCGTTATCTGACGCAACCTTTTTCAGTTCTCGCCCAACACACCAAGCAAGTCGGCGTTTCTGTGCCATTGGAACAAACGCTTACCGATTGCGAAGCCTTTATTGCCGGTGATTACGACCATTTATCCGAGCAACAATGTTATATGCGTGGCAGTATGCAGGATTCCTGATGAATAATTTTAACCTGCATATTCTTTCCAGTAATCAACAGCAATCGTTTTCGAATGTGTGTTCGTTTGTCGGTATCGATGCCAGCGGTTCGTTTGGCATTCAAGCGAATCACGCGCATTTCATGACGGTTTTGGCGGAAGGTTTGTCACGTTTTCGGTTCGATAATGAAACGTGGCATTATTTGGCGTTACCGAGTGGCTTGGCTTCCTTTCGCGCGAATCAACTCACTATTAGCACGCGGTATTTTTTAATCGATACCGATTTTGACCGTCTCAGCGATTTATTAGAACAACAAGCCGCGAAAGAACAAGAAAGTCGGCAAGCCATTTGTGATAGTTTGCAGCAAATAGAATGGGCGATGCTCAAAAAAATTAGAAATTTAAAACATAATTTACAGTGGGAATCATGATGCTATTGAAATTAAAAAACCAAATTGAACAGCAAGTGAAACGCATCAAAAAAGCGCAAAACCAGCCTGCCACCTTGTTGTCACAAACCGTTTATGTCGGTACGTTGGGATTAGTAATGGTGTTGCCGATTGTTGCCGGTGCGTATTTAGGTCATTGGTTAGACAGTTTAAGTGCCGGCTATTCCGCGCGTTGGACATTGAGTTTATTGTTTACCGGTGTTGTCGTGGGAATGTTCAACGTTTATTCGCTGATTAAAAATTGAGACTATCATTTATGGAGCATGAATTTCCGTTCAATTTAGACAGCATCCACATTAACGGTTCGGTCATGACGACGTGGGCGATTATGCTCATGCTGGCATTGGTAGCGTGGCTTTCGACGCGCCGTTTGTCATTGTTACCGACACCGTTACAAACGTTAATGGAAAGTATCGTGACGATAATGGATGAATCGATTCTCGCCGTCGCACCCGAAAACGGTCGCCGTATTTTGCCCTTGATTGCGACGTTATGGATTTTTCTCACCGTGGCGAATCTCGTCAGTTTAATTCCTACGCTGCATTCACCCACTCGTGATTTATCCGTTACCTCTGCGCTGGCGATATTGGTATTTTTATCGGTGCATTGGTTTGGTATCAAAACCCAGGGCATTAAAAAACACCTGCATCATTACATAACGCCCAGCCCCATTTTGCTGCCGTTTCACATCATCAGCGAATTCACCCGCACGTTAGCGTTGGCGATTCGGTTGTTTGGCAATATGATGAGCTTAGAAACCGCCGCCATGTTGGTTTTATTGGTGGCGGGATTTTTAGCTCCCATTCCCATTTTAATGCTGCATATTATCGAAGCTCTTGTGCAAGCCTATATTTTTGGCACGTTGGCGTTAATTTATTTAGCCAGCGCAATTCAAACTCAACAACATCAACCCCCACTGGAGTAATTTATGAGTGATATATCCCTAATTGTTTTCGGTTCAAGTATTGTCTCGCTGATTACGATTGCTGTAGGAGTCATGCTGCCCGCATTAGCAATGGGTAAAGCCATTAGCACCGCACTGGAAGCCTTATCGAGACAGCCCGAATCCGAACAATCCATCATGCGAACGTTGTTTATTGGTTTGGCGATGATTGAATCGCTCGCCATTTATTGTTTAGTGATCGTGCTAATTGTGCTGTTTAAAAATCCGTTGCTTGAATACATTGTGAAATAACTATGTCTATGGAATTTGATGTTTCGACGTTTATTTTGGAAATGCTCAATTTTCTGGTTTTAGTTTGGATTTTGCAGCGATTATTTTATAAACCCTTGCTCGCCACCATTGCCCAACGCAAACTGCATATTGAAGACACCTTGGCGAAAGCGCAAAGCGTGCAACAAGAAGCTGAAACGCAGCGTGAATTGTATGAAAATCGGCAAAAATTGTGGGAACAAGAAAAACAAATTGCGCTGGTAGCATTGCATCAAGACCTTGACACAGAACGTCGGGCGCAATTCGACCTGCTGCAAAAAGAGTTGCAACAAGAACGCCAACGAAACCAAGAAAATCTCAGTCGTCAACAACATGAATTTGAACAACACGCGCAACAACTCGCGTTGAAAAATGCGGCTCAATTTGCTCATATTCTGGTGCAACACACCGCGAGTGCTGAATTGGAAACGAAATTGGTGCAATTTTTGTTGGAGCAATTAAAAACCTTGCCCGACACGTTAAATGCGAGTTTTAAACGCCTTCAAAATCCGCCCGTCGTCAACATCAGCAGCGCGTTTCCGCTGAATGCGATTTATCGACAACAATTGGCGGACTGTTTTTCGACGTTGATAGTGTTGCCGCTCACGTTTCATTATGTCGAAGATGCCACGCTGCTGGCGGGTTTACGAATTGAGCTGGGTTCGTGGGTGTTGCAAGCTAATTTACAACACGAACTCAGCGGTTTTGCGGAGTTGGCGCATGATTTTGAATAATTCATTTGATTTATTGGAGTTACAAACCGATTGGTTAAATCGTTATAAACCGGCGTTGGGCGTGGAAGAACAAGGCACAACGGTTTCGGTGGGCGACGGTATTGCGTGGATTAACGGTTTACCGTCGGCAGCGATTGAAGACATTTTGATTTTTGCGGAAGGCAGTCGCGGCATGGTGTTTGATTTAAGTTGCGACCGCATTGGCGTAATTTTACTTTATGAAACACCTTCGCTCACCGCCGGAACTACCGTGCGCCCTGCCCGTCATCCGTTGAGCATACCAGTGGGCGAGGCATTTTTAGGGCGCATCATTGATCCACTCGGTTTGCCGTTGGACGGTGACGCGCCACCGGAGGCTTCGACCCGCGAAAAATTGGAAAAAAATTCTCCCGTGATTACCGCTCGCGATTTTGTTAATGAACCGCTTTATACCGGCATCAAAATTATCGACGCGCTTATTCCAATTGGCAAAGGACAACGCCAGCTGATTATTGGTGATGAAGGGTTAGGACGCAGTTCAATTGCGCTCGATACCGTTATCAATCAAAAAGATAAAAATGTGATTTGCATTGTGGTGTTGATTGGGCAAAAACGTTCGACCGTCGTCAGCACAATTGAAACGCTCAAACAACATGGCGCATTAGCGTACACCGTTTGCGTGGTTGCCGAAGCTAATGCGTTACCCGGTTTGCAATATATCGCGCCGTTTGCGGGGTGTGCTTTGGCAGAGTATTGGATGGCAAAAGGACGCGACACGCTGATTGTTTACGATGATTTGTCCACGCACGCCCGAACGTATCGGGAATTGTCATTGTTATTGCGTCGTCCACCCGGTCGTGAAGCGTATCCGGGTGATATTTTCTTTATTCATTCACGTTTGTTAGAGCGTTCCACTCGTTACAACCCCGAACACGGCGGCGGCACGATGACGGCATTGCCGATTGTCGAAACGCAACAAGGCGAAATTGCCGCGTACATTCCGACGAATTTAATTTCGATTACCGACGGGCAGATTTATTTAGACAGCAATTTATTTACGTCGGGGTTTCGTCCGGCGATTGATATTGCAAAATCGGTGTCACGCATTGGCGGCAAAGCGCAACACCCCGCGATTCGCAATCAAGCTGGACAAATGAAACTGGATTATTTGCAGTTTTTAGAACTCGAAATGTTCACCCGTTTTGGTCAACGTTTGGAAGCGTCGATGGAACAACGTATTCAACGTGGGCGATTGCTGCGTGAATTACTGAAACAAGACCGGTTCACGCCGTTATCGAGTTTGTGTCAACTGGCGTGGCTGGTGGCTTTCAACAGTGATTGTCTGAATGCGTTGGAATTCTCTGACCTTGAACAGGCTTTAGAACGACTCGCGCAAGGCGTGAAAAATACCGATTTAACGCTCGACAGTTCGCATGAACAATGGCAACACGCCGTCACAAATTGGTTAGCCTAAAATGAGCCGAAGCCGCGATTTATACCAACACATTCACCAACTCGAAGATATTCGCGGCATTCTCAATGCCATGAAAAATCTCGCGTTGATGGCGGTGCATAAACTTACGCAGTTACAGCTGTTGCAATCGCAAATAGTCGCGCACGTTGAAAGCAATTCGGCGCGTTTTCTGGCGGCGTATCCGCATTTTGTCAGCGACGATAACGGTCAAATCGTTTATCTGGTGCTGGGTTCAGAACGCGGATTTTGTGGCGATTTTAATGAAAAGTTGCTGGACAGCCTGAAAAATAAACCGTATGCCGGCATTATTGCGGTCGGCAATCGGTTAATTGCGCGAGCTGAAGCGTACGATTATCAGCTAATTGCACGCTTGAACGGCATGAATGTCGTGGAAGACGTGCCGCTATTGCTCGAACAATTGATGCAATGCCTTAACAATTTAGACGCTGATTGCACGTTGATGGCGGTTTATCACGACTTGCACAGCAATCAAATTCAACACCGACAAATTTTGCCACTGCCGCGACCGCCCAAAACCGAAGAAGAAGCACCGCTGTTGAATGTGTCGCCTGAACTTTTTTTTGTAAAAATGCTGGAACAGGTTCTGCTGCCGATATTGCACGACATTATTTATGTTTCGTCGCTGGCTGAAAATCGTCGCCGACTCCAGCATTTGGAAGGCGCGGTACAACATCTCGACGCACAAACCCAAAAACTACATCACAAATCCCAAATTTATCGCCAAGAAGAAATCACCGAAGAACTCGAAGTCATTTTGTTAAACGCCGAATAATCGAAAATAGCCGCTCTCATTTCTCATTTATTGAAAATCATGACCATCAATCAAACACTTGCCCAAGAATTAGCCGTTCACGTCAATCAAATTAACGCCGCCGTCGCACTTTTAGACGAAGGTGCAACCGTGCCGTTTATTTCCCGTTATCGAAAAGAAATCACCGGCGGTTTGGACGACACGCAATTGCGTTTACTCGAAGAACGTTTGGGCTATTTGCGCGAGCTGAACGCCCGTCGCGCCACGATTTTAGACAGTATCGCGTCGCAAGAAAAACTCACACCCGAATTAGAAACTGCGATTAACGCTGCTGAAACCAAAACCTTGCTCGAAGATTTGTATTTGCCATTCAAACAAAAACGCCGCACCAAAGCGCAAATCGCCCGTGAAGCGGGTTTAGAGCCGTTGACGCACGATATTTTGGCTAATCGAAACGTTGCGCCCGAAGCATTTGCCGCCAACTATGTGAATGCTGAAAAAGGCGTGGTCGATGTTGCTGCTGCATTGGACGGCGCACGGCAAATTGTGATGGAAGAATTATCTGAAAACGCGCCACTGTTGGCAGATTTGCGTGAACACGTTTGGCAACAAGGCGTTATGCACGTTCACGTTGTCGCGGGTAAAGAAGCGCAAGCGGAGAAATTCAAAGATTATTTTGATTACCGCGAACCGCTACAAAAAATGCCGTCGCACCGCATTTTGGCGATGTTACGCGGTCGAAATGAAGATTGTTTGGTGGTGACGTTGCAACCCGCGTCGGACGAAAAATTGGGTCATGAATTGTGCGCTCAGAAAGTGGCGCGACAATTAAACGTCGGTGATATTTCCCAACCCGCGAATGCGTGGCTGGCGGAAACCGCGCGTTTGGGTTGGAAAACGAAATTGTTTACGCGCTTAGATTTGGACTTGAAAAGCCAACTTCGTGAAGCAGCGGACGCGGAAGCGATTCGGGTTTTCGCCCACAATTTGCGTGATTTATTATTAGCGGCACCCGCTGGCGCGAAAACGACGATGGGTTTAGATCCTGGCATTCGTACCGGTGTGAAAGTGGCGATTGTCGATAAAACCGGCAAAGTGGTTGCCACCGATGTCATTTATCCGCATCAACCGCGCAACGATTGGGACGGTTCGATTGCAAAATTAGCGAGGTTGATTGCGCTGCATAATGTGGAACTGGTCAGCATTGGCAACGGCACAGCGTCGCGCGAAACCGATGCTTTGGTCGCCGACGTGTTGAAACGTCACAGCGAGTTGAAATTCAACAAAATTACGGTTTCCGAAGCGGGCGCGTCGGTGTATTCGGCTTCGGAATTAGCGGCAAAAGAATTTCCCGATTTAGATGTGACCTTGCGCGGCGCGGTGTCGATTGCGCGACGTTTGCAAGATCCGTTGGCGGAATTGGTGAAAATCGATCCCAAATCTATCGGAGTGGGGCAATATCAACACGACGTAAATCAAACGCAACTGGCGCGAATGCTCAATAATGTCGTGGAAGATTGCGTGAATAAAGTCGGCGTGGATGTGAATACCGCGTCGGTTTCGTTGCTCAAACAAGTTTCGGGTTTGTCGGCGAGCGTGAGTGAAAATATCGTCGCATTTCGGAATGAAAATGGCGCGTTTCAAAATCGTAAACAGTTGAAAAAAGTGCCGCGTTTGGGCGAAAAAGCGTACGAACAAGCGGCGGGATTTTTACGGATTTTGAACGGTGATAATCCGCTCGATGCGTCGGCGGTTCATCCGGAAGCGTATCCTGTCGTTGAAAATATCATCAAAAATACCGGCAAAAATATCCGCGATTTAATCGGACAACCCGCATTTTTACGCGGGTTGAATGCCGCGAATTTTACGAATGAACATTTTGGTTTACCGACCGTGACGGATATTTTGCAAGAACTCGAAAAACCAGGACGCGACCCGCGACCCGAATTTAAAAATGTGGAATTTAAAGCGGGCGTGGAAAAAATTACGGATTTAGAAGTCGGAATGCGCTTGCAAGGCGTGGTCACGAATGTGGCAAATTTTGGCGCGTTCGTTGATATTGGCGTGCATCAAGATGGGCTGGTTCATATTTCGCAACTCGCTGATACGTTCATCAAAGATCCGCGCGACGTGGTGAAAACGGGCGACGTGGTGACGGTAATCGTGACGGAAATTGACGCGCCCCGCAAACGCATTGCGCTGACCATGAAAAGTGCGATTGAACCGAATGAAATGAAACGTGAATCGCGCAAAATCGAACCCACGCCCAAAGTGAAACCGCAGCCGCCGTTACAAAATAATTTGATGGCGAATGCGTTGGCGAATGCGTTTAAAAAATAAAAACTTACAACAAAACAACGTCGTATTGCTCCTGATTGTAGCCAGCTTCGGAACGAAATTTAATTTGCACGTTCAAAAAGGTTTCTAAATCCGACAACATATCGGCTTTTTCATCGAGCAACATTTCCACCACTTCGTTTGAGGCTAACACTAACATTTGTTGAACTTTGTATTGTCGAACTTCGCGGATAATTTCCCGAAAAATTTCCAAACAAATCGATTCCGCTGTTTTCATTACGCCCCGTCCGCCGCACACGCAACACGGTTCGCATAAAATATGCTCCAAACTTTCGCGGGTGCGTTTGCGGGTCATTTCGACCAATCCTAAAATCGATACTTCCGAAATTTTGGTTTTGGCACGGTCTTTTTCTAAATGCCGTTCAAACGCTTGTAACACTTGCTGCTTGTGTTCTGCGCCTTTCATGTCGATGAAATCGACGATGATAATGCCGCCTAAATTTCGCAAACGCAGTTGTCGCGCAATCGCTTGAGCGGCTTCCAAATTGGTTTTAAAAATCGTTTCTTCTAAATTTCGTCCGCCCACATAACCGCCAGTATTTACGTCAACGGTGGTCATCGATTCGGTTTGATCAAACACCAAATGTCCGCCAGATTTGAGATTTACTTTTCGTGCCAAGGCTTTTTCAAGTTCATCTTCAACGCTGTAAATATCAAAAACAGGGCATTCGCCGTTGTAATGTTCAATTACGGGAATAATTTCTGGCGCGAAAACTTCAGCAAATTCGACCAGCCGAATATACGTTTCTTTGGAATCTACCCGAATGCGTTCAATGCCTTCGCGGTACAAATCCCGCAATGTGCGAACACTCAATGGCAAATCTTTATGAATAAATTGTTTGGGCGCGGCGGTGGCGATTTTCGCATTGATAGATTCCCAAAGTTTCAACAAAAATTCCATATCCGCCCGCAACACCGATTCCTCAATGCCTTCTGCTGCCGTGCGAGCAATGAATCCGCCACATTCGTTTTCTTTTTTAAATTGATCCAAACAAATTTTTAAACGAGTGCGTTCTTCGGCACATTCGATACGCTGCGAAACGCCGGTGTTACTCGAATACGGCATATAAACTTGAAAGCGTGACGGAATCGAAATGTCGGTGGTTAAACGTGCGCCTTTGCTACCGAGCGGATCTTTAAACACTTGCACGATAATGCGTTGCCCTTCGCGCAAATAATGTTCGATGTTCGCCGAACCTTTTTTTTCTAATTCGCTAGAACATAAATCCGACAAATGTAAAAAGGCGGAACGTGATAAACCAATATCCACAAACGCCGCCTGCATGCCGGGTAACACGCGACACACTTCGCCTTTGTAAATGTTGCCGACTAACCCGATTTTACAACTTCGCTCAATAATCAATTCTTGTAACACGCCATTTTCAATCACCGCGACGCGCGTTTCGGGTGGGGTGACGTTAATTAAAATCTCTTCGCTCATGTTAATAACTCAATGCCTTCGCGGGCTAATAATTGTGCAGTTTCAAACAACGGCAAACCCATTACGCCAGAAAAACTGCCGTTAATATGTTCGATAAATAAACTGCCCTGCCCTTGAATGGCGTAACTTCCGGCTTTATCTAGCGGTTCACCGCTGCGCCAATACGCGCGGAGTTCTGTTTCGGATAAATTTTTAAAAGTCACGTCGGTGATGCTAATTGCCGCGTGATTGTCGCGCCCGACTAATGCAATCGCGGTAAATACTTGATGCGTTCTGCCGGAAAGCAAGCGCAGCATGGTCAGAGCGTCATTTTCATTCGTGGGTTTTCCCATAATTTTATCGCCCAAAACGACGGCGGTATCTGCGGCAAGAACGGGGATTTTTGGATTAAATTTTTGCACGCACGCGGCGGCTTTTTCGGTGGCCAAACGCTGAACGTAATTTGTCGGTGCTTCGTTAAAAAAGGGCGTTTCATCTATTTCAACAGTTTGAACAAAATGCCGGACGTTTATTTGATTAAGCAGTTCGTGCCGGCGCGGCGAGGCTGAAGCGAGAATAATTTGCGGCATAAAATATCGGAGTTAAAGTTAAGTTACCCCGTATTTTAGTTGAATTTTTTCAGAATTCATAAAGGCATTTAAAGTAAATTGTTCGTTTTTTGAGTTAAATTTTTATTTATGATTTTGACATCGTACCTAAATTTATGATAAAAATACGCCGTCGTTTAGGACGACCTCTTCGAAGAAAGAGACAAAAAATTATAATAACTATTGAGGATTTAACAATGTCAGATGCACAAGAAAAAGATTATTTTTGGTTCTGGATTGGCGGTTTGATTGCTGCAACGATTGTTTTAGTTTTAATGCTGAAATCTGATGAAACTAAACATTTGCAAAGTGGCGCGGTAGCGCAAAGCCAAGCGGAAGTGTTCCAAAAAATTGAAAACAAACATTCTAACAACAGAACCCAATAATTTTTAGCTAAAGATTATCCTGTTGTAATTTAGCCTGACTTTTGACAAGCTCAAAAGTCGGGCTAAGTTGTTTCTGGGGCTTTAGTTTTTCAATTCCAATTGCGCTAATCGTGCTTCTAATTGCCTAATCGTTTTCACTAATTCCGGCAATTGGCTTAACGCCACTTGTTCACGATACGCCACCCGCTTTTCTTTTGCGGGACTGCCAAAAACCTGCGTTTTCGGTGCCACGTCATTTGCCACACCTGCTCGCGCCATCACTACCGCCCCCTGCCCAATTTTGACATGATCCGCAATACCCGCGCTGCCTGCCAAAATCGCGTAATTTTCAATCGTACACGATCCCGAAATTCCAGTTTGTCCACAGACAATAACGTGCTGCCCAATTTTATTGTTGTGTCCAATCTGAACTAAATTATCGATTTTACTGCCCGTGCCAATTTCCGTACTGCCCAACGCGCCGCGATCAACGCAAGTATTCGCACCAATTTCGACGTTGTCACCAATCACCACATTCCCAATTTGCGGCACTTTAATGTGTTGTCCGTCGCGGAATTTATAACCAAAACCATCTGCGCCAATAATCGCACCCGAATGAATCATCACGTTGTCGCCAATTTCCACGCCGTCATAAATCACCGCGTAAGGATAAATGCGCGTATTTTTGCCAATTTTAACGTTCTGCCCCAAATAAACGCCCGCCAAAATCTCACTATTTTCGCCAATTTCTACGCCGTCATTTAGCACCGCAAATGCCCCAACGTGGCAATTTTCATGCAGTGTCACACTTTCTGCAATCACCGCTTGCGGCGAAATCGTCGCGGCATAATTGATAGGCGGATGCAACAATTTCACCGCGTTGACAAATGC
This sequence comes from uncultured Pseudomonadota bacterium, assembly GCA_903870545.1. Lineage (GTDB taxonomy): Bacteria > Pseudomonadota > Gammaproteobacteria > Methylococcales > Methylomonadaceae > UBA10906. The sequence goes on from CAIQDI010000004.1 coordinate 62,396, forward strand.
CATTTCTGGATCCGCACAACGCAGTAAAACTAACGATTCGGGGACGTTTTGCGCGTCAAAATCCATCGCCACGAAACACGCGGAAGCCTGCGATGTTTGCAAATAATGGCGATAACGCGCCTGCGTCAATTGCGTCACTTGTCCAATTTGCGCGGCGGTAATATCGTTTGTCGCTGTAATGATTTGCGCGGCATTATCGCCTTCCATTATCGCGCCACAGGCAGTCGCTAATTCGTGAATTTTCAGAGCCATATTGGTTTCCTGTTAGTTTGAATTGAATTAAATTACGTTATCTGCGTGCCAGTGTCCGGATTGTCCACCCGATTTTTCAAGCAAGCGCACGCCGTCAATCACCATGCCGCGATCCACCGCTTTACACATATCGTAAATGGTCAGCAGCGTGATTTGTGTCGCAGTTAAGGCTTCCATTTCGACCCCGGTTTGACCGTGTGTTTTTGCTGTCGTTTGGCAACGAATGCGTTGATTTTCGAGTTCAGGTGTGAGAGTTATTTCAACGTGCGTCAGCGGCAACGGATGACACAACGGAATCAAATCAGCGGTGCGTTTGCTCGCCATAATGCCTGCAATTCGCGCAATGCCGAGGACATCCCCTTTTTTGTGTTCGCCGGTGAGAATTAACGCCAGCGTTGCCGGTTGCAAATGAATAAATCCTTCGGTAATCGCCACGCGATAGGTAAAATTTTTGTTGCCCACATTCACCATGTGCGCGTCACCGGCGGCGTTGAAATGCGTGAGTAATTTTTTTGTCATGTTTTTTAAATTTGAAATTTAAGTGGGGGAATTGAAAAATTAGAGGAATGTTTTTGATTTAACGATGCGCTAAAAAATTGTCTAATTGATTAGCAAACGCTTGAACATCTTGTGAATTTTGTGGCGCAACACCGCCAGTGTGAATCCCGCTGCTGCGTAAATTGTCCATAAAATCACGCATATTTAAACGCTCTTTGATATTTTCCAGCGTGTAAAGTTCGCCGCGTGGATTGATGGCGTGACCACCTTTTTCAATCACATCATTCGCCAACGGAATATCGCCCGTAATCACCAAATCCCCGCGACTTAATCGCTTCACGATTTCATTGTCCGCCACGTCGTAGCCCGATTGCACTCGCAACATTTTGATAAACCGTGACGGCGGCATTGCCAGTGTTTGATTCGCCACCAACGTCGTTAGAATTTCGGTTCGATTTGCCACACGAAACAAAATATCTTTAATCGCTTTCGGACACCCGTCCGCATCGACCCATATTTGCATCATTTACGCCTTTTGTTCAATCATAGCGGCGAGAATGCCTAAAATTTTTGCGGTGTTATCGATGTGATATTCCTTTGAATCAATCGACACGGTGCGGGTTTGCAACTTTAAAAACTTCCACGCATTACCCGTCGTCACAATGCCGTAAATCGTCGAAATCGATTGTTTTTCTTCTGCGTTAAATTGTTGGGCGGCAATCATTTCAGCAATACATTGTCCTAAACCGCTGATGATATTTTCGTTTTTTGCTTCCACGACAGCAATAATCGGCGCGGTAATAAACAACTGTTCAGGCGACGATGAAATAATAAAATCACAAAAACCATTTAGATTTTTTTCACTATCCACATCAAATTTCACCCCCGAAAACAAACTGATTTTGTGGTGATATTTTTTTCGCAGCTCAATAAACAGATTGATAATAATCAGTTCAGAACGCGCTTTTTCTGTGCTAATCGACAACGCTAACGGCACGTTTTCATTGAGTGTTTCGATTAAAAAATCACTCGGTGACACGCTAGGAATGTCAGCAAATAAATTTTTATCTTCCGACAACGTCAACTGAAATTCTTGCACCACTTTTTTTAAGGTGAAATCACTGTAAGCCATTTTCCCATCCTTTGAAAAAAGGCGGATTTGAATGACCAAATCCGCCTCAAAAGCCGTTTAAATATGGATGCCAAAGCCACGCGCTAACGGAGCTAATCCGCCCGCGTAACCTTGTCCAACCGCTTTAAATTTCCATTCACCATTGTGGCGATAAATTTCACCAAAAATCATCGCCGTTTCAACCGACGCATCTTCGCTCAAATCATAACGAGCAATTTCCGCTCCCGAATCTTTGTTCACCACGCGAATAAACGCATTCGACACTTGTCCAAAATTCTGTTTACGCGCTTCAGCATCGTTAATCGTCACCGCAAAAACCACCCGTTCAACATCAGCGGGAATTTGGTTCAATTGTAAAACCAACGATTCATCATCGCCGTCGCCTTTACCGGTTAAATTATCGCCCAAATGTTCAACAGAACCACAGCTTGAACGCAGTTGATTGTAGAAAATAAAATCGGCATCGGAGCGCGTTTTGCCGTCGTTGTTCAACATAAACGCGCTGGCATCCAAATCGAAATCTTGACCGTCAGTCGGTCTCGCATCCCAACCTAAACCAATCAACATATTTTGCAAAGATGGATCGGTTTTTGACAAACTGAGGTTGCCGCCTTTGTTCAGAGAAATAGCCATGTTAACTCCTTGGGTTAATGTAAAATTTGAATGATTTTGATTTTTGCCACACACCAAAACCGTTTTTATTATCGTTGAGTTTGAAACGGGCGGCTAGTTTTAATCAATGGTTTCTGTCCATTCGCAACGGTCGTGAATGAGTTTTGACGTTTGCGCGGTGCCAATGCCTTTCGCAATCAGCGCAATGACGCGGTCGTCGGTATCGTAACCAATGTGCGCTTGCATCGGATTGGCAATTTTGCCAAAGCCAAACGCATCAAACACATTCGCAATGTTGATGTTGATATTGGTCACATCAAGGCATAAACGCGAATCCAAATACGTTTCGACAAACCCCGGTGGAATCGCATAACTGAGTAAATCGTTTGGATCACTGAACGCAATAATCGGTGTTTTTGCCAATAATCGTTCGCCGTATTTTTCACCTTTCGCGTCGCAATATAACGCTTTTTGATTACTGACTTCGGGCAACGCGCGACCAAGTTGCAACATTGGCAATTGATTCGACATCATGAAAATGGGAATTTCTTTTTGTTGCAACGCGGCACGAAAATCGGCATCTCTATCTTTCGCAATCGAGGCGAGTCGCTGCATGCCGTCAATGGTTATGCGACTGCCCAAACTGTGTGACACCACCGCGTAATTGTCCGCCAAAATATTTTTAACCGCTTCATCGTCATTGAATGAACACGGCGGCGTGATTCCGGTCGGCAAATCCTGCCAGCTACTTTTCGTCATCCAACAAAAGGCTTGCGAAAAGGACAATAAAATATCATCTCGACTGTCGCCCAAATAAATAATCGGATCGGGCGCGGTGTCGTTGGAAAACTTTTTCATTAAATTATTTGCTTCCGCCCGCCGAAACGCATATTCGCCCGAATTATCGTACGACAGAATTTCTTTTTGTTTCGCGGTAATCGGCGACCAGGTTAATTCGTAAAACAATAATTCTTGCTGCCGATTTTTACTCAGCAACCGACTAATTCGCAAATTACCCAACTTTTTTTCCGTGTCGCGGCGACTGGTCAGCGCAATATCTTTGTATTGCGATGCCCGAACGGGCAGATTTAATTCACGCGCTAATTTTTCGACAAACTGCGTCGAATAACCTGCTAAATGTGCGCCCACGCCGTGAACCATCAACACTTTCATGCGCCCGTGCTGATTGTCTAAATGCGGCGCGAAACCGTCGAACGGCTTGCCCCAAATTTCGCACGCGCGAGTATCGACGGCATCTTGTTTTGCCATCACCGCTTCGGCGATTCCCTGCCCCAAACTCGCGCAACCCGTTAATGCTAACGCGCCCACTAAAACCAGTCGTTTCATTACGGTTTAATCGCCGTCACCAACGCATTCACCGCGACTCGGTGCGTCAAATGAATGTCCACAAACCCCGCCGTTTGTAATTGTTCTAACGCGACCGTTTCACGCATCACATAATTTTCAGATTCATCATTGAACAAATGAATAATCCAATGTTCGAGTAAATCCAATTTATTTTCAGCTATTAACACCCGAAAATAACCTGCCACTTCGTTTTGAATCGTGCGCGTGTGTTGCGAAATATCGTCGAGCGCGTAACGGTCGCCATTGATAAATTGCCCGCCCGATTTTAAAACACGAAACATTTCATTGATAACTTCGGCACGGTAATTATTCGGGAAATTATGCAACGTGTACGCCGACGCAATCGCGTCCACGCTGGCATCGGGCAGATTTTTCAACGCCGTCAGCGCGTCATTTTGCGAAAATGTCAATTGTTCATTTTCAACCCAAGCGTTTAAACTTTTCTTCGCCTGATTTTGCATGACAGGTTCATTATCGACGCTCAAAATTTGCGTATTTTCACTGGCATTGAGTAACGCCAATGTGGTAATTCCAGTGCCGCCGCCCAATTCCACCACGGTTAATTTTTCAGATTTCGGTGCCGCGTAATCGTGCAAGGTTTCGCCCACCAAATGACTCATTTTGGTTGCAAACGGACAAATCAAATTGAGCATATCGTAATCTTCGCCGATGACACCTGAAAATAACGCTTCGTAGTTCGCGCTCATTTTTTATAACTCCGCTGGTTTTTTGGCTTGATAGGCGGCAAGTTGTTCGGGCGTGGCTTCGGTTTGAAATTTCTCTTTCCAGTCGCTGTAAGGCATGCCGTAAATGATTTCGCGGGCTTGTTCATAATTCAGTGTTACGCCGTGTTCTTCGCCAGCGGCGGCAAACCATTTCGCCAAACAATTTCGACAAAAATCTGCCGTAATCATCAGCTCGATATTTTGAACTTCGGTGTGTGTTTGTAAATGTGAAAGTAAGTGCCGAAATGCAGCGGCTTCTAATTCAGTTTGTTGTGTCGGTGTCATGTTGTTTCCATTTGTAGTCAATTGAACGTTTCGCAGCATTTTAGCAGAATTATTCTGCCTATACATTGCGCCGCAAAGATTTTACAATACCGCCCAAGTTGGGGTTTTGACCTTGACCGTTCACATTTTCCCTCATCACCTACCGCGCTATTTCATGATTAAACAACTCGTTGAATTTTTCCCGATTTTACTTTTCTTTATTGCTTTTAAACTTTACGATATTTACGTCGCCACGGCGGTCGTGATTGTGGCGACAATTGTGCAAGTCGGTTATGCGTGGTTCAAAACCCGCAAAGTCGAAACGATGCAATGGATTACGCTGATTTTAGTGGTGGTGATGGGCGGATTAACGCTGATTCTGCACGACGAACAATTTGTAAAATGGAAATTGTCGATTATCGAATGGCTGTTCGGCGTGGCATTTTTGGGCAGTCAATTTATCGGCAAAAAACCATTTATTGAACGCATGATGTCGAGCCAACTCACGTTGCCCGCGCCAATTTGGAAAGCGTTGAATCTGTGTTGGGCAGCATTTTTTATTGGCGTAGGCTGCTTGAATGTTTATGTGATGTTTCATTACGACACCAACGATTGGGTGACGTTCAAAACGTTTGTCGTGCCAAGTATGATGGCGGTTTTTATCGCGCTACAAATGATTTTTCTTTATAAACATTTACCTGATAGCGAGTCTTAAATTATGCTTTACGCGATTATTAGCGAAGACGTTGCCGATAGTTTGTCAAAAAGACAATCTGCCCGCCCCGCCCATTTGGCACGATTGCAAGCCTTGCAAGATGCCGGACGTTTAATTCTCGCCGGGCCACATCCCGCCATTGATTCTGAAAATCCAGCGGAAGCAGGATTCACGGGGAGTTTAGTGGTGGCAGAATTCGCCTCGCTCGAAGACGCACAAAGTTGGGCAAATACCGATCCTTATTCTGACGCTGGCGTTTATGCTCGCGTTGTTGTTAAACCTTTTAAACGAGTTTTTCCTTTATGAAAGAAACCACAGATTTGATTCGCCACAACTTAACCACGGCGTTGAAACCGTCATTGTTAGAAATTATTGATAATAGCGCGGCACACGCGGGTCACGCCGGCGCAAAAAAAGGCGGCGGTCATTACAACATCACGATTGTCAGTGCTGAATTTGAAAAGAAAACACTCGTCCAACGCCATCAACTGATTTATGCCGCGTTGGGTGATATGATGAAACAGGAAATTCATGCGCTCGGCATTAACGCCCTCTCCCCTACTGAAGAAACCAAAGGAACCCAATAAATGAAACTTAAATTACTCCCTACTTTGCTTGTCGCTGGTTTAGTTTTAACGGCATGTGATCAAAAACCGGCTGCCAATAACGCAGCGGCTACACCAACTGCGACACCGACTGCTGCCGCGCCAACCGTTAATAAAGCGGATGCCATTGCGGTAGTAAATGGTCAATATATTTCAAAAGCGGCATTGGAAGAATTAGAAAAAGAAATCGCGACGCGCAGTCACGGTCAAACTTTTCCTAAAGAAAAATTGGTTGAAGAATTGATTCAACGCGAATTGTTAATTCAAGATGCCACGCAAAAGAAATTGGATCAATCGCCTGAATTTGTGGCGCGTTTAACCGATGCTAAAAAAGCCTTGTTGTCACAAACGGATTTACAAAACTTTATCGCTGCCAATCCTGTCACCGATGCGGAAGTGAAAGCCGAATACGACACCAAAGTCGCCGCTGAAAAAGGCGTGGAATTTAAAGCGCGTCATATTTTGGTTAAAACGGAAGCAGAAGCGAAAAAAATTATTGCTGATTTAGACAAAGGCGGCGATTTTAAAAAATTGGCTGATAAATTGTCGTTGGATGGCAAAGAAGCGCAAAACGGTGGCGATTTGGGTTGGTTCTTAGCGGCACAAATGGTTGCGCCTTTTTCAGATGCCGTCGCGGCATTGGAAAATGGCAAATACACCAAAACACCCGTGCAAACTCAATTCGGCTTTCATGTGATTATGCGTGAAGAATCGCGTCCGCAAACGCCCCCAGCGTTGGATGCCGTGAAAGATCAATTAACGCCATTCTTACAACGTCAAAAAATTGAAACGATGTTGAAAGGTTTGCGTACCGCTGCAAAAGTTGAAGTTTTAATTCCGTTGACGGAAGCAAAACCAGTCGCTGCACCCGTACCCGCAACGATTGAATCGGTCGAACCGACGGCAGCCGAACCTGCGGCTGAACCCACGAAATAATTTTTGGGGCGAGTTCACGACGCGGTTGTGAATTCGCCTAAACTTTCATTATGTCTGAAGTTGCTTTTTATGTTTGTACGAATCGCCGTTTGTCTACCGTGAATCCATCGTGCGGAGCGCGGGGAAGCGAAGAATTATTGCAACAACTCCAAATTGCGACACACGAATTGAATATCAGCGTCGAAGAAATTTGTTGTTTAGGGCATTGCGCGGACGGAATGGTGGTCAAAATTTCGCCCAGCGGCACGTTTTATCATCATGTTACCGAGCTTGATATTCCAACGCTAATCGCTCGCTATACTTCCTAATTAAAATCTTTTGCCAATCATTTTGTGCTTTAATTCAAAAAAACGCCGTTTTTATTTTCATCCTAAACCTTGAATTTTATGACTACGAATATTTATTCTCTCGCCGTCGAAGGCGTACAAAAATTGATTCCTTACAAAGCAGGTAAACCGATTGAAGAATTGGAGCGTGAATTGGGAATTTCCAACATTATCAAACTCGCGTCAAACGAAAACCCGTTAGGAATTGGCGAAAAAGCGCGTGCCGCCATTCAAAATGCCATCGCTGATTTAGCGTTATATCCGGACGGAAGTGGATTTGATTTAAAAAATGCGTTGGCGAAAAAATACGCGCTGACTTCGGAACAAATTACGCTTGGTAACGGTTCCAATGAGATTTTAGAATTGGTCGCACGAGCTTTTGTCACGCCTGAAAATGAAGTAATTTTTTCGCAACACGCTTTCGCCGTTTATCCGATTGTAACGCAAGCGGTTGGTGCAAAAGCCGTCGTCACGCCCGCGATCAATTACGGACATGATTTAAACGCGATGTTGGCAAGTGTCACAGCGAAAACGCGCGTCGTTTTTATCGCGAATCCAAATAATCCGACTGGCACGTTGCTAAAACAAGAAGCGGTCGAACACTTTATTAGCATGTTGCCGAATCACGTTATTTGCGTGCTGGACGAAGCGTATTTTGAATTTGTCAGCCAAACCGAATCCGTCGATTCCGTTTCATGGTTGCAACAATTTCCGAACTTAATTATCACGCGCACTTTTTCCAAAGCCTACGGTTTAGCAGGTTTGCGCGTCGGTTACAGTTTGTCGAGCGGTGAAATCGCGGATTTGTTAAACCGTGTTCGCCAACCGTTTAACAATAATTCACTCGCGTTAGTCGCGGCGAAAGCGGCGTTGAATGATGCGGAACACGTTCGCGCCACGGTCGAAAACAACGCGCTGGGCATGACGCAACTCACCGACGATTTCAAAGAATTGGGGCTAACGTGGATTCCGTCGGCGGGCAATTTTGTTTCGGTGGATTTGCGGCAAGAAGGTTTGCCGATTTACGAAAAATTGTTACGAAAAGGCGTGATTGTACGTCCCGTTGGTGTCTATGAAATGCCGAATTTTCTACGCATCAGCGTTGGCACACAGACTGAAAATGCAAAATTTCTCATTGCTTTGAAAGAAGTGTTGGCGGATGTTTAAACGATTATGTGTGATTGGCGTGGGTTTAATTGGCGGTTCAATTGCTAAAGCCGCTCGCGCCTATGATTTAGCACAAACGATTGTCGGTTTTGGGCGTTTGGATGATGTTGAAAATTTGCAAATTGCCCAAAATTTAAACGTGATTGACGAGTTTTACGTTGATATTGAAACGGCGGTTTTGAATGCGGATTGCGTGATTATTGCTACGCCCGTTGCCGCGACTGAAAATGTGTTCAAACTGCTCAAGCCGTTTTGGTCAACACAAACGGTTTATTTCGATGTCGGCAGCACGAAAGGCAATGTGATTGCAGCGGCGCAAACTGTTTTTGGTTTTGTCCCAGACAATTTTATTCCGGCTCATCCGATTGCCGGCGCGGAAAATAGTGGCGTGGGCGCGGCGTTGGTGGATTTATTTTTGAATAAACGGCTAATTATCACGCCGGTTGAAAATACCAATGTGGAAGTTTTGCAAAAAACGCAGCATTTTTGGGAAAAAATAGGCGCGGTGGTGTCGATAATGGCGGTGCAGCAACATGATAACGTGCTTGCCGCGACCAGTCATTTGCCGCATTTATTGGCGTTTGCGTTGGTCGATATGCTGGGGCAACGTGACGAACAAGAAGCGATTTTCAACTATGCGGCGGGAGGATTTCGAGATTTTACCCGAATTGCCTCCAGTGATCCAACCATGTGGGCGGCGATTTGTGCCGCCAATAAAACGGAACTTTTGCCGTTGTTGGAGCAATTTAAAACGGAACTCACCAAAATTCAGCACCTAATTGAAACTGACCAGAACGAAAAAATTTTTGAATTGTTTGTTTATGCGAATACGGCGCGAGAACGTTTTATAAAAAGTAGTTAAACCAGATTTCAATTACACCGAAATCGACATTAAACGTAAAAAAAATAGCGCAGAATTTTGAATTTAATGGTTAAATTAGCCGGTTAAATTAACGGATTTGAATTTTGTTAAAAGTTGAAATTTAAGCCGCAATTACAAGTAAAAACAATTATAAATAGTGAGGACGTTTTGAGTATAGAACAATATAACGCAGTTGACAGAGAGCAACTCGCTAAAGACGTTGATGCCATTCAACGCGACATTTTAAGTAAAACGACTATCGACGATTTTCATCATTTGAAAAAAATTGAACGTTGGGGACGGATTTGCACCGGTTTAGGTTATGCCACAGCGTGGATGATTCCGAATCCGATTTCGGCGTATTTGATTAGTCAGGGAAATTTCACTCGTTGGACGACCGTCGCGCATCATATTTTGCATCGTGGTTATGACAAAATTGAAGGCATTCCAAAACATTACACCAGCAAAGGTTTTGCGAAAGGCTGGCGACGTTATCTTGATTGGTTGGATTGGATGTATCCAGCGGCGTGGGATGCGGAACACAACGACATTCATCATTATCATTTGGGTGAAGAAGTCGATCCGGATCAAGTCGAATTTAATATGGAAGGATTGCGCGATTCTAACATTCCACGCTGGGGACGTTATGCGTTGTTGGCAATCATGGCGGCAAGTTGGAAAATTATTTATTATGCGTCTTCAACCTTGACCGAATATCGGGCGATTGAAGCAAAAAAAGCCGGCGGAACGCGCGGACAAATTTCACGTTTAGATATGTGGAATCCGTTAAAACCAGCCGGCAAAGATTTGTGGCTGAGTTGTATGTTGCCTTACAGCATCGTGCAATTTGTGGTGATTCCGTTGTTGTTTTTGCCGATTGGTGTGATTGCCGCAACGAACGTTTTTATTAACGTGTTAATCGCGGAAGTATTCACCAATTTGCATTCGTTTTTGGTCATTGGCCCGAATCATACTGGCGACGATGTGATGATGTTTGAAAACAAAGCGAAAGGCAAAGGCGAGTTTTATTTGCGCCAAATTGTCGGCTCGGTAAATTATCGGACTGGTACAAATACCGTCGATTTTTTACACGGTTGGTTGAATTATCAAATCGAGCATCATTTGTGGCCAGAAATGACCGCGAGCCAATATCAAAAAGCGCAACCGCTGGTGAAAGCGTTGTGCGAAAAACACAACATTCCGTATATTCAAGAATCTGTTTTTAAACGATTGGTGAAAACGCTTGATGTGATGGTGGGAAAAACATCGATGTTGCGCCCTCATTTGGTCGAACCTATTTCTGCTTAAAACACGCTTTTTTGCAGCGCGACAAAAAGGCGGTGTGATATTCTCACACCGCCTTTTTTGTTCGTCACGCTTTGAAAGTCGCGGCGTTTAGTCTTTTGTCCAATCTTGCAAAATGGTAATCATACTTTTCGCTTGATCAACGCTCGAAATGTTGAATTTCGATTTTTGCTGATAATTGCCATCGCGTTTTTGATAACGGCGAATGGTAAATTTATCCGCGCTGTATTCGCCTTTTGCCGCGCTCCATTCTTGATAACGATACATAATCGTTGCCCACGCGCCTTTCGTCAGCACTTTTTTATCAAGTTCTTTAACGGTTTCGATGCCATCTTCTTCGTATTTGATGGTTAAATCATCTACGGTTGAGGTTTCTGCCATGATTTTTCTCCAGTTAAGCGAAAGGATTTTCTAAAACGATAGTTTCGTCACGTTCTGCGCCAGTCGAAATAATGGTGACTTTTACACCTACCAATTCTTCCAAACGCTGAATGTATTTTTTAGCGTTTTCGGGCAAATCATCATAGTTGGTAACGCCTGCGGTTGGCTCTGTCCAACCTGTCATTTCTTCAAAAACAGGTACGCATTTTTCGTAAGAATCCGCGCCAAGCGGTGCAACTTCAACGATTTTGCCATCGATATTATACGCCGTACAAATGCCCACTTTTGCCAAACCGTCCATCACATCTAATTTGGTCAAACAAATGCCGCTTAAACTGTTGAGTTGTGCCGATTTACGCATCGCCACCGCGTCAAACCAGCCGGTGCGGCGTTTGCGTCCCGTTGTTGCGCCAACTTCTTGTCCGACAACGCCTAAATGTTCGCCGTTTTCGTCGAATAATTCTGACGGGAAAGGGCCATTTCCGACGCGGGTGGAATAGGCTTTTGTGATGCCCAAAACGTAATGAAAATCCAATAAACCCATGCCGCTGCCTGTTGCCGCGCCACCGGCGGTGGTGCTTGAAGACGTAACATAAGGAAAAGTTCCGTGATCAATGTCGAGCAACGCGCCTTGTGCGCCTTCAAAAAGCACATTGTCGCCACGTTTTTGTGCGGCATAAAGCAATTCGCTGACATCGGTCATCATCGGTTTCAATTGTTCGCCCAAACGCAATGTTTCTTTTAAGACTTCGTCGAAATTGACCGCTTCGACTTTGTAATAATTCACCAACATGAAATTGTGATATTCGACCAATTCTTTGAGTTTTTCGGCGAAGGTTTCAGCGTTTAATAAATCGCCCGCCCGCAAACCGCGTCGCCCGACTTTATCTTCGTACGCAGGGCCAATTCCGCGTCCCGTTGTACCAATCGCTTTGCCGCCACGCGCCGTTTCACGCGCTTGGTCAATCGCAATATGAATCGGTAAAATCAACGCGCACGCTTCACTAATCAACAACCGATTACGAACCGAAAGCCCTGCTTTTTCTAAGATTTCGATTTCATGAAACAACGCTTCGAGCGATAAAACGACACCGTTACCGATTAAACATTGCACATTTTCGCGCAAAATCCCTGATGGAATTAAATGCAAAACGGTTTTTTGTCCGTTAATAACGAGCGTGTGACCTGCGTTGTGTCCGCCTTGAAAACGAACTACTGCCGACGCTTGTTCGGTCAATAAATCGACCAATTTGCCTTTGCCTTCGTCACCCCATTGTGTGCCGATAACTACTACATTTTTTGCCATAATGATTCCAAGTTTTTAGATTTAAAATTTGTATGTTTTGATTTTGTTTTTAATAGACTAATTGCTCAAGTGAAATACCTAAAGCCTCTGTCGCTTTTTGACGCATTTTTTTTGATGGACGTTTCATGGTTTCTAGTTTCGTATATTCCACTAACGTAATCCCCATTTGTTGTGCAATTTCAGTTTGAGTATGTCTTAGATATTCGCGCCACGCTTGCAACATCGTTGAACCACCAACCACTAAACTCACAACTTCATGCGGCACATACCCTTCTTTTATCGTCGGACGGGGTTGAAAAAAATCATCGTAAGGAATCACGACAAAAGTTGGTTTGCCATTGTTGCCTAAAATAGTTTGATAATTAGTAAGTGTGTTCATCACGTTTTTTCACCTCTTCAATTTTAATAATTCTGATTTCACCATCGAATTCAAAAAATACACGATAATTACCAACACGCAAACGGTAGCTATATTTGTGGTCGGTCAATTTTTTAACGCTAAGACAATCAGGAAATACAGGCAATTTGTTTTCGACATTATCACGAATTGTTATTTGTGCTGATTTGTCTAGCTTCATCAATTGTCGAGTAGCTCTTAATTTCCAAATAATTCGATTCATTATTTCTCAAAACCAACCAATTTCTCACTTGAGCTTTCCAGCAACGCCGTCGTTTCCACCGACAACCCAATCAACTGAAATTGCTCAAGGTGTCTTTGAATGAAATTCTGTCCGCTCGTCGTGATTAAATTGATGTCTTTGCTAATAAGTTGCATATCGTCATTCAATTGCACAATAAAGCGCGTTGCGTTATCAATAATTCCCGCTAATTTTTTATCAACTGCGTTAATCATGATATTTCGGCTCGCTTCACTCATATTCGGATTTCCTTCAATCCGTTCAAGTTGGTCTTGCGCTTGTTGCAACGCTCTATCTTGCAATTCGTTATACCGTTCCGTTTTTTCGTGAATCAAATCGTAGGCTTTTCGTTGCAATTCAATTCGCATTGAACCAATTGCCTGAACCGCTTCAACGTTAATTCGGGTTAATTCGATTTGATACGCCATCATCGAATCAGAAACGGCTTTCATTCGTTCAAATTCTTTATCTTTTTTGAGCTGCTCAATTTCTGTGATGATTCGGACAATTTCAGTTTCACGGGTCATGTGCCTTTCAAGTTCTCGGTCTTTAGCGGCTTCTTGACGCTTATGCTCCGAACGTTTAGACCCATTACTTAATAATCCACCACCCGCCGATAAAATACTGCCTAGTCCACCAAAAAATCCCATGATTTATATTTCCATCTCGCTTAATTTTTTAATTTCTCGGTCGAATATCACGCGATTCTTGTCTAACGTAATTTCTAACGTATTTCGCATCAACTCGGATTTTTCGCCCGCTTTAATAAAATGATTCAAAGCCGTTTCCATGTCTTTAACTAACGAAATCCCCAAATTTAATTGTCCCGCATGGTCTGTTTTTATAATCGACCATTTGCCCAACAATTTAAGAAAAACCGTCGCAAAAATCGCTTCGGTTTCTTTTTGTTTATCAGTGAAAAACGTTGCTTCGTGACTAAACAATTGCCAATGACTGCTCAACCACGTCATAAAGTATTTTTCACGCGCCAAATTCAACAACGCAGGACTGTCTTCATATTTAAAAGACGGCGCGTAAATCTCAGGTTTATGGTCTAAAAAATCTTGCACCATTTCAGCCCTGCCTTGTTTTAACACTTGCAACGCGGCAAATGTTTCTTTTTTATTCAGCATCAACTACTTTTGAAGAATTTGCACCGATGTCATCCAGTTTCGCTTTTGAAACTTCTTGTTTGGCTTCTTCTTTGAAAATCCCCAACACTTGAACAACGTGTGTTTTCGCCAAATCACTACTCAAATCGATGCTTTTTGTGTAGCTTGCAACCAATTCTTCAATCCATTGAGAAGCCACTTTTTTATCAATTTCTTGAGCTTGCAACGTTTGCACAACTTCGCGCAAAGTTTGGGTGAAAAATTGCGAACGTTCACGGCGCAAATCTTCCTGCAAAGAAGATGCGAATTTGATTTCTTCTTTGTAGTCCTTAATCAATTCGAGATAGTGTTTTTCATATTGATAAAGTAAATCAAGTTTCGATTTTGTTTCAGATAATTGGTCTGGTATTACATTTATTTTTTGTAATCGTGAAACATAACCTAACAAACTGGTTTGTGATTCATCAGTCAACGAACTATCCATATTCGCTACTGTCATCGTTTTTCTGACCTCGGTGAGCAATTCTTCTGGTGATATACCTAAAATCGTTGCAAATTCTTTTACTGTTCTAACTGCCATTTTATTTTCCTTTTGTTTTTAAATTGATTTGTAAATCTTTGAACGATGCCCAATTTCAACCACCAAAATCGTTATTTCGTTGTCGATGATTTTGCAAATCAGACGATAATCACCGACTTTGTAACGCCAATAAGTATTTAACTCACCTTGCAAAACGTCACCTTTTTCGCGTGGATTTTCTAACTTCGGCAACGTTTCATTTATAAACTTTAAAATTCTGTTGCGAACTGTTTTATCAAGTTTTGCTAAAGTTTTGATTGCGTCTTTGGTGTAATCAACCGACCAATTCATCAAGCATCCTCATTGCTTCAGCTTGTGATAACGTTTTTTCTTCGCCACTCAACAATTTTGCCATTGCCGCATCAGCCGCCTTGATGTCTTCGCGGTCTTCCAATTCTTTGATAAAACTTTGCATTGCCTGTTCTAAAACACTTTCTGGCGCGATGTGTTCAAGTTGAGCAATGTGCATCACTTGTTGTTCAACGTGTAATGGTAAAGTCATCATTTTATTTTCCTTTTGTTTTTAAATTGATTTGATATTTACGCACATAATTTTAAATCGTGAAAATGCTCTAATTCGTTGTGATACAAGTCCGCAATTGGAAAGCATAAATCATAATCACCCCAAATCAATTCACCGTATTCAAGACGAAATGTTGAAAATTTTTCTAAATTTAACCATTCACGAATATCAGGATGGCGTGAACGTGACAAAAACGGTTTGAAGTTAATCACTTGTTCGCTTTCGTCGTCAAATTGGAGAAAAATTTGGTAATCGCCAATTTGTTTCGCCGTTGTGATGTTGATAACGTCAGGCATTATTTCAACCTCCGAGTGATATTTTCAGCAGTAACGTGTTTGTGCAATACGAAAAAATCAATCCATTTTTGAACGATTTCATCTGTTTTAGCCGTCACAATTTCTTTGAAATAACGCATTTCATTCGGCTGTAACGGTTGTCGTCCTGTTACATCTACGAAGTTAATTTCAATCACGTTACCTTCAACAATAATAAATTCAGCTCGCGCTTCACGTCCTTGGCTTTTACCGTGAACATGAATCGGTTCATGTTCGTTAGCGTAAAACATGACAATTAAGCCGAAATACTCATAAAGTTTTGGCATGATGTTTATTTCAAAATTGATTCAACAACCCAAACATCATTCAAATTTTTCACCAAAACCGCTGTGCAATTTAACTCAATCGCGCCACCGATTTGATTCGGTAATTGTTGCACCACAGCACGATTTTGAGCGCGGCAATCACGAATCGTTTCACACAAATTCACATCGTCAACATACGGCGCAAAAATCAATTCGCGTTCGGGTTGTTCAATGCCATTTTGTTTATTGAGAGCCGTTAAAACTTTCAAATCGGCACTGAAACCTGTTGCGGGACGTTCACGTCCGAAAATTGCACCGATATTGTCATAACGTCCGCCGCGTGCGATTTCTTTACCGATTGATGGCACAAATGCCGCAAACACAATCCCCGTGTGATAGTGATAACCGCGCAATTCGGCTAAATCAAAACTGATTGAAAGCGACGGAAAATAACGCGCCAACGCGGTTGAAATTGCATCTAAATCGTCTAACGCTTTTTGAGTATTTTCAGATTTAAATAATTCGCGGGCTTTTGCCAAAACGGTTTTATCGCCGTTCAATTCAGGCAGTTTTAACAACGCGATTTTTAAATCATTCGGCAAATTATAACTTTCGAGTAGCTCTTTTAATTCGGGACGCGCTTTGCGTTGCAAAACGTCGAATAATTTACTTTCTTGAGCGCGTGTTAAAGCGGCTTCTTCTGCCAATGCGCGATAAATGCCAACGTGACCCAAATCTAAATGCACATTCAAAACGCCTGACATTGCCAACATTTCAAGCATCAAACGAATCACTTCTAAATCGCTTTCTTTGCCCGCGTGACCATAAAGTTCTGCGCCAATTTGCATTGGTGAACGTGACTTTTCCAGCGCATCGCCGCGCGTGTGCAAAATCGTTCCGACATAACACAAGCGCGTTGGATGGTCGTGTTTTAAATTATGAGCATCAATTCGCGCCACTTGCGGAGTCATATCGGCTCGCACACCGAGCATTTTGCCGCTGATTTGGTCGGTTAATTTAAAGGTTTGCGAATCTAAATTGTGTCCCGAACCGGTCAACAATGAATCTAAAAAATCGATAAATGGCGGCACAACCAACTGATAACCCCAGTTCGCAAAGGTTTCGAGCAATTTTGCGCGAAGAATTTCCAAACGTTGTGCTTCGTCAGGAAGCATTTCATCTATGCCGTCAGGTAATAACCACGCATCCGAAATGACTTCATGATTATGCGGCAGGTTAAAAAATTTGTTTTGCATTCTTTTTTCCGTTCAAAGAAAACGCCCCAAACTCGGAGCGTTTTTTTAAAAAAATATATGTGTTTTACCGCTTATTTCCGATTTTTAAAATACTGAAAAAAATCAGAATTCGGTTCTAATACTAGCGTACTCGAACTGGTGAAAGTCTTTTTATACGCATTCAAACTGCGGTAAAACGTGAAAAATTCACTGTCTTGATTATAGGCTTTCGCATAAATATCCGCCGCTGTTGCATCGCCTTCACCGCGTAATTTTTCAGCGTCCCGATACGCATTTGCCAACGTGACAACACGTTGTCTATCGGCATCGGCGCGAATACGTTCGGCGGCTTCAGCACCTTCGGAACGGAATTCTCGCGCGGTTCGTTCACGTTCGGCTTCCATTCGGCGAAATACGGAACTGCTGACTTCTTCGGGCAAATCGATTCGCATCACTTGCACGTCAACAATTTCCATTCCTAACGCCGCCGCTGGAGCTTTCGCATTTTTAATCAATAATTCGCGAATTTCACCGCGATCGGTCGAAACCAATTGTTTGATATTCCGTTTGCCGAATTCACTGCGAAATAAATCTTTCACGATTTGGTCTAAACGCAAATTTGCTTGATCCGTATCGCCCGCGACCACGGTATAAAACGTTTTCACGTTGCCAATTTTCCATTTTACAAACGAATCTACGATGACATTTTTCTTTTCAGCCGTCAAAAAACGTTCGGGCTTGGAATCCATGGTTTGAATTCGCGCATCGAAATGTTTGATGTTGTTAATCATCGGCAATTTAACGTGCAAACCCGCCGTGTAATCGTCTTTCACGATTTCACCGAGTTGGAATTTAATGGCTTTTTCGCCTTCGCTGACCGTGAAAACGCTCATCATGCCGACTAAAAATACGCCTGCTGCGCCGAGTACGATTTGATTTGTGTTCATATTAACGTCCTCTCATGTCGGTTTGGCGAACGCGATTATTGGGATGTTCAACGCTGGGAATAATCGGCGCATTTTGGGAAATAACCGGTTGTTCAACGTTGGTGTACGCGATAGGCGCAGGCGTTGTCGCAACAGGCGCATTGATGGGATTTTGTGGATTTTGCATCAATTTATCGAGCGGTAAATACATCACGTTGCTGCCATTTTTCACATCGACAATCACATTATTGGTATTGCTCAACACGGATTCCATCGTTTCAATGTACAACCGTTTGCGCGTGACATCAGGAGCTTTGGTGTATTCCGTCAGCAATTGCGAGAAACGACTGGTTTCACCTTGCGCCTGCGCTAAAACTTGTTCTTTGTAACCTTCGGCTTCCTGCATTTTACGCGCCGCCGCACCACGCGCTTTTGGAATAACATCATTCGCGTAAGCCTGCGCTTCATTGATTAAACGTTGTTCATCTTCTCGCGCTTTAATCGCATCGGCAAACGCATTTTGAACTTGTTCAGGCGGCTGCGCGTCTTGTAAATTCACGCTGGTCACTTGCACACCGGAATTATAACTGTCCATCACTTGTTGAATTTCGGTTTTAATTTGCGCGACAATTTCGCCACGTCCTTCAGTCAAAACATAATCCATCGTGCTGCCACCGACCACGCCGCGTTGTGCGCTTTCGGTAACGTGTTTTAAGGTTGCGGCGGGGTTGGCGACGTTGAAAATAAAGGCTTTTGCGTCTTTGACTTGATATTGAACCGCTAAACGCACATCCACATAATTTTCGTCTTTCGTCAGCATTAAGGCTTCTTTTGGAACGGAACCGCCGGCTAAATCGCTGCTACCATTGCTACGATAACCGACTTCGATAAAACGTTGTTGTTTGACGTTGACAAGCGCGACCGATTCGATAGGTTTAGGGTAGTGCCAATTTAAACCGGCTTGCGTGGTGCCAATGTATTTGCCAAAGCGCGTTTCGACACCGTGATTTCCCTCGTCCACAATATAAAAACCGCTTAATCCCCAAAGTACGCCAGCTCCAACCGCTAATAAACCCAAGCCTTTGAGCGAATTTCCTGAAAAACCGTCGCCATTTTCGCCGTTGCCACCGCCACCAAAAATTTGCTCTAATTTTTTTTGCAATGAACGAATCGCTTCGTCTAATTCAGGCACATCTTTATCGTCACCACGACCACTCCATGGATCTTTTTTACCGCCACCGGGTTCATTCCACGACATATTTGCTCCGTTTTTGTTATTCATAATCAAGTTTTTCACCGTCTAAAGCACGTTATTTGTGATAAATCTGTTGCACCAAATTGTAAAACCATTTCGGTCGAAATAATACCACCCACATTAACGCCAAACCTGAAATCGGAACGGGACCGACTTCTAAAATCGTTATCAATAATAATCCAAATAAGCATAAAAGCCGAAAAACAAGATTGTGAAACGAGGTGGGATATTTCATAAAACCTAAGGTAAAAATTTACACACAGCTCGTTTTCACGTTTGTCTTCGACAGCGTTAATAATTGCGTTGAACTGCGAATTTTGCCAATAAAACCAGCGCATTTTTATAATCAGATTCGGGTAAAACGGTGAGTGCGTCGATAGCTTTTTGTGCTTCTTCGTCGGCGCGTTGTTCGGTATAAGTGATGGCTTGCGTGCGTTTGACGACGGCATAAACGTCATTGAAAACGTCTCGATTTCCGGTTTTAATTGCGTCAATAATAATCGCCGCTTCTTCTGGCGTGCCGTTTTGAATGGCGTAAATTAACGGCAACGTCGGTTTGCCTTCCGCTAAATCGTCACCCAAATTTTTACCCAATTCTTCTGCGCTGGCTTTGTAATCCAGCGCGTCGTCAATCAACTGAAACGCAATGCCTAAATGTTGTCCGTAATTCGCCAACGCGGTTTCGATTTCTACCGTTGAACCCGAAAGAATTGCGGCTAATTGGGTTGCGGCACTGAACAGAATCGCCGTTTTACGCGCAATCACTTCCAGATATTTGGCTTCGGTCGTTTCAGGATTGTTGCAATTTAATAATTGTAAAACTTCGCCTTCGGCAATCGCTGTGGTGGTTTTCGATAACAAACCCATCACGCGCATATTGTCGGTGCGAACCATCATTTCAAATGCGCTGGAATATAAATAATCGCCGACTAAAACGCTGGCGGCATTGCCCCAAACGGCGTTGGCGGATTCTTTGCCGCGCCGTAAATCCGATTCATCGACCACATCGTCGTGTAACAACGTGGCGGTGTGAATAAATTCAACTACGGCAGCGAGAATTAAATGTTTTTCGTTGACTTCGCCCAAGGCTTTCGCGGCTAGTAACAACAACATCGGACGTAAACGCTTGCCGCCGTTGCCAACAATATAACGCCCAATTTCGTTAATCAAAATCACGTCTGAACGCAATTCGTCGATAATCAATTGATCAACGGCTTTGGCTTCATTTAGGGTTAATTGTTTAATCGCGTCAAAATCAATCGGAGAAGTGGAATCGGATGCTGAAATCATTAGTTTTATTTAGGTAGAAGTGAACACGGCGCATTATAACGTATATTGCTCTTTTTCATTATCAATACATCAACCGAATCGCGTCTTTTCCTAGCCACAATTTTAATTGATGCAACAATTCATCGGTCGTTTCAACGCGCCACGCTTGACCTAATCGCAACATCGCCCGCGCGTCATTTCCAAAATAATCAATCATCACCACCGTTTCGCCCCCTTTCACGGTTTGCAAAATTTCCGCGAGTTTTTCAAATGGCGAATTGCCGGTTTTAAAGGTGAGCTGCAACGTTTTTCGAGCTTGTTCAATCGGATAAATTCGATCTACGCTCAATAATGGCGTGTTTAAATACGCATCCATCGCTAAATTCCCTTCCACAATCAGCAATCGATCTTTGTAATCCGCTTTGAAAATGGTTTGAAACTCGTCATAAACTTCTCGATACGCGCTAATATCAAGCCGCGCCGTATTGTCGTCGAGAATGGCAAAGCCGCGTGAAATGCCTTGTTTGTTTTGGCGCGAACCAATATCAATCGCTAAACCGGCAATTCTTACCGGCATGGCACGCCGACCGGGTACAATTTCATTGAGTAATTGCACGAGTTTTTTGGGCGCGAGTTGGCGTAATTCGTCTGCGTATTGGTCAATCGGATGTCCGGTTAAAAACAAACCCAACACATTTTTTTCTTCGGCAAAACGTTCTTTGTCCGACCACGCCTCAACGGTTGTCGCATAAGTGGGCGTGGCAGTTTCTTCTTCGTTTGCTTCGCCGCCACCTAAACCAAATAAATCGCATTGTCCCGCGAGTTTCATTTTGGTTTGATGTTCAGCGACTTTTAACGCCGTCGGTAATTCGGCTAAATGCGCGGCACGATTGGGGTCGAATTCATCTAACGCGCCTGCTTTGATAAGGGCTTCGGAGACACGTTTATTAAATTTGCGTAAATCCACGCGCTGACACAAATCGTACAAACCTAAAAATAAACCGTTGGCTTTGCGTTCGTCAATCATGTCTAAAATCGCACCTTCGCCCGCACCTTTCAACGCGCCCAAACCGTAAATCAATTCGCCGTTATCGTTTACGGTGAATTTGTAATCCGACAGGTTTATCGACGGCGGAATAATTTTGAGGTTCAACAAACGGCATTCGTCGATGTTAATGACGACTTTTTCGGTATTGTCCATATCCGCTGAAAGTACCGCCGCCATAAATGCCGCTGGATAATGCGCTTTTAACCACGCAGTTTGATAAGCGACGAGCGCGTAAGCTGCGGAGTGGCTGCGGTTGAAACCATAACCACTGAACTTGTCAACTAAGTCAAAAATGTAATTAGCAATATCAGCATCAACATTATTCGCTACTGCACCTGTTACAAAAAACTCACGTTGATTTGCCATTTCCTTTGCATCCTTCTTGCCCATGCAATTATGTGCGACAAAATCATTGGCAATAAAGTTGTGCGTTTCAAGAATGGTTAAATCAAAAACACGCTCTTCGCCAATCAATTCAATCGAAACAATTTTGTCCCAAAAAACTTCTGATTCAGCGATGGCTTGTAATTTTGAATCATTGAAAACTTGAGCAAAGTTCGCTACTCGATGACGTGATAATTCACTGCGCGGATTTTTGAAATTTAATCCACTCGACATCGTTCCTTTTTTAAAATCGCTTGCATCATCGATTCCAGACCAAGTCATTCCGCTTGCGTATTTTGCATTAGCAATTAAATATGTCACGGCACTAGGCAATTGATGTTTCGATTGAGTTTTAAGTTTCGCCTCAATTAAGTTGTAACAAATTTTTGCTTTTTCACGCTTTGCCGCGCTCATGAACGGCACAATCAAATCATAAAATTTCAACATATCTTCACGTCCTGTAATTTGAACGCGATAAGAAATATAAGGCTGATTTTTATACGTCGAGTTTTTTACATTAAACAATCCGACAATGCCAAATCGTAACAACAAGTGTTGAATTTGCTCAATTAACTTGCGGGATGTTGACGTGTAATCCGAATGCCCAATTGAAATATCAAACGTGCCGTCAGTTGACCATAATGTGCCTAAAAATAAGACTAATTGTGCTGACGATAATTCATAAACCCACAACGGAATTTCTTTATCGCGAGAAAGTGCGCGTTTAAGTTTTTCGTCAATCCAAGCGTTAAATTCGACAAATGAAAAACGCGCATACATGACGGATTTTTTTCCTTCATGATGTTGATAAGAAACGGGGGGTTTTTTACCAAAAAGCTCAAAACAACAATCATTAAAATCACTAATCAATAATTCGTCGCTGTTACAAAAATAATTCCCAACCCGTTTTTTTTGCGATAAATAACCATCGCCAATTAAATAAGCCGCAATTTTTATCTCTGCTTCGCCGATTATATTTTCATGCGAAATTGGCAAATTTTTTGTTAAACCAATACTGTCGCCAACATTGAAATCTTCTAGTTTTTGCCAACCTGAAATGGTGTAAAACAAATGGTCGGCAGTGGCGCGAATTTTACGATTCGTTTTCGTGGTAATTTCCCAAACGTCACGCACACCGTTGTCGAAAATCGCAGAAATCGGTTTAGTAACAATTTTTTGTGTCGTTAAATCGAGCGAAAAAACATCACGTCCCAACCAATAATTTTGATTATCTGCAATAGTTTGAAGCGTAACGCATTGACCCGTGGCGACATCGACAATTTGTGTTGAACCACTTAAACAACGTCGTAAAATATCCGCGCCACCCAGCGTATAACCTGACAATTCTCGTGCGATTTGCATGACTTGTTCTTGATACAAAATCACGCCGTTGGTCGGTTCCAAAATTGGTTCAAGAATCGGATGCGCGTATTCAGCAGCTTTGCGTTTGTGTTTCACGTTGACGTAATCATCCACCATGCCCGATTCGAGCGGACCAGGTCGAAATAACGCCACCAACGCAATAATGTCGTTGAAACAATCGGGCAATAATTTTTTGATTAACTCTTTCATGCCGCGCGATTCCAACTGAAAAACGGCGGTCGTCAGTCCTTTTTTCAACAAATCATACGACGCAAAATCATCACGCGGAATTTGGCTAATATCAACGGGCGGTAAGCCTTTTTTCGCATTTTGCGCGTCAATGGTTTGCAACGCCCAATCAATAATCGTCAACGTTCGCAACCCCAAAAAATCGAACTTCACCAGCCCGACCGATTCCACGTCACTTTTATCGAATTGCGTCACTAAATTATTGCCTTCGTGGTCGCAATAAAGTGGCGTGAAATCGGTTAATTTCGTCGGTGCGATTACCACGCCGCCCGCGTGTTTCCCCGCATTTCGCGCCGTTCCTTCCAAAATTAACGCCATATCAATCAACGTTTTAACATCTTCTTCGTTGTTGTAGGCTTGCTGTAAATCGGGGCTGCCTTTCAACGCATCGGTCAACGTAATGCCCACTTCGGTCGGAATCAATTTTGCCAATCTATCGACAAAACCATAACCCAAACTCAACACGCGCCCCACGTCACGCACCACCGATTTTGCGGTCATCGAACCGTAAGTGATAATCTGTGAAACCTGATCGCGTCCGTAATGATCAGCCACATAATCAATCACTTCGTCGCGCCGATCCATGCAGAAATCAATATCAAAATCGGGCATCGACACCCGTTCTGGATTCAAAAACCGTTCAAACAACAAATCAAATTCAATCGGATCTAAATCGGTAATTTTCAAAACGTACGCCACCAACGAACCCGCGCCCGAACCCCGTCCAGGGCCAACGGGAATACCGTGATTTTTCGCCCACTGAATAAAATCCGCCACAATCATGAAATAACCCGAAAATCCCATTTGCGTAATCACATCGAGTTCAATTTTCAATCGATTCCAATACGCTTGTTCATTTTCTTCTGGCGTGCCGTCGCCGGTAATCGGATGTTTTTGCAAACGTTCGCGCAAACCTTGTTCGGATTCGCTGACAATAAAATCGTTAATCGTCATCCCTTCCGGCACCGGAAAATCAGGCAAAAAGTTTTTGCCCAATTCCATTGTAAAACTGCACCGTTTCGCGATTTCAACGGTGTTTTCTAAGGCTTCTGGCAAATCGGCAAATAACGTCGCCATTTCTTCCGCCGTTCGCAGATATTGTTGGTCGGTGTAATCTTTGGCGCGACGCGCATCGTCGAGGACGCGACTTTGATTGATACACACCCGAACTTCGTGCGCGGCAAATTCATTTTGTGTCAAAAAACGCACGTCATTCGTCGCAACAATCGGTAAATTCAACATCAATGCGAGTTCGACCGCACCAGAAATATAAAATTCTTCGTTCGGTTTGCCAACGCGCTGCACTTCCAAATAAAAGCGATTCGGAAACAGGTCGCGCCAATAGGTCGCACAACGCAACGCTTCGTCTTTTTTGTCGGCAATTAAGGCTTTGCCAATATCGCCTTGCATCGCACCGGACAGCGCAATTAAATTGTCGTGATTTTGTTCAATCCATTCACGTTTGAGCATCGGCACGGATTCTTTCGACGCTTGCCCGAGTTGATACGCTTTCGACACCAATTCGGTCAGCGTGACATAGCCTTTGTGATTTTGAGCCAGCAACGTCAAACGGTACGGATTATTGGGTTCGTCGGGATTCAAAATCAAAACATCCGCGCCCGCAATCGGTTTGATTCCTTGCGACGTGGCGGCTTTGTACGTTTTGACCAAACCGAACAAATTAACGTGATCGGTGATGGCAACGGCGGGCATCTTCAATTCGCCCAGCCGTTTCATGAGTGGTTTAATTTTGACCAAACCATCGATTAACGAATATTCGGTGTGAACTCTAAGATGTATAAAATCGGGTTGCATGGGCGTTGTGGGTGGAAGCGAAAAAAATAACAATCGAGCAGATTGCAAAAGGTCGGTAATAATAACTGAACGCGGCGGGCGATGTTACCGATTAAACAACCGCCAAAATCTAAAGGCTAACGAATTTTTAGTCGAAAATCGGCAATTTGAGGCGTGGCAATCGCCGCGCAATAATCCGCTGAAATGTCGATTTTTTGAGTGAACCAGTTTTCATTATTCGGCAAATTTAAAAAATGATTGGGCTGATTCACGTCAATTTCACAACGATTTAAACCCAGCGCGATGCCGCGTCCAATGCCTTTCACAACGGCTTCTTTGCGTGTCCAAAAATCGTAAAAAACGACCAGCTTTTCATTTTCTGGCAAATCAAACCAATAAGTTTGTTCTGATGGCGCGAAACATTTTTTGACCAAATCAGCGAGCGAACGGCGTGGTTTTATATGTTCAATATCAATGCCAACGGGCATTTCGTAACTAATTGCCAGCAACATTTTTTCACCCGAATGCGAAACATTAAAATGCCATTCTGGAAAATCACGCAAAGTGGGTTTACCAAATTCGCCGCGTTCTAACACCAAATCATTTTCAGGAATATAACGCGCTAAAACTTGCCGCAAAAATGGTTCTGAAGATTGCTTCGGCTGCCAATCACTTTGCCAAATATCAATCATGGCGGGTAGCTTTGGAAAGTCTATCGTTAATGGCTGCCCACATTTCGCTTTGCGGCGGCTGTTCGACCAAAATTAAATTCAATTTTAGCGCGTCCAATTCGCGTAATTTAGCGTACAAGTTTTGGGCGTAAATCGCAGAATCAGTCGGCAAAGAAATTACGGTGCGATTTTCAGTTGACGCGATGTTTGAGCCGCACGTCAACACGCCGACTTTTTGATTTTCATCTTGCAAAAGTACGGCTAATAATTCCGAATCACACCGCACAGCGGGCGTGGTTGGCGCGTAATGAATCGCCATCATACCAGCGGTTTTCACGGTTATTTTCGCCAACGAATCGGGAACAAAAACCTCGGTTTTTAAAACGGCTTCCAACTCGCCGCGGGTAATTTGTCCAAAACGTAACAACGTGGGTTTGTCGCCGCTCAAATCAATAATCGTCGATTCCACGCCGATTTGACACGCGCCTCCGTCTAAAATCATATCAACACTTTCGCCCAATTCATCCGCGACGTGTTGCGCTTGCGTCGGACTAATTCGGCAAAAACGATTCGCCGACGGCGCGGCAATTCCACCATCAAACGCGCGTAATAATTCCAACGCAACGGGATGATTCGGTACACGCAATGCAATCGTTTTTTGTCCACCCGTCACGGTTTCACTGACTTCGGGACGTTTTTTTAAAATCAACGCGAGTGGCGCAGGGAAAAAATGTTTTGCTAACACAACAGCCGATTCGGGAATATCTTGCGCCCACAAATCGAACTGTTCAAAGCTGGCAAGATGGACAATTAACGGGTGATTTTCAGGGCGATTTTTGGCGGCAAAAATACGTTTCACTGCGTCGGGATTACTAGCATCCGCACCCAATCCATAAACGGTTTCAGTCGGGAAAGCGACTAAACCGCCGTTTTTTAAACATTGCGTGGCGCGTTCAATGTTTTCGGTGGTCGCGTTAAAAATAGTCATAAAAGTTCTGGGGAAAGGGATTTGTTAAATTTTGCGGTATTATAACGGACTACATCCACTCAACTTTTAAATTTCAAAATGCACAAAATTCAACTCAAAATTTTAGATTCACGTTTAGGCGACACGATTCCATTGCCCGAATATGCGACGACGGGTTCAGCAGGTTTAGATTTACGCGCGTGTTTGGACGACGCGATTATTTTACATCCAGGCGAAACTTGTTTGTGTCCAACGGGGTTGGCGATTCATATTGGCGATAATTCACTCGCTGCCGTTTTATTACCGCGTTCAGGTTTGGGTCATAAACACGGCATTGTTTTGGGCAATTTGGTTGGACTTATCGATTCAGATTATCAAGGACAAATTTTCGTTTCATGTTGGAATCGTGGTAATGAATCGTTCACCATAAATATCGGCGAACGGATTGCTCAAATGGTGTTTGTTCCCGTGGTTCAAGTCGCGTTTGAACAGGTCGAAGATTTCGACGAAAGTCATCGCGGCGAAGGCGGTTTTGGTCACACAGGGCGGCACTAAATCACGCTAGAACGTGCTAGAATAGCCGCTATTCACGCCTTTAAACTCAACGGATTTTTTAATGACAGACTATAAATTAACCCATTTAAAACAACTCGAAGCCGAAAGTATTCACATTATTCGTGAAGTCGCAGCAGAGTTTGAAAAACCTGTAATGTTGTATTCGATTGGTAAAGATTCGGCGGTAATGCTGCATTTAACCATGAAAGCGTTTTATCCCGCGCGTCCGCCTTTTCCGATGATGCACGTTGATACGACGTGGAAATTCAAAGAAATGATTGAATTCCGCGACAAAATGGTCGAAGAACTCGGTTTAGATTTAATCGTTCACACCAATCAAGACGGCGTGGATATGAATATCAGCCCGTTTGTTCACGGCAGTAAAAAACATACTGACGTGATGAAAACGGACGGTTTGAAACAAGCCTTGAACAAATATCAATTTGATGCGGCATTTGGTGGCGCAAGACGTGACGAAGAAAAATCGCGTGCAAAAGAGCGTGTTTATTCATTCCGCGATAAAAATCACCGTTGGGATCCGAAAAATCAACGTCCCGAATTATGGAACATTTACAACGGTAAAATCGACAAAGGCGAAAGTATTCGCGTGTTTCCGTTGTCGAATTGGACGGAGTTGGATATTTGGCAATATATTCATTTGGAACAGATTCCGATTGTGCCGTTGTATTTCGCCAAAGAACGTCCCGTTGTGGAACGCGACGGCATGTTGATTATGGTGGACGATGACCGTATGCCGATTGGCGAACATGAAAAAGTTGAAATGAAAAAAGTGCGTTTTCGGACGTTGGGCTGTTATCCATTAACAGGCGCGGTTGAATCGGAAGCGACGACGTTACCTGAAATTATTCAAGAAATGCTGTTGACCACGACTTCTGAACGGCAAGGTCGCTTAATCGACCACGATCAAGCGGGTTCAATGGAACAGAAAAAACGCGAAGGCTATTTTTAAACGCGAGCAAAAATCATGAAAGCACAAACATTATACGAAAAAGATTTTTACGCTTGGGCATTGCAAAATGCCGCGTTGTTGAAAGCAAAACGTTTTGATGAATTGGACTTTGAGCATCTCGTAGAGGAATTGGAAAGCATGGGCAAAAGCGAAGGACGCGAGCTTAATAATCGACTCAAAGAATTGTTGATGCACTTGCTTAAATGGCATTACCAACCAGCGCGTCAAAGTCGCAGCTGGCTTAATTCGATTAACAAACAGCGGATTGGTATCGATGAGGTATTAGACGAAAACCCGAGCTTAAAATACGAACTCGAAGAACGTTTCCAGAACAGTTACAAATATGCTCGCCGTTATGCGTCTACGGAAACACAGTTGCCATTAAATGCGTTTCCTGAAGAATGCCCTTATCGTTTGCAAGACGCTTTAAACGGTGATTTTTTTCCCATCAATCAATAAAAAAGAAAATTTATGTCCCACCAATCCGATTTAATCAGCACCGATATTAACGCTTATTTAGCGCAACACGAACGCAAAGAATTAGTGCGTTTTTTAACTTGTGGCAACGTCGATGACGGCAAAAGTACGCTCATTGGGCGATTGTTGCACGATTCAAAAATGATTTACGAAGACCAACTTGCCGCCGTTTTAGCGGACAGTGCAAAATCTGGCACGACGGGCGCAGGCAAAATCGATTTAGCGTTGCTGGTCGATGGGCTGCAAGCCGAACGCGAACAAGGCATCACGATTGACGTGGCGTACCGTTATTTCTCAACGTCAACGCGCAAATTCATCATTGCCGACACACCTGGACACGAACAATACACGCGCAACATGGCGACGGGCGCATCGACGTGTGACTTGGCGATTATCTTAATTGACGCGCGTTATGGCGTGCAAACGCAAACCAAACGTCATAGTTTTATCGCGTCATTGCTGGGCATTCAGCATATTGTGGTGGCGATTAACAAAATGGATTTAGTTGAATACAGCGAAGCGAAATTTGAACAAATTAAAACCGATTATTTGGATTTTGTGAAAACGTTGGATTTGCACGATATTTTGTTTATTCCGATGTCGGCGTTGGACGGCGATAACGTGGTAAATCGTAGTGAAAATATGGCGTGGTTCACGGGCAAACCGTTGATGGAAGCCTTGAACACGATTGAAATCGCGAACGACCGTAATTTCACCGATGCCCGTTTTCCGGTTCAATATGTGAATCGTCCTAACTTAGATTTTCGTGGATTTTGCGGCACGGTCGCATCGGGAATTTTCAAAAAAGGCGACAAAATTACCGCGTTACCGTCCGGCAAAAGTAGCACGATTAAATCCATCGTGACGTATGACGGCGAAATCGAACAAGCCTTCGCGCCAATGGCGGTGACGCTGACGTTGGACGACGAAATTGATATTAGTCGCGGCGATATGCTGATTGGCACACAGGAATTCACGCCGATTGTGGCGGATAAATTCAAAGCGCACATCGTTTGGATGGATGAACAATCGCTCAATATCGGCAAACAATATGCGATTAAATTAGCGACGCGCACCGTTTCGGGTTCGGTGTCGTTGATTCATCATCGTATCGACGTGAACACGCTGGAACATCACGACGCGAATGCGCTTCAACTCAATGAAATCGGGTTGTGTACGGTTTCGGTGAATGCGCCCGTCGTGTTTGATAATTACAAAACCCACAAAGGCACAGGCTCGTTTATCATCATCGACCGTTTGACCAATGGCACGGTGGGCGCGGGCATGATTGTTGGCACGGGCGATAATGAAAATCTGCAACCGGTCAGCATCGAAGAACGTGCGGCGCGTTTTAGCCAAATCGCCACCGCTATCAATTTGACCGGTGAAAAAAGTATTGAAATCGCGTATCAACTCGAACGTAAATTGTTCGACAACGGTCACGCGAGTACGATTTTAGAAACGACGAATAACGTGTTAATTCATGCGATAAACCACGCCGGTTTGATTGCGATTTGTGTGAATACGAATGAAGGTTTTACGCCGATTCAGTTTGATACCAACACACAGTCACTTGACGAAATTTATGTCGCGTTGAAAACGCAAAAAGTGATTTATTAAACAAACAAGAAGAGCTAATCATGGCAACGGCAACAACGAGTACCCCCGCAATTCCGCTTGATATATTTGCTCAATTTACCACCCAAGAATTAGCTCTGTTAACGTCGGATCAGGCGGCGACGTTGACGGCAGACTATTTGGCGGTTTTGAATGCACCTGAGCTGACGAGTCTTAAAAATGTGTTAGCCAGCATTCCTACCGCCTCATTTGCGGGCATTGGAACGACCGTTATTTCTGGTTTAAGCGTCAGTAATTTAACCACCGCGCAATTAGTGGCGTTTTCTACCAACCAAATTGCCGCGCTAACCTCTGTTCAAATCGGCGCGTTGTCGTCGGAACAATTCGCAGGATTAAGTTCCGACGATATTCGCGCTATTAGTAAAACGGCGTTGACCGGTTTGAAAATCAATTTGTTAAATATGCAAAATGTGGCGGCGTTATCCACGGCGCAAATTGCTGGATTGAAAAAAGAACAAATTGGCGTGATTAGCTCCGATCAAGTTGCCGTTTTAACCAGCGACCAAGTTTCAGCATTGACCAAAATTCATGCTGAAAATTTATCCTCGAAAGCCATTTCTGCGTTGTCCACAGCGGAAATCACTTTTTTGGACAACAAATTTGTCGCGGCATTACCAGCAAAAACAATTGGTGCCATGACAACGGAACAAATCAAAGCTCTGTCTAGCGACCAAACGGCGGTTATCACGTCGGCACAAATTAACGGGTTGGATTCTGTGAAAATTGCGGCGTTAGATGCCGAAGATGTTGCCGCATTAAACAAATTGGCGATAGCAGGTTTTAACAAAAAAAATATCGTAGGTTTGACGCTGGCAGAATTGAACGGCGATGGGCAATTTTCGGTATTAAAACCGGCGCAATTTGGTTTTTTAAGCTCGATACAAATTGCCGCCATTAACCTGGATGAAGCGAAATTATTAACGCCGCTCATCATTTCGGCACTGTCGTCGGCTCAAGTTGGCGCGTTGACAACGGACATAGTAACCGCGCTTTCCCCGAACGCTATTCTGGGTTTGACGACCAAAAATATCGCCGGTTTAAGTGCGGCTGCGGGTTCCAATCAAATTGCCGCGCTGACACCGGAACAACTGGCGATATTGAAAAAAGAACAGCTCGCCGCGCTAACGCCCACGCAGTTGGCGGGGCTGACCTCGAGTCAACTGGTGGCACTGAAACCGCTGCAAATTTTAGATTTAGCCTCGCAATCATTGCTGTCGTTATCGACCGACATGATTCCATTGTTG
>CAIQDI010000005.1 GCA_903870545.1 uncultured Pseudomonadota bacterium
CAAAATTTATTACGTCACAGCTGAAAGTTTTGCAGCAGCAAAAAATAGTCCACATTTGGAAATTTTCCGCAAAAAAGGCATTGAAGTTTTATTGCTTTCTGACCGCATCGACGAATGGTTGGTGTCGCATTTAGACGAATTCGACGGCAAACATATTCAATCCGTTGCGAAAGGTGATTTGGATTTAGGCGAAGAAGAAAGCGAAGAAACCAAAGCCGCGCACGAAGCCACGACACAAGATTTTGAAAGCGTTTTGACGCAAATTAAAACAGTGTTGAACGACAAAGTCAGCGACGTGCGTTTGAGTCATCGTTTGACCGAATCGCCAGCGTGTTTGGTCGCAGACGTTTACGGCATGAGTTTACACATGGAACGCATGATGAAAGATGCTGGTCAAATGTTGGGCGGAATGGGCATGGGTAACAAAAAACCGATTTTTGAAATCAATCCTGATCACGCGCTAGTTCAACGTCTGAAAGTGGAACAAGACGACAGCCGTTTTGCCGATTTAACACAGATTTTGTTTGATCAATCGATTTTGAGCGAAGGCGGAAAATTAGACGATCCAGCGGCGTTTGTGCATAAATTAAATGGTTTGTTGGAAAATTTGCTGAAATAATTTCAACGCGGTTTTCAACAACAAAAAGGCTGATGAAAATCAGCCTTTTTTATGCGTGGTATATTTTCATTAAGCAATATACGGTTTAACTAACGCCATGCGTTGCCGTTCAATTTCTTGAATATAAGATGAAATAGCTAAATCCACAGATTGCGCTACGTTAATGAATGAGATTCCAATCAACTCATTAAATTTACCAATTTTGTGATTGGTCATAATTTTAAAAGAGACTTGAATTTCACCGTGATTTGGAATGACAATCGTGCAATTTTCATAAATCGTATGCTGTGTTAAAAAATAGAAAAACTCTTCGTCATCGCTAATCATGGAACAACCATTTGAGCTAATATCGTATAGGTTTAACCGCATACAATTGTTTAGGCTTTTGTTACGAATAGCGATGCTGTTTGAGTATTTTTGTTGTTTTAATTCGTCCTCCATTTTTCTCTGTATTTTGTGAAGAGCCAATTCATAAGCGAGCTTATATTCTTTCGACGCATCCTCTTTGAGTACCGGCAACCTAATTTTACAATAACAGGAATTCGTCGCGGAAATATCAACACGAAAACATTTACGGCGATTGATAAGTTCTAAACCTTCCGAATTTGAATCATAATCAAACGATTCAGTTTGTGAATATTCTAACGCTGTGAATATCGATTCATAATCCAGCTCCTGTGCTAATTCTTGAGTGAGTTGAGTGAAAATCACTTTATTTTTTTCATCAATTACCACCACCGCTTCGGTCATTACCTCCTCCGCCAAATCGTCGTCAACAATCTGCACACCATAATCGGTCGCAAATGTGGGACTAGCAAAGTTTGACAAAGTCACTACATCACGCACTCCGGCCATTTCCAAACACCGCTGCTGTTTAAAGGGTGAATCGGCGGAGATAATCAACACGACGGTTTTGTCTAAATCGACTTTGTTTTCATTAAATATCTGCGCCACAGCCATACAAGTTGAAATATCTAAGCGCGGAACAATTGTTAAAATTTTACATTTTCCAGCATAATCCGTTAACCGCACATCTTTTAACTCGCTATTTACCAAGCAAAAATCGGGCGGTGGTTTGCCAACTGCGAGCAAGGAATTGTGAGATGTCGTTTGGGATTTCATATTAGTTCTCGCTCAAACTAGAATTGACGGTAAACGGAAAAATAGCCGCAATGACAGCAGTAGACGCGCGTGAAAATTCAGAATCATGACATAACGCGAAAAATGCTTCGCCATATTTTTCCGCATTGATGAGGGTTGTCACTTTGCCTGCTTGAATGTGAAATTCCGCGTGCCTCTTCACACAATCGTGATAGTGATGTAAATGACCAAAATGTAACCGAGTGCTTTCTTTGTGCAACCATCTGCCCAACTCACAATCATCATCTTTAGAAGTTGCCTCAACGTCTAATGTTCCGTGATTAATGATAGCCTTATATAATTTGTTGACGCAGTGAATGTGACTCGCTGCCATATTAATATGGTTACTAGTAATAGGTTCAAATAGGTCAGTAAAAATAGCCACAGGCGGCGTTTCATGCTGTTGATTGGTGTACATTAACTAAAAATTCCATAAATAAATAGTGCTACTTATACAGGTTTCACTTAATGGTATCTACACATAATTTACCCACGATTCAAATTTATACGCCAAAATTTAATGTATTTCGATATTATTTCTGACTTAATGCTGTCGCAAAATTGTTAGAATAGCGTATCGTTTTTACACCGCGCTAAAACCAATTTTAGGAGAGAAAATGCACATTTTAGTAAGTAATGATGACGGATATTTAGCCGAAGGGCTGGTGGCATTAGCCAAAGCATTGAGCGATTACGCCACAGTTTCTGTCGTGGCACCGGATAGAAATCGCAGCGCGGCGAGTAATTCGCTTACGTTAGATATGCCGTTACGCGCCACCTTAGCACACAACGGTTTTATGAAAGTGGACGGCACGCCCACGGATTGTGTGCATTTGGCAATTACCGGTTTACTCGACACGGAACCCAATATGGTTTTTGCCGGTATCAATCACGGCGCAAATTTAGGCGACGATGTTTTATATTCCGGAACCGTTGCCGCTGCGACCGAAGGACGTTTTTTAGGTTTGCCAGCGGTCGCGATTTCGCTAGTTGGCGATCATCCGGCACATTTTGAAACCGCTGCTCAAGTCGCGGTGATTTTATTAAAACAAATTCAAGCACATCCGTTGCCAAGCAATACTATTTTGAATGTCAACGTGCCGGATTTGCCGTTTGCCGAATTGAAAGGTTTTCAATCGTGTCGATTGGGACAACGTCACAAATCTGAACCCATTATTCAAAGCGAAGATCAGCGTGGACGGCGAATTTATTGGGTCGGCGCGGCGGGTGCTGAACAAGATGCGGGCGAAGGTACAGATTTTTACGCCATCAATAACGGGTATGTTTCCGTTACGCCGTTGCAATTAGATTTAACCTGGTACGAACGCCTCGACACATTGAAAAATTGGTTACCTGAGACAATGACGTTATGACGTTACAGCATTTACAAGGTAGCGGCATGACTTCACAGCGTACCCGCGACCGCATGATTATGCGTTTGATTGAACAAGGAATCCGAGACGAACGTGTTTTGCGCGTGATGCAAACAACCCCGCGTCATATTTTTGTAGACGAAGCCTTGGCCAGTCGCGCCTATGAAGATACCGCGTTGCCGATTGGTTACAATCAAACGATTTCGCAACCGTACATTGTCGCCAGAATGACTGAATTGTTGCTGGAAAATCGACCTTCTTTGGCGCGTGTTTTAGAAATTGGCACCGGTTGCGGTTATCAAACGGCAATTTTGGCGCAGTTGGTTGAGAATGTGTATTCGGTTGAACGCATTTTGCCATTACAAAAAAAAGCGATTACGCACACCGAATTATTGCAGCTCAAAAACATTCGTTACGCTTACAGCGACGGAAGTTGGGGCTGGTCAGAATACGCGCCGTACGACGGAATTTTAGTTGCTGCCGCACCGAATGAAGTGCCGGAAGCGTTGCTGCAACAACTCGCGGTCGGCGGCGTGATGCTGATTCCCGTTGGCAATCAAGAAGACGGGCAAGTTTTACAGCGTATTACCCGCACTGAAAATTATTTTCACGTTGAAGAATTAGACCCCGTCATTTTCGTTCCTTTTTTAACAGGTAAAGAAGTGTATGTTTAGAAAGCTTTATGACAACACATTGCGATGGTCGCAGCATCGTCACGCGACGCGCTATTTAGGCTTTGTTAGTTTTGCCGATTCGTCTTTTTTTCCGATTACGCCATTAGTCATGTTGGTGCCGATGGTGTTGGCGCAACCCGATAAAGCGGTGCGTTTCGCGCTGTTGACGACGTTAATGTCTGCCTTGGGCGCGATATTAGGTTATAGCATTGGGTATTTTTTATTTGAAGCCATTGCGCCGTGGTTACAAACGACACATTATTGGAACGATTATTTGGCGGCAAAAATAGAAGTCGATAAATGGGGAATTTGGGCGGTGTTAATCGGCGGTTTTTTACCGATTCCGTATAAAATTTTCACGATTACAGCGGGTTCGTTAAACATGGCGTTATTGCCATTTTTGTTGGTTTCTACATTGGGACGCGGTACCCGTTTTTTGATTGTGGCATTATTAGTCAAATTTGGTGGCAAAAAATTTGAAACAAAATTAAGTCATTACATTAACAAAATCGGCTGGATTTGTGTGGCGTTAATCGTGATAGGTTTCGGCGTTTATCCGCTTTTAAAAAATTAACATTCGAGTGACACGGGCGGGTTTAGAACCCGCCCCTACAATTCAATTATTTCAATTTAATCGAAAACTTTATTGCCAACTGAAACCAATTTCAAACCCGACGGCAACGCTTCGCCAAAGATTTGCTTTTCTTCTTTTTCGCTGAGTTCTTTCACACTTTCGACCATTTCCAACCACGACGCGGGGGCTTTACTGAGTTTTAATTTTTCTAAAACTCGCGCTCGCATTTCGTCGCTAATATCTCGCACGCGATCACCGCTCATTCGCGCCATTAACGTCGCCGAAAAACCGATTTGTGGGATTTTTTTCCAATCTTCATCGAGCAATTGTAACAACCACATTTCAACTGATTCGGCGGAAACCACGTTGTGACTGCTGCCATGAAACGGAATGCGTGCGCCGATTCGTCCGACCGCCCACCACGTTTGATTAGATTCACCGGCTTTTTCTAATCGTTTTAATAACCAATCGCCGAGCTGGATTTTTTTTTGTGCTGGCAACCGTTCTAGCACTGCCGCTAATCGCACTATGTCGTCGTAACTGCGCGTTTTTAACTGTTTCTCAACGCCCACTTGTCGCGCTGACGCAGGATCAATATATTTGGCAATGTCGGCAAAAATAGTTTCTTGCGCCGTCGCCGACAAACCACCCGCAATGCGTCGCCACAACGTCCACCATTCCGCCCAATTCTGCGTTTCATTGACGAATTGAATGCCGTGCGGATACGTTTTCCAGACTTGTTCGACGCGCCAATCATCCAGCGGATAACCAAAACCTGGACGTAAACAAAAGCCAATCAAACTCAACCACACTTTTTCATGCGTTTCACTGCGGCGGCGATATTTTTCACCTTCCAGCAACGTATTAAAAAGCGTCCGCAACAACGGCGAATTCCAGTCACTTCTATCCATGCCGGTCATTTTTTCCAAATTCACCCGCAGATTTTTCACCGCTTTCGGGTCGATGTGTTTGGATTTTGTGCCGAAAATATCGCTGATTTTTTCGCAAAGTGCGTCCAGATTTTTAGGTAAATCCTCCGACGAATTCGCCACCGCCGCGCCACGCCGAACAGAAAATTCCACGTCCCAACGTTTTTTGGCATTTTCAATCGACACGCACTGAATTTTTAAGGTGCCGACTTCAGTTTGCGTCACCGCAAGTTCAACCAAAACCTCGTTTGTTGAATCGCTTTCAAACGCCACAGCAAGCGGCGGCAACGAATGAAAATCGTCGGTGACGTCAACTAAATCGCCCGATTGATAAACGCTGTCGCCTGTCGTGGAAGCCAAATGAAAACGCACCGGCGTTCCCAATCGCAACGCGAAACGGTGATTTTTCAAAATGATTTCTTCGCCTTCCTCGCTACCACGCGGCAAAATGCAAATGCCTTTTTGTGGCGCGTTCTCAGTGGTGTCGATTAACAGAAAATAACTGCGTGCCGCGCCACCGCCGATTTTCAATTTTTTCTCACGACGCGCCAACGCATAACTGACTGCACCAAATGCTACGGCTAATTCGGGATGCTGATTTTCTAACAAAATCGGTGGTTTTTCGCGCCACGAACTGAGCAAATCAATGGCGCGTTGCGTAATCGGCTGACTACGAAACACGCCGCCATTCAATAATAACGCATCGGGAACAAAAGAATTGATTTGCAACGCATCTTGCGCGGCGTGTTCGTGTAACTTTAAAAACGCGGCAATGTGTTTACTGACAGCGGGTTCAGCGGCATACGGCAAACCAAATTCCACCACGCCGCTACGTTTTTTATCGGGCAATTCGTTCAGTTTCGACAACGGGAAAAATCCGTCTAACGCAATCGCTCGCACTTCGTCACGACTTAATGTTGCCGCGCGTGAACCTTTCAATAATTTTGAGCCGCTCGCCAACAACGTCACTTTCACGGATTTGGGCGCGTCTTCGGCTAATAATTTTTCTTTCGCTTGGCGGCATTGTTCGAGTAATTGCGACAATTCGGCAGCGGATAAGCGTTTTTCGTTGTTGGTTAAACGGGATTCCAACGTGTGCGCCAATGCTAAATCCAAATTATCGCCACCCAACATTAAATGATCGCCAACTCCGATTCGCGTTAGTTTGGGTTCGTTTTCGCCGGCTTCGACTTTGATTAACGTTAAATCTGTCGTGCCGCCGCCCACGTCGCACACCAATAACAAATGCACGTTCGCGAGTTTTTCTGTTAATTGCCCCGCGTTGCACCGTAACCAGTCGTAACAAACAGCTTGCGGTTCTTCGAGTAACCGAACATTTTGCAAACCAGCGATTTTTGCGGCTTCTAATGTCAGCGAACGTGCGCCTTCATCAAACGACGCAGGAACGGTAATCACCACATCTTGGTCTTCTAATGGTGCCGTCGGGTTGTGATGCAACCAAACCGTGCGAACGTGGGCGAGATAACTTGCACTGGCTTCGAGCGGCGACACTTTCTGCACGTCGTCACTCGCGCCCCACGGTAAAATTGCGGCACTCGAATCAACCGACGGATGTGATAACCAACTTTTTGCGCTGGTAACAAAACGTCCTTTAGTTTTCGCGCCTAAAACGCGAGCCGCTTCGCCTAAAATCGCATTATCTTTTGCGGTGAAAGCGAGATTCTCAGCGGCAATTTCACCGTCCGCTGGATGATAACGCACCGACGGTAAAAGTGGACGCGCGGCAACTTGTCCAACATCGACCAATTGTTCGATGGGAAATAATTGAATGTTTTGTGCGGTCGCAACGTGTGCATAAGCCACAACGGTGTGCGTGGTGCCTAAATCGATGCCGACTAAATATTGAACGTTTTTTGTTTTCACAATGGTTTATTTGAATAAAATGAAATTAAAAATGAATGCGTGCAGTTTATCGCAAATCTGACATTTTCAAGGCAACAAATACTGATTTTTCAAACTGACGTAATGTTCGGCGGAATAGCGCAAAAACGCTTTTTCATTTTCTGTTAACGCGCGACTTTGTTTTGCCGGTGAACCGACGTACAAATAACCGCTTTCCAATCGTTTATTCGGTGGCACCAATGAACCTGCGCCCAGCATCACCTCATCTTCCAACACTGCGTCATCCATAATA
Source organism: uncultured Pseudomonadota bacterium (assembly GCA_903870545.1). Classification (GTDB taxonomy): domain Bacteria; phylum Pseudomonadota; class Gammaproteobacteria; order Methylococcales; family Methylomonadaceae; genus UBA10906. The sequence continues at coordinate 7,465 of CAIQDI010000005.1, forward strand.
ATCGCGCCAATTCCAATCAAACAAAAATTGCCAATCGTGCAACCGTGAAGCACCGCGCGATGCCCAATCGTCACACTTTCGCCGATGGTTAACGGATGCCCGCGTTCTGAAAATTTGCCTTGATGCGAAACGTGCAATACCGCGCCATCTTGCACATTGGTATTTGCGCCAATCGTGATTTTTTCCACATCGCCGCGAATAACCACCATCGGAAAAATAGACACGTTATCGCCCAACGTCACCGCGCCAATCACCACCGCGCTGTCGTCGATGTACACGTTTTTGCCAAATTGGGGCGTTTCATTATTAAAATTTCGGATGGTCATTTTGTTTCCTGTTTGAATGAATCGGACTATTGAATTGAAGGTTGTTAAAATGCGCGTAGTTTTCAACTTCACACACCAATAATTTTATGAATAAAGGCAAACTTTACATTATTTCTGCCCCATCAGGTGCAGGCAAAACCAGTTTAGTGAAAAAATTGGTCATAAAACTAAACCGTCTTGTTGTATCAGTGTCACACACCACGCGCCAAACACGAGACGGCGAAATTCACGGCAAAGATTATTTTTTCGTCGATGTCGAAACCTTTCGCGCGATGCAAGGCGAAGGCGCATTTTTAGAATGCGCTCAAGTATTCGATAATTTTTACGGTACCGCACAACAAACCGTGGAAGATAATCTTGCGCGAGGATTGGACGTAATTTTAGAAATCGATTGGCAAGGCGCACAACAAGTACGGAAATTATTGCCCGACAGTATTTCAATTTTTATTTTACCGCCGACTATTGACGTGTTGCGGCATCGCTTGGAAAGTCGTGGTAAAGACAATGCCAACATTATTGAGCGGCGCATGAAAGAGGCTGTGACTGAAATGCGCCATTATCCCGAATTTGATTATTTAATCGTCAACGATGATTTTAACGAAGCCTTACACGCGCTCGAAAGTATTATTTTGGCGAACCGCTATCAACAAGCTCGCCAATCGGAAGCGTTACATTGGCTACTAATGAATTTGTTGGCGTAAATCATGATTAAAAAATTCTTTTTAATGGCGTGCTTTTTAGTGACAACGGGTTGCGTTGGTATTCCTGAACATATCAAACCGGTTGAACCGTTTAACGCTCAAAAATATCTGGGAAAATGGTACGAAATTGCCCGCTTAGATCATTCATTTGAACGCGGACTTACCGCAATTAACGCTGAATATAGTTTGAACGAAGACCAAAGTTTAAGCGTTTTAAATCGCGGTTATTCCGTTGCGAACAAAGAATGGAAAGAGGCAAAAGGTGTGGCGTATTTTGCGGACAATTCAAATCAAGGTCATTTGAAAGTGTCGTTTTTCCGCCCTTTTTATGCGTCTTACGTCGTGTTTGAATTGGACGAAAATTACCAATATTCGCTGGTGACAAGTTGGGATAAATCGTATTTCTGGATTTTGGCGCGTTCGCCTAACATGGATGAAAAATTGAAAGCCGCCTTAGTCGCAAAAGCGAAAGCCTTGGGTTTTGAAACCGAAAAGCTCATTTATGTTAATCAAGCATTGCCGAATGAAACGAATCGTTAAAATCGCCGTCGCTGTTTTAATTCCAGCGGGATTGGTCGGCGGCTATTTCGCGACGAGTTTTTATCTTTTCCCCGCGTGGTTGCAACGTGAATTACCGGCGTTTATCGCAAAAGAAACGGGCTTGAAAAGCAGTTTAAACGCGGTGAATTTTAATCCGTTGACGTGGCAACTTCAGCTCAAACAATTTGAATTACAAAAGATTCTGCGCTTTGACGAGTTGGATATTCAACTTAATTGGCGCGAATCGTTGACGACAAAAAGTCTGATTATCGAAAAAATCACGCTTCACAAACCATTTTTTGAACTGAAAAAACAACAGAATGGCGCGTTAAATATCGACGCGCTTTTGCCAAAATCAGACGCGCCGAAAACTGAAAAAAGCGGCGATTTATTTCCGCTGACGCTGAAAGTGTTCACGTTATCGGACGGACAGATTTCATTTCAAAATGGCGCACAAACCGAAAAAATCACGCCGTTAAATTTCACGCTGACGAATTTCAACACCCAAAATGCCACGCCTGCAAAATTCGATTTAACCGCAAACTGGCAACAGGGTGGCGATTTGCATTGGACGGGCGATTTTCAATTTTCAACTTTGAAATCAAATGGCAAAATTACGTTTCAATCGGTGAATTTGGCGCATTTGCTTTCGCTGATGCCAGAAAATAAATTCAAAGTAGCGGGAAAAGGTGAATTGTCGGCAAATTATCGGATTGCGTTGAATGAAAAAACGCCGCTGATTCAAATTGAAAATGGCGCGATGGCGTTGAATGATTTGTCTTACAAAAACAAAGCCGCGCAACAAATTACGCTGCAAAAAATCGCGTGTGAAAATTTAAATTACGACCACACGCGCCAAAATTTAACGATGAAATCACTCGCGTTAAACGCCTTGCGTGTTACCGAAAAACAAACGCAGCTTGATTTTCCGACGATCACACTGAACGAGTTGAGTTTTAATTTACCCACGCAACAGCTGCAAACCGCCGTTATTTTGTTGCGCGACACGGAACTTTTCGACACCACGCAAAACACGTTATTGTTCAAATTGCCCGAATTAGAACTAAAAAATTTAACATTAAATTTGCAAAAGAAAACCGTGGCGATTGGCGCGATTCAAGCGAAAAATGCCGATTTTCGCGCGTGGTTAAATCCAAATGGCGAATTGAATTATCAAACGCTTTTGCCCGAAGATGAAGCGCAATCTCACGCGGAAACGGCTCAAAGTGAGGCATTTTGGGGCGTGAAAATTGACAGCGTGGAACTCACCGATTTTGGCGCGGTGCTGGAAGATAAAACCTTGCCGAAACCGTTGTCGATTTCGATTAAACCGCTGTCATTAAAACTCACCGAATTGAGCAACGCCGTGGGTGCAAAACTGCCGTTTGAACTTAACACTGGCATCAATAACAGCGGTTCGTTACATTTGAAAGGCAACGCCGAAATATCGCCTTTCGCCGCGCAATCCGACATTGCGGTGAATGCGTTAAATTTAGAAAAATTCCAATCGTACGTCGATAAATTCGCGCACTTCGATTTGATTAAAGGCGTGTTTAGTTTGGACGGCAAACTCGACGTGGCGCAAGGCGATCAAGGCGAATTAGCGGTGAAATTCAAAGGCAACAGCGGCATTGCGCGGTTGGTGATTCGTGACCAAATTCAAAATAAAGATTTAGTGAAATGGGACAATCTGACCCTGAAAAATATCGACGCAGATGTGTTGGCGCAACGTTACAGCGCGACTTCGTTATGGCTCGATAAACCTTACGCGCGGGTGGTGATTGCGAAAGATAAAACGCTTAATTTTGCGGATATTTGGATTCAAGAAAAATCACCCGCCGCCTCCGTTCAAAAAGGCGGAAACAAGAAAATTCCTGTTTGTGAAGGTGGAATTTGTTTCAAACTCGATAATGTGCAAATTTCAAATGGTTCGTCGTCGTTTGCCGATTTGTCGATGATTTTGCCTTTTTCTGCTGAAATTAAAGGGTTGGAAGGTGGCGCGTCGGGCATTTCGTCCAATCATGAATCGACCATTAACGTGACGCTGAAAGGCAACGCTTACGACCTCGCGCCGGTTGATATTAAAGGTAAAATTCAACCGTACATTGGTGATTATCGTGCCGCGTTAAGTTTCAAAGGAATGCCGATGCCGTTGGTTTCGGCGTACATGGCAGAATTTTCGGGCTACAAAGTTGAAAAAGGCAAAATGTCGCTCGGCATGAATTACGACGTGACCAAAGGCGAATTGACCGCGACGAATAATTTATTGATTGAACAATTTGAATTGGGCGAACAAATCGACAATCCGCACGCCGTCAACGCGCCGTTTGATTTGGCGATTGCGTTGTTAAAAGATGTGAACGGCATTATCAATTTGGACGTGCCGATTACCGGTTCTTTGAACGATCCGCAATTTAATTTGAGCGGTATTATTGGCGACGCGCTGTTGAATGTGATGACAAAAGTGATTACGTCGCCGTTTCATGCGTTGGCGAATTTATTAGGCACGGACGACGATTTAAGTGTGGTGCAATTTGCCGCCGGACAATCCGAATTATCCGATTGGCAACAGCAAAAATTGGCGGGTTTGGCGAAAGTTTTACGCGACCGCGACGTGTTGAAATTAGAAATTAAAGGCACCGCATTTCAATCGCAAGATTGGGTAATTTTGCGCGAAGAAGCCTTAATCGACCGATTGAAAACATTGAAATCCGAAGCGGTCAATCGTGAAAATAAACAAAAAATTCGCCCAGAATATGTAGAACTCGATGACGCTGACGCACAAAAATTATTGGCGCAAGAATTCCAAGCGAAATTTCCGCAGCTGGTGAAAAAATCCTTTTTGGGTGCTTTTGAATTGGTCAATCCTGAAATGGGCGAGTTTTACAGCGTGGCAAAACAAACGTTGGCGGCAGCGTTGCCGGTTGAACAAAAACGGTTGAGCAAACTAGCCGCCGCACGAGCGCGAGCCATTGCAAAATACGTTGTGCAACAAGGTGGCGTGCCGAATGAACGAGTATTTATTTTGGATACGGTGATTGATCCACCGCGTGAAAATGATGAAATCAATGCCTTGCTGTCGTTGAAAGTGGATTGAAATCGGAATATAGTTTTAGTGCAAGTTCAATTTTAATCTCACGAGGATGCAAAAATGGCTGTAAAAATAGGCACACTTAAAAGCGAAAAAATTATTGGTACTGCCCAAGCCGATACCATTACTGGTTTACAAGGAATGGACACATTAAGTGGCGGCGCGGGGAATGATTTTATCGACGGCGGCGTAGATAACGATTCACTCAACGGCGAAACCGGCGATGATATTTTGTTGGGCGGCGACGGTGACGACAATTTAAAAGGCGGCAGCGGGAACGATAAGTTAGACGGCGGCAAAGACAATGACAAAATTCTTGGCGAAGCTGGAAATGATACGCTCATCGGCGGTTTAGGCGTTGACACCCTGATTGGCGGTGACGGCAATGATTATTACGTCGTCGATAACGTCAAAGACGTTGTCACTGAAACCAACAAAATCGTGAAAACAGGCGGAACTGATACCGTAGAAACCACGTTGTTGGATTACAAACTGACTGATAATGTTGAAAATCTCGTGTTAATTGGCGAAGAAACCAGCAAAGGCATCGGCAATAAAGGCAACAACATCATTACCGGCAATTCAGCGGACAACTTGTTGAGCGGTGACGCGGGAAATGATTCACTCGTGGGTGGCGCAGGCGTTGATACGTTAGACGGCGGTTTGGGCATGGACACGCTTGTTGGCGGTGCCGATTCTGATTTCTATTTCATGAACAACACTGAAGACAAAATCGTTGAAACCGAAGACGGCGGCGATTTAGACCAAGTCAACGCCACCGTTTCATTCAATTTGAACTCTGCGCCTAACGTTGAAGTCTTAGAATTGTCGGGCGCAAAAGCAATCAACGGTATCGGTAATTTGTTGAACAATTTGATTCAAGAAATCGACGGCGGCAAAGTCGCTGTTAATCTAAAAGGAATGGAAGGCGACGACACGCTCAACGGTGGCAGCGGTGTCGATACGCTTGAAGGTGGTGCAGGTAATGACATCATCGACGGCGGCGACGGTGAAGATACCGCGATTTATAACAATCTTAAAAGTCAGTACGAAATTACCACTAACGTCGATACCAGTGGCGTAAATCAAATTGTGGTGAAATATGTTGGCAATCTTGAAAATGGGGCGATTGACGAAGGTGAAGATATTTTGTCCAACGTCGAATTTGTGCAATTTTCTAATGGCACCTCGTTAAACGCCACTGATATTATGGCGGGTAATTTGGAAGGTTCAACGCCTACAGGTTCAACTGAACCGCCCGTTATTGACGTGAAACCCCCGGTTGTCATTCCCAATAATACGTTAACCGCGTTACCGAAAGATACACGCATTTACGATTATGAATTGCCTTTAACAGAAGATGCCGATCCATTTGACGGCAGCTCAATGAATGAAAAAATTTTAGGTTTGGGTGGAGCCGACACGCTTAATGGCAAAGAAGGTAATGATTATTTAGACGGCGGTTTAGGTGATGATTCGCTTATCGGTGGCGTTGGTGATGATTATTTGTTGGGCGGCGAAGGTGCAGATTACATTAACGGTAACGACGGGAATGATTCCATCGATGGCGGCATCGGCAATGATGGTCTTTACGGTGAAAATGGCGACGATTTGATTGTGGATAATAGCGGTGACAACACGTTGAATGGTCAAGATGGAAATGACACTATTAAATCTGGTGCGGGGAATGACAATCTTCAAGGAGGATCGGGAAATGATTCGATTGATGGTGGCGCAGGAAATGACACTATTGATGGTTATCATGGAATAGACACTGTTCATGGTGGCGATGGTAATGACAGCATTCGAGATTGGGCGAATGGCGGTGAAGCCAACATGATTTATGGTGATGCCGGTGACGATTCAATTGTAGTTGCTGGCGGTGAATTACATGGTGGCACTGGCAATGACTATTTAGAAGGCTATTGGCTGTTAATGGGCGACGAAGGTTTTGATACACTGGTTGGCAGAGATAATACGAGCGGAACATTTATCGGTGGTCTTGATGCTGACAGAATCACAACTGATGGCGGCGCGGACATCGTGCGATACCTGACAGTTGCCGATTCAAAACCAGGCACTGCTAATCGTGATGTGATTACTGATTTCGATACTAGTAGCGGCGATGTGATAGATTTGTATCGCCTTTCGTCAGACCCGTTGACGTATTTGGGTATGAAAGCCTTTGACGGCACAAAAGGCGCGGTACATTTGAATGTTGACCCCGCGAATAAGCAAACCATCGTTCAAGTTGATATGAATGGCGATAAAGCTCCCGACATGGAAATTGAATTAACGGGAATTAAAATTTTGTCGGCGGATGATTTTATTTTGTCTGCACCGCGAGTTTAAAGCACATCCCCCTGCGGCTATCGCCGCTCCCTCTTCAAAGGGGGAAAATCATTAAAATCAAAATCTGATTTTTAATCTTTCGCCCCCTTTGAAGGGGGCAGCCTGAAAGGCTGGGGGCTGTACTTTAAACCGCCCGTTGAGGGAACTCGACGGGCGGTTTTTTTGTTCTAGCAAGCCATTTCTTGTAAAAACGCCGCATCCAATTCGCGCAACCGTTCCAATTTTTCTTTGATTTTAATTTCTAAACCGCGTTCAACCGGTTGGTAATAGCGCGTTCCTGCTAACGATTCGGGGAAATAATCTTCACCCGCCGCGTACGCATCGGGTTCATTGTGGGCGTAACGGTACATTTTGCCGTAATCCAACGCTTTCATTAACTTGGTCGGCGCATTTCGTAAATGAATCGGAGCTTCGAGCGTTCCAGTTTGTTTAACGTGCGCCATTGCAGCGTTGTAAGCCATATAAACCGCGTTACTTTTTGGCGCACAAGCCATATAAATCACGGCTTGCGCTAACGACAATTCACCTTCTGGACTGCCCAAACGTTCCTGCGCTTGCCACGCATTTATGGCGATTTCCAACGCACGCGGATCAGCATTGCCAATATCTTCGGAGGCAATTCGCACAATCCGTCGCGCCAAATACGCCAAATCGCAGCCGCCATCAATCATCCGACACAACCAATATAACGCCGCGTCAGGCGAACTTCCGCGCACGGATTTATGCAACGCCGAAATTTGATTGTGGAATTCTTCGCCGTGCGAATCGAATCGCCGCACACCTCCGCTTAAAACCGCTTGGGCAATCGTTTCGTCAATCATAACGCTCGATTGCGCGTCGGCAACTTCGGCAGCGAGTTCCAATAAATTCAACAACCGCCGTGCGTCTCCGTCAGCAGCTTGCGCGAATTGCAGTTTAATTTCATTTGAAATTTCGAGTTTCAATTCTCCCAAACCGTGCGTTTCATTGTCGAGCGCGTGATTCAAAATGTTCAACAAATCCGCGTGCGTCAATGGATTTAATACATAAACGCGAGCGCGTGAAAGAAGCGCGTTATTCAACGCAAACGACGGATTTTCGGTGGTTGCGCCAATAAAATACACCGTGCCATCTTCAACATGCGGCAAAAACGCATCTTGTTGAGATTTATTAAAACGATGCACTTCATCGACAAATAAAATCGTGCGCCGTTTTTCAAATTTTTGAATCGTTTTCGCGTGTTCAATCGCTTCACGGATTTCTTTCACGCCCGCTAAAACCGCCGAAATTGCTAAAAATTCAGCGTTCGATTGTTTCGCAATCAATCGCGCTAACGTTGTTTTACCGGTGCCGGACGCGCCCCAAAAAATCATCGAATGCAGCCGCCCCGAAGTCAGCGCAATTTGTAACGGTTTTCCTGCCGAAAGAATGTGCGGCTGCCCGACGTAATCGCTTAATTCATGCGGGCGCATTCGTTCCGCCAACGGTTGAAAAGTGCTGTTCACGATTGGCTCAATTCCAACAAATACGCGCCGTAAGCGGTTTTCGACATTTCACCCGCGCGAACCTTCAAATCTTCCGCCGTCAGCCAACCGTTATTAAACGCAATTTCTTCCAAACACGCCACTTTCAAGCCTTGGCGATGTTCAATCGTTTGCACAAATTGCCCCGCTTCCAACAAACTGTCGTGCGTTCCGGTGTCGAGCCACGCAAAACCACGTCCGAAAATTTCCACGTTCAATTCACCGTCGTTCAAATAGGTTTGATTCACCTCGGTAATTTCTAATTCACCGCGCGACGAAGGTTTGATATTTTTGGCAATTTCAATCACCCGATTATCGTAAAAATACAAACCCGTAATTGCAAAATTTGATTTAGGTTGCGCGGGTTTTTCTTCAATCGAAATCACTTTATTATTTTCGTCGAATTCAACAACACCAAAGCGTTCTGCGTCTTTCACTTGATAACCAAACACCGTCGCGCCACTTTCGCGTTGCAACGCTTGTTTCAAACTGCCTGAAAAACCTTGTCCGAAGAAAATGTTGTCGCCCAAAACCAAACAAGTGTGACTGTCGCCAATGAATTCTTCGCCAATTAAAAACGCTTGCGCCAATCCGTCGGGTTTGGGTTGCACAGCATATTCAATCCGCACACCAAAATCTGAACCGTCACCGAGCAAGTTTTTAAAATTTTGTTGATCTTCGGGTGTGGTGATAATCAAAATGTCCCGAATGCCCGCCAACATCAACACCGACAACGGATAATAAATCATCGGTTTATCGTACACGGGCAAAAGTTGTTTCGACACCGCTTTGGTAATTGGGTGCAACCGTGTTCCCGCGCCACCCGCTAAAATTATGCCTTTCCAATTCATGTTTTATTGCCTGTCTAATTGTTAAAAATCGAGCGAATTCAATTGCGTTAAACCAAAACGCTCGCGCTGATAACTGCCATCTTGAATATGCTGACACCACGCCAAATTGTCCAAATACCATTGCACCGTTTTACGCAAACCCGTTTCAAAGGTTTCGTGCGGAGTCCAACCTAATTCACGTTCGATTTTGCTGGCATCAATCGCGTAACGTAAATCATGACCCGGACGGTCGGTGACGTAAGTAATCAAATCGGCGTAATGTTTAATATCGTTCGGTTTATCGGGTTTCAATTCGTCGAGAATGTCACACAACGTTTGCACGACGGTGAGATTCGCTTTTTCATTATGTCCGCCAATGTTGTAGGTTTCGCCAATCGTGCCTTTTTCCAACACCGTCAACAACGCTCGCGCGTGATCATCGACATAAAGCCAATCGCGGATTTGTTGCCCATTGCCATAAACGGGTAACGGTTTTCCTTCGAGCGCATTTAAAATCACCACGGGAATCAGTTTTTCGGGGAACTGAAAATGCCCGTAATTGTTCGAGCAATTCGTGACAATTATCGGTAATCCGTAAGTCCGATACCACGCACGAACCAAATGGTCAGAACTGGCTTTTGAGGCGGAATACGGCGAACTTGGCGCGTAAGGGGTTGTTTCAGTGAATAAATCATCCGTTCCGTGCAAATCACCAAACACTTCATCCGTCGAAATATGATGAAAACGAAACGCCGCTTTTTTCGCCGTTTCTAAATTTGCCCAATACTGACGCGCCGCTTCCAATAACGTGTAAGTGCCAACAATGTTGGTTTCAATAAACGCGGCGGGTTTATCAATCGACCGGTCAACGTGCGATTCTGCCGCGAGGTGCATCACGGCATCAGGTTGAAATTCCGCAAAAAGTTGACTGATTTTTTCGCCGTGACAAATATCCGTTTCTACAAACGCATAACGTGAATTTTCAGCGACTGAAACGAGTGATTCCAAATTGCCGGCGTACGTTAATTTATCGACGTTTAAAACGCGGTGTTCTGTGTCATTTACCAAATAACGAATCAACGCCGAACCGATAAAACCTGCGCCGCCTGTGATTAAAATTTTCATTTCAGTTCCTCCAAACAAAGTTTAAGTGTCGTTTCCCACGTTGGCATCGTCAAACCAAAACGTTGTGTTAAATGGTCGGTTGAAAGACGAGAATTCGCTGGACGTTTTGCAGGTGTCGGATAGTCGGACGTTGGAATTGGATTGATGACGCAATTTATTTCTGCTAATTCAACAATCTTTTCCGCGAAACCGTGCCACGACGTTTCACCCGCGCTGGTTAAATTGAAAATCCCCGATTCAAACGTGTTCGCGCCACGTTCTAATTGAGCTTGTCGCAAAATAGGCGCGGTGGTTTCAGCAATCAAACGCGCCCACGTTGGCGCACCGATTTGGTCGGCAACAATGTTCAATTTGTCGCGTTCGGCAGCCAATCGCAAAATGCTTTTCACAAAATTATTGCCACGCGCCGCAAACACCCACGTCGTGCGACAAATCACATAATCCGCGCCACTCGCTTGAATCGCTAACTCTCCGGCGAGCTTGCTTTCACCGTAAACATTCAGCGGATTGGTCGCATCGTTTTCAAAATAAGGCGCGTCTTTCGTGCCATCAAATACATAATCCGTCGAATAATGAATCAGCAACGCATTCAATTTTTTGGCTTCTTGCGCCAACACGTCAACCGCTTGCGCGTTAATCAAAAACGCTAAATCACGTTCGGTTTCAGCTTTATCCACCGCCGTATAAGCTGCCGCGTTGACAATCACATCAGGGCGAATCGTTTGAACAGTTTGGCGCAATTTTTCCAAATCGGTTAAATCGACTTGGTCACGATTTAACGCCACGACTTCGCCCAACGGCAAAAGTGTTCGCGCCAATTCCCAACCGACTTGTCCGTTGCTGCCGATTAACAAAATTTTCATGCGAAAACCTCTGCGTCACGCAACGCCAAACCTTCCGCATCTTTGGCAGACAAAAGTGGTTCGGTAATGCCCCAATCAATGCCGATTTCAGGATCATTCCAACGCACGCAACGTTCAAATTGTGGCGCGTAATAATCGGTGGTTTTGTAGAGAAAATCAGCCGTTTCGGATAATACCAAAAATCCGTGAGCAAAACCCGCTGGCACCCAAAATTGGCGATGATTTTCGCCGCTCAATTCTACGCCGTGCCATTTTCCAAAGGTCGGTGATGATTGCCGCAAATCCACTGCGACATCGAAAACGCTACCGCTGACGACGCGCACCAATTTTCCTTGCGGGTTTTGAATTTGATAATGCAACCCGCGCAGCACGTTTTTAGCAGAGCGCGAGTGATTGTCTTGAACAAATGAGACATCAAGTCCCGTGAGAGTTTGAAAGGTTTTTTGATTGAAACTTTCTAAAAAAAAACCGCGTGAATCCCCAAAAACCTTGGGTTCAAAAATAAATAAATCGGGAATAGGCGTTGTGATGAGATTCATAAAATGCAACGAGAGTGAATGAAAATGAAGCACAACGATACCAGATTTTGGCGTTAATAACTCACGCGAATCCCGACTTCTGCGCTGCGACCCGCTTCGGGCGCAAAATTCCGCAAATACGACACGGAACTGCGGATATTTTCATCAAGTAAATTTTTTCCTTTTGCAAACAGCAGAATTTCCGAATTCGCAAAACTCGCTAGTTTGTATTGCGTGCCGACGTTCAATAATAAATACGCAGGTGTAGTGGTTTCATTTTCGCCCGAATTTGTTTGTGCTTCGCCGCGCGTGAAACGCACATTGCCTGAAAACGCATTTTTTTCGTAACTCAACTGCGTGCCGTAACGCAACGGCGGCATTCTCGGCACGTTGCCACCTTTATCAAACGTGCCGCGCGTGTAATCGCTAAACAACGTTAAATCCACCGCACCAAATTTATTGTCCAATAATGGAAAAACCGTTTTAGCTTCAAACCCTTTGAAAATCGCGGCTTGTTGCTCGCTGTGTAAAATCGGAAAACATTCAGCGCAATCAGAATCTTTTGCGACAAATTCGCCATCCGCTGCGTTAAATAATTGTGCCGAATCACGCTGCTGATAAATGTAATCGCTGACCCAATTATGAAAAAAGTTGAAATCCGCTTGCACCCACGACGCATCGAATTGATAACCTAAATCCAAATTATTCGACAATTCTTTTTGCAAATTTTCGTTGCCGAGTTCATAACTGCGCGTTGCATGATGAAAACCATTTGAAAACAATTCTTGAATTTGTGGCGCACGTTGCGAATGCGTGAACGCTAAACTGAGTTTATTTTGCGAATTCATTTGCCACATCGCCGACATCGAACCGCTTAACGGAATATAAGAAACGTCGTTGCGACCTTCGGGCGTGATTTGCGTTGATTCAACGCGCCCACCTAATTCGTAAGTCACCGCGCCGACTTTGAGCGATTCGACGTTAAAAATTCCGTAAGTCGCAATGTCTGATTTTGGAACGATTTTGCCTTCTTCGCCTAAACCTTGAAAGGTGCTGTTGGTCGATTGAAAACCTAAAATGCCTTTGTTATTTTTAATCAGTGGCGCGTGTTCGAGTTCAAAACGGCTTTCGTATGATTGATTTAAAAACACCGTTCCCGCGACATTGCCATCAAATTCGGTGTGTGCGTAATCGGTGTAACCAAATTTGAGTTTGGCTTTTTCGATAAACGCGAATGGATTATTGAGCTGACTTTTAAAATCGTATTTGGTTTGTTTCATTTCAACATGAACAGGCGTTTCGCCGTGTCCATCGGGTGGAATGCCGTAATTTCGCTCGGTTTGATTGATTGCTGCGCCGATTAAACCCACGTCGCCAATCATCGAAAAACCCGCTGAACCGCCTCGCGCTCGACTTTGCGTGTTATCGGTGAAGCCATAAGCATTTTGTAATTCACCTGCGGGAACAGCGTTAAAACTCGGATCGTGTTGACGCGCTCGCGCTTCGTCAATTGCTGCGCCGCCAATGCTGGTATTTCCCGCGTCACGATAAAAACCGTCAACGTGATAGGCGAAATTATTTTTGCCGCCTTCGAGTTTCAACGCACTTGACGATTCGTCGGTGGCGGAATCGTAACGTTGTTCGCCTGCGCCGCCGATGACTTTGTCGAACATTTTTTCAGGAATGCGATTGTCAATCACGTTCACAATGCCGCCCATTGCGCCACTTCCATAAAGCAACGTTGAAGGTCCGCGTAAAATTTCAACTCGTTCCGCAATAATCGGATCAACGCCTGTGGCATGGTCTGCGCTTAATGAGGACGCATCGTTATTGCCCAAACTGTTTTGCATGACTTTGACGCGCGAACCCGATTGCCCACGAATCACAGGAATTCCCACGCCGGAACCAAACGATTGATTGGTTACGCCGAGTTCATTTTGCAACGTTTCGCCCAACGTTGAACCGACTTTTGAACGCAATGCTGCGCCGTCTAAAATCGTAATCGGATGCGCGGAATCATCAACCGATTCCACAAACGGTGCGCTGACAATCATGTCATCGAGTTTTTGTATGTTTTCTTCAGCGTAAAGTGGCGCGGCGAAAACTAAAAAATAGGCAGGTAAAAAATGAATTTTTTTGAACATAAATAATCTCTGTAATGTTGAATTAAGAAGTAATGTCGATATTTTCATCGACAAACCAAACAGGAAATTCATCTTTATAATCGCGCCACACGTTTTCGCCAGCGGCAAATTCTTCGTCGGTTAATAAACACGCATTTAATTCGGCAATTGCTTTCTGTTCATCCATATTTTGCCCGATGAAAACCAGTTCTTGCTTGCATTCGTCAAACGATTTTTGCCACTGTCCCGCGCAACCGTGTTGCATTGTTCCGCCTGCTTGTGACCACGAACCCGCCCATTCTGGACGTGACGCTAACCAAAAAAAGCCTTTTGAACGTAATAATGTGCCGTTATTCCATTCGTCACGATGCAAATAATCGTAAAAACGTTCGGTGTGAAAAGGACGTTTTGCCTGAAATACGAAACTCGTAATTCCGTATTCTTCGGTTTCAGGTTTGTGCGTGCCGCGTAATTCTTGCAACCAGCCAGCGGCTTGTTCGGCTTTTTCAAAATCAAATTTTTGCGTATTTAAGATTTTTTCTAATGGCACAACGCCCATCATCATGGGGATAATTTCGGCATCACGATTTAAATTTTTCAAAATCGCGGTGAGATTTTCCAATTCGTCGCGGCTGATTAAATCGACTTTTGAAATTAAAATCACGTTGCTGAATTCAATTTGTTCAACCAATAAATCTGAAATGTTGCGCTCGTCTTCATCGCTAATTTCGGCATGAATGTCTTTGAGCGATTGCGATTCTAAATAATCACGCATGAAATTCACCGCATCAACCACCGTCACCAACGTATCTAAACGCGCTAAATCCGACAAACTCACGCCATTTTCATCTCGAAACGTGAACGTTTCCGCAACAGGTAGCGGCTCGGCAATGCCCGTCGATTCGATTAACAAATAATCAAAACGTTGTTCTTGGGCGAGCTGGGTAATTTCAATCAATAAATCTTCGCGCAACGTGCAGCAAATACAGCCGTTGCTCATTTCAACTAATTTTTCTTCGGCGTAATTTAGCGACATTTCGTTTTTAACCAGCGCGGCATCGATGTTGATTTCGCTCATGTCATTGACGATAACGGCGATTTTTAAACCGTCACGATTGGCTAAAATTGAATTTAATAAAGTCGTTTTGCCAGCACCTAAAAAGCCAGAAAGCACGGTGACGGGAAGTTGTTTTGTGGTCATAGTTTTTGAGGGAAAGTGAATTTTATTGATATGTTATATTATAACGTTTGTAGCGTGTGAGCAATTTATGCCGTGCATTTTTACAATTTAAGCAAGCTGAGGAATGTGATTGGATTGCGTGCAAGTTGCACAAATGCCGTGAATTTCAATCGCTTGATGATGTGCGGTAAATCCTGCTAGCACGAATTCTTGCGTGAGAGCTTGCATAACGGAATCGGCATGACGTTCCTCGACGTTTTCGCATTGCTTACAAATTAACAGTAATTGCTCGTGTGCGGATTTCAAATCGTTACATCCAACAAACGCATTCAAACTTTCGACGCGGTGAATAAAACCTTGTTCGCGCAAAAAATCTAACGCGCGGTAAATCGTGGCGGGTTTGGCGGCACTTTGTAATGGTTTGATGCGTTCGAGTAAATCGTACGCTTTGACGGCGTGATGATTTGCCCAAATGAGTTCTAAAACTTGTTGGCGAATCGCGGTGAGTTGCACACCGCGTTCGGCGCATAATTGTGAAGCCGTGGTTAACGCGGTATGGATGCAAACGGAATGATTGTGTGGCGCGGTGTGTTCAGTAGAATCAGTCATAAAAATAAAGAATTGAGTGGTGTTTGTTACAATATAACATTTCAATTCTGAATAAAGCGATTAAAATTTACTTATTCGTGTCCGCTGCCACCAATTCGCGGTAATCTGCAGAATAATATAACAATGGTTCGCCATTTCGTGATTCGCACGCCAGCACTTCACCAATTAAAATCCAATGTGAACCAGCACGAATTTTATTCACTAATTTACAATCTAATGACAACAAACTGTCGCTTAATAACGGCGCACCGGTAATCGCGGTATGCCACGGATTCGTAGCAAAACGTTCTTCGTGACTGCATCCGCCGGCAAATTGATTGGAAGCATTTTGTTGAGCGGTTGTTAAGATATTCACCGCAAAACATTGGCTCAATTCAATCCCTTCGCCCGTGTCCGCCGCTTCATTTAAGCAACATAAAATCAATGCCGGTTCTGCCGACACACTCGAAAATGCTGACACCGTCATCCCTTGCAAACCGTGTTGTTCGGAATGTGTGGTGACAACGGTCACGCCGCTTGCCCATAATTGCATGGCTTGTTTAAATTCTGTTGCGCTGATAGTCATGTTAAATTCCTCAATAAATTTGGATTGTGTCGAGGCGGCATTATAGCATTGCAAAGGGCGAAAAATTAACGCGATAGCAGACAAGAATGGCGGACGAATTTCGTGTTATTCTTAATAAAAAATCAACCAAGTGGAAAAAACATGATTAAAGCAGGAATTGTCGGCGGCACGGGTTACACGGGTGTGGAATTGTTACGCATTTTGGCGTTGCATTCGAATGTAGAAATCACGGCGGTTACATCGCGTTCCGATGACGGAATGCGTGTTGACGCGCTTTACCCGAATTTGCGCGGCTATTTAAAAGACTTAACTTTTTGTTTGCCAACGATTGACGCCTTGGCGAATTGCAACGTGGTTTTTTTCGCTACGCCGAATGGAACCGCGATGTTGATGGCGAAAGAATTACTCGAACGCGGCATTAAAGTGATTGATTTGTCGGCAGATTTTCGGCTGAAAAACGTGACTGAATGGGAAAAATGGTACGGCATGACGCACACCGCGCCTGATTTAATTGCTCAAGCGGTTTACGGTTTGCCCGAAATTCACCGCGCCGCACTGAAAAACGCAGATTTAATTGCGTGTGCGGGCTGTTATCCCACGGCGGTGCAATTGGGATTTTTGCCTTTGTTGGAAAAGGGCGGTGTCGATGTGGCGCATTTAATCGCTGACGTGAAATCGGGCGTGAGTGGCGCGGGACGCAAAGCGGAAATTTCGACGTTAATGAGCGAAACGGGCGAAAGTTTTAAAGCCTACGCGGTCAACGGGCATCGGCATTTGCCCGAAATTACCCAAGGTTTAACAGCGATGGCAAAACAGCCAGTAAATTTAACATTTGTGCCGCATTTAACGCCGATGATTCGCGGCATTCACGCCACGTTGTACGCAACGTTAACAGACGAAATCAGCGCGGAAGCTGTGCAAAACCGTTACGAAACCCGTTATGAAAACGAAGAATTTGTCGATGTATTGCCGTTTGGTTCGCATCCCGACACGCGCAATGTTCGCGGCAGTAATCGTTGTCAAATTGCGTTACATTTACCACAAGGCGGAAAAACGCTGGTGATTTTGTCGGTGATTGATAATTTGGTGAAAGGTGCGGCGGGGCAGGCGGTGCAAGCGATGAATTTACGTTTTGGTTTGCCAGAAAATCAAGGTTTGACCACGGTGGCGTTGTATCCGTAATTCTTGACTAAAAAACTAGGAATAGCCATAATTCAAACTGTTTTTAATTTCAACTCAACCGATTATTTATCATGACCACACCGATTATTTTTACCGAAAGCGCAGCCAATAAAGTACACGATTTGATTGTGGAAGAAGGCAACGACCAATTGAAATTGCGGGTTTACGTTTCAGGCGGCGGCTGTTCTGGCTTTCAATATGGTTTCACTTTCGATGAAGAAGTGAATGAAGACGACACACAAGTTGAAAAAAATGGCGTGACGGTGTTGATTGATTCCACCAGCATCGGCTATTTGAGCGGCGCGGAAATCGATTACAAAGACGATTTGTCGGGCGCACAATTTGTGATTCGTAACCCAAATGCCACCACAACGTGTGGTTGCGGATCGTCATTTTCGGCTTAATTCATCAACCGATTGTTTCGTAGGGGCGTACTGCGTACGCCCGCAATTACCAACCGTTTATTATCAAAAGTCCTATTTATGCGGGTTCACGCAGTGAACCCCTACAATAACCATCATTAACGACCGCACAACATCGTTATGGCGTTTCATTTTTTACTTTCCAGCATGTTTTTCAAATTCGCAAACGGATTATGCGCTCCCAACGGCGCGTTCGTTGAACGATTATCCGCACTGCCGAAGCGCGTTTCTTCAAAACGTTGATGTTCATTATCGTGGCAATACAAACACAATAACTCCCAATTACTGCCGTCTGCGGGATTGTCGTCGTGATTATGATTGCGATGATGCACGGTCAATTCGGGCAAATTGGTATTCGTAAATTCGCGCGTACACCGCCCACAAATCCACGGATACATTTTCAACGCTTGCCCGCGATACGATTGTTCGCGCTCGGTTTGATTTTTGCGAGCATCCAGCACGATTTGATTCATTTTATTTTGGTCTAAAGCGACTTTTTTGATGGTCATAAAAAACTCTGTAATTAAAAAATTGAAAATTAAAGGATGATGTTCGATTCGGATTCAGATTGATTTGTTTCTTCGGATGTTTCTTCAGATTCGTTTATTTCTAGGGCTTCTAATCGTTTCCAGCGGTTGATAATCATGCAAAATAACTCCGCTGTTTTTTCGGCATCGTACAACGCCGAATGCGCCCGATCATTTTCCCAATGCAAACCCGCCGCGTGTGCCACTTTTGCCAAAACCGTTTGTTGATACGCCAAACCGCCCAACGTCGCGGTATCAAACGTGCTAAAAGGATGAAACGGATTTTTTTTAATTTGAGTACGATGCGCGGCGGCATTTAAAAACGCAATATCGAACGCGGCATTGTGTCCAACCAAAATGGCTTTCGTGCATTTATTCCGCTTAATCGCTTCTTTAATCGGCTTAAAAATCAATTCCAACGCTGCCTTTTCGTCAATCGCCATTCGAAACGGATGATAGGGATCAATGCCGGTAAATTTCAACGCGGCAGGATCCAATTCAGAATTTTTAAATGGCACAATGTGAGTAACATAACGTTCGGTAATCATTAAATCGCGCTCGGTGTTAAATTCAACAATCACGGCGGCAATTTCCAATAACGCATGTTTTTTAGGATTGAAGCCCGCTGTTTCGACATCAATCACGACGGGAAGATAACCGCGAAAGCGTTTCTCTAAAGGAATTATCGGCATTTCCATTGGGTAAAAATCTCGGGGTTCTTAAATAAAAAAAGCCTGCTACTCGATGCACGCTACTATCTGTGCTATGTTACGCGAAAACACCTTAGAATAAAAAATAATAGCAATGACGGAGATTTTATGACAACAAAGCAAAGAATATTCACTCGCCTAATTGGTGTCACCTTATTCGGTTCATTGGTGGCGTGTACGGGAGCGGTGAAAGATGCGCGTGATCCACTGGAAAATTGGAATCGCGGCGTGCAATCGTTTAATGATCACGCGGACGAATATGTATTAAAGCCTGTCGCGACAGGGTATCGGTGGGTTATGCCGTCTTTTGCCGATAAAGGTGTGAGTAATTTATTCAGCAACGTCAACGATATTGGCGTAACGATTAACGATTTATTGCAATTTAAAATAGTTCAAACAGGTTTGGACGGTTCGCGATTTTTAATTAACTCGGTCGCAGGTTTCGGCGGTTTCATTGACGTTGCCGATATGTTGGATTTGCCAAAACACAAAGAAGATTTTGATCAAACATTGGGCGTTTGGGGCGTTCCAAGTGGTGCGTATGTGGTGTTGCCATTTTTGGGTTCGAGTTCGCTGCGTGCTATAACAGGACGAGTGGGCGATACCGCGATGAATCCCATCAATTACGTTGGTTTTGGTGTATTAGGATTAAGTTCTGGTGGCACGGCGAGTGCCATTAGCAGCGGCACTTTTGCGCTAAAAGCATTGGATACTCGTGCCGATTATTTAGGCGCAGAAAAAGTCGTTAACGAAGCCGCCGCAGATCGTTACGAATTTCTCAAAAACTCGTATTTTCAACAGCGTGATTATTTAGTCCATGACGGCGAAGGTTTAAATAATAATGATGTGTTGGATGTGGCGAAATAACGCGCGGTTATAACCAGTTAAAATCAACGCATTCGGCGTTGATTTTAACTTCGATTTTTTTTTTGAGATTGACTACATGGCACATATTTTTGAATATATATTTGAGGTTCTTTTCGAGTTCATTGAATTCTCAGAACCTTATTTATTAGTCACCACCATTTTTTTTATTCCGCTCACCATTACGATTACGTCGCTGCCCAAACGTTTTTTTCAATACGAATTTACTCAGCATCTTCTTCCCGCGTTGTTCGCTCAATACGAAAGTAAAAAAACCACATTGGAGCGCATCAACGGCATCACACAAAATGCCATGGTTGTCATTTTGATGATTGATTTGTTTGGTTTAGGACATTTCTTTTTTGGTGGCAGCGGAGGTCACGAAAGCAGTTCACATCATGAAGTGAGTGGACATGTTGCAACTGAAAATAGCGAAGTCACCAGCGGTGAACACTAATTATGCCTGAATTACCCGAAGTCGAAACCACTGGACGCGGTATTTCGCCGCATATTACCGGCAAAACCATCGAAAACGTCATTGTTCGACAACGGCAATTGCGCTGGTTAATTTCGCCCGATTTTGAAATCAATTTACAGGGCAAAACCGTCGAAAGTGTCGAGCGTCGGGCAAAATATCTGTTGATTAAAACGCAAAACGGCACGTTAATCGCGCATTTAGGCATGTCGGGAAATTTACGCATCGTGAAAATGGGTACGCTAATCGGCAAACACGATCACGTTGATATTATTTTCGATGCCGATACAGTGTTACGTTTCAACGATCAACGCCGATTTGGCGCGTTGGTGTGGGCGACGGGCGACGTAATGAAGCATCCGTTATTGCGCGATTTAGGCGTTGAACCATTATCGGCGGATTTTACTGCGTCACAACTTTATCATTTGGCGCGGGGGCGACGGGTGCCGGTGAAAACGTTTTTAATGAACGGCAAAATCGTAGTCGGCGTGGGCAACATTTACGCGAACGAAGCGTTATTTATGGCGGCGATTTTACCGACGCGCCACGCGGGTGAGTTGTCGTTCATCGACTGTGAAAAATTAGTCGCTTGCATTCGCGAAGTGTTAGCGCGAGCCATTGAACAAGGCGGCACCACGTTACGCGATTTCGTTAATGCCGACGGAAAATCAGGTTATTTTCAACAACAATTACACGTTTACGGACGCGGAAAACTTGCTTGCACACAATGCGCTCAACCATTACAAGAAATCCGCATCGCCAATCGTAGCACGGTTTTTTGTGTGCAATGTCAGCATTGATTTTGAGCAACATTTAAGGCAAATTTAATACACCCCCTTCTACAATTGCAGCACCTCAACAACGAAACGTACAGTTTTCTTCTCCTAAAGTTAAAACCTTCTTCCCTGTAATCATACTGCGTAAGAAGCTGGCGAAGCACTTTGATCTTGGCAAATATCATTTCAAATCAAAGTTCTTCATACGCAAAATTATTTTTGTGATTTTGCCTATTGAAAACCAACCCTCGACCACTTTATGAAAAAATTGATTCCGATTTTATCGTTAGCTGTTTTAAGCAGTTGTACGAATACAACGCCTTTAGAAGCAAGTTTATCTGTTTTGAAATCGCACATTTTTCCACTGGAAACAAAAGCTAATCTGGCTCTGACTGCAAAACACAATACACCCAAAAAACTCGCGGCAACAACACTAATCCAACCGTATACACGCAAAATTTCAGGTAAATTAACAGGCGGAAAACACGGCGTTGCATCGTGGTACGGTGCTGATTTTCATGGTAGAAAAACCGCGAACGGAGAATTATTCGATATGTACGCCATGACCGCCGCGCACAATAGCCTGCCCATTCCGTCTTATGCTGAAATTACTAATGTTGAAAATAAGCGCACTGTTATTGTCAGGATTAACGATCGCGGTCCTTTTTTCGACCATCGCGTTTTAGATTTATCCTATTCTGCTGCGAAACAATTAGGCATGGATGAATCTGGCACGAGTGAAGTTCAAATTAAAACCATTGCGCCTGAAAAAGCTCTGCAACAGTTACAAAAACAAAATCAGCCAATTTATTTACAAGTCGGCAGTTTTAACAACAAAAAACTCGCGCAACAGCTGCAAAAAAGTATCAGTCAGCAAAATTTTCCAGACGCTAAAATTGCCGCGTCCAGTCACAAAGGCGCAACGCTTTATAAAGTCCAGTTGCCGGTTAATTCATCGCACAATGCGAGTGATCTCAATAACAAATTGGCTAAACTTGGTATTACTGACACGCAATTTGTCACAGAAACCAATTAAATCAAGCGGCTGTCATGATACAATCGCGCTCAGTTTTATCTTGTTTTACACTGACCGAAGCCCATGACAATCAAATTATTTTTTCGCTTTATTCTCGTTTTTACGTTGATTTTTACCGCGTTGTTCGTCAACGCGGAAGAATCTGAGATTCTAACCCCCGCTGCACCTAAAATTGCGGCAAGTAGTTTCATTTTAATGGACTATTACACCGGTAAAATTTTGGCTGAAAATAACGCCGATATTAAACTTGCGCCCGCGAGTTTGACCAAAATTATGACGGTTTACGTCGCGTTTCGTGAAATTAGCAGCGGACATTTGAATCTGACCGATTTAGCAACCGTTAGCCAAAATGCCTGGAAAACAGGTGGTTCACGCATGTTTTTGGAAGTGAATATCAAAGTCAGTATCGAAGATTTAATCAAAGGTATTGTGATTCAATCCGGCAACGATGCCGCCGTGGCATTGGCTGAACATATCGCCGGCAGTGAATCGACCTTTGCTGAAATGATGAATCAACAAGCCGCGCGTTTAGGTATGTTGAACAGCCATTTTGAAGACAGTAACGGTTTACCCGCTGAAAATCATTACACTAGCGCCCGCGATTTAGCGATTGTTACCCGCGCCATCATTGACGAATTTCCCGAGTATTACCGTTGGTTTTCGCAAAAAGAATTCACTTACAATAAAATCACCCAACACAATCGCAATCAATTATTATCGCGTGATGAAACCGTGGACGGCGTAAAAACAGGCTTTACTGATGATGCCGGTTATTGTTTGGTCGCTTCAGCGGTGCGTGAAAATATGCGGTTGATTTCGGTGGTAATGGGAACGAGCAGTGCCAATGCGCGGGCAAATGAAAATCAAAATTTGCTCAATTACGGTTTTCGTTTTTTTGAAGGACACAAACTGTATGATGCCAAAAAACAATTAGCCGAAGCGCGGGTGTGGAAAGGCGATATTCAAAACGTGCCACTCGGTTTAGCGCGTGATTTAAACGTGACAATTCCACGTCGTCATTATGCGGATTTGAAAGCCGAATTGATTGTGGATAAAAAAGTCACCGCGCCGATTGCTGAAGGCACGAAACTGGGTTTGGTCAAAGTCACTTTGAACAATGACGTAGTGGCAACGGTAGATTTAGTGGCGTTGCGAGCCGTTGAGCAAGGTAATATCTTCCAACGATTTTACGACAGTATTTTAATTATGCGGGAAAAATCCAATGACAAAAAGTAAGCAAGTATTTTTAAATGGCGCGTATTTACCTGTTGAAAACGCCACCGTTTCGGTAATGGACAGAGGTTTTTTGTTTGGCGACGGGATTTATGAAGTAATTCCAGTTTATCACGGCAGTTTATTTCGTTTCGACGCGCATTTGGCGCGTTTAGAAAATAGCTTGAAACTGGCTCGCATTGAAAATCCGTATTCCCGCGACGAATGGCACAAAATTATGTTGCCGTTAATCGACGAAACGAAAGACCAATATATTTATTTTCAAATTACTCGTGGCGCGGCTGAAAAACGTGATCATGCGTTTCCATCGGGCGTGAAACCCACGGTTTTTATGATGTGTAACGACATCGTGCCTTTCGACGGCAAAGAATTGGGCGTGAAAGCCATCAGCGTGGAAGATAACCGCTGGAGTCTGTGCAATATCAAAGCGATTACGCTGTTGGGCAATATTTTGTTACGTCAACAAGCGGTTGAAAATGACTGCGCTGAAGCCATTTTAGTACGCGAAGGCTACGTCACCGAAGGTTCGGCGAGTAATGTTTTCGCGGTGATTGACGGCGTTTTAATCACGCCGCCGAAAAGTAATTTTATTTTGCCTGGCATTACGCGCGACGTGATTTTAGAACTCGCTGACGCGCATAACATTCCTTATGCTCAAGATATTATTTCGCTCGACGCGCTGAAAACCGCGAGTGAAATTTGGTTTGCCAGTTCGACCCGCGAAATTTTGCCCGTGATTGAATTGGACGGTTTGCCGGTTGCGAATGGTAAAGTCGGCGGGCTGTGGCACACGATGAATGATTTGTTGCAAGCATACAAAAGCAGTTATGCAGCGAGTGAAAAATGAGTGAAGAAATTGTAGAAGAAACGTTGTTTGAATTTCCGTGCCAATACGGCATTAAAGCAATGGGCAAACACGGCGATGGCGCGTTAGCCATTACGGTGATTGAAATTGTCAGCCGACACGCGCCCGACACGCATAATCACACCGTTAAATCGAAACCCAGCAAAGACGGAAATTATTTGTCGATTACGGTCACGATTGAAGCGACGAGTAAAAAACAGTTGGACGCGATTTATCAGGATTTGACCGACCATCCACACGTTTTGTATGCGTTGTAGCTTGATTTTGACGGCGATTTTTTGCTGAAAAAAGCG
The DNA here is from genome assembly GCA_903870545.1 of uncultured Pseudomonadota bacterium. GTDB lineage: Bacteria > Pseudomonadota > Gammaproteobacteria > Methylococcales > Methylomonadaceae > UBA10906. The sequence goes on from CAIQDI010000005.1 coordinate 32,173, forward strand.
TTTTTCGTTGCGGTAAAATCATCACCTTGCCCGTTTTGTACGGGCTTTTTTATTAGGATTTTTTTATGTTTTCATCGATTACCAAACCGCTCATCATGGGAATTCTAAACGTTACGCCAGACAGTTTTTCAGACGGCGGAAAATTTAATCAACTTGATCACGCGCTACAACACGCGCTGCGTATGATTTCGGAAGGCGCGACGATTATCGACATTGGCGGCGAATCGACGCGCCCGAATTCTGAACCCGTTTCGCCGAACGAACAAATTCAGCGCGTCGTGCCAATTATCAACGCGATTCGAGAACGCAGCGATGTGTTGATTAGCATTGATACGACGTGGCACGTTGTCGCGGAAGCCGCGTTAAATGCGGGTGCGAATATCATTAACGATGTGTCGGCGGGTCAAGATGATGCTCACATGTTTGTGTTGGCGGCACAAAAAAACGTGCCGATTATTTTGATGCACGCGCAAGGAAAATCCAAAACGATGCAAGATAATCCGTTTTATGAAAACGTGATTTCAGAGGTGTTGACCGAATTAAAACAACGTGCCGACGTGGCTATTTTTGCTGGCGTGAAAAAAGAAAATATCGTGTTGGACGTGGGCATCGGTTTTGGTAAACGCAAACAAGATAATTTAGATTTATTGGCACATTTGGCAGATTTTGTGGCGTTAGGATTTCCGATTTTATTAGGCACCAGCCGCAAACGTTTTATGGGTGCAATTTGCAATGTGAGCGAACCAGCGGAACTGGTGACGGCTACCGCTGTAACGACCGCGTTGGGCGTAATGGCAGGCGTGCAGCTTTTTCGTGTTCATGATGTGAAAGAAAATAAGCACGCTCTGGAAGTCGCGTGGGCAATTAGGCAAGCCGCGCCATAATCGAGTAAACTATCGCAAAGCCGCGAAGGCGTTGATTCTTTTTTATTTTTTGGATTTTTTATGACACACACCACGTTAACCGCAATTTCTCCCATCGACGGTCGTTACGCTGACAAAGTGGACGAATTGCGCCCCATTTTTAGCGAATACGGTTTAATTCGTTTTCGTGTCCAAGTCGAAATTTGTTGGTTGCAAGCCTTAGCAAATCAAGCTGAAATTGTGGAAGTTTCACCGTTTAGCGACGGCGCGAATCAACAATTGAACGACATTTTTACGCACTTTTCAGAAGCCGATGCGTTGCGTGTCAAAGCGATTGAAAAAACCACCAATCACGATGTGAAAGCGGTGGAATACTTTTTAAAAGAAAAAATTGCCGGCAACGCCGAACTTGAAAAAGTGAGTGAATTTATTCATTTCGCTTGCACGTCGGAAGACATTAACAATTTGTCTTACGCGCTGATGTTGAAAGCGGGTCGGGCGGTTATTTTGGCGCAAATCGAAGCGGTGATTTCGTCGTTGACAAAATTGGCGAAAGATACCGCCGCGCAACCAATGTTGTCTCGCACGCACGGACAATCGGCGACTCCGACAACCGTTGGCAAAGAAATTGCCAATGTGGTGGCGCGTTTGAATCGTCAAAAAAGCCAACTCGAAAAAGTCGAATTGCTCGGTAAAATCAATGGTGCGGTGGGTAATTACAACGCGCACGCCGTCGCGTATCCCGAAGTGAATTGGGCGGATTTCGCGAAAAAATTTGTCACGTCGTTGGGTTTGACCTTCAATCCGTACACAATTCAAATTGAACCGCACGATTATATCGCTGAATTTTTCCACGCGCTTTCACGGTTTAACACGATTTTGTTGGATTTTGACCGCGATATTTGGGGTTATATTTCGCTCGGTTATTTCAAACAACGCACGATTGCGGGTGAAGTCGGCTCGTCAACCATGCCGCACAAAGTGAATCCGATTGATTTTGAAAACTCGGAAGGCAATTTAGGTTTGGCAAATGCGTTGTTTGGCTTTTTGGCGGATAAATTACCGGTTTCACGCTGGCAGCGTGATTTGACTGATTCAACTGTTTTGCGAAATATCGGCGTGGGCGTGGCGCATACCGTGATTGCGATTCAAGCGACGTTGAAAGGTATCTCGAAATTAGAGTTGAATGCGGACGCGCTCGATAATGATTTGAATGCGAATTGGGAAGTGTTGGCGGAACCGATTCAAACAGTGATGCGTCGTTACGGCATCGAAAAACCGTATGAAAAATTGAAAGAATTGACGCGCGGGCAGCGAATTACGCCAGAACAAATGCGCCAATTTGTCGAAACGTTAGATATTCCTGCTGAAGCGAAAGCGCAGTTATTGGTGTTAACGCCGCGCAGTTATATCGGTTACGCGGAACAATTAGCTCGCGAGATTTAGTTTTCTAAAAATTAGCTGCACGCACAAAAAAGCCCTGCGCCGAAAATCGCCGCAGGGCTTCAGTTCCATTATCAACGTATCACCTCAATAAAACCAACACATTGCGACTTTCGCATCATCAAAACCTACTGCAATAGAAAAACATAGTTGTGAAAATTAAAGCAAAAATGGAGATTTTCTGGTGAGAAAAAACACTATAACTTTTCTTCCAAAAACCTTAACGGTTCTCAAACAACTTGGCGTTGCCGGACTTTATGTATTGTTAGGACTGGTGGATTATCACTATTTTTCTAGCACTTTCTGGCCATGCAGCGGCTTGGCGTTATCGGCGGTGCTGATTGGCGGCTTGCGGTATTTGTGGAGTATTTTTTTTGGTTCATTATTGTTGGGAAAAATACTTTTCCCTAATGCCTCCGTTTTAATGGTGTGCGGCATGACATTGGCACACGTTTCAGAAGCCTTTTTGGGTGCTTGGCTGATGACTTATCATCGACCGTTTACCTTGAAAAGACTGCAAGATTACTTTCGGTTAGTTTTATTAGGTGGCGCAGTGGCTTGTTTCGTGGGGATTAACATTTCAGTTTCGACGTTATTATTAGCACATTCTCTCGCGCCAATCGGTTATTTTAAAGTGGCATTACTTTGGTGGATGGGTGACACGCTGGGCGTAATTTTGGTCGCGCCGTTGATATTGTCTTTTTCTATGAAATCAAACGAAGATTTAAATCAAAAATGGCTCGAAACATTCCTCGCTGTGGGCATTACCTTTTTTATCGGACAAATCGTTTTCATGGGGTGGTGCAACGAATTTTTTAATGGGACACCGAAAGGTCTTTTTATGTTTTTACCGATTACTTGGATTGCTGTCCGATTAGACATGCGTGTCACGATGTTTGCGCTGAATATGATTGCAGTTCAGGCATTAGTCGGCGCGTATTTTAAAGTGGGTTATTTTGCCAATGCTATCGCTAATTCCAATTTGTACTATTACTGGATTTATGTGGTCACATTGTCAGTTGTCGGCATGGCGTTAGCGATTACGGTGAGCGCGTTAAAAGAAAAAGAGCGTTCTCAGCAAAAAATAGAAAAAATACTACAAACTCTTTTAGATAAAGAACGTCAGCAGCGCACCGAGCAAAGTAATTTTATGCTTATGCTGGCGCACGAATTAAAAACGCCGTTATCTACCATTAGTATCGCTTTAGGTTCGCCCGTTATGTCAGAAAATATGCTTTTTCACGCCCAGCGGGCGGTGTCAGATATGAACAATGTGGTAGAGTCTTGCGTACAATCAGAAAGGTTGTCGTTGGAAAAAGAGAAAATTAAGACGGTGAATTGCACGCCAATCGATGTACTTAATCATTTATGCAACAACTCGAATGTGCCAAAACGGTTCATTGTGACTTCTACAACGTCAACCGTTATCAAAACCGATTCGCAATTATTCCACACGATTTTATCCAACTTAATCGATAATGCGTTGAAATACAGTTTGCCCGACAGCTTCATTCAAGTGGTTGTGGATGCCGAGAAAATCAATGATAAAAATGGCGTTTCTATCACCATTCAAAATTTAATTGGTGTAGCGAGTTATCCCGATGCCGAAAAAGTTTTTCAAAAGTATTACCGACACAAAGCGGCACATCATAAAACAGGTTCAGGATTAGGTCTTTATTTGGTTAAAGAGTTAGCGAAATTACTGAATAGCGATGTGTTTTATTATCACGATACGACGAGTGTTACCTTTAAATTATGGCTACCGATTTAAAAATTTCAGCGAGTTTAAGCATCATTGTGGTTGAAGATCACGATTCACTGCGAATGGTGACGGTTGAACTGTTGCGTCAACATGGACACAGCGTTGTGGGTTTGGCGTGTGCGGAAGATTTAGACGACGAAGCAGGCGGTCGATATGCCGATATTTTTATCATCGATTTAAATTTGCCCAATGAAGATGGTCTCAGCCTCACACGACGCATTAGAAAAGTGAATCCGAATGTGGGCATTATCATCATGACAGCACGCCAGGAGTTAAGCGACCGAGTCATTGGTTACGAAAGTGGCGCGGATATTTATCTGATTAAACCGGTAAATCCGGCTGAACTTTTGGCGACGATAGCGTCGTTGTCTCGTCGGGTGAATGGTCTTGGCAATGGAAATAGTATTTTGACGCTTGATTTAAAGCGTCTGGTTTTGAAAGGTATTGCGGGTGAGGTCAGCCTTAATCAATCCGAATCGCTTCTTCTTAATGCGCTTGCCCGAGCGCAAAACCACCAGTTAGATTATTGGCAAATCATCGATGCCATCGGCGAATTATCGGCTAATGTTGCGTTCGAAAAATCGAATTTAGAAGTAAAAATGCACCGTTTACGCCAAAAAATCAATCAGGCTTGTGATAATAAAAATGCCATTAAAAGCGTGCGAGGGCAGGGCTATCAATTGTGCGTCCAGTTAACGATTGTGTAAGTTCACCTAATCTCGTAAGTATCGGTAAGTATTGGTAAGTTTCCGTAAGTTTTCTCTTAATTGGTTGTGTTTAAATTCAAAATCTCCACAAGATTATTGGGGTTTTTCTAAACACTCACGACATTATTAAGAATAAAAAACTATGACTGAAAACACAGATAAAATTGCTCCAACACTTAGTTCCGCGATACCCAAAGCCAACGGTAGCGCGGTAAAAGTGAATCAAAATGTGATATTGAAGTTTAACGAAGCGGTAAAAGCGGGTTCTGGCAACATCGTTATTAGTGATGGCAAAGACAGTCACAGCATTTCTATTACCGACAAATCTCAAATCAAAATTAGCGGTAACACCCTCACGCTGAATCCTACCGATAATTTATTGCCGAATAGCACTTACAGCGTCAAAATTTCTGCCAGCGCAATTAAAGATTTGGCGGGTAACAAATTTGCCGGCATTCTCAACAAGACGGCGTTAAGTTTCAACACGGTTGACACGCTGTCGC
>CAIQDI010000006.1 GCA_903870545.1 uncultured Pseudomonadota bacterium
ATTCAGATTGAATTTCTTTGTCCATCACAATCGGCAACGAAATATGGTCGGAAAATTTGCGAACGATTGAACGCAATTTCCAACCGTCTAAGAATTCGCTTTCGCCTTCTTTTAAATGCAAAACGATTTCGGTGCCGCGTGTCGCTTTTTCAACATTTTCAATCGTGTAATCGCCTTCGCCCGCTGATTCCCAACGTGTGGCTTCGGCTGAACCCGCTTTGCGTGTGGTCAATGTGACTTTGTCGGCAACGATAAATGCCGAGTAAAAACCCACGCCGAATTGTCCGATTAACTCGCTGTCTTTGGCTTGTTCGCCGGTCAACGCTTCAAAAAATTGTTTCGTGCCTGATTTTGCAATCGTGCCGATGTGTTCTTGAACTTCGGCGCGGCTCATGCCGATGCCGTTGTCGATAATTGACACGGTACGTTTGGCTTCGTCGAATTCAATGCGAATTTTTAAATCGCTGTCGCCTTCGTATAAACCGTCGTTGGATAACGCTTCAAAACGTAATTTATCCGCCGCGTCAGACGCATTTGAAATCAATTCGCGCAAGAAAATTTCTTTGTTGCTGTAAAGCGAGTGAATCATCAAATGTAATAAATGTTTCACTTCGGTTTGAAAGCCTAAGGTTTCTTTGTGTGTCGCTGTCGTCACGGTTTTTCCTTTAGTTTAATTAAAAAATGAATCTTTGCAGATTTATGGGCATGATTCTTTTTTTCAAGGTAATCGTTAAATTTCGATTTTATAGCCCACACCATAAACCGACTGAATAATATCTTTTTCGCCTGCAATTTTTTGAAGTTTGTGTCGCAAATTTTTAATATGCGTATCCACGAGACGATCTGAAACATCGCGCTCGTCTTCATGCAAAATATCTAACAAAATCGCCCGCGAATACACTTTGCCGCATTTGTTGAGCAACGCCGATAAAACCCGAAATTCACTCAATGTTAAATCGAGCAATATGCCTTCGTAATAGGCTTGAAAACGCCCTTTGTCTAAATTAAAACCGGCAATCACTGGCAAATTAGCAGAAAAATTATTTAAACGGCGAAAAATGGCTTTGATTCGCGCGACCACTTCTTTCGCGCTGTATGGTTTGCAAATGTAATCATCCGCGCCAATTTCTAAACCACGCAAACGGTCTATTTCTGACACTCGCGCCGTGATTAAAAATAAAGGCACCGTTGAAAATTCTCGAATTTCTTTGCACAAACTGATGCCGTCACGTTGTGGCAACATAATGTCCATCAAAATCAAATCAGGATTATTGTGTTTTACCCAATCGATTACGTTTGCGCCATTATCAATCCAATGACTTTCAAATCCGTTGTGAGCCAGATAATCCACAAGCAATGCGGCGATTTTTGGCTCATCTTCCACAATCAAAATTTTTTTGTTCAAAAAACCTTCCTTAAAAATGTAGTTTAGGTAATTCAATCCTGATTCGCACGCCGCCTAATTTTGAAACGGTCGCGTGAATTTGTCCGTCGTGGGCTTTGACGATATTTTGACAAATTGCCAATCCTAAACCCGCGCCGCCTGTTTGACGTTGCCGTGATTTATCCACACGATGAAAGCGTTCAAATAATAACGGTAATTCTTGGGCATCAACACTCGGTGCGCTGTCGTCAACGTCAATAATAACGAGGGATTTTTGCTCTTCGATTGTAATGCGGCAAGTTCCTTGATTATCGGTGTAGCGATAACTATTTTCTAACAAATTAGAAAATAACTGCGCCAAACGCATTGCATCACCGCTCACAAACACATTCGGATAATCCGTAAAAAACGTTAACGACATGCCCCGACTAGCAAAACGAGCTTGAAATGTCTGAACAATCATTTTGCAATGTTCAACCAATTCAACACGGTTAAATTGATAATCTAACGCGCCTAAATCTGAAAGTGATAATTGATATAAATCATCGACTAAGCGCGTTAATGACAACACTTCTTGCTCTAAAGAACGAATCCGTTCAGGCGTAGGCACACGAATTCCATCGACTAAGGCTTCTAATTCTCCGCGCAACACCGCTAACGGCGTTCGTAATTCATGCGAAATATCCGCCAGCCATTGTTGTCGCATTTGCTCACTTTCCGCTAATGCACGACCTAACAAATTGAAATCTTTAGCAAGCGTCGCTAATTCGTCATAACCTTTATCGGTAATTTGTGTCGAAAAATCGCCCGTCGTCAACGAACGCATTCCCGTTGTAATCCGTCGTAACGGTAATAGAATTTGCTGAGTCATCACAAAGGCTAAAAATAGTGACATCAATAATGCCACGCCAACTATCCACAAATAACCGTGTAATTGACTTTGCATAAAATCAATCAATAACTGATCGGTTATCAACGGATTCGGTTTGATGACTAGCCAAGCAACTTGTTGACCTTCGGAGACAATCGGCATTTTTTGTTCTTTTTCAAAATCAATGGGTTCGGGCGAACCTGCAATTTTTTTATTTTGATTATCGAAAACAAAAATTCTATCGATTGATACCCACATATCGCTATCAATGGGTTTGGGAGTATGTGAATGATCATGATCGTCTGGCGATTGATGATAATCTTGAAAATCACGCGGGGGAGGTGGTGGTCTATGATGTTCAAAATCTGGAGGTGGTAACAGTGAAAATGGCTGGGGATATTTTGCTAAAGCTGAACTTGAAAGCCACGCAAACAAAAAACGATGATCGTAAAATTCTTCCCAATTTTTATGCTGTGAATAATATTCGCCTAATTGTTGCGTGAATTGCTGCAATTTTTCCTGCTCAATTTTTTGCAAATACCCACTCAAACCCTGCTTAAAATTAAAATGCACAGCTAGAATTATCGATCCCAGCAGCAGCAACATGGCTGCAAAAAGAAAAAGAAACAGTTTCGCAAATAATTTAAGTTTCACGATAAGGTCAAATTCGACAAATTTAAGATGCCGTCAAAAGAGCGGTGTTTTTCGTGGCATTAGCCATATTATCAGTGGGATTTGTGTAAGCCTGAATCATTTTTACCAATTCAATCATTTGTCCCATCAATTTAGTTTCTGCGTCCGTCGGCGCGGGCGTAGAAGTTGTATTGGTGTTCGCTTTTGCGTCAGGTGCGGTTTTTGTTTTTTCATAATAAGCACTTGCCTCAGCTTCTGATATTTTACCGTCACCGTTAACGTCAGCAGCTCCAACGCTTGTTGTGCTACTACTCGTGCTACTTTGACTTTCGTTTTGCGGTGGTGGAGGTGGCGCACCGCCTTGTAAACGAGTTTTTAGCGGTTGATCTAATTGTGCGGCAAGTTTTTCTAAAGTTGCTTTCATTTCAACTTTCGTAACTTTACCGTCGCTATTGCTGTCTAATTTGGCAAATATATCATTGGCTGTTGTGGTCGAACTGGTTGAATTACTAGAATTGAATACGGCGGCTAAATCACTTTTTTCAAGATAGCCTTTTCCTTTTGTATCTAACTTTGAAAACAAATCTTCCGTTATTTTTGCTGAATTTAGACGGGGTGAAATGATTGCGGCACTAGCGGAACTTACGCTATTTATAGACATCGTATCAATCTCTTAAAAATTATAATGTTAGTTTGCCAACGCTATATCGTAGAGTTGGCAAACTTAGCGTGAACAAACGTTGATTAGAAAATCAAATTAACGTCCGCCTTTGCCACCGCGTTGTGGTGGTGGTAACAAATTTTCAGCACGTTGTGGCGGTGGTAACAAATTTCCAGCGGTTTTTTTAGGTGCAGCAAGATATTCGGCTTGCGAAATCACTAAATCATAATTTTGGTCAAGCATGGCAAATTGATGAATTGCACCGCCTGCGTTTGGCAACAATACGTTAAATTCCGCCGCACTCAACGCTTTGTCATCGTTGCTGTCTGCTAAATCAAAAATTTCGGTGGCGACACTCACGGTATTTGCATCCGTTTGACCAACGGTAAATTCTGCCAATGACAATGTTCCCGTGTTATCGGTGTCTAAACTGGTTAATTTTGCGGTTTGCTGTTTCGTGGTGTAAGCACTGAATTCCGCAAACGTGACATCATCCGCCACGGTTGTGTTAATTACTGCAAATTCTGCGGTACGAGCGGCGGTGATTTCTGTTACAGAAATACGACCGTCGGCATTCGTGTCAATTAACGCCGTTTCTACATTAGCAAAATCAAACGGAAAAGGCATTTCACCACGCGGGGGGGGTAGCGTGCGCTGTCGCTGCTAATAAACCTAACACCGCACCAGACATCATTAAATTGCGAACTTTCATAAAATTTCCTCAGTTTGTGACTAAAAATTGCCTTCAATATGTTGAAGGTTGAACACAGTTTAGAAACAAAATGTGTGGAAATTATGTAGTTTAAGTTTGTTGTGTGGGCAAGGCATTCACAATTTCGCTAATTAGCGTCGCGCCACGGTAAATTAAACCCGTGTAAATTTGAACCAAACTCGCACCCGCGTCTAATTTTTCTTGAGCATCGCTCGCGCTCATAATGCCACCGACCGCGATAATTGGCAGTTTCCCGTTCAATTCTGCCGCCAATAAACGCACGATTTCGGTCGCCATTTCTTTCACAGGCGCACCACTCAAACCACCCATTTCATGCGCCAACGGATGCGAAGAAACTTTGTCGCGTGAAATCGTGGTATTTGTAGCAATCACGCCATCAATAGAAAATTCCATCAATAAATCCGCAATGTTTCGCACTTCGTCCGGCGTTAAATCGGGCGCAATTTTCAACACCAGCGGCACATAACGCCCGTGTTGAATCTGCAATTTCAACTGTTCTTCTTTCATGGTTGAAATCAGTTTTTTCAACTCGTCGCCTTGCTGCAATTGGCGCAAATTTTTCGTGTTCGGTGACGAAATGTTCAACGTCACATAACTCGCCACCGAATAGGCTTTTCGCAGCCCAATCACATAATCATCGAGCGCATTTTCAATCGGCGTGTCGGCATTTTTACCGATGTTAATGCCCAAAACGCCTGCGTACGAACTGCGTTCAACTTGTGCCAACAAATAATCGATGCCTTTATTGTTGAAACCCATGCGGTTAATAATCGCTTCGTGTTCGGGCAAACGAAATAAACGCGGTTTAGGATTTCCCGGTTGGGGACGCGGTGTTACGGTTCCGATTTCTAAAAAACCAAATCCCAACGCCGCAAAACCATCTAAACAATCGCCATTTTTATCTAAACCCGCCGCCAATCCAACGGAATTTTTAAAGGTCAAACCCATCACGGTGACAGGTTTTTCGGGAACTTTTGGATACAACAAACCCGCCACATTTTGGGTTGCCGTTAAGGCTTTCAAACTCAAATCGTGCGCGGTTTCAGGGTCAACCGAAAATAATAATGGACGAAGTAAGGAATAAGGATTCATAGTGATTTTTTCGGTAAATGTTTAAAAAATTGATAGGGTTCAGGATTCACAACCAGTGGACGATTCAAAATTAAATCCACCAATAATTGCGCCGAAGTCGGAGCCATTGTTAGCCCGTTGCGAAAATGTCCGACGTTCAAACTCAAATTGTGAATGTCAGGATGTCGCCCAATATACGGCACGCCATCTTTCGTTGCAGGACGCACGCCTGCCCAATGTTTAATGAGCGGCGCGGTTTTCAAGGCAGGCAATAATGTCATCGCAAAGTGCGAAAGTTGGTCGTGCGCTTCAACGGTAATCGTTTTATGAAAAACGTCGTGTTCAACCGTGCTACCGACTAAAATTTTCCCGTCGCGGCGCGGAATCAAATAACGGTCGCCGTCTAAAATAATATGCGGCAACGTGTTCGGTGGCGCGTCGAATAACAACATTTGCCCTTTTGCCGGATAAATTTCGGGCGCGTCGAGGATGCCAATCAAATGTTCTTGAAAAATCGAACGTGTCCACGCGCCCGTTGTCATGACAATTTCATTCACCGCCAATCTACCGTGATTCGTATGAACATCATGCAAATACGCGTGTTCCAGCGTGAAATTAGTAATTTCGCAATGTTCAATCAAATGAACGCCTTTATTTAAAACGTCTTTTTTCAAGGCTTGCAGAAAACGCGGATTGCGAATTTGAGCAATTTCTGGCAAAAAAATCGGTTTGTCCGATTGCACGTTTAAATTTTGAAAGTGTGCGCTGTTGGCAGTTTCCATTTTTAGGTGCGAATTTTCACACCAACGCCGCGCCACTTCATCATCTGGATTTTGTGTAATCAACAAACCGCTTTGCGTCCATTCGGGATTTATTCCCGTGTCAGCGTGCAATTGGGCGGCGAGTTCCGCATAACGTTGAATGCTCGGCAACACCAAATCCGTAATCGATTGCGCTTGCCGCCACGGATAAAGCGGCGACAAAATGCCACCGCCCGCCCACGACGATTCTTGCCCGCATTCATTTTTTTCCAACACGGTAACAGTCGCGCCCGCGTTGAGAAATTCGCGAGCGGTCATCAAACCCATTACGCCGCCGCCAATAATCGTAATATCAGAATGGTGCATCTTAAATTCCATTATGTTTACTGTGCCAACGCACAAGGTTTTGTAGGTCTAACACACAAGCTCATTCCCAGCGAATGACAAACTTTTAATATCGTACTTAATCCCAAATCTTGAGCTGGATTAGCGGATTGAGAAATTCCACGAGCGCGAGCCACGTTTTCAATCGCAATCAAAAAAATTTTTGGATCTCCATCTTCCAATGCAGCGGTAAGATATTCGGCAATAGTTTCTTCACAGTCTAAATAATCTGCGACATGAAAAGGCGTGAGAGTGGTCATGATTTTGTTTCCTTTAAATTTTTAGCAAGACGAATGGCTTTTTCAATATCATGTTGTTGATTCGATTTGTCACCGCCGAGCAATAGCCAATAGGTTTTGTCATTGTAGCGCGTGTAATACACACGATAACCCGCGCCCGTATGAATTCGCATATCACAAACACCTTCACCAACGGGTTTTGTATCGCCAAAGTTTCCCAAAATGGCGTTATCCAATCGTTGAACAATTCGTGCTTTTGCTGTCGAATTTTTCAATAATTTCAACCAATCGTTGAATTCGTCGGTTTTAAAAAATTGATTCATACCATTTTTAGCCTTTCACAAATAACGCCATCGATTCAACGTGACCGGTGTGCGGGAACATATCCATCACGCCCGCTTTAACGAGTTTATAACCCAATTCGTTGACCAAAATTCCTGCGTCACGCGCCAATGTTGACGGATTGCACGACACATAAACGATTTGTTCAGGCTGCCAGCGTTTCAAATGATGCAAAATTTCCGACGCACCCGCCCGCGATGGATCGAGCATAATTTTGTTATAACGCTGATTCGCCCACGCCATGCCGCTAATATCTTTGGTTAAATCCGCCGCGTAAAATTCCACGTTTTCGATGTTGTTGTGACGCGCATTTTCTTTCGCATGATTGACGAGCGGTTGATCGCCTTCGACACCGACCACCCGACCGGCATATTTCGCCATCGGCAAAGTGAAATTTCCCAACCCGCAGAATAAATCCAACACGTTATCGTCTTTGGTCAATTGCAAAATATCCAACACGCGGTTAATCATTTGGCGATTGATGCCGTAATTGACTTGCGTAAACATCGCGGGACGAAATTTAAATTCAATGTCCTGATCCGGCAGCGCATACGTCAACATCACTTCAGGTTCACCATCGAGCGGCACAATCGTATCGGGGCCTTTGGATTGCAAACAGACGCTGATGTCGTTTTTGTGTGCGAACGCCCGCATTTTTTCTTTATCTTCTAACGTTGGTGGTTCCAGAACGCGGAACGCTAACACACATTTTTCGTCACCAATCGCCACTTCGATTTGCGGGATTTTGTCTCGAATCGTTAAACTTTCAATCATTTCGCCCAATTCAACTAAACGTGTGCCAACCATCGGGTGCATCACCGCGCAACCGTTGATTTCAGCTAAAAATGGATTGCGACGTTCCCGAAAACCCACCAACACGCGACCCTTTTTCTCCACATATTTCACGCCCATTCTGGCTTTGCGACGATAACCCCAATGTTCACCGACCAGTGGCGACCATAATTCAGGCGTTTCGACTTTGCCGATGCGTTTAAATTGTTCGGACAATAATTCTTGTTTGATTTGAATTTGCGCGGTCACTTCGACGTGTTGAAAACTGCACCCGCCGCACACGCCATAATGCGGACACGGCGCATCGACGCGAACTTCGGCGCGAGTGAGTAAATTAACGACTTTGCCTTCTGCGTAATCTTTGCGGCTGTCGGTGTAAATAAATTCGACTTGTTCCGTCGGCAAGGCTTCGTCAATGAAAACAACTTTGCCGTCAACGTGCGTCACACCGCGCCCGTCGTGGGCTAACGATTCGATGGTGGCGAGTGTTGGAATATCTGAAAAGGTTTTTTTGCGACTGCGGATTCTTTTTGCCATGAATTTTTGGGTTTCGTTTTAAATAAAAAGGATGGGTAATCGGCTATCAATTAGCGTGATGTAATCATAACATTTTAACCGTTCGTAGCGGATAACGGTTTTCTTTGCTACTATCCGCGCGTTCATTCACTGCCTTGTTTTGCTCATGACTCACAGTCGTTTATTTCAGTACGAACCCCGCTGGATTCCTACTCATTCCACCATTCGGAAAACGTTGCCGCCGGCCTTGCAATCGTGGTTGTGTGAATCGAAATCGCTCACGCAACGCCTACGAAATCAGTGGGAAAATATCAGCGTTCGCGTTTTATTTGAACAACAGCAACTGCCTTTTTTAAATGAAAGACGTATTTTAAAACAGCCCGAACACCGTGTTTGTTTGGTGCGTGAAGTGATTTTGTTGTCGAATCAAACGCCGTTAATTTTGGCGCGAACCGTGATTCCAGAAAAAACCTTGAACATCGCGCAAGGAAATTTGGCGCGTTTAGGCACGCGACCGTTGGGCGAAATTTTATTTTCTGCGCCGAGTTTGGAACGAAAACCGTTAGGCATTGTGCGAATTGAGCCGAGTTTGTGGACACATGAATTCGCGCCAACCGAACGATTATGGGGACGCTGCACGCAATACAGTATTGGCGGGCAACCGATGTTAGTCAGTGAATTTTTTTTACCGAGTTTATTTTTATGATTACGATTATTCAACGTGTCACACACGCCAGCGTGACTGTGAATGGCAACGTTATTGGCAACATTGAACAAGGCATTTTGGCGTTAGTTGCAGTCGAAAAAATGGACACGATAACGCTTGCTGAACGCTTGCTGGAACGCATTTTAAACTACCGAATTTTTGCCGATGGCGACGATAAAATGAATTTGAGTTTGCGCGATATTCACGGCGGATTGTTGCTGGTGCCGCAATTCACGTTGGCAGCGAATACCAATAAAGGCAATCGCCCCAGTTTTGCTTCCGCCGCGCCACCTGAATTGGGACGCGAACTGTTTGATTATTTACAAACGCACGCCGCGCAAATTTACGACAACGTGCAGTTTGGTGAATTTGGTGCCGATATGAAAGTCGCTTTGCTGAACGATGGTCCAGTGACATTTATGTTAAAAGTTTAATCGTCTTCGTCGTCAGAATACGGTTGTGATTTCACATTCGGCGGCACTTTGTGGCTGTTGGCAGAACGTAACAAAATCAACAAACCACCTACGACAAATAAAATAATCACGATAAAAATGACAACGCCCATTTCGATTCTCCCATTTGAAAAAACAAAAGTCGGATTAGTTTCTACCTAATCCGACTTCCATTTTATAGTTTTAATCGCCGCACAAAAACTACATTTACGGCTTTAAATAATCTTCAAAGGCTTTTATCGCACCCAACTTGGCATCTCGACCATTTTTTCCTATCGCAGGAACGTTCAAGAATAAATCTTCGGCTTGTGTGGTATTTTTCACACTTGCATTCGTGCCATGACCGTTAGGAATTAACAATTGAGGATGATCAAACGGCGCACGTTCCCAGCGCACACGCTCATCAGTAAGTGATTTTAAGAAAGCCACCAAATCCGCTTTTTGTTCAGGTGTAATCGGCTGTTCAAAAACGACGGTAGCAAAATGAGCGTTATTGTTGAAATTACCGCCACGGAAATAAAAGTCCACCACTTGTTCTAATGTCAACAAACTGCCGTTGTGCATATACGGCGCGGTTAATTCTACATTCCGCAAAGACGGCACTTTAAACGCACCTTTCACAGCGGCTAATGCTCGACCGCCATTGATTGTATTCAGCTCGGCTTTTAATACCGACACCTTGGGAATTTTTGAATATATCGCCGTATCGCCGCAATCGCCCGTAATGTAAGGATCATCGATTAGCTCATTGTATTTATAATCGACCAAGAAAGGATTATCCATATCGCAAGTATTCACCGCAATCCGATCAATCATCGGTTTGCCAGTCAAAAGTTGCTGAAGATATTGCTCACTAAAAGACAACGGATTACCAAAAGGATCTTCGCCGCCCACGCCTAAATCATTTTCTTCTGGTGTGACGCTGGTATTGAAATAACCTTCATCCATAATCGCTTGCGCGACCCCTTTACCGTTAAATGAACCGTTCAACGTTTTACGATTGACTAAACTTAACGATGCTCGCGCTCCTTTCGCGATAAAAAGATCAGGATGTGCGGCGGCCGATAACGTTGCGCCACGATGACAAATCGCGCAATGTGCTTCAAGAAATATCGTTAAACCTTTTTGTTGATGCTCATCCAATCCTTCAGGAATGCGTGGATAAGTATCGGGAATGCGTGGCGTGTCAAACGGCGATTCATCAGACACCAGCGTTTGTTGATAAAGCTGCAACGCTAAACCAAAAAACAACGAAAAATTGGCTTCGGTAAGATTATAAGGCAAGGCTTTTACGTTTTTAGGTTTACCAAAATCGCCCTTTCCATCCCAATAACGCGGGGCAAAGGCTTTTTTAATTAAGTCGTCATAAGACACAGTCAAACCCTTGCCCGATGTATTTCTCAGCGTTGCTAACACGCTGTCGTCAGCGTTAATTTCTTGTGTCGTTAATGGCTGACGCGCTAACAATTTGCGCCCCAATTCTGGAAAAGTGCGTTGCGTGCAAGACATTTCGGCATCGTTGAGAGCAGGCGCAACAGCTTGTGAAGCCAGAGCCGCATTTTCTAAACGTAGAATTTCACTGACCACCGTCCCGTCTTCTTTCGCCACCCAAATTTTCGCTTTCGTATCGCGAACACCAAAAGCCGATACGCCATTAAAAATGTTATTGGCGCGACCATCCCAAAAATTACGGAAATTAAACCCTGAGTTAATCACGCTAGGAGCTTGGCGATTTTGAACTTGGCGCGTATTTAAAGTTCCAGCATGAAAAATTTTGTCTTTTACCGAGGTGCAATTATCCGTGCTGCTACCCGTTTGAGTTGCGCTATTAAAACGGCGTAAAAATACGCCCGCCGACGACACCACATCATCGGTGTTAAATAATACCGATGAATTTTTATCAGTCGGATCGACTAACTGAAAAAATGGAAAATCGCTGGTTTGAAGTGTGTAATTCACGCCGCCATTTTCGCCTGACGCTGTTTTTTGAAAGGTTGCACCAGTTGGTTTTTTATGTGAAATGCCAGTTGATAATTGATTTTGAAAGCGTCCATCGGCTCCCGCGTGAAAATGACACGACCCGCACGCCATGCCGTCACTGCCCACAGCAGAATCCCAAAACAACGCTTTACCCAATTGAATCGCCGCAGTTTTATCAATCACAATCGGCGCATCGCCATCCAGTAATCCAGGTGTAATCGGCAGAGCAACGCCTTTCAAAGACGGCGGCGTATTACCGTGCGCTGCCACGTTTCCGGCAAATGTTAACGTGAGAGAACATAAAGTAAAAAGATGCCACGGTTTGGCAAGCATCGAAAAACGGTAGTTTTTGTGCATAATTTACTCAGTAATGTGAGTTATTCGAGAATAAGCGGTTAATTTTATAATGATATTTATACAAAAAAATCCGCCACAGCCATCGACCAGCGGCGGATTGTTTTTGAAATGAGAGAAATTATTTAACCTTTACACTAACTTTAATGTTGTTTAGGGCAGCATTGTCAGTGATGTTTGCATCAGGATTAAAACCACCGACCACAAACATATAAGTTCCCGTTTTAGCAGCTTTAAAACTAAGGGTTAATTTGCCTGGAACACCGTCTTTTTTCGGTTTTAAATCGACATCATTCACCGTGTTACTGTCAGCATCGTAACCATGAATCACATATTTCATGACAAGGTTGCCAATACTCACAGCAGGTTCATCTTCTGTCATCGCGCCAATTTTAGACATGTTGCCATTTTGAATATAAAAATGATCCAATACATAATCATAAGGCGCAGAACCTGATACGCCAAGAACCGCTGCAACCGCTGGAGTAGTGTTAGTAGCTGGAATAGCTTTAACGGCTGTAATAGGTTTAACGCCTCCTGCTAAATCTGTCGCGCCGCGATACCAAACGGTTGAGCCTGGGTGAATGCCTTTTACTTCTGAAGTTGTCGTGATGGTAACAGTTTGACCTTGGTTAGCCGTCACAAATCCCCAGCCTGAATGGTGCGTCCAGCCCATATCACCAAACGCTGGATTGCTCCAACTTTGACTTTTTGCTGTAAAAACAGCTGTAGTCAGCACAGTCGTGAACGTCGGCATCATACCTTTTCCCTTTCCAGGAATAGTGGCGGCGTGACCAACAGAAACTGCCATTAAACCCACTGCTACGATGGACGCTACACGACCAAAAACGCTTTTATTGTTTTTTTTCATAAAATGTTTTGCTTAATAAAAAATAATTTCGGTGAATTTTAAAAACTTCTCCAACACGATAAAAAATTGTGTTGCATACAGACTTTAGCGAAAGTCGTGCCACAAATATAATTATTTATTTTTCAACATGTTAAGGATAAAACAGCGGGAGTATGTGTGCTGAACTGCGTGATATACCCTATTAAAAATAAGAAAATAAGGCAAATGCCGCGATGTGATATGGCGGCATTTTTAATGGTGAGCTGAAAAAACGTTTTTTGAAATGATGTTGACGGCGTTTATGGTTGCAAAATCGCCTGGATTTTTCCAATCAATCGTTCAACATCCACCGGCTTCGTTTCATAATCATCACAACTGCCTTCAAATAATTTTGCTTCGGCAACGTGTGATGGCATGGTGTGTCCGGATAACATAATCACTGGAATGTGCGCGGTAATAGGATTTCTTTTAATCAAACGTGTGGCTTCCAAACCATCCATTACAGGCATATTTAAATCCATCAAAATTAAATCTGGACGTTCCAAGGAGGCGACAGATATAGATTCTTCACCATTTCTAGCGACAATGACAGTGTAATTTCTACGCTGTAAATGACGCAACAACATATCCCGAACCATTTCGTCATCTTCCACTATTAGTATTTTCATCATTTCGGATTTTCCATTTTATTTAAGGGTATATTTTGAAATTGCCAACCGTTGCTGACAAATTATGTGTTTGTTCTTCGAGTGACTTAGCCGCCGCCGACGCTTGTTCGACTAACGCCGCGTTTTGTTGTGTTACGTCGTCCATGTATGAAAGCGATTGATTTACCTGCACAATACTGGTCGATTGTTCATTGGAAGCCACAGTAATTTCTGAAATGGTATTGGTTACACCTTGAATTGAACTTAAAATTTCTTCCATTGTTTTACCAGCTTTTGCGGCTAAATAACTCCCTTCTTGAACTTTATCAACAGAATCACCAATCAAATTTTTAATTTCACCGGCTGCCGACGCGGCACGTTGTGCCAAACTGCGTACTTCCGTTGCCACTACCGCAAAACCGCGCCCTTGATCGCCGGCTCGGGCTGCTTCCACCGCCGCATTTAACGCTAAAATGTTGGTTTGAAATGCAATACCGTCAATCACGGAAATAATATCCACAATTTTTTTCGACGATTCGTTAATGCCATTCATGGTCACGACCACTTGACTCACTGCCGTCACACCGTTTCGAGCAATAGTTGACGACATGCGTGCTAATTCATTGGCATGATTCGCACTTTGGCTATTTTTCTGTACAGCGGAAGTAAATTCTTCCATATTTGCGGCTGTTTTTTCCAAACTATCGGCTTGTTCTTCCGTGCGACGCGACAAATCGTTATTTCCTGCCGCAATTTCTTTAGCGGCGAGGGTGATAATTTCGCTGGAATCCTTAATTTCACTTACCAACGCCTTGATATTATCCACCGTGCTATTCATTCCTGAAATCACTTTACCAAAGGTACCAGGATAATTTTTTTGAATGCTTTGCGTTAAATCGCCTTCTGATAAAGCGTTTGAAATTCGGGTAATATCATTCAAACTGCCTTCCAGCGCATCGAGCGATAAATTCACATTGTTTTTCAACACCGCGAAATCACCCTGCCCTTCTGCATGAACTCGTTTACTAATATCGCCCTTCGCCACATTACTCATGACTTCGCCGACATTATTCAACATGGCTTGCATCATGTGCATGGTTTGAGAAGTGCTATCAACCACACGAGCGTATTCGCCTTTAACGGTTAAGTTCACTTTTTTATTAAAATTACCGGCACTCACCGCTGCCATCAAATCGATGATGGCAGCGGTGGTGGTGGACAAAACATCGGTCAGCGAATTCAATCTTTTTAGCGCGTGAGCAAAACTACCGTGTAAGCCTTCAGAATAACTGCGCCGACTAAAATCACCATAAGTAATATAGGCCATTGAATAATACAAATCGACTTGAGCCGTTTCAACGTGATCCATCAAATCATTCATCGACCATGCTAATTTTTGTAATTCTGTTTGTTTGCCGTTAATTTGCGTAATCCGCGCGTATACTTCGCCTTTGCGCCACAAATCGGCGGCAGCAACCAGTTTTTTAAGTAGCTCTTTATCGTGCTGATTGGATTGATGCCACAACCAAACTGAAATGATTGAGCCTAACGTCAGAAAAGTGAGAATCAACGGTTGATGATTATCGAGCAGCCAGCTGTAACCCAGCGACGCAGACCACATCAACGCCATCAGCGTCAATGCCACTTTTTCGTTTAGCTTAAAGAGATTGGAGAACATTGATAAGTTCCTCATAACTAACGCCTTTGTCCTTTAATACTTTACCTAAAATTGCGCCAGAAGCTGCCATTGCATCCTTTGTTGCTGCATTTTTTTCAGCTTCTAACATGGATTTATAAAGATCAGTCACAATGGGAATCGCTTTGGGATTAGGCATTCGTCGTACGGAAGTGTAGCCAATTTTTTTTTTATCTTTATCGATAATGGGTACAACGTGAGTAAACACCCAATAAAAACTGCCATCTTTCGACATATTTTTAACATAAGCAAAAATTTCTTTGTCTTCAGCTAAATAATCCCATAACAATTTAAACACGACGCGCGGCATATCCGGGTGACGAACGATGTTGTGCTGACTACCCAGTAATTCACTTTCTTTGTAGCCGGAAAATTCGATAAAAATTTCATTGCCATAAATAATTCGACCCGTTAAATCTGTTTTGGACACAATGAAATCTTGTTCTCGCATAAAGCGTTCTTTATCAGTGGGTATAATATCTTTGCGTTTCATAGTCTATCGCTGTTTTAATTTTTACGGTTGATTTGGCGTTATAATGCCAGCATTCTGACAGATTTTTATTTATATTTACAATGGCACTTTCTGAAATCACTCGCTTACAATATTTAACCGCAATAGGCGTAACCGTTTGGCAATCACGGTTTACAGCTGAAGTCATTGCGCCACCACTTGAACCTATCGACGTTATTTCGATTGAACAGGCAACGCCGGAAACGCCAGATTCGTGGGAATCATTACGCGCGGACGTAATTCAATGTGAACAATGCACATTATGTACCACTCGCACCCAAACCGTTTTTGGTGAAGGAAATGTCAATGCCGATTGGCTTTTCATTGGCGAAGCACCGGGCGAATACGAAGACGAACAAGGCAAACCCTTTGTCGGCGAAGCGGGGCAATTATTAACAAAACTTTTACACGCCATGCGATTGACGCGCGAAGAAGTCTTTATTACGAACGTTTTAAAATGTCGTCCGCCCCAAAATCGCGACCCGCACGTTGATGAAATCAAACAATGCCGCGACTATTTACGCCGACAAATCGCCTTAATTCAGCCAAAAATAATTATTGCCGTGGGACGAATTGCCGCGCAAACATTGTTGAATACGCACGAAAAAATTGGGAAATTACGCGGCGAAGTCCATTACGTTGAAAACATTCCGCTGATTGCCATTTATCATCCGTCGTATTTGTTGCGCTCACTGATTGAAAAACGGAAGGCGTGGCAGGATTTACAATTTGCGCTGCACGAGTTCAAAAAGATTACAAACTAATTAAAGCATCTGGAATCTGTCAGGTTTAACATTTCGTAAAACTATGTGAATAAAAGCATTAGGGTTTTTATTTATAGTAATAATCATTAAAAAAGCGCACTCTAATCAGGTATTTAGTCAGTGTCAGTTGTCTAGGTTTTTGAAACTAATTTCTAAATTAAAGTCGGCTGATTCACAATATCATCCGTAGGTTTCTAATTTTTACTTGGAGTACACTAATCATGTCATATAAATACGACGCTTCAGTAGCAGCGAATGAAGTAGTAAGTTACGATACTTTCGCAAACATCAGTCCCGTGCAAGGGGATGCTACCAGAAATGTACTATTGCTTAATGCCGCAATGGTAGCGAGCGCGGTTACATTAACCGATTCATTTTTTTCGAGTGTTTCACAGTTCAAACAGCTTGTTTTCGGCACCACAACTAGCGGCTCACAAAGCGTTACGTTGGGCGAAAATTATAAAAATGCAGGTTTCCATTCAATTGAGTCACAAACGACAGCGGGTTCCATGAAAGTCGATGCGATGTTCTCGTACACCGACTCTGACTACAACTTGCAATCTACTTCTGGCACATTGGATGTGTTCTCTGGCGATACAAAAGACAGTATCACATTGGCAGCAACGTCAGGTGCGATTACAGTTTCTGCGGGTGATAATAATCACACGATTAACACTTCCACTACATCAGGCGCGACAAGCATTACCATTCACGATAAAGTAGGTACGGTGAACAATGGTAGCATCTCAACAACGTCAGGATTGGTGCTATTTTCAGCAGAAGATGGCAACAACAACTTTGTTTCACAGACCACTTCAGGCGGGAACACCATTTACACGGGAAACGGTGATAATCATTTTGGAGCCAATTCTACTTCAGGCGGTATCACAGCTACCATCGGCTCAGGCGACAATGTTTTCAGCGCGAAAACAACCTCTGGCGCGGTAACTGTTACTATCGGCGGCGGCGACAACGTAATCACATCGGCTACACAATCGGGCGGCATTACTATTTCGACAGGCAATGGTGACAACACCATAGCCGCCACTTCGGCTTCTGGTAGAATTACCATTACAACCGGTGCTGGAAACGACAATGTTGCTGTGAGTAGTGGTTCTGCTGGGTCTACAGTGAATGCGGGTTCTGGTGTGAATGTCATTAACATTGTAGATAAATCGGCAGGAATCAACACAATTGTTGCAACTGATTTGACAAGTGCCAATTTAGTTCAAGGCAGCTCATCCGCCTTGTCTATCTTTCATCTTGGAACAGTTACATTCGGTGCGTTGGAATGGACTACTCAATCGTTAGTTGCAGGCACAACGGCTGCATCAGTAAGTCCTTTAACAGGTCTTCTGACGTTCACGGGTACGCCTACCGCAACGGGTGCAGACTTTGCAGCACAAGTTCTACAGTTTTTAGGTGGAACATCAGAAGCCGGCAAAGTTGTCGCGTATGACGACGGTGCTAATCAATGGTTATTCGCCTCAACAAATGAAAATACCGGTCATTATGTAGAGTTAGTCGGAATTCACATTGCTAATTTTGAAGGTGCTTCGGTTACTAGCGGCGTTGGTGTGTTGCAAGTTGGGTAGGCAGCAAATTGTTACAATTTTTGATGACTGTTATTTAACGTCCAAAAGTTAAAACATTAAGGCGATACAAAATAAAAACCGCCTTTAAATTCACTGTTTCACAAAGGCGGTTTTTTCAGTTTTACTTTTAAAATATCGCCGCTAAATAATATCATCCGTCATAGTTGTTGCGCTCGCTGATTGAAAAACGGAAGGCGTGGCAGGATTTACAATTTGCGCTGCAAACATTCAAAGCTCAAAAAAATGAATAGCATTACGCCCGCTGTGTTTCGTTTGATACATGGCATCATCCGCTTGTTTTAATAGGTCATCCTGACTTTTTGTCACGCCGATGAAATCCACCACGCCAATACTGGAAGTGCATTGATGCTCAATTATTTTTCCATCCACCTTTAATTGGTAAGGCTGCGCTAACGTCAGGCGGATTTTTTCAGCAATCGCCCACGCCGTTTTTTTCGCTTCAACACCATCTGCGCCTAATTCATTCAACAACACCACAAATTCATCACCACCGAAACGCGCCACCGTGTCCATTTTTCGCACACAATGATTTAAACGTTGCGCGACTTCAATCAATAACGCATCGCCCGCTTGGTGTCCGAATGTATCATTAAGCGGTTTAAATTTATCCAAATCTAAAAACATCAACACGCCGTATTCTTTGGTACGTTCGCTAGCAATGATGGCGCGTTCCAATCGGTCAATCAGCAATCGCCGATTCGCCAAGTGCGTTAAAGCATCGTAAAACGCCAATTGATGAATCATTTCCTCATTCTTTTTTCGCTCGGTAATATCGGTGCGAATGCTAATGTATTGGGTTGGTTTTCCATCTTTGTTTAGGAGCGGCACAATCGTCGCGGCAATCCAATAAAGATTGCCATTTTTAGCACGATTACAAATTTCGCCCCGCCAAGTTTTTCCATGTGTTATGCACTGGTACAACGCGGTAAAAAATTCTTCAGAATGCACACCTGAATTGAAGATGCGATGATTTTTACCCAGTAATTCGCTTTTCTTATAACCGCTTATTTCGCAAAACTTGAGATTAGCGTTAGTAATAGTGCCTTGAATATCCGTTATGGTAACGAGTGCGTGTTGATCTAACGCAAATTTGTAATAATGCAACTCATCCAAATTACAATGCAATTGCTCTTGAATGGTTGAAAGTTTTTGACTTTGTTCGTCTAAATTAGTCACCGCAGACATGGCTCCAATTGACAACGAAATCATGTAAATCCAGTAACCGAGCAACTGCGTTTTCTCTAAATCATTCGCAAAATAACCAATGTGTTGAACAGCACCGATTAAGGCTTGGGTTCCAGTAATCAATAAAATAAAAGTTACGCCACGCACCCCTAATTGTCGTCCGCCTAAAATAAGTAGCGGAAACAACCAATAATCCCGTGCCACGACACCTAAACTTTCATGAAACCAGCCAAAAAATACAACTTGATTGATAAACGCTGCCAGTAAAATTAACGCAATTTTTTTAACGGGATTGTGTTGCACGTGATGGGGATTCACTTTGTAAGCGTACACGACCAAAATAAAAGGCGTGATTAACAAAATACCTAACACATCGCCCATCCACCAATGCAGTAAATTTTTTGTAATTTCTTCTGACGCTAAAAAACCAATTGCATAAAGCGTCGTTACGCCAATAACTGCCGCGATAATACAATCGCCAAACGTTGTTTTGAGCAGAAAAATAAAATCGCGTAATTTAGTGAAGGCAAAATTAAAACTGTGGTCACGTTTTAGCACGTTGCTAATCACAGCGACTTCTAACGTGCTGCCCGTTGCAATGGCGAAAGCGGCGAAAGCATTATTTAACGTCAGCATATTGATGAAAAATGAACCTAAAAATACCGCTGCTAAATAATTTCTTCCGCCGAGTAACACCGCCGCTAATCCTAAACCCGTCATCGGACGAATCACCCCAACGATACCATTTTCGGTGCCATATAAATGCGTGAAGTGAGCAATTAAAGCGTAGCAAATCGCCACGGCAAGAATTTTTATAACATTCGTGAATTTCAACATTTGTTTAATCCTTTATTATATTTTTTTGTGGAAAGTTTGTTGAAAAACCCGCTCGTGCTGTCGCGGTCTCAGGTTATTGATAAAGCAAAGTTTGACACCGTTTAAAACTGCAACATAGTTTTTGGCTGGCTGGGGGCTATTTTGAATGGGTGATTAAATGTCACCGCACCTTTTTCTAAAATAACATCCAGCGTTAAATCGCTCAATTCGGCAGGTGAATAACGGGAAAAAATAATCTAAATGCCGTGCCGTGTTTCAGTTCACTTTGATTTGAATTCACCAAAAGATGTCCACCTGCTTGATGCACCAGTCCGCTCACCGTCGATAAGCCTAGTCCGGTTCCTTCGCCTTGTGGTTTGGTGGTAAAAAACGGATCGAAAAGACGGTGGATAATTTCCGGCGAAATCCCGGAGCCATTATCCGATACGCTTAATTCAATAAAATCGCCTTCAACAGTTTCAGCACACGCGATGCAATTAAATTTCGTCTTCGGCACTACGCTCAACGAAATAGTAATAATCCCGCTATAATCTTTCATCGCATCTCGCGCATTCACCACTAAATTCGTCAGGATTTGATGTAAATCTATCGTGTCAATTTGAATGTTTGTGTGGCACCCGTCTCGCCTGACACAAAGGTCACATTCGCCATTTTCGATGCCACAATGCTCAAATTCAATTTTGATTCGATGGGTCAACGCGGGGCGCAACATTTCCAACACTTCGTAAATCACTTCTTGTGCAGGTTGAATGGTTGATTTTTTGAGAATTTTTTCTTGGCGGCAATAAGTCATCATTTTTTTAATTAACACCACTGCTCTTTGACCGGCACTGTCAATTTGCTTGGTGTTTTTTTCGAGTTCATCACGCAACGCTTCATCCTGCATCTCATCAGAAATCGCTAAATTCATTTCGTTATAACCCAACATACACGACAAAATGTTATTAAAATCGTGAGCAATTCCGGACGTTAGCCGCCCGATACTTTCCAATTTTTGCATCTGATTGACTTGCAAATTCAACAGCGTATTTTTTTCATGCGATGCCGCCAGTTCCGTAGCACGCCTTTCCCTCTCCGTATTTTTAACTTGAACAAGCACGAGTTCCACCGCGCGAGCTGCTCTTTCAGCGGTGTGAGATGCTAGCTCTATGTTTTTAAGAATCAGTTTCTCGTTCGCCCTGAGCAGTTCTGCTTGACTGTGAATAAGCATTTGAGCAGTGCGAATCTGTGGCAAAAATGCAAAAAAATACAGGACGGGGAAGTTAAAAATCAGCAGCAAGGTGGCATCCAATAAAGCCGTATTTAATTTCGACATGGGTGGCAATATCGCGCTATCCAAAAATAACATGATTAACGCTTCGCTGACAAAAATCGAGCAGGTTAATATAAAAAACAAATATTTTACAGACGACGTTTTCTTAATAATCATGGTATTTTTGAATCCATTGTGAATGTACGATTAAGTTTTACAGAGCCGATTTTTAAAATAACGCTTCATGAACCACCGCTTTTTGTTGTTCTACATGCACTCGAAAATTTCCCACCGCTGGCGCGGCAGATGCTTCCCGTCCGGCGTAAACCACTGAAATATGTGCGGGCAAATTATCGACAAAATGGTGATTCGAGTTATACCACGCGCCTTGATTTTTCGGTTCTTCCTGACACCAGACAAATTCTGTTAAATTCGGATAACGCGCCACTTCGGCTTTGAATAAGTCTTCGGGAAAGGGATAAAGTTGTTCAATTCGCGCCAGCGCAACGTGTTTTAAAGCTACTTCTCGGCGCGTTTCCAACAAATCGTAATAAACTTTTCCTGCACAAAAAACGAGGCGCGTCACGTTTGCGTCGTCGAGTTCAGTCTCGCCCAAAATGGGGTGAAATTGCCCGTGCGTCAAATCGTTCAGCGTCGAAACCGCCAATTTATGGCGCAACAAACTTTTCGGACTCATGATAATCAGCGGTTTACGATAAGTCCGCACCATTTGCCGCCGCAATAAATGGAAAATTTGCGCGGGCGTGGTTGGATTGCAAACTTGGATATTTTGCTCGGCACAAAGTTGTAAATACCGCTCCAAACGCGCCGACGAATGTTCGGGACCTTGACCTTCAAAACCGTGCGGCAACAACATCACTAGCCCACACATTCGCCCCCATTTCGTTTCGCCCGAACTGATAAATTGATCGATTAACACTTGTGCGCCGTTGGCAAAATCGCCAAATTGCGCTTCCCAAATCACCAAGGTATTCGGAATCGTGGTGCTGTAACCGTACTCAAAACCCAGCACGCCTGCTTCCGACAACAACGAATCATAAATCTGCGCGTTGCCTTGTTCTTTGTGCAGATATTTGAGCGGCGTGTAATGACGATTTTCACGTTGATTGTGCAACACCGCGTGGCGATGCACAAACGTGCCGCGTCCGACATCTTGCCCGGTTAAACGCACATTAAATCTGTCCAATAACAGCGTCGCGTACGCCATATTCTCAGCAAATCCCCAATCCAACGGCGCATTTCCCGCCATCATTTCGCGGCGCGTTTCCATCACTTTTGCCACACGCGGATGCAATTCAAAATTTGCCGGTAATTGCAACAACCGTTCCGAACAATAACGCAACGTATCGCGATTGACCGCCGTTTCACAAGGCGTTGTCCACGGCATATTTAAAAAAGGTTGCCATTTTGCGCTGTAGGAATATTTTATTTTTGACACCGGACGCGACACAATTTCACCCGCCGCTAAACGACGTTGATAATCGTCAATCCATGCGCTGACTTGCGGCGCGTCAATCACACCTTCACGAATCAATTTTTGCGCGTACAACTCGCGCGTGGTTTGGTGTTGCCGAATTTTTTTATACATTAACGGTTGCGTCATCGCGGGTTCATCGGCTTCGTTATGCCCCAATCGACGATAACAAATCAAATCAATCACCACGTCACGATTAAACGTCATACGAAAATCCAACGCCAATTGCGTCACAAATAAAACCGCTTCGGGATCGTCGCCATTGACGTGAAAAACGGGAGCTTGAATCATGCTCGCCACATCGGTGCAATACAGTGTCGAACGTGCGTCGCCGGAATGACTGGTGGTAAAACCAATTTGATTATTGATCACAATGTGAATCGTGCCGCCAGTATAAAACCCGCGCGTTTGCGACATATTAAGCGTTTCCATAATAATTCCCTGCCCTGAAAACGCCGCGTCGCCGTGAATCAATACGGGAATCACGCGATTGATGCCATTTTTTCCGGCGCGATCTTGCCGCGCTCTGACCGAACCTTCCACCACTGGATTGATGATTTCTAAATGCGATGGATTGAACGCCAAGGTAATATGTACGTTGCCGCCAGCGGTTTCAACGTCGGACGAAAAACCCATGTGATATTTTACGTCGCCGCTGCTCATACCTTCCAAAAGCGGCGATGTGCCAGCGAATTCACTAAATAAAACGTTCGGATTTTTACCAAAGATATTCACCAACACGTTTAAACGTCCCCGGTGCGCCATGCCAATCACGATTTCTTTCGCGTCTTTCGCGCCCAAACCTTGAATCAATTCATCTAAAATCGGAATCAATGATTCGCTGCCTTCCAATGAAAAGCGTTTTTGTCCGACAAATTTGGCGTGTAAATGGGTTTCGATACCTTCTGCGGCGATAAGTTGTTTTAAGGTTGAACACTTTTTCTCAGCACTTAAATTAAATCCTGCCACGCTTTTTAAAAATGGCGCGACTGACTGGATTTCCTCACCCGCTCTTCTTCGTTTTTGTAAAGGCGCAGCAGCGATTGGCTTGAATGTGTTCAGCGGGGAATTTTCCAACTGGTTAATAATCCAGCGGCGCGTCGGCGTATCGACAATGTGCATAAATTCTGCACCAATACTGCCGCAATAAATCTGTTCTAAATTGGCAATAATATCGTGCAACGGTAGATATTGACCGCTTTGCAGCGTGCCAGTATCAAACAAAGTATCCATATCCAACACCGATAATCCGTAATAATTCGGATCTAAATCGGGCGGCAAAATCGGATTTTTTCCGAGCGGATTATTTCGCGCAATTTGATGACCGCGCACGCGATAATGATTGATTAAACGCGCCACGGCGGATTGTTTTTTAACGCTTTCTTCGGTAAAACCTTGCAGTTTGGCAAGACGACCTTGTGATTTCTGCGCGAGTTGCGCGAATCGTTCGATAATCGGGCTGTGGGCAATTTCGTAGTCCGCTGCCCGATGTAATTCCCGAAATTGTGCTTGCCAACTGGGTTCAATCGATTCGGGATTGTCCAAAAACTGCTCGTAAAGTTCCTCGATAAAACTGGCGTTGCTGCCGTAAAAACTCGACGAATCTTGAAAAAATGTCCGTAAATCGCTCATGAAATAATCTGTTTGAAAGTAATTTGAATGCCGCTATTGTACGCGATTGAAATTCTCTCACAATCAACAAGCGAATCTCATCGAATGTTATATAATCCAAACATGGTACCGTTCACGCTTTAAACATACGTTATGACTTAGATATAAAAGGAGAAAAACTGATGAAAACTAGAACACCTGAAGAAAGAGCCGCTTTGTTAATCAAAGCAAAAATTCTTGATGAAAATGGCAATTATCATAAAGACTTTTTCAGACCTGAAACCGTTGAAAAAAGCAAAGCGCGTAAAGCTAACGCATTGGAATTAACACTAAAAGAAGCGGGAAAGGAATTGCCAACTAACTCACCTTTTGGCGAAAATGATTTTGATTTCAAAAAACGTGAGTTAGATTGTGCCGTTATCCGTTATGCTATCGAAATGGCGGCGGATGAAGGTATTCACTTCGATTCAGTCAGAGCCGCATTTTGGGAAGGTGAAGAACTCTACCCAAATGCAGGCTTTAAAACCCATAATCATATTCAGTTGTGCATCATTAACCCTGATTGCATCAAAGGGATTTTTTTACCACGCAAAAAAACAGATTAAAAAAGGATGAATCATGATTAAAAAAATATCAATTGCTACAAGCGTCGCATTGCTTTCAGGTTGTGCCAGTATGTTTAACGGGTCAACTCAACAATTTTCAGTCTCAACTTCAAATGATAAATTGCAAGAAGCCACGCATTGCACAATTGTAAATGAGGAAGGCTCGTGGCAAGTTCCACCAAACCAATCGACGACTATTCACCGCGATGGCAATGTTATGTCTATTCAATGCGATAACCAATATCAAAATGGTTCAAACACTGTTGATTCTAAATTTGATGGCGGTTATTTACTATTAGATTTATTGACTGGTTATGGAGTATGTCTTGGTATTGCAATCGATGGAATTAACAACGCTTTCTACACTTATCCGAGCTTTATTTCTGTAGCTATGTTGGACAAGCCTGGTGTTCTGATTCCATTAAAAAAATCAGTTCTCATTGTAGATACACCAGCACCAGCAATTGAAAATAATATAAACATCAATAATTATCCTGGCGCAACCAAGGTTGATGTAAAAGAGCAATCAGCTAAGACGGCTCGTGAAACGCTTATTGAACCAGAAAAAGATTATTTTATTGGGAGAAAAGGTAAATGCTATACCACCAATAAAAATGGGGGTCGTGTTTCTGTTGATAAATCACTTTGCCAATAAATTTAACATTGAATGCGTTAATTAGTCGCCCCGTCGGCTCACGTCAACTCTCAACATCCCAAAGAAAGGCGACGTGATTCAACACGCCGCCTTCATTCTTTTACAGTTTTCACAACGAGGCAACCATGAACACATTAAGTTATTCAGCTTTTGAAGCAAATTTAGCTGGCACATTCGACCGTGTGAATGATGACCACGTTCCCATTTTAATTACGCGCCCAAACGGTAAACCTGCCGTGATTGTTTCACTAGAATATTTTAAATCGTATGAAGAAAGCGCGAATCTTAAAAAGTTGGAAGATGTGGCATTAGTTCGAGCAATTCAAGAAGGTGAAAATTCTGAAACGATTTCGCGGGCGGATTTGTTCAAGTTATAAGAAATGTATCGTTACTTTCCTTAAACTAACTCCATTCAAAGTCAATTTACCCTTTCAAAATGCAAATTCATTTAAAAACATTAGGCTGTCGTTTAAACGAAGCCGAATTAGAAACATGGGCGCAAGCCTTTCAAGCGCAAGGTCACGCGATTACTCGTGATATTTCGGCGGCGCAATTAGTCGTCATCAATTCGTGCGCCGTCACACAAGATGCGGCGCGAAAATCTCGCCAATTGATTCGCCGAATTCACCGCGAAAATCCGACCGCAAAATTAGTCGTCAGCGGGTGTTACGCCACGTTAAACGCCGACGAAGCGCAGGCATTATTGGGCGTAGATTTAGTGGTCAGCAACAAAGACAAAGAAAATTTAGTCGAAAAAGCGTTGAGCGAATTAACCTTTGAAACCATGCCAGCGATGGCAACTGAACCCGCTGAAATCTCACTTTTTACACGCGGACGACAACGCGCTTTTGTGAAAGTGCAAGACGGTTGCCGTTATCGTTGCACGTTTTGCATCGTGACCGTGGCGCGAGGTGAAGAAGTCAGTCGCGCCATTGCCGACGTAATTATTGAAATCAATGCGTTGCACGCGCAAGGCATTAACGAAGTGATTTTAACGGGCGTACATTTGGGCGGTTATGGCAGCGATAACGGCGAAAATATCGTGTCGCTGATTCAAGCGATTTTGGCGCAAACCGACATTCCACGTTTGCGTTTAGGGTCGCTCGAACCGTGGGAATTGAACGATGAATTTTTTACGTTATTTGAAAATCCGCGTTTGATGCCGCATTTACATTTACCGTTGCAAAGCGGTTCGGACGCGGTTTTGCGACGAATGGCGCGACGCTGTAAAACCGAAGAATACGCGCCGATTTTGGCACGATTACGCGCTCAAATTCCCCATTTCAACATTACGACCGATATTATTGTCGGCTTTCCGAATGAAACTGAGGAAGAGTGGCTAGAAAGCGTTGAATTCATTAAACGTTGCGGATTTGGGCATATTCACATTTTCACTTATTCGCCGCGCGAAGGTACGAAAGCCGCGACGTTGCCGAATCCTGTGCCGCACGAAATCAAAAAACAACGCAGCGAACAATTGCACCGTTTAGCGGAAGAAATGAAACAGGCGTTTTATCAGCAAAATATCGGGCAAACGTTTGAAATTTTGTGGGAAGGTCAGCGCGACAAATTGGAAAATGGCAACGTTCAAGTGTTGGGTTATACGCCGAATTATTTGCGCGTGGCGTGTGAAATAAACGAAGGTGACACGCTCGAAAATCAAATCAATGCTTTCCGATTAGAACAGATTAAAACCGATTATGCGTTGGGTCAAATTGTAGGGGTTCACTGCGTGAACCCGCATAAGCAGGGCATTTGATGATAACATTTGCGTATTACGGGCGTACGCAGTACGCCCCTACGAAACTATTTTGTAATATCACTGAAGTAAATCGGAATGCTCAAACAACGATTGGCTGCGAATAAAACCCAATTGTCCAGCGCGATAAGCGTGCGAATAAACCAACATGTCGGGCGGCAATTTTTCAGAATCCACCAACACAAAACCGTCCGAATGCTGTTGCGTCCAAATCTGCAACGCTTCGGGCGAATTCAACAACATCAACGGTTGCGTTAATCGTCCGGTAAATTGAAATTGAGCGTGATATTTTCCCGTGTAAAACGCCACGCTTTTATTTTCAGCGCGAAATTGAGCAATTTTTTCAGCGACAGGTTGCGTGTCAAATCGTTCCGCGTAAACCTGAAAATAACTGGCAGCCATCAGCGTCGGAGCGGCAATCGACAGCGCACAAGTATAAAAAATGATTTGCTGAACACTCGCGCGATTCGCATAATGAACCAGCCACAAAATCATTGCCAACGTCACGCCAAACAACGGATTAAAACCGTTCAATTTTTCTTGCCAATGAAAAGCAGAATTTAACAGCGGAAATAAACTCAGTATCAGCGCAACCAAACCAACAAAAATGTTTACGCCAAAATACGCATTTTGCCACGATTTGATGTCTTTTATTTCATCCGCCGCCCGCGCCAACAATAACGCTAACGCCGGAATAAGCGGCAACAAATAATGAATCCGTTTGCCGCTGACCGCTGAAAACATGATGAAAACCGGTAACGCCCACGCGATGCAAAAACGCACGCCGTCGTCATTCAACGTCAATTTTTTCGCGCCTTGCCACAACGGTTTGAAAAATAACCACGGCAACACCAACAGCGGCAATCGTTCCAAATACCAAAACCACGGCAATTGATGCGCGAAGGATTTCACCAAACGCCCGCTCGTTTGCCCTAAAAAAATGGCGTTTCGATACGCTTCACCGCCCGAAATGCCCGCTGGAATTGCCCACGCCAACGCTAAACTTGCGCCGATTAAAATCGCAGTGAACAATTTTAAATACCAATCACGCCAGCGAAAATCAGCGGTTTTCGTCTGAATCCACCACGGCGCAAGCAACGCGACGGGTAAAATTTGCAACAACACGACCGGGCCTTTACTGAATACGCCGCCGCCGATAGCAAAACCGAGTAAAAACACGTCGCGCCACGCATTCGAGTGCGACAATTTCAATAAACTATAAATGGCTAATAAGACGAAAAAAGCCAGCAACATATCGAACATCGTCAAGGTACTGTAAATCAACCAAAACGACGAACCGAGTAAAATTAACGGCGTAATTTCTGCGATTTTCGGACGTTCGCGCCACAATTCTCGCGCCACTAAACTGGATAACAGCGTCGAACCCAAGGCAAATAACGGTGAAATTAGGCGCGGTGTCCAATCGTTCACGCCGAATATCCACCAGCTAAATTGCATCAACCAAAATAATAACGGCGGTTTGTGGCTGTAAGTTTCGCCATTTAAATACGGCACTAAAAAATCGCCACGCACCCACATTTCCCACGCAACGCTGACGTAGCGGGTTTCGTCGATGGGCATTAACGGGCGAATTGCCACATTTACCGCAATCAAAATGCCCCACAAAATTAAAACGCGAATCATCATTCGGTGGATTCGTGACGGTGTTTACGTTCGTGAGCGACAAAATACAGATTGCGAAAATAAATCAATAAACCGCTCGCTTGTCCCAAAATGAAAACGGGATCTTCGCGGTAAATGGCGTACGCCAACAAGGTTACGCCGCCGCCAATGCTGAAATACCAAAACGCGACCGGGAAGACGCTTTTTTTCACTTTTTCACTTTGCAGCCATTGCACAATAAAACGGGCTGAAAACAACGCTTGCCCAATAAAACCAACGCCTAACCAAATCGTTTCTTGGCTGAGATTAACGTTCAATTTCGTTTACCTCGGTCAGTTTCATGCGCGTTTTTAACCAAATGACACCGGCAACATCACTAATTCCGACCCACAAACGATCCAGTGTGCCGTAATTAGAAACGCCGCGTTCTCGCGCTCGATGTGTGACCGGAACAGAAACGACTTGATAGCCAGCGCGTAATAGTAACGCTGGTAAAAAACGGTGATAGTGGTCGAAAAAAGGAAGTTGCAACGCGGCATCGCGTAAAAATACTTTTAAGCCACAACCCGTGTCGGGTGTCGCGTCGCCTAATAATCGCGAACGAATGCCGTTGGCGAATTTTGACGAAAATAAACGCCACGCTGAATCGTTTCGTTGGTTCCGCCAACCAGCCATCATCGCTAATTTTGAATTCGTTTCACGCTGCAATTGCAACTGCGCGTACAAATTAGGAATATCGGCGGGATTATTTTGACCGTCACCGTCGAGCGTGGCAATCACGGGAAATTTCGCCGCTTTGATGCCGGTATAAATTGCTGCACTTTGGCCGCAACTTTTTTCATGATGAAAAACGCGCAAGTTGGGAATGGTTTGTTGCGCTACTTTTAACACCTTCAACGTGTCGTCTTGACTGCCATCGTCGATATAAATAATTTCATAATCTGCAAAATCGTGTAACGCCGCGATGATTTCATTTACTAACGGATTGATATTTTCAGCTTCATTATGAACAGGAACAACAATTGAAATTGTCATCAATAACTCCGAATTTTTTTTAGAATTGAACCATAAAAAAAGGGCTACATTTTAAAATGCAGCCCTTTTGTCGTGCTAATGTGTCGAGCGAAAAACCACTCGACGCATAAGCAAAAACGATTAACGTTTTGAGTATTGTGGACGTTTTCTCGCTTTGTGTAAGCCGATTTTTTTACGTTCCACTTCGCGTGAATCACGAGTAACAAAACCCGCTTTTCTTAACGCTGGACGTAATGTTTCATCATAAACCATTAACGCGCGTGTCAAACCGTGACGAATCGCGCCAGCTTGACCCGAAGGACCACTGCCTTTAACGATAATGTTTAAGTCGAATTTGCCAATCATATCGACACATTCTAACGGTTGGCAAGACACCATTTGGTCGGTTTTACGACCAAAATACTCTTCTAATGTTTTCGCATTAACCGTGATTTGACCGGTTCCAATGGTTGCGTAAACTCGTGCAGTAGCCGTTTTACGACGACCTGTTCCATAATATTGCGTTGCAGCCATGTTTATTTACTCACAAATAATTCTAAAACTTTAGGTTGTTGTGCTTGATGCTCATGTTCTGCACCGGCATACACTTTCAACTTTTTAAACATTGCACGACCCAATGGATTGTTCGGCAACATCCCTTTTACCGCAGTCGTTAAAATACGATCTGGGAAGGTTTTTCTCAATTTACCCAACGACACGGTTTTCAGGTTACCGATATAACCCGTGTGATGTTGATAAAGTTTATTTTTTTCTTTGTTACCTGTCACACCGATTTTTTCAGCATTCACCACGATGATGTAATCACCGGTATCAACGTGCGGCGTATATTCGGGTTTATGTTTGCCACGAAGGCGAAGTGCGATTTCAGAAGCAAGACGACCTAACGTTTTGCCTTCTGCATCAACCACATACCAGTCGCGTTTTACTTCTGCGGGTTTTGCGCTAAATGTTTTCATTGTTTTTATTTCTGTCCAAATCTCAATAATGAGAGCGAAAATTTCAAGTAAATCACCAACTTTGATAGCTGATTCTTATGAAGGTTATTATAGACTAGGATTGACTTAGATAACAACCTGCGGATTTCGTTTGCTTTACAAAAAGTAAATATGAAGGGGTTTAAGTTGGACTATTGAAATTTAAATTAGTAGCATATCCGCTGACTAAAATAATCCACACACAATAAGAAGGCGAAGAAATGAGAATTCATAAGTATTTAACGTTAACAACGCTGTGCGCCATGACCTTTTCGGGTTTTGCCAACGCGCTTCCCGCCGAAAAAAATCAACTGCGCGTACAAACTAGCGTGTCTAAAAGAAGTAACGATACCGGTTTTTCCACACTGGTTTCTTGGCGCAAAGGCGATGCAAACTTGCACCGCGTCAATGGGTTATTTTTCATTAACGGTTTTGAATCAAGCAATCCAACGTCCGCCGCTGACATCGCCAATAAAGCAGCCAGTGCGCTGAATGCGGATATAAATTACGATGCACCTATGGAACGCGGCGCATTGGCAACCAATCCGAAAGGCAAATCTGAGTTTGTCATTAGCAATAAAGACGGTTTTAATTTAGTACAAGTGACAACGCGCGATTACAGCAATCAAAAAATTCAGTACGACATTCCCAATCAAAGTTTTAGTGCTGAATTCGTTGGCGTTGCGATTGACCTTGTTTATTCTGCCGAAGTTGAATTTATTGAAGGCTTTTCATCGGGCGTGAATAGAAAAACCACCGGCGGTTTTGTCACGGTAACGATTGATGACGATGCGCCTATCGAAGTTAAAACGGATGGAAAAACCACCGACCAATTGGAAAAAGAACTCGCGCAACTGATCGGTTCTAAATCTCAATTTTCAACCACACCGATTTATCCAAATTATACAGAAGAACACTCCAGAAATTACAAACCGTTTGACGGTGGAGAAGTGCAACTGCTTAATCTAAATGCAAAATCTATTACGATAGACGTGGCGGATGCCGGTTTGGGCGCGTTGGTAAAATTTAGTTTTCCCGATGTGAATAAACCAGCGGATGTGGCGAACAAAATGCCTTACATTTTGGGCGTTTTGCTGACAGGGTTTTTGGGCTATCTTTTTTATGTACTGAAAATCAAAACGAAAAAAGAAGAGATTGAAAACGACTGATTTCGTTATGGTTGGTTGTAGAGGTTCACTGCGTGAACTCGTATGAATGATTTGTTGCCGCACAACAATTTTTGTGATGTGGGCGGGCGTACGCAGTACGCCCCTACGATTAGCTAATTCGTTAAATTGAACCGTATTTTTCCCGATTTCGATTCAACCAAAAATGCGTCGCTAATTCATGCGCCGCTTCTTTGGTTTCCGCTTTACCCAATAATTTCAAGGCGACCGCCACCGTGCCAATGACGGTGGCTTGAGCGAATTCATCTTCAATTTCACCGCGCCACAATAACGCTAACTGTTGCGGGTCTAAGTTTTCAGATTTAACGTGTCGATGCGTGAATAATGCGCCCCAGTTTTCGTCGCTCAATTCGCCATCGTGAACACTTTGAACCAAACATTCTACGTCAGGATTCCGTTCTGTTTCGCCGCCTTCACCTTTTAACACCGCCATGTGTGGCTGATTTAAAAGCATTGCCGCGTGTTGATGAACTGCGCGATAACTTGGATGAAAAATCCCTTGAATGCTAAACGGCGCGTCAAACGGATTCAGCAACCGCACCAACGTGTGAACCGGCGAACGCAGCCCTAAAATCGGACGAAGTTGGATAATGTCATGCAATGTCGGGCAAAAATGGTCGAGCGACAAATAACTAAACCGTTGCGTTTGCAATTGTTGCTGCGCTTCCGCAATTGACGTAGCGGCAGTTAGACCCAAATGATGCAACACGTTTTCAGTGTAAATTCTGTCGGGCGAATGCCCTTTTGCGCCGTGCATAAAAATCGTCACGCCATTTTCAACCAGTAATAATGCCGCGAGTAAAAACCACGGTAAATGCCGACGTTTTCCCGCATACGACGACCAATCTAAATCAACAGAAAATCCTCCCTGCCCGCCTTCAAAAATAGGCGATTCTTTTTGAATAAACTCGCGGGCGGCGTGGGCAAAACCGGCTAATTCTTCCGCCGTTTCTTCTTTGACGCGCATCAACATTAAAAATGCGCCCAATTGAATCGGCAGCACTTCGTCCGCCAAAATCATTGTCATGGCTCGATAGGCTTCGTCTTGCGTGAGTGGACGTGAACCTTTTTTGCCTTTGCCCAAAATGCGGACAATTTCAGCAAACGGATGTTCTTCGGACGGCGTGTGTTCGTGGTGTGTCAAAGTCATAACGTAAATCTCTGATAATGGTCGAGTAATAAAGCGGCAAAAATAATCGTGATATAAACAATCGAATACCAAAAAGTTGTCATCGCCGTTTTATTGTCTTTCGCCCGCATCATCGCAATGACGTAATACAAAAAGATGATATTCAAAATCAGCGTCACCGCTAAATAAATCAGCCCGCTCATGCCAGTCAAATACGGCAACATCGTCACAACAAATAGCAAAACCGTATAAAGCAAAATCTGTAAACGAGTGAAATCCGCGCCGTGTGTGACGGGCAACATGGGAATGTTCACTTTCGCATATTCTTCTTGGCGAGCAATTGCCAATGCCCAAAAATGTGGCGGTGTCCAAACGAAAATAATCAACGCCAGCAATAAAGCGTACGGATGCACTTCGCCGGTCATCGCGCACCAACCCAATAACGGCGGCGTTGAACCGAATAATCCGCCAATCACAATGTTTTGCGGCGAGGCGCGTTTCAAATAGCAGGTGTAAACAATCGCGTAACCGAATAACGACAAAAATGTCAGCACGGCGGTTAATACGTTCACTTTGACCACCAATAAAATCATCGCGCTAATGCCTAAAATCGCGGCGAAACTTAGCACGTTAGTGGTGCTTAAATCGCCTTGCGGTAACGGACGATTTTCGGTGCGCCGCATTTCGGCATCGGCTTTGCGGTCAATAAAATGGTTAATCGCGGCGGCGGATGCAGATGCAAAACCAATGCCGATTAAGCCATAAAATAGTAAATCTAATGGCGGTAACGTAGGCGTTGCGAGCAACATTCCAACAATCGCGGTGAATAACATTTCTGCAACCACGTTCGGTTTGCAAAGGGTAAGGTAACTTTTCCAGCGTGGTGTAAACATGGTGAATGTAATCCGTGTAAATCATGAAGTTGCCGCCACTATACCAGACGCAAAAATCAACTCAACGTCACAGCCGCTTATGTTTTGTCTAATTTTTGTAATCCGCATAAAAAAACCGCCCTTCGAGTTTCCTCAAAAAGCGGTTTTTCAACAAAATTGTAGGGGCGGGTTCTAAACCCGCCCTACACTAACGAAATTTTTAAACGGACAAAATTTTTAAATGTCCGGTTTTACAAATTACACCAGGTTTCGTGAATTACAGGGCGGGTTTAGAACCCGCCCCTACGAAAACCTAAACCGGTTTCACCAACACAAAGTCATCCGCCGACAAAAGTTTAATTCCCGTCAATTCAATTTCCATGTCGGGCGTTTTGTTGCCATTCATATCAACTTGCACGAGGGTGCGAGCATTCGCGGGTTTTCAAAAAAGTTGACGCAGCCTAAAGCCGCAACATAATTGCTTGCTTGCTGCGTCATCATTTCCCCCAAAATTGTTTTGAAATCAGGACGAATTGTAATTTAGTTCATGAATTTACAACATGAAAATGTTAATGGTTGGGTTAAAAATCGAATTCGATTAAATCTGTTTTTCAATGCAAAAGTGCGGGAATGAACAGCGACGGTGTGCAATTCAGGCGAAAAAGTGAAGTATTTTTAATGTGAATTCACTATAATTACGCCCTACAAACGTTATATTTCAGTTTATTCGAGGGTGGTAGTGTGGAGCTAAATGGCGCACAGATTGTAATTCAAAGTCTTAAAGATGAAGGTGTTGAGTATATTTTTGGTTATCCGGGTGGTGCAGTTTTACACTTGTACGATGCCATTTTCCAACAAGACGATGTCAAACATATTTTGGTTCGACACGAACAAGGTGCCACGCACGCCGCCGATGGTTACGCGCGTTCGACCGGCAAACCTGGTGTGGTTCTGGTGACTTCAGGGCCTGGCGCGACCAATGCCGTAACGGGTATTGCGACGGCGTACATGGATTCGATTCCAATGGTGGTGATTTCAGGTCAAGTGCCTTCGTCGGTGATTGGCAGTGATGCGTTTCAAGAAGTTGATATGGTTGGGATTACGCGCCCTTGTGTAAAACATAATTTCTTGGTGAGCGACGTAACGAAAATCGCCGAAACGATTAAAAAAGCCTTTTACGTTGCAACGACTGGACGACCAGGTCCCGTGGTGATTGATATTCCAAAAGATATTACTGCGCCCGATGTGAAAGTGCCTTATCACTATCCTAAAAAAGTCGAAATGCGCTCGTATCAGCCCGCGACGACTGGTAATAAAGCACAAATTAAAAAAGCGATTGAATTACTTTTGACCGCGCAACGTCCAGTAATTTACTCGGGCGGCGGCGTGGTGTTAGGTAATGGCAGTCAAGAATTGATTGAATTGGCGCACTTGCTGGGTTATCCCGTCACGCAAACGCTCATGGGTTTGGGCGCGTTTCCGTCAACCGACAAACAATTTATTGGCATGTTGGGTATGCACGGCACTTACGAAGCCAACATGACCATGCACGAAAGTGATTTAATTTTAGCGATTGGCGCACGTTTCGATGATCGCGTCACTGGTAAATTAGATTTGTTCTGCCCGTACGCGAAAATTATTCACGTCGATATTGATCCCGCGTCGATTTCTAAAACGGTCAAAGTGGACGTGCCAATTGTGGGCGAAGTGAAATTGGTGATTCGCCAATTGTTCGAGGGCTTGAAAGACGCGAAATATAAAATCGACAAAAAAGCGGCTGAAACGTGGTGGCAACAGATTAACCAATGGCGCAGCATTCAATGTTTAGAATTTGATCGCCAAAGTATTGCGATTAAGCCGCAATATGTGATTGAGCAGTTGTATCAAGTGACGCGCGGCGATGCGTTTGTCACTTCCGATGTTGGGCAACATCAAATGTGGGCGGCGCAGTATTATCCGTTTGATAAACCGCGTCGTTGGATAAATTCGGGCGGTTTAGGCACGATGGGGTTTGGTTTGCCAGCAGCGATTGGTGTGAAATTGGCGCATCCTAACGCTGACGTGGCTTGTGTCACGGGCGATGCCAGTATTCAAATGTGTATTCAAGAATTATCCACGGCGTTGCAATATAAAACGCCAATCAAAATTATTAACTTAAATAACAGTTACATGGGCATGGTTCGTCAGTGGCAAGAATTTTCGTATGAAAGCCGTTATTCGCATTCGTACATGGAAACGATTCCAGATTTTGTGAAACTCGCGGAAGCCTACGGTCACGTTGGGATTCGAATTGATAAACCGGAAGATGTGCGTGCGGCGTTGGAACAAGCCTTTGCCATGAAAGATAGAACGGTATTTTTAGACATTTTGACGGACAGAACTGAAAATGTGTATCCGATGATTGAAACGGGAAAATCGCATCACGACATGAAATTGCGCGTCGCCATTGGCACCACCACAGATCGGGAGTTGTCATAATGCGACACATTATTGCTATTTTGATGGAAAACGAAGCGGGTGCCTTATCACGAGTTGCCGGATTATTTTCGGCGCGTGGTTACAATATCGAATCCTTGACCGTCGCGCCAACCGAAGACGCTAGTTTGTCACGCATGACATTGGTGACGCGCGGTAGCGAAGACGTGATTGAACAAATTATCAAGCAATTGAACAAACTCATCGACGTGGTGAAGCTGATTGATTTGGAAGAAGTCGTGCATATTGAACGCGAATTGATGTTGGTTAAAATCAAAACTGCTGACAAAATGCGTGACGAATTACGCAGCGTGGTGGATATTTTTCGCGGCAAAATCATTGATGTGACGCCAGCTTCTTACGTTATCGAAATGACGGGAACTTCGGATAAACTCGATGCGTTTATTGCGACCGTTGATAAAAACAGCATTATCGAAGTAGTGCGTTCTGGCGCGACGGGCATT
The DNA here is from genome assembly GCA_903870545.1 of uncultured Pseudomonadota bacterium. Taxonomy (GTDB): domain Bacteria; phylum Pseudomonadota; class Gammaproteobacteria; order Methylococcales; family Methylomonadaceae; genus UBA10906. The sequence goes on from CAIQDI010000006.1 coordinate 37,122, forward strand.
TCTCGTGGCGAAAAAGGGCTGCATCTTTAATGAACAGGCAAACCAAAGCTCAAGAAGAAATGGCGATTTTTGAGCATTCGTTTGAGCGAATTCAAAGAGCGTTTCGTTTGAAAAACGACACGAAAGAAATTAAAGCCTATCTTTTTGAATACGATTTAGCGGATTTTTTGGTTTGGGTTCAACAGCCGATTATTGATGTTTTTGGGGAAATCAGAACGTCGTTGAATTTGTCAGACACGCGTTTAGTTTTAACGCTCTTTTCGGGTTCTGAAGACAAAGACGAATTAGAAAATGATTTGTTTGAACGGTTTGATGATTTCGACCGAATCGATAACGCTTTAAAACATATTGATATTGAATTACTGTAATTTACAGTCCATTTTTAATTTTTTAACTTTAACTTTTACACAGGAAAAACAATGCAAGTTTATTATGATAAAGACGCAGACCTTTCAATTATCAAATCGAAAAAAGTAGCGATTATTGGCTACGGTTCGCAAGGTCACGCACACGCGCTGAACTTAAAAGAATCAGGTGTTGACGTAGTGGTGGGTATTCGTCCAAATTCAACTTCGGTTGCCAAAGCAGAAGCACACGGTTTGAAAGTGTTAGACGTTCCCGCAGCGGTTGCGAGCGCAGACATCGTGATGATTTTAACGCCTGACGAATTTCAATCAGCGTTGTACAAAGAAGTCATCGAACCGAATATCAAACAAGGCGCGGCGTTAGCATTTGCACACGGTTTTGCAATTTTGTTCAACCAAGTTGTGCCACGTGCGGATTTAGACGTAATCATGATTGCGCCAAAAGCACCTGGTCACACCGTGCGTTCAGAATTCGTGCGCGGCGGCGGTATTCCTGATTTAATCGCGGTTCATCAAAATGCGTCTGGCACAGCAAAAGAAATTTGTTTGTCTTACGCTTCAGCCATTGGCGGCGGACGTTCAGGCATTATCGAAACGACTTTCCGTGATGAATGTGAAACCGATTTATTCGGTGAACAAGCGGTTTTATGTGGCGGCGCAGTTGAACTTGTAAAAATGGGTTTTGAAACGTTGGTTGAAGCGGGTTATGCACCTGAAATGGCGTACTTTGAATGCTTGCACGAATTGAAATTGATTGTGGATTTAATGTTTGAAGGCGGCATTGCCAACATGAATTACTCGATTTCAAACAACGCAGAATACGGCGAATATGTCACCGGCCCGAAAGTAATCAACGAAGAAAGCCGTCAAGCCATGCGTGAAGCGTTGAAAAACATTCGCAACGGTGAATACGCGAAACGTTTCATCTTAGAAGGCGCAACAAACTATCCAGAAATGACGGCAAAACGCCGCTTGAATGCGGAACATCCAATTGAGGTGACGGGCGCGAAATTGCGTGCGATGATGCCTTGGATTGCTGCGAATCAGATTGTTGACCAAACGAAAAACTAATTGTTTATTCGTTTTCTGAAAATAAGAAGCCCGTTTTTATGACGGGCTTTTTTAATTGTGAGGATTTAAATTATGACAACTTTAACTGCTTTATACGAATCACATTTACCGTCATTAAAATTGCTGGCACGCGGTAAAGTGCGCGATATTTACGAAATCGACCATCAATATATGTTGATTGTTACGACTGACCGACTTTCGGCGTTCGACGTGATTTTGCCCAATCCGATTCCTGACAAAGGGCGCGTTTTAACCACCGTTTCAAACTTTTGGTTCAACAAATTGCGAGACGTTATTCCGAATCATTTAACGCACATTCCGTTGGAAGATATTTTGACGGATGCGGACGAATATCATCAAGTTATCGGGCGGGCGATTATTGTGAAAAAATTCACGCCGTTACCGGTGGAAGCCATTGTGCGCGGTTATTTAATTGGTTCAGGCTGGAAAGATTATCAATTAACAGGACAAGTTTGCGGAATCCAATTGCCCGAAGGTCTGCAACAAGCCGAAAAATTACCCGAACCGATTTTCACGCCATCAACAAAAGCGTCCGTTGGTGATCACGATGAAAACGTATCATTTGAAAAAATTGTGGCATTGATTGGTCAAGAAATGGCGGAAAAAGTGCGTGACGTAAGTTTGCAACTTTACAAAGAAGCGTCCGAATATGCAAAACAACGCGGCATTATTATTGCCGATACCAAATTTGAGTTTGGTGTTGATGATGAAGGCGTTTTGCATTTGATTGACGAAATTTTAACGCCTGATTCATCACGTTTTTGGTCAGCGGACGACTATAAAATTGGCACGAACCCACCGAGTTTTGATAAACAATATGTGCGTGATTATTTAGAAACGTTAGATTGGAATAAAACCGCGCCAGCACCTGAATTGCCTGCCGAAGTGGCGGATGAATGCGCGAAAAAATACCACGAAGCTGAAATTCGGTTGACGCACTAAATGTCATTTTCAAACCGAAAAATTTTACTCGCCGTCACCGGCGGAATTGCCGTTTATAAAGCTCTCGAATTGACGCGCCTGTTGAAAAAACAAGGCGCGGACGTTCGCGTAATTATGACAAAATCAGCAACCGCTTTTGTGCAACCCCTTTCATTTCAAGCCTTGTCGGGTCACGCAGTACATTTTGAATTACTCGACACCGAAGCCGAAAATGCGATGGGACATATTGAATTAGCGCGTTGGGCGGACGTGTTTGTGATGGCTCCGACGACTGCAAACACGTTGGCAAAAATGGCGCACGGTTTGGCGGATGATTTAGTTTCAACGCTTTATTTAGCGGCGACGTGTCCCGTTTACGTTGCGCCAGCGATGAATCACGCAATGTGGAATCATCCCGCGACGCAAGCAAATTTAAAAACGTTGCAAACCCACGGCGTGAATTTGATTGCGCCAGAATCGGGCGAACAAGCCTGCGGTGAAATCGGCGTGGGGCGAATGGCTGAACCGGAAACGATTTGTAGGGGCGTTTTGCAAACGCCCGCCCACTACGATAGTTTTCATTATGCGGGCGAATGCAATCTACCTCTATCTCTACAGAAATCGGGCGTTTGCAAAACGCCCCTACAAATAATAATTACCGCTGGTGCCACTCGTGAACCGTTAGATCCGGTGCGTTATTTAACGAATCGAAGTTCGGGGAAAATGGGTTATGCGTTAGCCATTGCCGCGCAACAAGCCGGTGCAATCGTGACGTTAATTTCTGGCGTGACGCAACTTTCACCGCCACCGAATTGCACATTTATTCAAATTGAAACCGCTGAACAAATGCACGCGGCAGTTTTTGAAAACCTGAAAAATTGCGATATTTTTATTGGCGCGGCGGCAGTCGCCGATTATCGTCCGATTGTTTGCGGTGCTGAAAAAATCAAAAAAAATGCCGACCAAATCACGCTCACATTGCAAAAAAATCCCGATATTTTGGCGAATGTGGCGGCGTTAAATTCTCCGCCTTTCACGGTTGGTTTTGCCGCTGAAACCCACGATTTAGAAACGTATGCGCGTGAAAAATTAACCCGAAAAAAATTAAATATGATTGCCGCGAATTGGGTTGGGCGTGACGAAGGCGGTTTTGAACGTGATGAAAATGCGCTCGAAATTTTTTGGCAAGACGGTCAACAATCGTTTCCCATGATTGAAAAATCTGAATTAGCCGAACAGTTAATGGCGTTAATTGCGGAACGATTTCACGCGCCAAAATAAGATTTTTCACTAAAAAATGGCATTTATGAATTTAAAAATACAGCTGCAAAATAAAATCAATCAAAAAACCAAGCCGCTTGGCGCGTTGGGGAAATTGGAAACGTTGGCGTTACAAATTGGATTGATTTTTGAAACGCTCACGCCCGAAATTCACGCGCCGACGATTCTTATTTTCGCCGCAGATCACGGCATTTCTGAATCGGGCGTGAGTGCTTATCCGTCCAGCGTGACCGCGCAAATGGTATTGAATTTTCTCAACGGCGGCGCGGCGATTAACGTTTTCGCGCGGCAACATCATTTGAATTTGAAAATCATCGATGCCGGCGTGAATGCTGATTTTTTGCCGCATGAAAATTTGCTCAATGCCAAAATTGCTCGTGGCACGCAGAATTTTTTAAATGCACCCGCGATGACTTTTGATGAATGCGAAAACGCTTTAAAAATGGGCGCGTCGATGGTTCAACAACAATATCAAGGCGGTTGTAATTGCATTGGTTTTGGCGAAATGGGCATTGGCAACACGGCTTCGGCAGCAGTTTTGATGCACCTTTTTACCCAAATTCCGTTGGCTGAATGCGTAGGACGTGGCACGGGTTTGAACGATGAACAATTGGCGAATAAACGAAATTTGTTAAAAAAAGCCGTCGAAAAACATCCAGATTTAAAAACGCCGCGTGAGATTTTGGCGACGTTTGGCGGGTTTGAAATTGCCATGATGGCGGGTGCATATTTGAAAGCGGCGGAATTGAAAATGCTAATTTTGGTGGATGGTTTTTTGTGTGGCGCGGCGTTATTAGTGGCTCAACAATTCGCGCCACACGTTTTGGATTATTGCGTTTTTAGCCATGTCGGCAGTGAAAACGGGCATCGTGCTTTGTTGAATTATTTGAACGCAAAACCGTTGCTCGATTTAGAAATGCGTTTGGGTGAAGGTTCCGGAATTGCGCTGGCGTTTCCGTTAATTCAATCGGCAATTTTGTTTTTAAACGAAATGGCGACATTCGAGGAAGCTGGCGTTGACGAAGCCTAACGCGCAACATTTTTGGTTGGCGATGAGTTTTTATACGCGCGTGCCGTGTCCGAAAAATCTGGATTATTCCCAACTGCCGCAAGCCACGATTTATTTGCCATTCATCGGTTGGTTAGTCGGTGGCGCGTGCGGATTGACGTTTTACGCCGCACAATTTTTGTGGTCGCCCATCGTTTCAATTTTACTCGCGATAATCGGCGGCATTTTTATCACCGGCGCATTTCACGAAGACGGTTTTGCGGACGTGTGCGACGGATTCGGCGGCGGTTACGACAAAACGCGCATTCTCACCATCATGAAAGATTCGGCAATTGGCGTTTATGGCGCGTTGGGTTTAGGACTTTTATTCGCCTTGAAAATCAGCGTTTTGATTTCATTACCGCTCGAAAAAATCCCCGTCATTTTCATTGTCGCGCACAGCGTCAGCCGTTTAACGCCGTTATTTTTGATGCACTTTTACAATTACGCTCGATTGGAAAACAGTAAATCTCAAATCGCTATTTATCGCCCGACGTGCCACGATTTAATCAGCGCAGCGTTTATCGCATTGTTGCCGATACTTTTATTTCCGTCGATTTGTTGGCTTTCAATTTTGCCGCTTGGCTTGGTGACAATTTGGCTCGGACGTTATTTTCACAAACACATTGGCGGTTACACGGGCGATTGTTTGGGCGCAACACAACAAATTAGCGAAACGATTTTTTATTTAAGCGTGAGTGCGTTGTGGAAATTTATTTAATTCGCCACACCCAAACCGATACGCCGAAAGGCTTGTGTTACGGGCAAAGTGACGTGAAATTAGCGGCGAATTTTTTCGATGACGCGCGTGATACTTTGAAAAAAATCAATCTTCCACAAGAAAACGATTTGCTTTTCAGTAGTCCATTATCGCGTTGCACTCGTTTAGCCGCGTTAATCAGCGACGACGTGATTTTGGATAATCGGCTATTGGAAGTGAATTTTGGCGACTGGGAAAATATGCCGTTTGCCGACATTGAATCTGAAAAATTACATCATTGGACGCAGAATTTCGTCACACTCGCGCCACCGAACGGAGAAAGTTTTACTGAACTTTGTCAGCGCGTCGAACGTTTTTGGCACGACGTGATTCAGCTTGAAAATGAGCGCGTTTTCATTGTCACGCACGCTGGCGTGATTCGCGCATTGCTTGCCGTTATTTTGAAATTACCGCCCGCCAATGCGTTTCAATTTCGCGTCGATTGCGGCAGTGTTCACAAATTACGGCACGAAAATAATTACACTTACATCGAGTTTTTAAATTTATGAAACCCATTTTAGTCGTCGGCACGAGTTCCGATGCCGGTAAAACCAGCGTCGTGATGGCGTTGTGCCGAATTTTTGCGGATTTAGGCGTGCGTGTCGCGCCATTCAAAGCGCAAAATGTGTCGAATAATTCCAGCGTGACGATTGAAAATCGGGAAATTTCACGCGCCCAATGTTTTCAAGCGGAAGCCGCGCGGGTTGAACCGAGTTATTTGTTCAATCCGGTGTTGTTGAAATCGCACGGAAATGGCGGTGTGCAAGTGGTCGTCAATGGTTTGGTTCACAAAAACCAAGGCATCGCCGAGTATTACGACGAACTCGACACGCTCAAAACGCACGTCAAAACCGCTTTCGCGCAACTTTTGGACGATTACGAATTAGTGATTGCGGAAGGCGCAGGTTCGCCGGTGGAATTGAATTTGTTGCACAAAGATTTGTCGAATACCTTTATTGCCGAAACGTTCAATCCGCGCATTATTTTGGTGGCGGATATTGAACGCGGCGGCGTGTTTGCATCGATTTATGGCACGTTGGCATTACTCGCGCCAGAAATTCGCGCCAATATCGTCGGGGTAATTATTAACAAATTTCGTGGCGACCGGCGATTTTTTGATGAAGGTGAAAGAATTATTCGCGAACAATTCGGCGTGCCAGTTTTGGGCGTGTTGCCATTTTTGCCGCTGAATATCGACATGGAAGATTCGCAATCGCTGCAAAATTACACACAACGTCGTGGCGCGGTGAAACTGCGAATTGCCGTGATTGCCACGCCGCGTTTGAGTAATTACAACGATTTGGACGTGTTGATGGCGGACGACGAATTGGATGTGACGCTGATTCACGGTTTTCAAACGCTTGCCGATTTTGATTTAATTCTGTTGGCGGGCAGTAAAAGCGTGATTGCTGATTTACGTTGGTTAAAAACGACTGGTTTATTTGCTGAAATTCAAACGTTTCCGAACGCAATTTTTGGCATTTGCGGCGGTTATCAAATGTTGTGCGAAACGTTGAACGACACCGAAAGTTTGGAAGCCGATGCGCCGAGTTCTGAAATTGGTTTTGGTTTGATTCCCGATGTGGTGACGTATCAGCAACCGAAAATTTTGCAGCGTGGCGCGTATCGTATTTTTGATTTCGACGTGAAAGGTTATGAAATTCATTGCGGACGTTTGGCGCGTTATCCGTTGTTTTATCAAGCAGGACGAGTAGCTGGCACGCACGTTCACGGGATTTTTGATGACAATATTTTTCGCACGGCGTATTTTAAAAATCTGAATTCGGCGTATTTTGGTTTTGATTATGCTGAATATCGCGAAGCCACGATTAACGCTTTCACAAATATGGTGCGTGATAATTTGGATTTAAACGCGCTGCTTTAACACTCATTTTTTATGGAATTTTTATGAACTCAATTGATCATTACGCTGTTTTTGGTTCGCCCATTAACCACAGTAAATCGCCGCGAATTCACCGTTTATTTGCCGAACAAACGCAGCAAAATTTGGATTACGTCGCGCAAGAAGTGAACGCAGAAAATTTTGTCGAGGCTGTCACTGAATTTTTCGTGCAAGGCGGCAAAGGTCTGAATTGCACCGTGCCGTTGAAGGAATTAGCGTGGCAATTCGCCGACATAAAAACCGAACGTGCCGAATCTGCGAAAGCCGTGAATACCTTAGCATTACAATCCGACGGTTCGATTTTGGGCGATAACACCGACGGAATCGGTTTAGTTACCGATTTAACCGTTAATTACGGCATTGAATTAAAAGACAAGCGTGTGTTAATTTTAGGCGCGGGTGGCGCGACACGCGGGATTATTTCGCCGTTGTTTGATCAAAAACCAGATTGTTTAGTCGTTGCAAATCGCACCATTGAAAAAGCATTTCAGTTGGCGATTGAATTTAATCACCGCCTCGAAGGTTGCGGTTTTCACACGTTGGAACATCGACAATTTGACGTGATTTTGAATGCCACGTCTGCCAGTTTGAGCGACGAATTACCGCCGTTGCCAGAAAATTTATTGGCAGAAAATGGCGTTTGTTATGATTTGGCTTATAGCAATAAACCAACGACGTTTGTGCGCTGGGGAAAATTACAGAATGCGAACAAAAATTTAGACGGTTTGGGAATGCTGGTTGAACAAGCTGCCGAAGCGTTTTTGTTGTGGCGCGGTGTTCGACCCGACACAAAAACCGTGATTGATTTGCTTAATGCCGAACGTTCCGTTTAATCTTTGCGCCTCTTTTTGAAACCTCTAATCGCTAAACATGACTAATCAAACCGCTTACACCGCCGCCGCCATTGAAGTTTTAACTGGTTTAGAACCCGTCCGCAAACGCCCTGGCATGTACACCGACACCACGCGCCCGAATCATTTAGCGCAAGAAGTTATCGACAACAGCGTCGATGAAGCGTTGGCGGGTCACGCTTCAAAAATCGACGTAATTTTGCACAAAGATGGCGCGATTTCAGTCAGCGATAACGGGCGCGGAATGCCCGTCGATATTCATCCCGAACAAGGAATTTCCGGCGTGGAAGTGATTTTGACGCAATTGCACGCTGGCGGAAAATTCTCCAATAAAAATTACCAATTTTCGGGCGGTTTACACGGCGTAGGAATTTCGGTCGTGAATGCGTTGTCGCGCGAATTAGAAGTCACCGTGAAACGTGGCGGCAAAGTTTATTCCATGCGGTTTGCGGACGGCGAAAAACAAAGTGAATTACTAGAAACTGGCACGGTCGGCAAAAATAACACCGGAACGTGCGTGTATTTCGTGCCGAATGAACGTTATTTTGATTCGCCCAAAGTGTCGGTTTCAAAACTCAAACACGTTTTACGCGCCAAAGCCGTTTTGTGTGCCGGTTTGAAAATCACCTTGGAAATTGAACAAACCGACGAAAGTTTAGAATGGTGTTATCAAAACGGATTGAAAGATTATTTGCGCGACCGCATTGGCGATTTAGAATTTTTCCCCGAAACGCCATTTATGGGCAACATGAGCGCAGACCACGAAGCGGTTGAATGGGGCGTTTTGTGGGCGGTCGAAAATCCGTCTGAAATGGTCGCCGAAAGTTACGTCAATCTCGTTCCCACCGCGCAAGGTGGCACGCACGTCAACGGTTTACGCGCAGGATTGACGGAAGCGATTCGAGAATTTTGCAACATTCGCGATTTATTGCCACGCGGCGTAAAAATCGCGCCAGAAGACGTGTGGGAACATTGCCATTTTGTGCTGTCGGTGAAACTCGAAGACCCGCAATTTTCAGGACAAACCAAAGAGCGATTGAGTTCGCGCGAGTGCGTGGCATTTATTTCCGGCGTGGTGAAAGACAGTTTTAGTTTGTGGCTGAATTCAAACACGACCGAAGGCGAAAAAATCGCCGATTTAATTATTAACAGCGCACAAAAACGGTTGCGTTCGAACAAAAAAATTATTCGCAAACGCATCACCGCTGGGCCGGCGTTACCGGGAAAATTAGCGGATTGTTCCGCGCAAGATATTAACCGCACCGAATTATTTTTAGTCGAAGGCGATTCGGCAGGCGGTTCAGCGAAACAAGCACGCGAGCGCGATTTTCAAGCAATTATGCCGTTGCGTGGCAAAATTCTGAACACTTGGGAAGTCGAATCGTCGCAAGTCATGGCTTCACAAGAAATTCACGATATTGCCGTCGCGCTAGGAATTGAGCCGGATTCGGACGATTTGCAGGCGTTGCGTTATGGAAAGGTTTGTATTTTGGCGGACGCGGATTCGGACGGAAATCACATTGCGACGCTGATTTGCGCGTTGTTTTATAAACATTTCAACGCGCTGGTTCGGAATGGTCATGTTTTCGTGGCGATGCCGCCGTTGTATCGCGTCGATGTGGGCAAACGAGTTTTTTACGCGCTCGATGAATCGGAACGCCAAGGCATTTTGGATAGAATTAAAGCTGAACGCATCAAAGGACAAATCAACGTGCAACGTTTCAAAGGGTTGGGCGAAATGAATCCAAGCCAATTGCGCGAAACCACCATGAATCCCGACACGCGCCGATTGGTGCAATTGACGGTGGATGATTTCGACGCAACGGAAGGAATGTTAGATTTATTACTGAATAAAAAACGCGCCGGCGATAGAAAAATTTGGCTAGAAGCGAGCGGACATTTAGCGGCTATCGTTGTTTAATTTAAATATCAGCGGCGACTTGCGGTTCATCCGGTTTTAAACGCATTGCAAACAGCCGATTTAAGGCGGCGTGAATTTCATCCACGCCGGTTTTTTTTAACGACGAAAACAGCTGCAACGTCAACGGGGTCGGTAAATCGCTCAATTCTCGTTGAACTTGCAATAACGTATTTCGCGCCGCACCAAACGTTAATTTGTCCGCTTTGGTCAAAATAATATGCAACGGCAATTCGGCGTGCTGACACCAATCAATCATTTGCCAATCAAATTCGGTCAACGGGTGGCGCACGTCCATCACCAAAATCATCGCGCACAACGATTTGCGTTTGATTAAATAATTCTCCATCAATTCGTGCCATTGTTTTTTGACCGCAACCGGCACTTTCGCGTAACCGTAACCCGGTAAATCGACAAAACGCTGTTGATCATTCAGCGTAAAAAAGTTGAGCATTTGTGTTCGCCCTGGCGTTTTACTGATTCGTGCCAAACCGTGTTGGCGCGTGAGCGTGTTAATCGCACTGGATTTTCCCGCGTTTGAACGCCCGGCAAAAGCGATTTCCAGACCGACATCCGGCGGCGTATCGCGCAAACTCGGTGAACTATTGATAAAGGTGGCTCGATGATAAAGTGGATTCATGGTGTCTCGCGTAGAAGGTTGATTTGGGGTAGAATTTAAGCACACACGCGGGGTTGTGTACACTTAACGCGCTTCACTTAATCACTTTTCAAGGAAAATCCGATGCAGAAAAAAAATCTCGTCTTTGCTTTAACCATTCTTTTGACTGGCGGAGTGACACCTGTTCACGCCGAAATGACGCACGCTGACAGCGTCAATACAGGCAAACAAAAAGCGATGTCGTGCGTGAGTTGTCACGGCGAACACGGCAACAGCACCATGCCTATGTTTCCGAAACTCGCGCAACAAAACGCCGGTTATATTGTCAATCAGCTTAAAGCCTTTAAATCGGGCGTACGGAAAGATCCGATGATGACAACGTTGGCAATGAGTTTGACTGAAAATGAGATGGTCGATATTGCTAATTATTACGCAGATCAAAAAATTGCGGGCGAACCCGAAGAAATTTTCGATAACGCCGAAGAACGCACTGAACACGAAACGTTGGTTTCTCAAGGCGGTGATTTGTATCGCAATGGAGATTTAAAACGCGAAGTATCCGCGTGCATTGCTTGCCATGGCCCACTAGGTGAAGGCAATAAACCCGCCGCATTCCCCGCGCTTAAATGGCAACACAAAGATTATTTAATCAAAGCCTTAACCGATTTTAAATCCGGTCAACGCAGCAATACCAACGAAAATATGATGCACATGATTGCGGTTAAAATGACAGACGCGGAAATTAAAGCCGTCGCTACTCGTATTGCCATCATGAAATGAGGTAGGCGCGAATTTATTCGTGCCTACCCGTTTAGATTTTTATTACCCAATTCAAAGAGAACCCAAAATGCTTAAAAAATTAACGCGCCACAGTTTATTTGCGTTGTCACTCGCCATCGCCGCCACATTTAATCCGGTTTACGCCGCAGCCGAAGCGGTGGGCTATGAATTAGTCACGCCCGTTCAACCCACGCACGACGTAAACAAAGTCGAAGTCATCGAATTTTTTTGGTACGGTTGCCCGCATTGTTATGATTTTGAACCAACGTTAGCGCAATGGGTAAAATCGCTGCCGAAAAACGTGGAATTTATTCGGCAACCCGCTGTATTCAGTGCAGAATGGGGCAAACACGCAAAAGCCTATTACGTCGCGGAAGCCTTGGGCGTGGTGGATAAAATTCATGCAGATTTTTTCGACGCGATTCAAGTGAAAAAAGAACATTTGGAAACAGAGGAACAACTCGCGAAATTTTTTGCCGCACACGGTGTCAGCGAAGCCGATTTTAAAGCCGCGTTTAATTCATTTTTAGTCGATACCAAAGTGCGTCAAGCCGGTGCATTAGCCGCACGTTATGGCATTACCGGCGTGCCAGCCATTATCATCAATGGCAAATATAAAACCAGTGGTCCACTTGCCGGTTCACACGAAAAAATGATTGACGTGATGAATCGTTTAATCGCGCAAGAAAGCGCGGTGAAAAAATAACAGGTCTTCGTTTTAAATTAACATCGTCGAAAAGAGGAAAAGCGTTTTATGGGATTTTTCAACAAAAATAATGAAGATTTTGGCGAACAATGGCGCAGAAAATATCTCAATCTTTTCGACGAACAAAATAAAATTGAACACGCGCATCGCGAAAAAGAAAAACTCTTGCGCCAATTCATTATTCAGTTATCACTGCTCAACGAAGCCCATGACAAACAATTAGATCCAATTTTGCAGCGCGTGCGTCATCACGTTAAAAATGAAATTGACTCGCAATCGTTAAAAATTGAACTCAAAACGTTCACCGAATCGATTAAAAATATCACTCCCCCTCCCCCAAAGTTAAATATCGGTTTATTGTTTGAATTTTTATTGCGCCAACACACCGATTCACGCCAACAAACTGCGCTACGCGACTTACAAAAACTGGTCAATAGTGAAGCCAGCACGATTGAACAATCGAGCGAATTATTTTTGGCAGTTTTGAAAATTATTGAACCTGAAGAACCGCAAACCGTTGTCGTTTTATCCGATGATAAATCGATGGTCGAACCAGTCGTTTTCATTGATGTAAATGCGGTGGGTGAGCAGTTGCTGGAGTATTTAAGTGTATTGGCAATTCCGGCGATTTTTGAACCTGAAACGGTGTCACTCAAAGAAGCGTTATTAAATCCAAATCAATCCACCAAATCGTTCAAAGAAATTTTGAATGATTTGGTGCAGTATTTATTAAAAATAAAAGAATATTGCAACGCTGAACAGAACGATATTGATCAGTTTTTACTGCACATTGCCACACAATTAGCGGAATTAAATGTGATGGTGTCTGAAACCAATCATTCGTTAAATGATTCGGCAAAAAGTCGCAATAAATTAGATCAATCGGTCTTTACTCAAATTCGAGATTTGCAAATGGAGGCAATCAAAACAACGTCGCTCGACACGCTAAAAGACAAAGTGAATACCTGTTTCAAAGTCATTGCTAGCGATATTAAAATTCATCGTCAGCATGAAAAAGAGCAACAAGCGCAACTGCAAGATTACACCGCTGAACTGATCAATAAAATGATTTCGCTAGAATTAGAATCCGAAAATCTCAAAGCAGAATTAAAAGTGACTCACACGCAAGCGATGCAAGACTCGTTAACCGGATTACCGAATAGAAACGCTTACAATCAACGGTTAAAAGATGAATTTGCACGTTATAAACGTTACAGAATGCCGCTCACATTGGCGATTTGGGATATTGATTATTTCAAAAACATTAACGACACGTTCGGGCATAAATCCGGTGATAAAGTTCTCATGTTAACTGCCAGTTTGTTACAAGAACATACGCGCGATACGGATTTTATTGCGCGTTTTGGCGGCGAAGAATTTGTCATGTTGTTGCCGAATACCACGAAGGATGTCGCGTTGACGTTAATCGACGAGTTGCGTGAAATCATTGCCAATACCGGTTTCAATTCAAATGGAAAAGTGGTGCCGATTACGATTTCATGTGGATTAACCGAAGTGACAGAAGAAGACACCGAAGACAGTCTTTTTGAGCGGGCGGATAAGGTTCTTTATGAAGCTAAAAATACCGGACGGAATCGCTGTTGTATTGGCTAAATTACGAATAAATTCGACAAACAAACCATCACAAAAAATCGGGATAACCCCAAAACATGATTACAAACCCTGAATATGTAGCGTTAACTGAACAGGATTTACTGGTATCTAAAACGGATTTGAAAGGCATCATTACGTTTGTGAATGACGATTTCATTCGCATGACGGGCTTTTCCAGAGAAGAATTGATAGGTGTGCCACATAATATCTGTAGAAATCGTGATGTACCCAAAGAAGTATTTGTCGATTTATGGCAAACTTTAAAAAGAGGTGAATCGTGGCGTGGGCTGATTAAAAATGAAATCAAACAAGGCGGTTTTTATTGGTGCGTCGCTAATATCGCACCCTGTTATAAAAATGGTCAAGTGGTTGGCTATATTTCCATTCGAACCAAAGCCGATAACGCTGACATTATCAGCACCGAACATTTTTATCGACTTTTTAATCAAGGAAAACAAGGCAGTTTAATTATTAAACGTGGCAATATTGTCAATAATAGTCTGTGGGAACGATTAAGTTTTTTTAGCAATTTCACCATTAAAAAACGAATTATCACCGTGATAACGGTACTTTCACTGGTGGTATTAACCATCGGCGGTTTAGGTTTGTTCGCCGTCCATAAACAAAAAGTCATTTTCAAATCTACCTACGAAGACCGCACCATTCCCATTTATCAAATCAGCAAAATAGAACGTATTATGCTGAACAATAGAATCTTGCTTGCTAATTCGCTGATCGAAAAATCACCTGAAATGAGATGGCAAAATACCGCTCAAATTGAAACTAACATCGAAACAATTTCGGCATTATGGGCGGCTTATATGGCAACTTATTTAACGCCGGAAGAGCGAGTTTTGGCGAATAAATTTGCGAGCCATCGAAGTGCGTTTGTCACAACAGGTTTGCGACCTGCGATAGCGGCATTACGCGCCAACAATTTAGTACAAACTGAAGAAATTATTCGCGAAATAACCAATCCGTTATTTGTGATTATCCACGCCGACATTGAGAATTTAATTCAAATTCAAATGACGCTAATCGAAGAAAATTACGCTAACCAGCAATTAGATTTTACCAAAATGCTCGCCGTAATCGCTGGCGTAGTGGCGTTCGGATTCCTGTTATCGATTCTACTCGGCGTGGCGTTGTACCGCGCTATTATTAAGCCATTACGTCTGGTGGTTGATTTGATTAAATCCAGTGATAATCGCTTGGTTAATCCGTCACAATTCGTTTCTGAAATTTCCGAAGTGTTGCACGCCTTTAACCTAGTTTTGATGAAAGAGTATTTTTATTCCAGCGAATCAAAGATGGCGAATGAAAAATTGGCATTTCAAAATGCTGAGAAAATAAAGCATGACGCTGAACTGGTTTTAGCGAATCAAAAATTGGTGTTTCACGAACAACGCACCATGGAACTGATTGATTTTAATGCGGCTCAAGATGTTTTACGGCATCAAATCAATCACATGCAAAAATTAGAAAGCATTGGAAAACTGACTTCTGGCGTGGCGCACGATTTTAATAATATCTTGGCGTGCATGTTGGGTTATAACGAAATGAATAAAGATGTTTGTGACGAGATAACCGATGAAAAATTAAGAGCAGAACTTGAAAATAACACCACACAAGTTAATTTGGCGGGCAATCGTGCGACAGCGTTAATCCAAAAAATGCTGGTTTATTGTCGTCAAGATAAAACCACAGAAACGATAGACGTGCAACCTACCATAGAAGTGATTGAAGAAGTGCTGGGCATGCTGCGTCCGGCGTTGACGAGTAGAATCAAACTTGAAACGGTATTTGAGAGCGACGCTATTATTCAAATTGATGCGACAGACCTTCATCAAATTCTAACGAATTTAGCGGTGAATGCCCGCGATGCAATGCAAGAACGCGGGGGAATTATTACCATTTCGTTGAAAAATATCACGAATGAGAAAACGTATTGTGTCGCGTGTGCCGAAATACTGGAAGGTAATTTTGTTGAATTAAGCGTTGCGGATAACGGTACGGGAATCGAGCCGGAAATTATTTACCGTCTTTTCGATCCGTTTTTCACCACTAAATCTGTCGGAAAAGGAACAGGGTTGGGATTATCAGCGGTGAGCGGAATTGTGCATAATTCACACGGTCATATTTTGGTCGATTCAAACGTGCGCGAACCCAATCAAGGCGCGACGTTTAGATTATTATTTCCGATTTTGAATGGGGTTTGATAGAAATGGTCGTCAATTTAACTAAAAATAAAAAATAAAAAATGCGTGGACTATTAGACCGATTAAAAGATTTTATAATTTACGATGCTGATGTGGAGTTTTATGCCAAAGTTTTTCCTGATTCTGTGGGGCGCAAAGACTTGATGCGCTTACGAAAAATGAACCGTTCTGATTTAGCCCAAGTCGTGGCGATTGAAAAAGCCTGTGGCGATTTTCCGTGGGGAGAAGATATTTTCCGCGATTGTTTAAATACGCGCTACGATTGTTGGGTGTGCGAATTAGCCGATGATGTTTTAGGTTATGGGATTATGTCGATGGCGGTGGGAGAAGCGCATATTTTGAATTTATGCGTGTCGCCGACTGAGCAAAAACAAGGCATTGGGCGAAAATTATTAGAACATTTGATTGGTATTGCCAGTCGTGAAGCCGAGCAAATGTTTTTAGAAGTTCGCCTGTCAAATACCCGCGCCATTACGTTGTACGATTCGATTGGATTTAACGAAATCGGCGTGCGTAAAGGCTATTACGAAGCGGCAAACGGTCGTGAAGACGCGCTCATGTTTGCATTGGCGTTATTTAAGATTTGAAAATGGGTAGATTTTGGGCGAATTTGGCGGTTGTTTGCCAATTCGCCCGATTAGGATGAATGTTAATTAACGTTGAAATACGGTGGCATTTCATGAACATACGCCAGATACATCGCATCCGCCATCGACCATAAAACATCGAGTTTGAATTTCAAAATATCAACCATCCGATTTTGTTGTTCGCGGGTTTTGTACCAATCGAGCGTAATTTCTAAACCGTGTTCCACGTCGCGTCGCGCTTCCGTTAAACGTTTGCGGAAATACGCATAACCTTCGGGTTCAACCCACGGATAATGCGCGGGCCAATTGTCGAGGCGTTGTTGATGAATTTTCGGCGCAAATAATTCGGTTAACGATGAACTTGCGGCTTCGTGCCATTCAGCGCGACGGGCAAAATTCACATACGCATCGACCGCAAATCGAACGCCTGGCAAAACGTGTTGTAACGACGTGAGTTCTTCGCGCGTCAAACCCACGGCAATGCCTAATTGAATCCACGCTTCAATGCCGCCGACATCGGTCGCGCTGCCGTCGTGATCCAAAATGCGTTGCGTCCATTTGGCGCGGGTTTCACGGTCAGGACAATTTGCCAAAATATTCGCGTCTTTAATCGGAATGCACACTTGGTAATAAAACCGATTCGCCACCCAACCTTGTAATTGCTTTTTGGTCAGTTTTCCTTCATTCATCAACAAATGATACGGATGATGAATATGGTAAAGGTTTTCCATGCCGCGCAATTGGGCTTCAAATTCGGTGCGTGTCCACGGTGTATTTTCTGTCGTCATGTTGATTTTCTCGTTGTAATTTAAAAAATAACGTCTTCGTAAATATCGGCTAACGTTAAAACTGCTTGGTAATTTTCACATTCAATCGAAAGTGTTTCGCCGTCTTCTAATTCCGCATAAAGCCACTCGCCCGTGTCATCGCGAACGAAATAATCGACTTTCATTTGCAGCGAATCCACCAACAAGTAATAACGCAAACTGGGAATTTTTTGGTAGGTTAACCATTTTTCAGTTCTATCGGTTCGGGCGGTACTTTTTGATAAGACCTCGGCAATGAAACAGGGTTTTTCTTTGTAAAACTTATTATTATCATCATTTGAACATCCCAATATAACATCAGGGTAATAATAAAAATCGCCATCCTCAGCACGAAATTTCATATCACTCGCGAATACGCCACAATGACTTCCTTTACCACGAGAGGCGGTGCGTAAATGGTAGAATAAATTACCTGTGATGCGATTGTGTTGCTCACTCACACCTGCCATGCTGTGAATTTCACCATCATCATTTTCCATCGTGTAAATTTCACCATTAACGTATTCATGTTTAACGTCGCTGGCTTCTTCAAATGCCAAATACTCTTGTTCAGTTAAACGTCGTTTTTTCTGCAATGCGCTCATTTTAAAAGCTCCTACAAATCGATTTCTAGCCCATCGTAAGCCACTTCAATGCCGGCATCATCAAGAATTTTTCGTTCGGGCGAATCATTATCTAAAATCGGATTAGTGTTGTTAATGTGAATCAAAATTTTACGCGCGTTGCCGACCTTGTTTAACACTTCAATCATGCCACCCGCGCCAGATTGCGGCAAATGCCCGATTTCACGCGCGTGTTTATGGCTAATATTTTGCGTGACCATTTCGTCGTCCGTCCAAAATGTACCGTCAACCAACAAACAATCGACATTTTGCAATGCGTCCATAACGTGTGGTTCGATTTCACCCAAACCAGGCGAATAAAACACTTTTTTGCCGGTCGAAATTTGCTCAATAATCACGCCAATATTGTCGCCGTCATGCGGGTCGTGGCGGTGTGGCGAATACGGCGGAGCTTTGCTTTTCAACGCTTGCGTGTAAAAACGCAAATCCGCAATGGCGGGAATTTCAAAACTGCTGCCATCGACGGGAATAGCGTGATGATTGACGGTGCAATAATCTTTCAGCATGGTGAACAACGGAAAGCCGCTGGTTAAATCTTGTTTCACCATTTCGGTACAATAAATATCGAGCGGTTTGCCTTCGCGCAACATCAATAATCCCGTGGTGTGGTCGATTTGACTGTCAATTAACAGCACCGCTTTGATGCCGGTGTCACGAATACCGTTTTGCGGTTGCATCGCGGGAAAGGCTTCGAGTTGAGCGCGAATATCGGGCGACGCATTGAATAATAACCAATTTTTATTGTCGGTGCTGACCGCAATCGACGATTGGGTGCGTGGCGTGCCGTTCATTTCGCCGCGTCGAATACGATGACAATTGTGGCAATTACAATTCCATTGCGGAAAACCACCGCCTGCGCCTGAACCGAGAACTCTAATTTTCATAATCCAATCTCCTAAAATAAAACGCGAAAAAAAAGGGACAAATTGCCCCTTCTTTTGTTTTAAAACCGATAAAAATTAACGGTTGTAAATGTACATTGTGACTTCAAAACCGAAACGTAAATCGGTATAACGTGGTGTTTCCCATTTCATAATCATGACCTTTTAAAGTTTTTATAATTTATGTTTAGCTTGTAAACTCTAAGCTGGGTGGCATTGTAAAAGGAATTATTTTTTTACGCAACATTCGCCAATTCACTTTATTTCAAATTGAGAATAAAAACAAAATTCGCTGATAAAAAGTGTCACGATGCGTTATTATCGCACCCGCGCAAGGCTATTCGCTTTGCCACTTTAACCTAATTTTTATAACACGGAGAAAATTCACATGACACAAGACGAATTAAAACGCAAAGTCGCTGAAGCGGCGTTACCGTATATCAAAGGCGTTGGTATTATCGGCGTTGGCACGGGTTCAACCGTCAATCATTTTATTGATTTGTTGGCGGATTTTAGAAACGATATTGAAGGCGCGGTGTCGAGTTCAGAAGCCAGCACGCAACGTTTGAAAGCGTTGGGGATTCCTGTTTTAGATTTAAACTCTGTCGGCACTTTGGACATTTACGTTGATGGCGCGGACGAAGTGAATCCGCACAAACAGTTGATTAAAGGTGGCGGCGCGGCGTTGACCCGTGAAAAAATTATTGCGGCAGCAAGTCATCAATTTGTGTGTATTGCCGATGAAAGTAAACTCGTTGATGTGCTGGGTAAATTCCCATTGCCTGTTGAAGTGGTGCCGATGGCGCGGAGTTATGTGGCGCGTGAATTGGTGAAATTGGGCGGGCAGCCGATTTACCGCGAAAACTGCATTACTGATAATCACAACGTGATTTTAGACGTGCATAATTTGAGCATTATCGACCCAACGAAATTGGAAAATTTAATCAACAACATTACTGGCGTGGTGATGGTCGGAATTTTCTCAGCGCGTCCCGCCGACGTGGTTTTAGTCAGCAAAGGCGATCAAATTATCACGATGTAATTCCCTTCTTTTCGGAGTACAAACCTTGGTTTGTCTGCAAACCAAGGTTTGCACTCCGAAGTCTTTTTTTATTTCAGAAATCAAAATCCATGACACTCCAATTTTTCGCCACCACCCCCAAAGCACTCGAAGGTATTTTGACTGACGAATTACGTTCTTTCGGCATCACAGAATTTAAAGCCACCACCGCTGGCGTTGCCTTTTCGGGCGATTTAGAAATGGCGTATCGCGTCTGTTTATGGTCGCGCGTCGCCAATCGCGTTTTGCTGGTGTTAAGCGCGTTTGAAGTTCACAGCCAAGATGATTTATATCGCGCCATTCAAGCAATCAATTGGTTCGAGCATTTCGGCGCGGAAGATACATTTGCCGTGTCGTTTAGCTCGAAAAATTCAACCGTGATTACCAACAGTCATTTTGGCGCGTTGAAAGTCAAAGATGCCATTGTTGACCAAATGCGTGACAAATTTGGCGTGCGTCCGAGCATCAACATTGAACGCCCAAACTTGCGAATCAACATTCATTTGAACGGTGAAAAAGCCGATTTGAGTTTGGATTTATCGGGCGAAAGTCTGCATCGACGCGGTTATCGAGATGTCAGCATTGAAGCTCCGATGAAAGAAAATTTAGCGGCGGCAATGTTGTTGCGTTGCGGTTGGGCAAAGTTGGCGGCAGAAGGAAAATCACTTTTAGATCCAATGTGCGGTTCGGGAACGCTGTTGTTAGAAGGCGCGATGATTGCAGCAGATGTTGCACCCGCGTTGGGGCGTGATTATTTTGGCTTTTTGGGATGGAAAAAACACGACGCAGAATGTTGGCAAAATCTGCGCCGCGATGCTGAATGGCGCAAAATTGTCGGCATGAAAAAGTTGCCGATGATTGTCGGTTTCGATAAAAATAAAAATACCGTCAATACCGCATTGGCGCACGTTGAAAATGCTGGTTTCAAAGGGAAAATTCACATTGAACGCCGTGATATTTCAGACGCAAAACCACCTGAAAGTTGGGAAAAAGGATTGGTGATTTGTAATCCGCCTTACGGTGAACGGTTGGGCGACGAAGCAGAAACGGCGATTTTGTACGAACAATTCGGGCAAACATTAAGAACTCATTTTGTCGGTTGGCAAGCTGCGTTAATTATCAGCAATCCAGAATTAGGTTTTCGTTTAGGCATTCGTTCACACAAACCAATTACGCTGTTTAACGGCGCGTTGGAATGTCGATTGTTGCGTTTGACGATTGAAGAAAAGGCATTTTTTGTTCCAAAAGAAAGAACGGTTGAACAGCGCGTTGAACAAATTATAGAAGCCGCCGCGCAAATAAATGAAGCGGTTGAAATCAAAGATAAAACGCCAGCCGAACCTGCGCCGATGTTTGCCAATAGGTTGCAAAAAAATCTGAAAAAACTGTCAAAATGGGCAAAACAAAATCAGGTGTTTGCGTATCGGGTTTACGATGCCGATTTGCCAGAATACGCCGTTGCAGTGGATATTTATCACAGCGATAAAACGTGGGTCAATGTTCAAGAATACCAATCACCGAAAAGCGTTGATCAACAAAAAGCGGATTCGCGTTTAGCGAGTTTATTGGCAGAAATCCCCAGCGTTTTAAACGTGCCGAAAGCGCAAGTTTTGTTAAAAATTCGTCGCAAACAACGCAACACCGACCAATATGAAAAGCAGGCGGAATCCGGCATTTTTCACGAAATAACCGAAGGCGGTTGTAAATTATTGGTGAATTTTGACGATTATTTAGACACCGGAATTTTTTTAGATCACCGTCCGATTCGGCTGGAAATTCAAAAAGAAGCCAAAGGAAAACGCTTTTTAAATCTGTTTGCGTACACGGGCAGCGCGACGGTTCATGCGGCAGTCGGTAGCGCGACGGTCACAACCACGGTGGATATGTCGAACACTTATTTACAGTGGGCGAAAAATAATTTGGCGTTGAATGCCACGACGGGACGACATGAATTTATTCAAGCCGATTGCGTGGAATGGTTGGCGAATGAGGCAAAATCAGCATCGCGCCAATATGATTTGATTTTTTTAGACCCGCCAACATTTTCAAATTCTAAAAAAATGGATGATGTTTTTGATATTCAACGTGATTATATTCAGCTGATTCAGAATTCAGCGAAGTTACTGACACCTGACGGTAAATTGTATTTTTCGACCAACTTTAGAAAGTTTAAGTTTGATGCGAGTGAGTTTGACGGTTTGAAAATCACCGATATTACCGCGCAAACCATTCCAGAGGATTTTGCGCGAGATATGAAAATTCATTATTGTTGGCAAATTACCAAAAAATAATTTAATGTTTAGTATCTTTTTTCTGTAACGTAATTAGGGTATATTCAAGCCGTGTTAAGAAACCAAATTTACAATTTGGTTTTTACACTTAGCGATGCTTCTTAATTTTAATTACACGAGGATTTCACAATGGCTACAGGCATAGTTAAAAAAGGAACTGCTGGACACGATAAAATTATTGGTGCTGCGTTAGATGATAATTTACAAGGTCTTGCAGGCAACGATACGCTGAGTGGGTTAGCGGGCAATGATACTTTAGATGGTGGTTTGGGTAATGACTCGTTAGACGGCGGTAATGGTAATGACGTTTTGATTGGCTTCGATGGTACCGACAAACTCATTGGCGGTAGTGGTGACGACAAGTTAGACGGCGGTAAAGGCAATGACACCTTAGATGGTGGTGCGGGTAAGGACACGTTGATTGGTGGGATTGGTACAGACAGCATGACGGGTGGCGACGGCAACGATTATTACTACGTAGATAACATTGGCGACAAAGTTATCGAATCCAATAAAACCGTCACCACCGGAGGCAACGACACGGTTGAAGCTACCTCTAATTATATTTTAGGCTTAAACATTGAAAACCTGATTTTGAAAGATTCTCAAGGTAAAGGCACGAATGGAACGGGTAATGCTGGTAATAATACGATTACAGGTAGCGAGGGCAATAACGTCATCAATGGTATGGCTGGTAACGATAAATTAAATGCTGGCGGTGGTGACGATACGTTAGACGGTGGTTTAGGTATGGACACGCTGATAGGAGGCGACGGTTCCGACGTTTACATCATGAATAATCTTCAAGACGTAATCATCGAAACAGCTGCTAATGGCGATGAAGATCAAATCATTTCGTCAGTTACTTTCGATTTAAGTCAGGCTGATAACGTAGAATTCTTAACGCTTTCAGGCTCGAAAGACACCGACGGCACAGGCAACGAATTGAACAACTTAATTCAAGAACAAGCCGACGGCACGACCAACAATAACTTGAGTGGCGCTGATGGCGACGATACGCTTCTAGGTGCAGGTGGTGACGATACTTTGGAAGGCGGTGCTGGTAACGATGAACTCGATGGTGGCGACGGTAACGACACGGCTATTTTTAGTGGTAGCCAAGACAACGATTATCAAATCACTGTCAATGTAGATACCGAGGTGCCACAAATTATTGTTCAGTTTATCAACACTGAAAATCCTGAAGCGACAGACGAAGGAACAGATATTTTGAGTAATATCGAAAATATCGAGTTTTCTGATGGTACCTATTTGAATGTAGTTGAGATTTTCGCCAATGAGGGTTTGAACTATCTTGATTATGTACCCGACTATGTGCCAGAACCTTTGCCAGAACCGATTGAAGAGCCTGTTCAGCCAGTCGAAATTACTGGTTTACCGACGGTGTAATCTCTGATTTCTCGCCAATCAACCACACACAATTTGAAACGATTGTGTGTGGTTTTCTTTTTTAATCCCCGCTTATGCTACAATTCAAACCTTTATAATTCACACAAGAGAAAAACTACACATGGCTAAAGAAGATCAAATTGAAATGGAAGGCAAAGTCATCGACACCTTGCCGAATACTATGTTTCGCGTCCAGCTTGAAAATGGTCACATTGTCACCGCACACATTTCCGGAAAAATGCGTAAACATTACATTCGTATTTTGACGGGTGACAGTGTCAAAGTTGAAATGACTCCTTACGATTTATCAAAAGGTCGTATCACTTTCCGAGTACGTTAGAATTTTACGCATTCGTGACACGCAATTAGTCCGCCATCTGCAACACTTCATGGCTTTCAATTTCAAACGCTAATTCGTTATTTTTCACACTGATTCTGACATGCCCCCCGTGCGCGAGTTCGCCAAAAAGCAAATCATTAGCCAGCGGTTTTTTGATACTTTCTTGAATTAACCGCGCCATTGGGCGTGCGCCCATCTTTGCATCACAGCCATTTTCAGCCAGCCACAAACGCGCTTTCGTATCGAGCGTCAGGGTTACATTTTTATTCGCCAACAACGTTTCCAATTCAAAAATAAACTTGTCTACAACGTGTTCAACAATGCTTATATCCAACGGTTTGAATTGAATAATCGCGTCTAATCGATTTCGAAATTCGGGCGTGAATCCTTTTTCAACCATTTTTAAACTGTCACTGGCATGATTTTGTTGGGTAAATCCCATCGACGCGCGACTGCCCTCTTCCGCGCCGGCATTGGTGGTCATCACCAAAATAATGTTCCGAAAATCTGCTTTTCGTCCATTATTATCCGTCAACGTGCCGTGATCCATGACTTGCAACAATAAGTTAAACACATCAGGATGCGCTTTTTCTAATTCATCGAGCAACAAAACCGCGTGCGGATGTTTGTTCACTTGTTCTGTCAACAAACCACCTTGATCAAAACCGACGTAACCCGGCGGCGCACCGATTAAACGCGAAATCGTGTGTCGTTCCATGTATTCCGACATATCAAAACGAATCAATTCAATGCCCAACACTTTGGCTAATTGGCGCGTCACTTCGGTTTTCCCCACGCCCGTTGGCCCGGCGAATAAAAAAGCACCAATCGTTTTTTGGGCATCGCGTAAACCTGCCCGCGATAATTTAATCGCCGACGCTAACGCCGAAATCGCTTCATCTTGCCCAAACACCAACATTTTCAGATTTTTTTCTAAATTCGCCAGCTTATCAATATCATTGCTCGACACCGATTTTGCCGGAATGCGGGCAATTTTCGCCACAATTTCTTCAATTTCCGTCACATCGATAAACGTTTTACGGTCGATTTCGTTTGTCATGCGTTGTTTTGCGCCCGCTTCGTCAATCACATCAATTGCTTTGTCGGGCAAATGCCGATCGGTAATATAACGGTCGGATAATTCTGCTGCCAATCGCAACGCTTCAGGCGAATAACGCACGCCGTGATGTTCTTCAAAACGAGTTTTTAAGCCTTTCAAAATCAACACCGTTTCTTCAACTGACGGCTCTAAAATATCCACTTTCTGAAAGCGTCGCGCCAGAGCATGATTTTTTTCAAAAATACCGCGATATTCTTGATACGTCGTTGAACCGATGCAGCGTAATTGACCTGACGCGAGCATCGGTTTAATCAAATTCGCGGCATCCATGACACCGCCCGATGCTGAACCTGCGCCAATAATCGTGTGAATTTCGTCAATGAATAAAATGGCGTTCGGTTCTTTTTTCAATTGATTTAAAAGGGCTTTCAAGCGTTTTTCAAAATCACCACGGTATTTTGTTCCGGCCACCAATGCGCCCAAATCGAGCGAATAAATCACACAATCCAACAACACATCCGGCACTTGTTCTTCAACAATTCGTTTCGCCAATCCTTCCGCAATCGCGGTTTTACCTACGCCCGCTTCACCGACTAATAACGGATTATTTTTGCGGCGGCGACACAATGTTTGAATGGTGCGTTCGACTTCGTCCGCCCGTCCAATCAACGGATCAATGCGCCCGTGTGCGGCTTCTTCGTTTAAATTCGTGGTAAATTTTTCGAGCGGTTTGCTAACGTCGTTATCAGAATTTTTACGTCCATTTTCGGATTCACGTTCTTCGTAAGGATCATCGTATTTGCTGATACCGTGCGCGATAAAATTCACCACATCGAGGCGCGTGACATCGTGTTTATTGAGTAAATAAACGGCTTGCGAGTCAGGTTCACTGAACAACGCCACCAATAAATTTGCGCCCGTCACTTCGTGTTTATCAGAAGCCTGTACATTAAAAATGGCACGTTGTAACACGCGCTGAAATCCTAACGTCGGTTGCGTATCGCGCGTGGTGATTTCAGGCAAATAAGAAATCGTATCGTCAATAAAACGAGTGAGTTGCCCGCGCAACCATTTCACATCGCCGCCACAGGCTTTGAAAACTGGCAACACATCAGGATTATCCAGTAAGGCGAATAATAAATGCTCAACGGTAATAAATTCGTGCCGTTGAGAACGCGCCGATTTAAATGCTGTATTTAAAGTGAGTTCTAATGTTTTACCTAACATGGCGATTCCTTAAATTTCTTCCATCGTGCATTGCAACGGATATTCATGCTCGAAAGAATAGCTGTTGACGATATACACTTTCGTTTCGGCAACATCTTTAGAATAGGTTCCGCAAATGCCTATGCCTTGAGTGTGAACTTGTAACATAATGGCGGTAGCTTGATCTTCGGACATACCAAAAAAATTCGCTAACACTTCCGTCACGAAATCCATTGGGGTAAAGTCGTCATTGAGCAAAATCACGCGATAAAGTGAGGGTTTTTTTAACTTGGGTTTGGCATTTTGAATAGCCAAATCGTCGTCATCATCTTGGTGAAAAAAAGGAAAGTCAGGCATAAACAGTAGGGTTTCTTAGCAAAGTTTAACAATTAGTGGAAAGTGAGAGACGCACGATTTAATCTTGCGCTTTGAAGCAATGCACCCACGCCGATGCGTCGTCGTTCCATTCCATGCCGCCGTGCATTTTTAAAATCAAATCACGATACATGGCTAAACTCGGATAACCTTCAGCTTGTGCGTCGGCATCCGTCATATCGCCTAAACGCTGTTGATATAATTCTGTGACGATAAATGTGGTGCCTTCCAAATCAAACCTTTCATTCGGATAACCATAAACACCGTTGCGACGTTGTTGGGTTTTACGTCCAGCGAGCGTGGCTTCAACCAGTTTTGCGTGCGTAACAAGGCGTTCGATGGAACAGGTTTTTTCAGGGTAATCCATGATTTTCAACTCAGGTTAATAATAAAAAACAACATTGTGACTGAAAATTCGGCTAAACAAAAGCAACCGCGTTATGAAATTAACTGCGTCACACAAAACACATGAAATTGACACGTTATCGCAACAAAAAATCGTTACTCTTTAACT
Source organism: uncultured Pseudomonadota bacterium (assembly GCA_903870545.1). Taxonomy (GTDB): domain Bacteria; phylum Pseudomonadota; class Gammaproteobacteria; order Methylococcales; family Methylomonadaceae; genus UBA10906. Next base: position 64,373 of record CAIQDI010000006.1, read on the forward strand.
TTATTTTTAGACAACCAGAAGGCAAAACAAATGACACTTGAACACGATAAAAGCGACGATTCCTTGTCGCAACAATTCATGGACGCATTAAGCGATGAATTCCTTAAACAAACCGGATTTGGCATTTACGCTTACCTTACGCCATTAGAAGTAAATAATGCGTATCAAGAATTTCAACAACATCAAATGCCGATTCATCACTTTACGCATAGTTATGTACGCGCTTATATTTAATCTTAGGGATTTGTAATGAAAGTAAAAAATGTGAAATTATTTTCAATCGAGTCCAATTTATCATCTTTCCCGTCGTATGCGATTTGTGCGGTGCGTCGGTTAAATGATAACGAAATACGCGGTGAAAGTTTCTTAGTTGCCATATTTAAAGGCAAAAAAGCGAAGTTGATTCCAATGGAAATTCTATTTCGTAGTGCATCTGATAATAAGAGTTTGCCGATAATCGACGAAGCCTTTGTGCTGGAAGAATGCTTAATTCAAGCTAAACTCAATATGATTGAAGTAAGCAAAAATAAAGCGTCGATGCACGATTGTTGTTCGTTGCCCTTTCTGCGGAGTGTCATCGAAGTGAACGTGGATTATTTGTTTCACGGACTTTTTACCGATGAGGCTATTCGAAACAAAATACAAGTTATCAGCACTATCAGTCAGATTGATGAATTGAAAAAATTTGTTGAAACCCTTACACAATACGAGCGCGTTTTGTTTACACCCATGCAACTTTAATCCTTGTTTAAATGCCGAAACGACGCAAAGTCTTCAATCGGTTCAAGGTGAATATCGATGTCGATATTGTCAAAAAGGGTCGTGATGTGCTGTTCGATGGATTCCACTACGTCATGACCTTGCTGCACCGTCCAATTACCAGGCACTAAAATATGCACCGATACAAAGCGTCGCGCCCCCGCACAACGAGTTCGTAAGGCGTGATAAGCGATGCTGTTTGATACGACAAATTGTTCCAGTATTTCAACAATCGCCACCTGTTCATTTTCTGCCAATGCCGCATCCATCAAACCCGCAATCGTGCGCCGTATCAATTGCAAACCCACCCACACGATATTGATGGCGACTAAAATGGCGATAATAGGATCGAGAATTTCCCAGCCATTTAATCCGAATTGTTTCGCAATATTGACACTTTCTTCAAAAGAATTCGCGACAAAAATTACCGCAATCCCCAGCAAAACACCGACCGTTGTCCACACGTCTGTCATTAAATGCTTGCCGTCCGATTCCAATGTAATCGAGCGATAACGTTTTCCTGCATTCATTAACACTTTCGCAACAACTAAGTTAATAAGCGACGCAAGAACCGAAATGGCAATGCCGACATCGAGCTGTTGCAACAGTTGTGGATTGTACAAGCGTTCCCACGCCGTCATCGCAATGCAAATTGCCGCGAATAAAATCATGATTCCTTCGGCACCACTCGAAAAATACTCAATTTTCTCGTGTCCGTAAGGATGACTGTTATCTGGCGGACGTGCCGAAATGTGCAGCGCAATCAGCATAATCACTGCCGCCACCAAATTGATCACGGATTCCAGTGCATCCGACAACAAACCGACTGAATCCGTCAACCAATACGCATAACTTTTCAGCGTAATCGTCGAAATAGCCGCTGCAATCGATAGCCAACCGTAAAATGTCAGGGATTTTTGTGGCATATTCATTACAAAGCCGCCACTGCCAACGCTAAATGATGCCGTAATTTAGTGGAATTAAATTGATGCCACACATTCGGAAACTCCACCAAAAATCGGTCGCGTTCCGCCATTTTATCGTTTAAATAATGTCTTATCGGAATCGATTTTTTGACCGTCGCCGTGGTCTCTTTTTTTAGAAAATGCTCTACAAACTGTGAAGCAAATTGGGTGTCATTTAGGTTGCCTAAATACGTTTGTATTTGTTTAATTTCTTCAATCACTATCGTGCCTTCATTACCTAAAAGTTCTTGAAGATTTTCTAAGGTATATCGAAAGTATTTAAAAGCAATCCGAAGTTGATGTAATAATTCAATATCAGCGTTATTTAAAAACGGTTCATACGCGCGAATAGCATCGTAATGGCTATAAATTAACACCGGTGCAACGTGGCGAATTTGGTAAGGAATCGGTCTTTGTTTCGTGGAAATGGGAAGACTTTTTCCCTGACGTTCTTTTTTCAGCAAACGCGCCGTTTCGCTCTTAAATTTTTTGTACGATTCACTGTCAAAGTACGTCAACATTTTAGTTCTAGCACGGTCACGTTGAATTTGACAATAATCCAATAACGGCATGAGTTCTAGCGGTGTATCAGAATGTTTTTCTTGCTGATAAATCACCAGATTTTCAATGAAAACATCTAAATCTCGCACCGAACCTAAAACGTAAATCGTTTCTTTTAAGCCGCGCTTCAAAAATTTAACGGCGTTCGGTTTGAATCCATGTTGAAAAATACGAAGCGTCGCTCGCATTCGACGTGTTGCTACGCGCATATCGTGTAAATCTTCCGTATTTTCACCCGAAAGCACGCCCTCTTCACATTTTAAAAAATCATTAAAGTGGTAAACGAACACTTTTCGCCCTGCTTCCGCAAGAGACTGTGTGGCTTGCAATCCTATTGTAGACATTCTTAGACTCCGTTATTCGTTTAACAAAGATTTCGCGTAAGTGATGGATAATAATTGAGTGCATTCTTCATGCAAGTCCGCCCACGCGCCATTCCATGATAATCGCGCCAATGCAGAAGTCGGTAATAATTTTTCGACATTCGGCAACGCGGTATTGCCCACTAAATGAATCAGTAAATTTTCCAATTCTGGATTATGCCCCACCAATAAAATACGTTTTGCGGTTTCTGGGCAACTCGCTAATACTGCTTTTAACTGTTCAATATCGGTGGCATATAGTTGTTCGTCTTCTCGAATCACTAAACCCGAGACGTGTAATTCTTGATGGATAAGGCGTGCGGTATCAATCGCACGTTTAGCAGGTGAACTTAATAACACATCTGGCAGTAAAAGCTGCGTTTTCATCCATACGCCGATATTTTTTGCGTCGCGTTGCCCACGTTTTTTAAGCGGACGTTCGATGTCGCTCACGTCTGCTTTTTGATCGGATTTCGCGTGCCGAAGCAACCATAATTCTTTCATACATTTTCCCTTTAAAACCATTCCAAACGATATAAATCTTCGCGGCGTTTGGCTAAATTTTGCGCCGCTCCACGAGTTCTAGCTTGTTTTAATAAATCTAAATTCACGTCAGCAATTAACGTCATTTCGGTATTTGGCGTGGCTTCAGCCAAAATGGCATCGTGCGGAAATGAAAAATCACTCGGACTAAAAATAGCAGCTTGAGCGTATTGAATATCCATATTTTCGGCGTGCGGTAAATTTCCGACGCTGCCGGTAATCGCGACAAAACATTCATTTTCAATGGCGCGAGCTTGCGAACAACAACGCACGCGCAAATAGGCATTTTTGGTGTCTGTCCAAAACGGTACAAACAGAATTTGTGCGCCTTGCAATGCAGCTAATCGCGCCAACTCGGGGAATTCCGAATCAAAACACACCAACACCGCAATTTTGCCGCAATCTGTATCAAATACTTTTAACGCATCGCCGCCTTTTACGCCCCAACAACTTACCTCGTCATTCGTGACATGAATTTTATATTGCGCTTCAAAAGTGCCGTCGCGACGTAGCAACCAAGACACATTGTAAAGCTCGTGATTGCTGTATTCGGGCAACGAACCCGCGATAATGTTGATGTTATACGACATCGCCATTTCGAGTAAACCGTTGCGAATATCGCGACTAAAACCGGCGAGTGCGCGAATGGCATCGGGCGGATGTTTGTCGTTAAACAATCCCATCAACGGCGCACTCATGTATTCCGGAAACAGCACAAAATCCGCGTGATAACCTGCAACAGCATCAATAAAAAATTCTGCGTGCTTTAATAATTCTTCCACGCTGGTCAACGTTCGCATTTGCCACTGAACCACGCCCAACCGAATCACATTCTTTTTGGACGCGCCTACCGTCGGCTGCGTATCAATATAATCCAAATTTACCCATTCGAGCAACGTCGCAAACCCGTGTGATTCTTTGTCAATCGGCAAATAATTGGTCAACAATTTGCGAACGTGAAAGCCATTCGCTAATTGAAATGACAACACGGAATCAAAAATTTCACGACTTTTCACTTCTTCAATATAACGCACCGGCGTTAAATTGTCGGCATATTTAGCGTAACCGGGAATCCGTCCGCCTGCGATAAATCGGCGTAAATTCAAGTTTCGACACAATTCTTTTCGGGCATCGTAAAGTCGTCGTCCTAATCGCAGTCCACGATATTTGGGATGAACGAAAATGTCTACACCATATAGCGTATCGCCGTCTGGGTCGTGATGGGTTAAATAACCTTCGCCGGTAATTTGCGCGTAAGTATGCACATCGCCAAAACGGTAGTAATCCACCACCATACTCAACGCCGCAGCAACTAATACACCGTTGTCTTCAATGACGATTTGCCCTTGCGCGAAACGAGTGATTTGGGAAATATACTGATCTTTTTTCCACGCACCACCGAGATTGTCGTAAACGTGTTCCATCAATACCGCCAGATTATCGTAATCATCTAGCGTTAAATTGCGGAGCAGTAATTTGTGTTTTTTAGGTTTAGTTTTTTTCATAGTCTTCTAATTGTAATGATTATTTTTGACAAAACAGTGACACAAAGAAATGGATGTTTATCGCTCAAAAATCAGCGAATTTACAAAAAGTTAAATGAACGGTGACGAAAATTTTAGTCAAAACAAAATGTTGTTTGTTGAACCGATTACAGCGCATAATTCATACCGATGTTAAGCGAATCTGTTGCTTAACCAAAATTGGGATAAACATGAAAAAATTGAATCAAGCCGCTGCATTGTTGGCATTAGCGTTTTCGGCAACTGCCGTTTTTGCAGATGTGGAGTTAAAATCAAAAGAAGAAGTTTCTGGCACTTGGAAATTGCAATCGACTAAAAATACGGCAAGCGAAAAAGAAGAAGCACTTCCACGCGAAGACACTTGGATTTTCAAAGAAGGTAAATTGACCATTCTACACATTCCGCGCGAAGGAAAATACTACGACCAACCGCCGGTCAATTACGACATTGAAGAAGGAAAATTAAAAGTTTCTCAAGTTGGAAGCAGTCGCCTTGATTTCTTTTCATTGGTAGAAAAAACCGAAAACAAAATGATTTTAAAAGGCAAATTCGGCGGTTATTATTACTTCGACAAAAAGTAATTCTCACAAAAAAGGCGCAATCACGCGCCTTTTTTACCATCGAAAACGGAACGTTTAAGGAATCAAACGTTGTTCTAATTCAGATTGCGTCAAATGGCGAAGATCTTCACCTTTAACCATGTAAATCAAATGTTCACAAATGTAGCGCGAATGGTCGCCGATACGTTCCAACGCTCGCACCGTCCACAACATATCTAACATGCGGGTAATGTTGCGCGGGTCTTCCATCATTTGCGTAATCAATTGGCGAATAATGCTGGCGTATTCCCGATCTACTTGAGCATCACTACCGGTAATATCGGTAATACCGTCAATCGACATTCGCGCAAAACTATCCAACGAACTGTGCAACATCGCTTTAACTAATCCTGCCATGTGTTTTAATTCATGATATTGATCCGTACGACCTTCGCTGTTGTTGGACAAATAAATGGCCATTTTCGCAATGCGTTCAGCTAAATCACCGATGCGTTCCAGTTCATTGATAACGCGCAATACCACCAATAACAAACGTAAATCGAACGCCGCTGGTTGACGCAACGCGATAATTTGCGTGCATTCGGCATCAATTTCCATTTCCAAATCATCAACCTCGTTATCTTGCTTAATCACTAATTCCGCAAGTTCCATATCGCCGGTTGTTAAGGCTTTTACCGCCTGTTCGATTTGCTCTTCAACCAGACCGCCCATCATCAACACTTTGTTGCGAATGTCTTCCAGCTCTTTGTTGAAATTCTCAGAAATATGATGTGCTATTTTACTATTGTCCATCATTGTCCGTCTCTTGTTCAGTGTCAGCAGGTAACATTTCGTTCAATTGAATGGTGATGTCGGCAATTCCTTCCGCTTTGGCAGCGATACCTTCCAATTCACTGGTCACTTTAATAATCGCAACGAGCATATTTAAATCAAATCCTGCTGGCTGACGCAACGCAATCGTACGAACACATTCTTCGTCAATCGCGTTTTCAAGCGCATCGACTAAGTCATCGTGACTTAACACTTGCTGCGCTAATTCAACATTTCCCGTCGTAAAGGCTTGAATTGCCAACGAAAGTTGCTCTTCCACTAATCGTCCCATTTCGACAATTTTAACGTGAATCGATTCGAGATCTTTATCGAACTGCCCTGAAATGTGATGAGCGGTATTAAATTTATCCATTATCTTATCCTGATTAACCGTAGCGACCGGTGATGTAATCTTCGGTTTGTTTTTTAGTGGGTTTGGTGAACAATTGACTGGTTGCACCTATTTCAATCAATTCACCCATGTACATAAACGCCGTGTAATCGGAGACTCGCGCCGCTTGTTGCATATTGTGCGTGACGATGACGATGGTGTATTTTTCTTTGAGTTCGTTAATTAACTCTTCGATTTTTAATGTCGAAATTGGATCTAACGCCGAAGCGGGTTCGTCGAGCAATAACACTTCTGGTGCAATCGCAATGGCACGCGCAATCACCAATCGCTGTTGTTGACCGCCCGATAAACCAAGTGCGTTATCGTTCAAACGGTCTTTCACTTCGTCCCACAACGCTGCGCCGCGTAACGATGTTTCGACCGTTTCTTCTAAAATCCGTTTATCGTTAATGCCTTGAATTCGCAAACCATACGTCACGTTTTCAAAAATAGATTTTGGAAATGGATTCGGCTTTTGAAAAACCATGCCAATACGACGACGCAAGGCGGCAACGTTCACCGATTTGTCGTAAATATTGTCGTCATGCAATAAAATTTTGCCTTCAATCGTGACATTATCAACCAAATCATTCATGCGGTTAATACACCGCAATAAGGTCGATTTACCGCAACCCGATGGACCAATATACGCCGTCACTTTTTTCTTGGGCATTTCCATATTTACATTATGCAACGCCTGTTTTTTACCGTAAAACAAATTGAGATTTTCTACTTTAATACACGGTTCCACGGGGCCATTATTGCCGTGTGCGCTGCGTAAAATTGAACTCGCATCAAAACTGTGCGAGCGGGGTTCTGGTGTTGACATAATGTTAACCTTCTAAAGCGCGGTATTTTTCGCGCAAGTGATTACGAATAAGAATAGCGGCTAAATTTAAGCCAATAATAACTAAAACCAGCAGTAACGACGTGGCGTAAACCAATGGACGCGCCGCTTCGACATTCGGACTTTGAAAACCCACATCGTAAATATGAAAACCTAAGTGCATAAATTTACGATCCAAGTGTAAAAATGGATAATTGCCATCCAGCGGCAATGTGGGTGCAAGTTTCACCACGCCCACCAACATTAACGGTGCCACTTCCCCCGCCGCACGCGCGACAGCCAAAATCAAACCGGTCATCATCGCGGGACTTGCCATCGGTAAAACGGTGCGCCAAAGCGTTTCAATTTTCGTCGCGCCCAATGCCAAACTGCCTTCGCGAATCGCTTTTGGAACCCGCGCCAAACCTTCTTCCGTCGAAACAATCACGACGGGCAACGTCAATAACGCCAGCGTAATCGAAGCCCAAAGCAAACCGGGCGTACCAAAAACGGGAGCCGGTGCAGATTCAGGGAAAAATAACGAATCAATGTTTCCGCCCAAAATATAAACGAAAAATCCCAGACCAAATACGCCATAAACAATCGACGGAACGCCTGCCAAATTGTTCACCGCAATCCGAATCAAGCGCGTGGTAAAACCTTGTTTCGCATATTCACGCAAGTACACCGCCGCAATCACACCAAATGGCGTGACGATAATCGACATCATGATAACCATCATAATCGTGCCGAAAATCGCAGGAAAAATACCGCCTTCCGTGTTCGCTTCGCGTGGATCTTCGCTTAAAAAGTCACCCAACTTTTTAAAATAATGTCCGATTTTGGCAAACGTTCCCATTTTATTGGGCTGCGTCACTTCAACCACTTTTGACAGCGGAATGACTAATTCCGCACCACTTTCCGTCGTAGCGACTAAGCTGTCACGACGAATTTTTTGATACAGTTCAGCGAGTTGTGCTTGGTAACGTTTGTAATCGACATCATAAGCCGCTTTTTTAGTTGCAAACTCTTTTACCGTTTCCGCATTCCAGGCATTTTTAAGCTCTAAACTTTTTTGCTTCAAACGTAATTGTTCAAAACCGTAGTTAATCGCGCCAATTTCTTTTTTCTCTAAATGTGTGATTTGTTCGTGCAACGTCAATGCCGATTTTAAACGCTCTTGCAACACGTTCCACACTTTCTCACCAGATGCGATTACCTTACCGTCTTCTTTGACCGCAGTGAGTTGTCCGTAAAAATTACCCCATTCGCGGCGTTCAACCACAATCATATCTGCTGGCGTAGTTTGCGTTTTCACATGACGTTCTTGAATCCAGCGAAAATCAGCACCCGTCAAATCACGATTACCGGTTTTTATTAGATATTGAATCAAAACGTCTTCGTTATCAGCAAGTTTATAACCCGTTGATTTTGCCATAGCCGCCGGCGTGACAGTTGTATCAACGTGTTCACCGATAATAGTTTTCACTTGACCATCGTCTTCTTGATAACTCATCGACACAATAGGCGATGCCCAAAAATGACCTGCGCCGCGCGCCGCTACCAAACCTAAAACCCCCACGACCATAATCAAGCAGGTACTGACTGCCGCCGCGTTCAGCCAAATCCACGGGCTACCGCTTTTGAACCATAATTTAATCATTTTCAATGCCCATAATTTTTATAGCGAACTGTATTTTTCGCGTAACTTTTGGCGAACCACTTCTGCCAACGTGTTAAACACAAATGTGAACATAAACAGCACCAATGCCGCTAAAAACAACACTCGATAATGCGTACTATCCACTTCGGATTCGGGCATTTCAACCGCGATATTCGCTGCCAATGTTCGCATGCCTTGAAAGACGCTTAAATCCATCACTGGCGTATTGCCTGTTGCCATTAACACAATCATCGTTTCACCGATTGCACGCCCAAAACCAATCATAATCGCTGAAAAAATACCGGGACTAGCGGTCAATAACACCACGCGAATCATGGTTTGCCAAGGCGTTGCACCCAATGCCAGCGAACCGACGGTTAGATGTTTCGGTACGCTAAAAATCGCGTCTTCTGAAATGGAGAAAATAGTTGGCACGACGGCAAAACCCATTGCAAACCCAACCACCAACGCATTCCGTTGATCGTAGCCAATGCCTAATTCGCTTTTAAACCAATCACGCAATGTGCCATGAAATAGAGCCGTTTCTAACGGTACGCTAATCGTAAAGGCAATCCAACCGGCAATTAAAATCACTGGAATTAAAATCGCGCCTTCCCAACCTTCGGGAATTTTTTGGCGGAATTTTTCAGGTACATTTTGAAACGCTAACGCAAATAAAACGACACCTATCGGCACGACCACAAGCATGGAGAATAAACCCGATAAATGCTCTTCGATAAACGGTGCAAGCCACAAACCCGCTAAGAATCCTAAAATAACCGTTGGCAATGCCCCCATAATTTCAATGGCGGGTTTGGTATAAATCCGCATTTGGGGTGACATAAAATAAGCAGTATAAATTGCGCCCATCAATGACAACGGAATTGCCACTAACATCGCATAAAACGACGCTTTCAACGTACCAAAAACCAACGGCGTTAAACTGTATTTCGGTTCAAAATCGTTGCTCGCCGAAGAGGATTGCCAAATATAAGCGGGTTTTGCGTAACTTTCGTACCACACTTTTTGCCACATCGATTTAATCGATACTTCGGGATGTTCGTTATCAACTTTCCAAAAATGAATCTTTCTGTCGTTACTTTGCAGTAATAACGCATTCGCACGCGGTGACAAAATTGTGGACAATGGCGCAGAATCACTGATTTTTTCTTTAATCAATTCGCGTTCGGCGGTGGAATGATAAATGCCCATTTCGCCCGCTGCATCGACGGTCAAAAAACCTTTACGACGTTGTTCAGTGTTAATGGCAATAACGGGTTTATCCGACACTTTAAATGCCCGAATTCGTTGGAATGCCGGTTTATTTAACGCATCTTTAACCAAACTCCATTGCGATACCAAGCCACTCGAATCGCCAATCATCAATGACAAATCGCCCGTCAAAAAACTTAAACTGGTGATTTTCTGACCGGCTTCCACCACGTTCAAATGTTGTTTAATTTCTGGTGCATTCTTTTTACTAATGTCGATAAAACTCAATTGTCCATCGTCACTGACCAAAAACAAATTGCGGTCTTCTTTATCCACTAGAATATCAGTGATATGACTGGCAGGCATATCGAGAACGGAATCGGTGCGCGTCAAACTAGCTTCATCACCAAATAGTGATTGTTCTTTTTCAAAACTCGTAATGCGAATAGTTGCCGCTGTTTTCGCAACAATGGTGGTCGAACCTTCACCCACTTTGAACGCGATTTTTTCTAATGCCGCACCCGAATCGTCAATCACTAGCGGCGTTTCACCCAGCGGATATTTCAACGACGGTGTAATCACTCGTTTGTCATTGACAAAGGTCACTTTGTATTGCTGCTTAATAATAACCGCTTGTCCGTTCGACAAACCGTAAATTACCGCGCCTTCGCTGACGGGACTGCTTTGTGCGACGCTGACAATTTTCGCACCTTCGGGAATCAAAATCGTTTTTTGTGCTAAGGTTTTACCCGTTTTAGCTTCAAAGAAAATGACTTTTCCCGTATCGGTGAATCGTGCAGCGATTTCATTTTGTTCTTCAATTGCCAAAAATAACGTTTTACCCTCATTTTCTTCAGGAATTGAATACTGCGCGACCGGTTCAGCGTCAGCAGACAAAAACAGCGGATAAACGACGTAAAGCAAATAAAAAAAGATGACAACAATGGCAAAAATAACACTCAAACCTCCTGCGACGACTGCTCGACGCATAATTGCATCTTTGAGTAATCGCCATTTTTCATAGGCGGTGGTTGAGGCTGTGTTGAGCGAAGATTGCGTGATCGAATTGTTTAGTTCAGACATAAATTCTTTAATTCTTTTTTCAAAGGGTTCAAGGCAAAAAGCGTAAGGTAAGGAACTTAAAATTTACTTGAACCTTACGCTTTGGAAAGTTTACGCCTTGTTTATTATTTCAATTTAGCCAATTCTTTTTCCACCACTTTCGCAGGCAATGGAATGTAACCGTCTTTGATAACGACTTGTTGACCGGTTTTAGACAGTACCATTTTCACGAATTCATTTTCTAATGGGGCTAAGGGTTGATTCGGTTTTTTGTTCACATAAACATACAAATAACGTGTCAGCGGATAAGTGCCGTTAATGGCATTGCCTGGCGTAGCTTCAACAAACGTCGTTGAACCTTTTTTCGCCAATGGCACCATTTTCACGCCCGAAGTCGTGTAACCCATACCAGAATAACCTACGCCGTTTGCTGACGAAGTTACTGATTGAACCACCGATGCTGAACCAGGTTGTTCATTCACGTTATTTTTGAAATCACCTTTGCACAGCGCGTGATCTTTGAAATAACCGTAAGTGCCTGAAACAGAATTACGTCCGTAAAGTTGAATACTTTTGGTTCCCCACGCCGCAACGCCCGCATCGCCCCAAGTGTTAATTTCTTGTGCGCCGCCGCATTTCAACGTTGTTGAAAAAATTGCGTCCACTTGTTCCATGGTTAAACCTTTAACCGGATTATCTTTGTTCACAAAAACAGCCAGCGCATCCACAGCGACTGGAATTGCCGTCGGTTTATAACCGTATTTACTTTCAAAAGCTTCCAATTCATCGTCTTTCATTTCACGACTCATAGGTCCTAAATTTGACGTACCTTCTGTTAACGCAGGTGGCGCAGTGGACGAACCCGCTGCTTGAATTTGAATGTTAACGTTTGGATAAGCGCGGTTAAATTCTTCTGCCCACAACGTCATTAAATTCGCCAACGTATCAGAACCCACGCTCGACAAATTGCCGGCAATACCACTGGCTTTTTGGTAATCAGGAATACCTGCGTCAACGGTTTGAACCGCGTTTGCTGATACGCTAATTAAACTCGCTGATAAACCCATTGTTGCCAATAATAATTTGTTTTTAAAAGGATGTTTCATTGATGAAATCTCGAAAGGAAAGTAGATGATAGAATGATTATGGGAAACTAAAATTACAGCATTATTACAGTACGGTTTTTGCGTGGCTAAAAACTGATTTTCACAAATGGTGATGGAAAGTGGCTAAAACTTGCGCCAATAAATCGGGTTCGCCAGTAACAAATGACTGTGCGTCAGTTTCACGATTTAACCAAGTAAATTGCCGCTTGGCGAGTTGACGCGTGGCGATAATCGCTCTTTCAGTCATGGTCGCCAAATCATAATCACCTTGAAAATACGCCCACGCTTCTCGATAACCTACTGCGCGAATCGCGGGTAATTTATCGTGCAAATCACCGCGCAAAAACAGCTGTTCGACTTCCGCTAAAAAACCTTGTTCCAGCATGGCGTGAAAACGTTGCGCGATAATGCCATGCAAAATTTTTCTGTCTACCGGCGCGATAATAAATTTTTGAAATTGAAAAGGCAGCGGATTTTGTTGTTCTTCGCTAAAAAATGCACTCAACGGCTTGCCCGTTAATTCATAAACTTCTAATGCTCGTTGCACGCGCTGCGGGTCATTCGGGTGAATTCGCGCGGCAGATTGCGAATCGATTTGTGCCAAACGTTGATGCAACGCAATTTTTCCGTCACGCGCCAATTCCAATTCTAATTGCGCTCGAATTTCAGCATTTGCCGGTGGCAATATCGCCAAACCTTTGGTAAGTGCATGAAAATACAACATCGTGCCGCCGACTAAAATCGGTAATTTCCCCCGCGCGGTGATGTCCGTCATTAACGCTAACGCGGCGGCGCGAAATTGTCCGGTCGAAAAGGATTCGCTCGGATCCAGAATATCAATCAAATGATGGCGAATGCCACCACGTTCGTTCAACGTCGGTTTCGCGGTGCCAATGTTCATGCCTTTGAAAACGAGCGCAGAATCGACACTGATAATTTCACCGTTTAACGCTTGTGCGAGTTGTACCGCTAACGCCGTTTTACCCGAAGCCGTCGGTCCCATAAGTAAAATTGCGGGCGGCATTTTGTCTGTTTTAGAAATTGGATTGAAAAGTGCGTTCACGTTTTGCCGTTAAAATGATTTCTGAATAGCCGACATTTTCGCTGTTTTTAACTTATTTTGCGACCAGGTGCAGAAAATCCCAGAAATTGAGCATTCGAACATTTGCCGTTTTTTAAAGGCGAATACATGACTGTTTGGGGCAATTCCCGTAGAATTTACGCCATTCTTTACTAATTTGAAGTGCCGCCCATGCGAAAAATAATTTTATCTTTAAGCCTTCTCAGTCTGTCGCTCACGTCTTGTTCTACTGTTTTGAATAACTTGCCTTATGTCTATAAAATTGACGTAAATCAAGGCAATATGATTGATCAAACGATGATTGATCAGTTGCGTCCCAATATGACCAAACGCCAAGTTTTATATGTGATGGGTTCGCCGATGTTGGTGGATTTCTTTCATCAGAACCGGTGGGATTATATTTTTTCATCGAAAAAAGGCGGCGAAGTGCGTGAACAAAAAACGGTTTCTATTTTCTTTGAAGGTGATCAAATTAAAAACATTCAAGGGGATTTTAAACCGAGTGCGGGGCCAGTTTTAAAACCCAGTACCGATAAAATGGTCGATGTGCCGAAACGCGATTTGGAAAAAACGTTGTGGGAAACGATGGCGGGCTGGTTTGGTTATGATGACAGCAACGATGACGTGAAAAAAGAAGTTGAAACTGCCCAACAACCGACGGTTATGCCATAATTTATCAACATGAAAAAACCGCCATTTAACGAGATTAAATGGCGGTTTTTGTACCTGAACGACTACAAATAGTTGTAAGCAAATTTAGCAATTTGTGAATAAGACGTGTCGCCAATAAAAAATTCTGACCAACGACTTGGATCAAATTTAATGTCTTCGCTGTCCCATTTGAAGAGTTTAATCAAACTCTCCATCAGTTTTTTGTCCATATAAATGTAGTTCATCGCCACGCGATTACTCATCACAATCGGATTGTAATTATCTTCGGTACGTCGCACGATAAAACAACCAGAACGATACAAACTGTACAAAATTTTAAATACTGACGATTGATCATCGGGATCAAACGCTAGACTTTTGGTGATTTGTTCCGAGGCGGCTTTTAAGCCCACGCCGCCATAAGGCTCACTTTCTGCCAACAAAATATCCAACTGCTGATAAATTTTTTCGCGTTGCGCGTGCAACGGAAAATCATTTTTCAAACTCAATTTTGATTTAACGAAATTATTGTAAATTCGTTTCATATCTTCGGCAACAGGATTGGCGGCTTCTTGAGCTTGTTGTTGCCCATGAAAACGTTCAATCGCACTTTCATTTTCTTGACTATTGCACGCCAACACCGGATCTAAATCGCCCGTTTGACGTAACGTAATCGAAATCATGCCGCGTTTTTCGACTAATCGGCACAAATCGCCAAAACCTTGAAAGGAAGCGTAACAGGTAAAATCCACGGCGCGACTACTTTTAATCGCGGCTGCAATGGTCGATTGATTGGTTTTCAACCCGTTGGTGGTATTGAAACGAATTTTTTCAATCAGCAAATCAATTAACGTATTTTCATCATTTGCAGCACTGGCTTCGGTTTTTTTCACGCCGTATTCGTTTTTACCAAAATCTTCGTGATAATAAAATATGTCGCACGCGCTTCGATACAATTCGCCCACCGTCGTTTTCGTGCTGCCAATACCAATAATCGTTTTGCCAATTTCTTTCAGTTTTGAAAAGACCGGCATATAGTCGCGGTCATTCGCAATAATCGCGAAGATATTGATGTCTGGATGCGTGTACGCAATCGACATCGCTTCAATCGCCAACCGAATATCTGAGGTATTTTTGTAACCGTTGTAATACGGAATATCTTCGTGACGAATCAAATTAGCTTGTAACATTTCCCGTAATTCTTTTTTACGCGCTTCTGAAATAGGCAATTTCATAATGTCACCAAACGAGCGACGAATACTAATATCACCGTGTTCAGTCAATTTTTTGATTTCTTTTTTGATGTCTAAAGGCAAATCGTCATCCAGACAAAAGCCGACAAAATTATCTAAGTCTATAAATAAAGCGATTCTATTTTTCTTTTCCATGAGCTTAACCGGTATGTTGATTAAAAAATGAATTCATTTTTGTGACACAATCACAATGAATTCGCTTTCTATTATGTGGATAATTTATGAATTCGACAACTGACAAGCCTAAATTTAATGCGCGGTCAGTTGAAAAAATTCGCAATAACCGCTGATCACGCACTTTTCACACAACGGTTTTCGCGCCACGCAAACATAACGTCCGTGTAAAATTAACAGATGATGCGCGTCTTGTTTAAATTTTTCAGGAATCACACGGACTAATTCTTTTTCAACCGCTAAAACCGTGTTGGCGTGCGCTAATCCAATGCGATTTGCGACCCGAAAAATGTGTGTATCCACGGCAATCGTTGGTTCACCAAACGCGGTATTTAACATCACATTCGCGGTTTTTCGCCCGACACCCGCTAAACTTTCCAATTCTGCGCGAGTGTGTGGCACTTCGCCGTTGTGCAATGCCAATAATTTTTGGCACAACGCTATAATGTGCGTGGCTTTGGTGTTAAATAATCCGATGGTTTTAATGTAATCTTTTAAACCTGCTTCGCCGAGAGCTAGAATTTGTTTCGGTGTATTTGCTACGGCAAATAATTCTTTTGTCGCTTTATTGACACTTTTATCAGTAGCTTGCGCGGATAAAACGACGGAAATCAACAGTTCAAAATGACTGCGATACACCAATTCAGTGGTGGGTTTGGGAATGGAAATAGCAAGTTGTTCAAATAAGCGTGAAATTGTTTGATTAGTCATGAAGTCAGTGTTTGAGTGTAAGCAATAAATGCCTGAAATTTTTCAGCCGCCGCGCCATTCGCAATGACTTCCTGGGCTTTAGCCATTCCAGCAGCGAGTGAATCGGTCAAATCGGCGGCATAAATCGCTGCGCCGGCGTTGAGTAAAACAATATCGGTTGCCGCACCAGTTTCATTATTCAACACCGATTTAAGCATTTTTAAACTGTCCGCCGCGTTGTGAATCGCAATGGTTTCTAACGTCGCACGCGGTAAATTAAATTGTTCGGGCGTAATCGTATAACAGAAAACGGCACCATTTTTCAGTTCTGCGACGTGTGTTTCACCGCCAATACTGATTTCATCCAAACCGTCTTCGGCACTGACCACTAAAACGTGTTGACTGCCTAATTTTTTGAAAACGTGAGCGAGTGGTTCCACCCATTTTTTGTCGAAAACACCAATCAATTGATGATTCGCTTTCGCAGGATTCACGAGCGGCCCCAGCAAATTAAACAGCGTTCGCACGCCTAAATTTTTTCGCACATTGCGCGTGTGCTGCATTGCGCCGTGATAATTGGGCGCGAATAAAAAACCGATTCCTAATTTTTTCACACATTGCGCGACGTGTTCGGGCGATAAATTTAAATTTACGCCCGCTAATTCCAATACATCCGCGCTGCCGCAACAACTTGAAACGGAACGATTGCCGTGTTTCGCAACTTGTCCACCCGCTGCCGCGACTACGAATGCGCTGGTGGTGGAAATGTTAAACGTGTTCGCGCCGTCGCCGCCCGTGCCACAAGTATCAATAATGTGTTCGCCACTAATTTCAATTGGTGTGGCGAGTTCGCGCAATACTTCCGCTGCGGCGGTAATTTCGTCAATGGTTTCACCTTTGGCACGCAACGCGCACAAAAATCCAGCCATTTGCGCGTCATTCGCGTCGCCACTCATAAAAAATTTCATGGCTTCACGCATTTCTAACGCCGTTAAATCTTGTTTTTGGAGGAGTTTTTCTAACGTTTTATTCATCAAATTATTTCCACGCCCGTTAATATCAATGCCGCATTTGAATCAATTTCGGTTACGCCGATTTCTTTCAAAACGTCCGCCTGGTTATGTTTATCACCGTCAGCAAATTCGAGAATTTCGATGTTATTCAAAATATCTTCGCCGTCCAAAATGCTGTCATCATTACCTTTATACGCGACGACTAATTGTGGCACGCCTTCCGCATCGGGATTGGTGGTGTATAAATAATCCTCGTACGCGCCACTAAAAATGGCAACGTCGATTCCCGCGCCACCGTCTAATTCATCATTGCCGTCGCCACCTTCTAATGTGTCGTTACCGCCCGCGCCGTTAATCGTATCGTCGCCTTCCATGCCATTCAGATTGACACCGACTTTGCCGCCCGCTATTTCTTGAATCAAATTCGATAAAACGTTGCCCGTTCCGTTTATTGCTTGTGCGCCTGATAACGTTAAAAATTCAACATTTTCACTTTGACTTAAATTGAAACTGACCGTGGCGATAATTTGGTCTTCACCGCCGTCCACTTCTTCGACAATACTATCGCCATCGTTATTCATGCGATATAAATCATCCCCATTTCCGCCCACCAAGGTATCTCTTCCTAAGCCGCCGTCTAAGGTATCAGCACCTTCACCACCAACTAATGAATCGTTGCCCGCCATGCCTTTGAGTTCGTTATCACCGACGCTGCCAGTTATCACATTATTACTTTTGTTACCCGTGCCGCTGCTGCCTTTACCTTGAACGTCATCCAGAATGAGATTTTCAATGTTGTCGCCCAGCGTATAATTTGACGTGCTGGTCACGGTATCTTTGCCGCCCGTTTTTTCGATGGCATTGGTTTCAATTACAACATCTTTGCTGTTATCCACAAAATACGCATCGTCACCGTCGCCGCCTTTTAAATTGTCAACGCCAATGCCACCGTTCAACGTGTCTTTGCCTTGACCACCGTCTAACGAATCGTTGCCTTTGCCGCCGTCCAATTTATCATCGCCACTTCCGCCGATTAATGTGTCATTTCCATCGCCACCGATTAACGTATCGTTGCCCGTGCCGCCATCTAAGGAATCATTTCCCGCGCCACCATTTAACGCATCATTTCCAGCATTGCCACGCAACACATCGTTTCCCGCCAATCCAGTCAGCGAGTCATTTTTGTCCGCACCAATTAACAAATCATTACTGTTTGAAACGGACTTTTTAATTAAACCATTCATAATGACAGGCGATGGATTAACCGCTTTATCCGCAATACTGCTGTCTTTCACGGTAACGGCGACCGTTTGATTAGAATCATCATTTAGCGTTACGGTTAAATTTTCGGTGCCTTCCGTCAATTTATCTGCGACAAATTTGACCGCTAATGACGCTTCACCTTTCGCATTCACTACAAAACGTGGCGTTTTCAATCCGCCCAAAACGTCTGTTTCTGAAATGGTACCGCCAAATGCAAACGAAACTTCTGTGTCAGCCTCGACATTCGTTGTCGCTAATTTAAACGTTACGGTGGAACCTTCGTTTAACTCTGTTTTATCCGCCGTTAACACATAAGTCAGCGGCTGAATTTCTATCATTTTGGGTTCAATCAACGTGGTCGCAATACTGGTTTCACTTTCCAGTTTTTTTAAACCATCGGTATAACTGACTTTCACACTGATTGCTTTGCCAACGTCACTTTCTAAAAGCGTGTAAGTGGATGCCGTCGCGCCACTAATCGCTTTGCCGTTATTGAGCCATGAATAACTGAACGCGCCCAAACCATCAGCATCTTTTAAGGTATTTTCAATTGACAGCGTTTCATTCTGAATAGCATTGCCGATGATTGAAATTGTGCCGGAATGTGGATGTTGGCTTGCAACGGGTGAAGCTGAAATCGTTGCGGTTGATACGTCTTTATCCTTAAAAACCAAGTATTCGATATGGGTTAGCGTATCGATTTCACCCGTTACATTATTTTTAACGCTGACGTATTCACCCTCGTTTGTAAAACTATAATTTGCCGCGTTTTCTGAAAATAGCACTTCATCAATGCCATCGCCCCCATCAATCGTGTCATTTCCCGAAAATCCGTCAATAGTATCATCGCCGTATGAACCGGTAATTTGATCATCACCAGCAAAAATATAGTTCAATAAAGATTGCCCGTCGTTAGCATCGAGATAACTTCCTATTGTCGGCGCGTCATTATTTTTGGAAGTTGAAAGTTTATAAAGTGGAACACCTAAATAACTACTATCCATTGAAGCAACGCGCCCGCTCGCAATACTTAAACCGTCGGATGAATAGCTGAAATTGCCGTAAAAATTTATGATGACACCGTCGAAGGAAGCCAGCTGAATGTTTGTTGGCGTTGCCTCGGTGGGTAAATCATAAGCTACGTCTGCATTTCCCATATTGAGAGGCTGAAAAAAAGTGGCAATAGTCATGTGAATTCCTCGATATTTTGATAAAAAAGAAAAGGGGCGTTGCCTAGTTTAATCGTTGTATTGAAATTGAACCAATGTTTCAAGTGTCGCCAAAACCTGCAAAGCATTTTGAATCATATCACGCCGACAGGCTTTATTTTTCGCCGCTTGCACAATCAATGGCGCACTCAAACACAAGCGCAACGCGCTTTGTTCATTGCCACACATCACCGGCTGACCCATTTGGCAACGGGGATTTTGCAACGGCAATTCTTGATAACACGCCAACGTTTCAGCGCGAGAAAGCGGCTTATTTCCACGCAACAATATAAACGGAAAAATCGTCCGCAAATTGTCCCACATTGGCGTTTCAACTAAATTTCCACGATTTAAAACCGGTGTTTCTAACGGTTCAAAATGGGGCGACGCGCTTAAATAATTCTGCACGGCATCGGCAAAATCACGAATAATTTCGCTAATTTGCGCGTCCGTTAAAACGTGAAACGCTCGGTATTCGCCTAATGCGATTTCCATTCGCAATAATAATCCCCAATTTATCGCTTCGGATTTTTCAGCCATTCGCAATGGCGCGGGTAAAAGTAAGATTGCCGAAAATGACGGCGCGGCTAAAAATTTTGAACCCGTCAGCGCAATCATAAAATCGTGCTGTAAATAAGCGTTTAACGTGGTCGCCGATAAGCGAAATTGGCACGCATCGACCAACACATTCAAACGTAATTTATACTGATTTTTTAATTGCATCGCACAATCTGGGCTGGGTGCAATCATGCCGGTTTTAGATTGGTCAGCCACAATCAAAAGTACGTCCCGCTGTTGTTCCATCGCTCTTGCCACCTGCGCCAACACGTCGGCATCAATAATCGAAATAGCACGCGGCAAACCATCGTCAAAGCGCAACGCAATTGACACCACTTCGACATTTTGACCTTGTTTCAAAGCCATTTCGACACCGCTGCCGGTTTCATTGCCATCAACCATAATAATTAACGTATTCGGCGCAACGTAATGAGCCACCAAAGCGTGTAAATCCGTACCGGACGGCGAAAAAATCAATTGCGTTTCCGTCGCCAAACCTATCAATTCGCGCCACGCATTTTTTTGGCGGGTGATTTCTTGCGAATAAAGCATTTCTGCCGACGTGGTTTGCAATGCGTGTTCTAAACGATTTCGCAACGTGTCGGCAACACTGAAATTTTTAATTGAAATAGTCGAAGCCGTCGAAGAGCTAAACGATAAAATTGCGTCATCCGGCGTGGGCGAACAACCGTATTTATTCACGCCATGAGCATTCAATTCCAGCCGTTTATCGCCGCCCGAAATCAGTAATTCTGTTGTTGAATTTAAATACATTAAGCCAGTGTAATTCGAAGTGGAATAGCGATAATGAAGCGCGTGCCTTGATTCAATTCAGATTCGACAGTTAACGAGCCATGATGTTTTTCAATAATGCCGTAAGAAATTGACAAGCCTAATCCCGTGCCTTCGCCGACTTCTTTGGTGGTAAAAAACGGATCAAATATTTTTTCTTTCACGTTGTTCAGCATTCCCACCC
Organism: uncultured Pseudomonadota bacterium; assembly: GCA_903870545.1. Taxonomy (GTDB): domain Bacteria; phylum Pseudomonadota; class Gammaproteobacteria; order Methylococcales; family Methylomonadaceae; genus UBA10906. The sequence continues at coordinate 85,583 of CAIQDI010000006.1, forward strand.
CATTATCTGCAATGCTGATAACCGCTTGATTATTCACTTTTGCGGTCGTGATAATAATGCAACCTTTGTCAGGAATCGCTTGAATTGCATTAGCGAGAATGTTCATAAACACTTGATTCAGTTCGCCTGCGTAACATTCCACCATCTCATTGAGCGCGTAATCTTTCTCGATAGTGATACGGCTTTTGTAATGGTGTTGCAGCATTTGTAAGGTCGAATCCAAGCCTTCTTCAAGTCGCACCATTTTAATTTCGCCTTGATCGAGTCGCGAAAAGTTTCGCAACGACAACACGATATTCCGAATTCGATCTGCCGCTTGTTTTTGGCTGTTAAGCAATTTCGCTAAATCTTCAATGACAAAGGTGTAATCAATTTGCGCCATGTGTTCGTCTAATTTTTCCACGCCACTCGCATCTAAACAGCTTTGCGCGAATTCCACCGTGCCTTCAATGTCTTCAATATATTCTTTTAACGGCGGCATATTAGCGTAAATGGCTCCGATGGGATTGTTGATTTCATGCGCGATGCCGGCGACTAATTGTCCTAACGATGCCATTTTTTCCGATTGCACCAATTGCGTTTGCGCGGATTTAAGTTTTTGCAACGTTTCTTGTAATTGCGCGGTGCGTTCGATGACTTGATTTTCTAAATTTTGATTCAAATCTTCTAATTCTTTTTCGACCAATGAACATTTATGCACTAATTCGCCTAAGCGGGTAATCATTCGGTTGAACGCATTGCCCAAATCGGCGACTTCATCGCGCCCTGAAATCGGCACTTGAATCGATAAATCGTTGAAATCTTCAATGGTACGAATCGTGGCGGTCAATTTTTTAATCGGCGTAACAAAGTGGCGACTGAGCAAACTCACCAACAAAATCATGGGAATACCCACGAATAAAGCCGCGACGAGTAAATTTTTCGTCAGTTCAAATAACGGTTCGAGTGCCAGTCTTTCTGGCATAAACGCCGCCACCTGAAAACTAAAACCGTTGAGTGTGACGGGTTTTGAAATCGAACCCAGATAACTATTTTCATTCAAGACCCATAACGATTTAGTCGCAAAATCGTCATTCATATCAATAGTTTCAACACCGTCAGTAGTAAATAATTCGGCCATCGTATCATCGTTCGCTTTCTGTAACGCAAAACGGCTGTCGGTCGGCGCAAGCAATCGGCTGATGTCGTTCCACGAATGCGTAATCACCAAATAGCCCTGCATTTTTAATTGCGGCGGTTTTAATGCCGTAATCTGAGCAATAATGTTGCCTTGAATAAACGGCACTTCGTGTTCAAAAACAAGCTGATAATCTTTTTTCGTTTGCCACGCTTCCGGCAATTTTGTTTTTAATACGCCCTGTTGCGTAGACGCAATTAAAATCCCCTCTGCATTAAACACATACAAATCCCCTTGCAATTGATAATACTGCTTCAGGTTTTTCAGTTCGGTGTTGATACGTTTATCCAAATCATCAACCACCACATCGAGCATCACCGAAGAAGCTCGCCACGCCAGTAAATTGGTGCGTTCAAAAAGTAATATATTACCGATTTCAGCGGCTTTATGATTGGCAATGTCGCTCAGATTATGATTGATTTGTTGATTGATTTTTGCGCCCGCTTGATAAAAAACCACCGCGCTTAACGTCGTGGTGACGAGTAAAACGATAAAACTAAAAAACAACGTTAAGCGAACAGAAAGAGAAAAACGTGACATGAAAAATCCGAATTATTTGCTAGAAAATTGTTGCAAAATTTTGATTTGCGAACTTTGTGGTTTGGTTTCCACATAACCAATTGCGCCCTTGATGCGTTCCACAAACATGATGACGGCTTGTTCTGAATTTTGCGTCACCGGTGGATTTTCACCTTTGAACAGCATTTTGTCCCAATAACTGCCTAACTTTTCGGGCGTGCTATCAAAAATTTCAGCGGTAAAATGCGTGCGTGCGTCGGCAGTTGCGGGTAAGTTAATTGGCATAATATCGTCGCCATTTTCCCAATGTTTTTTCTTCAATAAATAAATCGCGGCAATGTCGCTTTTATCGAGTTGCACGGTGGGTGAATCTTTATTCGCGATAATGTACAAATCTGCGTGGACGTTCGAGAATGATAATAACGCAGCGGTTAATCCTAAAATAGATAATTTTTTCATTAGAATAACACCGCAATAGAGCTGTAAAGTCCGGTTGGATTATGATAAATGCTGCCTTCGGTTTGTTGCCATTCCAATTTCAACGATAAACGTGGCACGGGACGATAAACAATGCCACTTAATGTGGTATCCGTTGCCGCAGATTTGTTGGCATATTCAAAATGTTCGTAACGGGTAATCAAATTAAAATGTTCAATTAACGGCACCGCCATTTGCATATAACCGCCCCAATCGCTGCCATGTTGCTGTGGTGTGCTGGTATCAACGTGCGTAAAAACAAATTCACTTTCTAATTCAAACCATTTATGTTGCCAATTGCCGTCCACGCTAATTGAATTACGCTTTTCATCGCTGTGCGCCACGTCTGCAAACTGGAATGAAACGCCTAAATAATAATCCAAATCTTCGTGCGTAATCCAGCGTGCGCCGGCGACCGTTTGATAATGGCGTTCGTGTTCGGTCAACGGTTTGGAATTAAATTCATCGACCGGTTGCACATAAATTTCCAGCGCGTTTCCCGTCAGCGCATCAAAATCGTGACGCATATTCATACCCGTAATGTAGTTAGCGCGGGAATACGTTGAGGTAATAGGGCGATTGGTTGTCCACACGAGTGGCGCGGCGTGAATGATATTCCAATGATTGATGGGAGCTAAAAATTTACCGGCGCGGAAGGTGTCATCGTCCGAAATTTGAAAGTCATTGTATAACCGTTCAATCGCTAATTGTGCGCTGTTAAATTGTGCGCCGCCTCCCGCTTGCCAGAGCGGAATGTTGTAGGCTTCGGCTTCTAAAAAAGGATTAAACCAACGATTAAATTTGCCCGAAACAAATAAACTTAAATCGTCTAATGAAATGGAAGTTGGCTTATGATTTGGCGCATTCGCCGTGATTTTGGCATAACCAGAAACGTTAATAGAATCTGTCCACGATTTGTCTTCACTAGCAATTGAAGGCGATACAAAACAAATTATCACCAAACTACAAACACCGACAAAGACGTAACGATTAGACGTTAGAAAAAGTGACATAACATAAAATTAAAATAAATAAATAATGGAAATCATTATAGCTTATCGACGCTGAATAGGGTTTTTAAAGCGATTCGTAATAACTCGCCGTATAATTCGCCGCATTTTAATGGAGGAAAAACTTTTTGTGATGATGACAGTAGATATTTTGGGCTACGTTGCGGCGACGTTAACGACCAGTTCTTTTTTACCGCAAGCAATTTTGACAATTCGGACGCGCGACACGGACGCATTGTCGCTAACGATGTACAGCGCGTTTACGATGGGCGTTTTGTGTTGGCTGATTTACGGAATTTATTTAGCGAATAATGTGATTATCGTGGCGAATGCGATTACGTTGTTTTTGGCGACGCTGATTTTGAGTTTTAAAATTTATAACACTTTTTTTAAAACGAAAAAGTAACGTGAACCACCCGCGCTTCGTGATGATGAAGCGCGGTTTTGTTGAATTTAAACGACCGTCAACATGGCGTTTAAGGCTTCTTTCGCTAACAGCGCATCTCTCGCAGGAACTGAAATTTGATTTACAACGTGACCGGCGACCAAATTTTCTAACACCCAAGCCAAATGCTGCGGATCGGTTCTAAACATGGTCGAACACATACACAACATCGGCGACATGAAATGCACATTTTTACCGTCGGCTTGGCATTCTTCATTTAGGCGATTCACCAAATTCAATTCCGTCGCCACGAGCCACCGACTACCGTTTTCAGCCGCGCGAATTGTTTTCAAAATGAATTCCGTCGAGCCGACATAATCCGCTTTTTGGCACACTTCAAAACACGCTTCTGGATGCGCGATAATTTTCGTTTCGGGATACAGCGCAAGGAAATTGTCGATATGTTCAGGTTTAAACATTTGATGCACCGAACAAAAGCCATTCCACAAAATCAGTTTAGCATTTTTGATTTCTTCAACGGTCAAACCGCCCATCGGTTGGGTGAAATCCCAAACAACCATGTCGTCCAAACTCATGCCCATGCGGTGCGCGGTGTTGCGTCCCAAATGTTGGTCTGGAAAAAACAACACTTTTTCCCGTCGCTCAAAACTCCAATTCAAAATCTTTTCAGCGTTTGAAGACGTACAAACAATGCCGCCGTGTTCGCCGCAAAAGGCTTTTAAATCTGCCGCCGAATTGATGTAAGTAACTGGCGTAACCTCATTTTCTACGTCCAAAACTTGCGCCAGTTCCGACCAACATTGATTGACTTTCATCAAATTTGCCATGTCCGCCATCGAACAACCGGCGGATAAATCGGGCAAAATCGCCATTTGATTCGGACGCGACAAAATATCAGCGACTTCCGCCATAAAATGCACGCCACAAAATACAATATATTCGGCGGTGGATTCGGCGGCATCTTTCGACAATTTTAACGAATCGCCCGAAAAGTCGGCATGTTTGAAAACTTCGTTGCGCTGATAATGATGACCTAAAATGACGCAACGGTCGCCCAATGTGGCTTTCGCCGCCACGATGCGTGCGTCACATTCTTCGTCGGTTAAGGTTGCGTAATCGTAAAGAGGTAATGTCATTTTTGTTTATCTCGGTTATTAGAAATTAAGAAAATTATTCGTCGCTGTAAGAATTGTAATGGGTGGGATTCGCGCAGTTTTGGAAGCGTGAATAATTCCCTTGGAACATTAAACGAACCATTCCGAGCGGTCCATTTCGTTGTTTGCCAATAATCAATTCAGCCGTGCCTTTGTCAGGACTATTTTCATTGTAAACTTCGTCGCGGTAAATAAATAAAATCAAATCCGCATCTTGTTCAATCGCACCGGAATCGCGTAAATCGGACATCACCGGACGTTTATTAGGACGTTGTTCTAAATTACGATTCAACTGCGACAACGCAATCACCGGCACATTTAATTCTTTCGCCAAGGCTTTCAAGCCACGCGAAATATCCGAAATTTGTTGCACGCGACTTTCGCCGCTGGTGGGTGAATTCATCAATTGCAAATAATCCACCACAATCAAACCCAGTTGACCGTGTTCACGCGCCAAACGTCGCGCCCTAGCACGAATTTCACTCGGCGTGAGCGCAGCACTGTCGTCAATAAATAATTTGGTGCTATTCAGCATCGTCAACGCCATCGTTAATCGCGGCCAATCATTATCATCCAATTTACCCGACCGCACCGCTTGCTGTTCGATGCCACCTAGCGACGACATCATTCGCATCACAATCGCGTCACCGGGCATTTCCATACTAAAAATAGCCACGGGTTTTTGATTTTTAATGGCGAAGTTTTCGGCGATATTCATGGCCACCGTCGTTTTTCCCATCGACGGCCTACCCGCAATAATCACCAAATCCGACGGTTGCAAACCCGAAGTCAGCGTGTCCAAATCATCAAAACCAGTGGCTGCGCCCGTAATTGAACCATCGAGTTCGGCGAGTAATTCAATTTTTTCAATAGTTTTTTTCGCCAACGCCCGAATTCCAATAAAACCGCCTTCGTTGGATTTTTGGGTTTGTTCGGCAATTTTAAAAACCAGCTGTTCTGCCGTTTCGAGTAAATCTTGCGTGGTGCGCCCTTCAATTTGATAAACCGAATTTGCAATGGTCGTTCCTGCGCTAATCAATTGCCGTAACACCGATTTATCGCGCACGATATTGGCATAAGCCTCGACATTCGTGGCGCAAGGCGTGTCTTTCGACAACACAATCAAATACGATAACCCACCAATTGCGTCTAATTGCCCCAATGATTTCAACGATTCCGACAGCGTAATAATATCAAACGGAATTTGTTGTTCGGCTAATTGGGCAATCGTGCGAAAAATAAGTTTGTGCGAACGCAGATAAAAATCGACCTCCGAAAGTTTATCTGCAACCGTGTCCCACGCGCCATTTTCAATAATCAATGACCCTAAAACAGATTGTTCAGCGTGAATTGAATTCGGTGGAGCTTTTAGCTTATCCAGCGTAGGATCGCGCTCAAGTAAATAACTTTCAGACATGGTTTCTCTTGATGGTAGCTCAGTCAATACAGCGAAAAAAAGCGCGGTTTTAGTCATAAACCACGCTCCATTTTTCTTTCATTTATTTTTATTTTTCTGTGAATTCCGGCGGAAGTTTAGCAGAAATTCCACCGCTAAACTACGTTGACAGATGGCTGAAAATCGTCATTGTAAATTTAAAATTCACCTTGTTTTTAGTGTAATCATCCGCATAATGGTGAGAACGCAACCGCGTTTTCATTCACAAACAACAATCTTGGAGCGTACAAAATGGCAGTTTCATTAAGCAAAGGCGGCAATGTTAATTTAAGTAAAGAAGCCCCAAATTTAAACAAAATCATCATCGGTTTAGGTTGGGCAGAACGCGCGACTGACGGCGTAGCATTCGATTTAGATGCCAACGCTTTTTTGGTGAAAGTCGATGGCAAAGTGAGAAACGACGGCGATTTTTGTTTTTACAATAATAAAATTGTCGCAGACGGTGCAGTTCAACACACAGGCGACAACAGAACCGGCGCGGGGCAAGGCGATGACGAAACCGTTAAAGTTGAATTGTCAAAAGTGCCTGCGGACATCGATCGGGTAGTTTTTTCTGTCACGATTGACGAAGGCGAAACGCGCCACCAAAACTTTGGACAAGTTAGAAACGCTTACATTCGCGTGATTAACGAAGATGGCGGCGTGGAATTAGCGCGTTATGATTTGAGCGAAGACGCTTCAACTGAAACCGCCATGATTTTCGGCGAATTATATCGTAATGGCGGAGATTGGAAATTCCGTGCGGTGGGACAAGGTTTTGCAGGCGGATTAGCTCCGTTAGCGACTTCTTTTGGCGTAAGTGTTTAGGACTGAAAATGGCTATTAACCTCGAAAAAGGGCAAAAAATTTCCCTCTCCAAAGAATCTGGCACAACGCTCACGAAAGTGGTCATGGGTTTAGGCTGGGATGCAAAACAAACTGAGAAAAAAAGCGGCATATTGGGCGGCTTGTTCAAAGTAGGCAGCGGTGAAAACACGATTGATTTAGACGCATCCTGCATTATGTTTGCGGGCGATAAAGTTGTTGATGCCATTTTCTTTGGACAACTTACCAGTAAAGACGGCAGTATTGTTCACACGGGCGATAATCGTACAGGTGCTGGCGACGGCGATGACGAACAAATTATCGTGGATTTGAGCCGTGTTCCTGAAAATGTCACCGCGTTGGTTTTTACGGTTAATTCATTCACCGGACAAACGTTTAACGAAGTTGAAAATGCGTATTGCCGTCTGTTGGACGGTAGCAATCAAAACGAAATTGCGCGTTACACGTTAACGTCACAAGGCGCACACACCGCGCAAATCATGGCGAAATTGTATCGTCACAATGGTGAATGGAAAATGCACGCGATGGGTGAAAATGCCACCGGTCGCACCATTAACGATTTGTTCCAACCGATTAGCTTGTTGTTATGAAAATAATGGCAAAAGTGTTTGCGGCGGGTTTATTGGCGATATTTGCCTTTTCGGTAGCCGCAGAAGAAATTGGCGAAGTTTCGACCACGTTTAATTTACTCAGTCCAAACAGTAAAATCGTCATTGAAGCCTTTGATGATCCTGAAGTGGCTGGCGTAACGTGCCACGTTTCAAAAGCGAAAACGGGCGGTTTAAAAGGCGCGGTGGGTTTGGCTGAAGATCCGTCGGAAGCGTCGATTGCGTGCCGTCAAATTGGCGCGATTGATGTGAGTAAATTGGATCATTTGAAAAATGGCGACGTGGTTTTTAAAGAAAATCGCTCGTTGATTTTCAAAACCTTGCAAGTGGTGCGTTTTTTTGACAAAAAACGAAACGTGCTGATTTACTTGGTTTACAGCGATAAATTGATTGACGGTTCGCCGAAAAATTCGATTTCAACTGTGCCAATCATGAAGTGGAATTAACGCCACTCAAATTCTAAGCGGTAGAAACTCGTTTTTATCGCTTAGAACTTTCCAAAATCCCCGCCTAAAATCTGTCACACAACGCATAATTCCACGTCAATTGTAGTATTTTTATAGTGTTTCAACTGTGCTATTCTATCGCCGATTTTTATGAATGTTTTTGAACAGAATTCTGATAGCGAGTGAACATGACAGAACCAACTATGATGCAGACCGTGCAGACGATTGTCGCCGATCTCAAAGATAAAAAAGGCGCGTTACTTCCGATTTTGCACGCGGTGCAGAATGCGTTAGGTTATGTGCCACCCGAAACCGTTCCCACCATTGCCAAAGCGTTGAATCTTTCGCGTGCGGAAGTGCATGGCGTAATTAGTTTTTACCATTATTTTCGTGATACCGCGCCAGGCAAACATACCATTCAAGTTTGTCGTGCTGAATCGTGTTTATCGATGGGCGGCAAAGCATTAGAAAATCACGTTAAAACCACGCTCGGCATTGATTATCACGAAACTACGGCGGATGGACAATTTTCACTCGAACCGATTTATTGCTTGGGTAATTGCGCGTGTTCGCCTGCGATTCAAATTGGCAAAGACGTTTACGGCAAAGTTTCAACGACTGATTTTGATGAACTTTTGAAGGAGAAATCGGCATGAGTATTACCGTTTATGTACCTTGTGATTCAAGTGCGGTATCGGTTGGCGCAAATCGTGTTGCTAACGCCATCACGCAAGAAGCTGAAAAACGTGGCGTTGCAATCAACGTTGTTCGCAATGGTTCGCGCGGCATGTATTGGCTGGAACCGATGGTTGAAGTCGCCACCGAAAATGGACGAATTGCTTACGGCGCGGTGAAAACCAGCGACGTTGCTAGTTTATTTGATGCCGATTTTTTAAACGGGGGTTCACACGCATTGTCGTTAGGTTTGACCGAAGAAATTCCGTATTTCAAAAAACAACAACGTTTAACGTTTGCACGAGTTGGAATTACCGATCCCGTCAGTTTAGAGGATTACATCGCGCATGACGGTTATCGTGGTTTGAAAAATGCGTTAGAAATTTCTCAAGCTGACATCGTGAAACACGTTTCGGATTCAGGTTTGCGTGGACGTGGTGGCGCGGCGTTTCCAACGGGAATTAAATGGAACACGGTTTTAAATACGCCAGCCGATCAAAAATACATTATTTGCAACGCGGACGAAGGCGATTCTGGCACATTTTCCGACCGTATGATTATGGAAGGCGACCCGTTTGTTTTGATTGAAGGCATGACAATTGCCGGTTTGGCGGTTAGCGCGACGCAAGGCTATATTTATTTACGCATCGAATATCCGCACGCTTTTGAAATTTTAAACACCGCAATTGCTAATGCTTACGCGGCGGGTTATTTAGGCGACGACGTTCAAGGCAGCGGACGCGCGTTCCATTTGGAAGTTCGTCAAGGCGCGGGCGCATACGTTTGTGGCGAAGAAACCTCGTTAATGGAAAGTTTAGAAGGCAAACGCGGTTTGGTACGTTTCAAGCCACCATTGCCAGCCATTAGCGGATTATTTGGCAAACCCACCGTTGTGAACAACGTGATTTCATTGGCTTCTGTGCCGATAATTTTAGACAAAGGCGGCGATTTTTACCGTGATTTCGGCATGGGACGTTCACGCGGCACGTTACCGTTGCAACTGGCGGGAAATTTAAAACACCCAGGTTTGGTTGAATTAGCGTTTGGCGCGACCTTGCGCGAAGTGCTTTATGATTTCGGCGGCGGTTCTGCGACAGGCAAACCGATTCGCGCAGTGCAAGTGGGCGGCCCGCTCGGTGCCTATTTGCCCGAATCACAATTCGACACACCGTTAGATTATGAAGCATTCGCGGCACTTTGGGCAGTTGTCGGACACGGCGGAATCGTGGCATTTGATGACACGGTCGATATGGCAGAAATGGCAAAATACAGCATGGAATTTTGCGCGGCGGAATCGTGCGGCAAATGTACACCGTGCCGAATCGGTTCAACGCGCGGTTATGAAGTGATGGACGAAATCGTCAACAAACGCGATTTAGACAAAAACATTCCGTTACTCCGTTCGTTGTGCGACACGATGTTGAACAGTTCATTATGCGCGTTAGGCGGCATGACACCTTATCCCGTCCTCAGCGCGTTGAATCATTTCCCTGAAGATTTTGGTGTCAGCGTCGAACATAATGCCGCTTAAAATAATAACGAGAATAAAATAATGAGCATGAATAAAGAAAAAGATTTCGGCACGCCAGCGAGTGCGGCAACCGAAATGGTCAATTTGGAAATTGACGGTTTTAAAGTGACCGTTCCTGCGGGAACGTCGGTAATGCGTGCGGCGGCGAGCATTGGGATTGATATTCCAAAACTCTGCGCGACCGATAGCATCGAGCCATTTGGTTCATGTCGTTTGTGTGTGGTGCAGATTGAAGGCGGACGCGGTTTGCCGGCTTCGTGTACCACGCCCGTTTTTGAAGGCATGAAAGCGGTCACACAAAACAAACAACTCGCCGAAGTACGTCGCGGTGTGATGGAATTATATATTTCAGATCATCCGTTGGATTGCTTAACGTGTTCGGCAAACGGCGATTGCGAATTGCAAGATATGGCGGGTGCGGTCGGTTTGCGCGAAGTGCGTTATCATCCGATTGAAACTCATTTGGATGCAAAAAAAGATACCTCAAATCCTTATTTTAGTTTCGATCCGAGCAAATGTATCGTGTGTTCTCGTTGCGTTCGCGCCTGTGAAGAAACCCAAGGCACTTTTGCGTTAACCATCGACGGACGTGGTTTTGATTCCAAAGTTTCACCTGGACAAAACGAAGATTTTTTAAGTTCTGAATGTGTATCTTGTGGCGCGTGTGTTCAAGCCTGCCCGACCGCAACGTTAATGGAAAATAACGTTATCGAAAACGGTCAACCTGAACACGCAATCGTCACAACCTGCGCGTATTGCGGCGTGGGCTGTTCATTCCGTGCTGAAATGAAAGGCGAACAAGTTATTCGCATGGTGCCAAATAAAGACGGCAAAGCGAATCACGGACATTCGTGCGTGAAAGGACGTTTCGCGTTTGGTTACGCGACGCACAAAGACCGCATCACCAAACCGATGATTCGCACCAGCATTCAAGACGCTTGGAAAGAAGTTTCGTGGGAAGAAGCGATTACTTACGCCGCGTCAGAAATGAAGCGCATTCAAGCGAAATATGGCAAAGATTCGGTCGGCGGATTAACGTCTTCACGTTGCACCAACGAAGAAGCCTATTTAGTTCAAAAGCTCATTCGCGCAGGTTTTGGCAATAACAACGTGGATACTTGTGCGCGAGTTTGCCATTCACCAACGGGTTACGGTTTAAAACAAACGTTTGGCGAATCGTCGGGAACGCAAGATTTTGATTCGGTAATGAAATCTGACGTGATTTTAGTGATTGGCGCAAATCCCACCGACGGACATCCTGTTTTTGGTTCGCAAATGAAAAAACGTTTGCGTCAAGGGGCGAATTTAATTGTTGTTGATCCACGCGAAATTGATTTAGTCAAAACGCCACACGTTCAAGCCGATTACCATTTGAAATTGCGCCCGAGTACCAACGTGGCGTTAATCAATGCGTTGGCGCACGTTATTGTCAGTGAAGGTTTGGTCGATGAAGATTTTGTAAATGCCCGTTGCGAAGTGGCTTCGTTCAATAAATGGCGCACGTTTATTGCCGATGAACGTCATTCACCTGAAGCGACTGAAGAAATTACAGGTGTTCCGGCGGCAGACATGAGAGCGGCGGCGCGTTTGTATGCCACGGCAAAAAATGGCGCGATTTATTACGGTTTGGGTGTGACGGAACACAGTCAAGGTTCAACAATGGTTATCGGCATTGCGAATTTAGCGATGGCGACAGGCAATTTAGGGCGTGACGGCGTGGGTGTAAATCCATTACGCGGACAAAATAACGTGCAAGGCTCGTGCGATATGGGTTCGTTCCCGCATGAATTACCAGGTTATCGCCACGTTTCTGACCCTGAAACACATGATTTGTTTGAAAAAACATGGGGTGCAAAATTAAGCATCAATCCTGGTTTGCGAATTCCAAATATGTTTGATGCAGCACTCGATAACACTTTTATGGGCTTGTATTGCGAAGGCGAGGATATTGCTCAATCTGATCCTGATATTACGCACGTTCACGCAGCATTGCGGGCGATGGAATGTGTGATTGTGCAAGATATTTTCTTGAATGAAACGGCGAAATTCGCGCACGTTTTCTTACCAGGCGCGTCGTTTTTAGAAAAAGATGGCACCTTTACCAACGCTGAACGTCGTATTTCACCTGTTCGTAAAACCATGCGTCCGCTTGCGGGTTATGCCGATTGGGAAGTCACGCAAATGTTGTCGAATGCGCTCGGCTATCCGATGAATTACAGTCATCCTTCTGAAATCATGGCTGAAATTGCCAGTCTTATGCCGACTTTTGCGGGTGTGAGTTACGCAAAAATTGACGAATTGGGCAGCATTCAATGGCCTTGCTACGACGAAGCGTCAACCGGTACGCCGATTATGCACACGGAAGAATTTTTGCGTGATAACGGTAAAGGTTTGTTTATGTTGACGGAATTTGTGGCAACGCAAGAACGAGTCAATGGCAAATTCCCCTTGATTTTGACGACGGGTCGAATTTTGGCGCATTACAACGTAGGCGCACAAACACGCCGCACCGAAAATAATGTGTGGCATTCTGAAGATATTTTAGAAATTCATCCGCACGACGCGGAAGATCGCGGTATTAACGATGGCGATTGGGTTGGCATTAAAAGTCGTGTGGGTGAAACGGTTTTACACGCTTTGGTTTCAGAGCGCGTGCAGCCTGGTGTAGTTTATACCACGTTCCATTTCCCCGAATCGGGCGCGAACGTGATTACAACTGACTCATCGGATTGGGCGACAAACTGTCCTGAATATAAAGTCACGGCGGTGCAGGTCACGAAAGTTACCCAAAGTTCAGAATGGCAACAAGGTTATCGCGCTTTCACTGAAAACCAACTTGATTTATTAGCACAAGCGTCGAATGTCTAACGACGCATTTTTAGCGTCGGTTTTAGAATTGGGCTGGTCAAGTTATCAGTCCGTTCCCGTTGAGCGTTGGCGAAATGGCGAACGCTCAAAAATTGATGATTTTGTCGCCGAAGAAGTGCCTGTTGTGTTGATGTATAACGGCGTTTCGCACGTTGTTATGCTTGCAACGCCAACGAATTTAGAAGATTTCGCGCTCGGTTTTAGTTTGACAGAAGGCATCATTGCTAATGCGTCAGAAGTCGAATCTGCGAAAATTTATCAGCACGCAAACGGCATTGAAGTTCAAGTTAAAATTCCTGAAGTACGTTTTCAAGGTTTAGCCGACAAAGGACGAAATCTCACAGGTCGCACAGGTTGTGGTTTGTGTGGCGCGACGACGTTAAAACAAGCCATCAAACCAACACGTTCGGTTTCTGGCGAGTTGAAAATTACCGCTGCACAACTCACAGCCGCATTAAAAAACTTGTCAGAACATCAAAAACTCAATCAATTGACGGGCGCGATTCATGCCGTCGCGTGGGTTTCGCCTGAAAATGGAATTATGGAGTTGCGCGAAGATGTCGGGCGACACAATGCGCTCGATAAATTGATTGGCGCGTTGTTGAAACGCGATACGGATTTTGGCGCGGGTTTTATGATTACCACCAGTCGCGCGAGTTATGAAATGGTGCAAAAAGCCACGTCAGTCGGCGTGACGATTTTGGTGGCAATTTCTGCTCCGACGGCGTTGGCGATTCGATTGGCGCAGGAATCTGGTTTAACGTTAATAGGGTTTGCGCGGGATAATTCCTGCGTAATTTACAGTCATTCACAACGATTTACGGAATAAATAAATGAGCATGAAAATTGAACGATTAGTCAAAATGGCGAACGATATTAGCGCGTTTTTTGATGCTGATCCTGATAAAACGATTGCGGCAGAAGGCGTAAAAAATCACATTTCACGTTCGTGGGAATTACGAATGCGTCAGGCAATTATTGACCATTTAAAAAATCATGATGGTGAAGGTTTATCGCCGTTAGCAAAAACGGCAGTTTCTCAAATTATAGTTTAAGACTTTCTTTTTTTGATTGATGAAAAGAGCAGGTTTCGACCTGCTTTTTTGCGCTTAAAATTTTGGCACCGCCGCTAATAATTTTTGCGTGTAAATGTGTTTTGGATTCAATAACACTTCCACCACTGCGCCCTGCTCCACAATTTTTCCTTGATACATCACCGCGACATCGTCCGCAATTTCTGCCACCACGCCCAAATCGTGCGTAATAAATAAATAACTCATGCCTTGTTCGCGTTGCAACGTTTTCAATAGTTGAATAATTTGCGCTTGAACAGAAACATCCAACGCGCTGGTCGGTTCGTCACAAATAATCACTTTCGGCTCAACCGCCAACGCTCGCGCAATACAAATCCGTTGCCGTTGTCCGCCCGAAAATTCATGCGGATAACGATACATCGCCGCTTCAGGCAACTCGACCCGTTTTAATAACAACGCAACGCGCATTTCACGTTCAACCGCTAGCATTTCGGGACGCAACGCGCGTAATCCTTCCGCGATAATTTCACCGACCAACATTCGCGGATTCATCGACGAAAAAGGATCTTGAAACACGATTTGCATGGCGGCGCGTTGTTGACGCAACGCCTCGCCGGTCAATGAATGCAACGCAATTCCGTCTAAAAATACGTCGCCGCTATTCGATGGAATTAAATGCAATAACGCTTTGCCCAACGTGGTTTTACCGCAACCCGATTCACCCACTAACGCCAACGTTTTACCGCGTTGCAATGAAAAACTCACGCCGTCCACCGCTCGGACGTAATCTACCACGCGCTTTAAAATGCCTTTGCGAATCGGATAATGACAATAGAAATTTTGCACATTTAATAACGCGGGTTTGACGGTAATTTCTTTATTTTGGCAACTTTGCAGCGACGGCAACGCAGCCACTAATTTTTGCGTGTACGAATGTTGGGGATTTTGAAACAGAGATTTTGCCTCGCCCGTTTCGACAATTTTGCCGTTTTGCATCACCGCGACACGTTGAGCAATGCTCGCCACCAACGCCAAATCATGACTTATTAACCACAACGCCATGCCCGTTTGCGCTTGAATGTTTTTGAGCAATTCTAAAATTTGCGCTTGAATCGTCACGTCTAACGCCGTCGTTGGTTCGTCAGCAATCAATAAATCGGGCTTTCCAGCAAGTGCAATCGCAATCATCACGCGCTGCCGTTGTCCGCCCGAAAGTTGATGCGGATAATCGTTCACCCGTTGCGCGGCATTCGGCAACTCGACTTGTTGCAATAATTCTACGACACGATTTTTGAGTTCAATTTTTGAAAGTTTGAAATGCAGATTTAACACTTCAGAAATTTGTTGCCCAATGGTCATCACCGGATTCAACGACGCAATCGGATCTTGAAAAATAATCGCAATGCGTCGCCCCCGAATTTTGCACCACTCTTTTTCAGAAAGTTGCGCCAGATTTTCGTTTTGCAAACACATCGAATCACTTTTTATAACTGCGTTGTGCGGCAATAAATTTAACGCCGCCAACGCGGTCATCGATTTGCCCGAACCCGATTCACCTACCAACGCAAACGTTTCACCGGCGTGAATTTCAAAACTGATTTTATCGACAACAAACGTGTCACCAAATCGAATTGTTAAATTCTCAACCGAAAATAAACTCACACAAGACAGTGTCATTTAAAAACCGCGTTGATAAATATCGCAATTTGTTCCATTTCTTCGACGCACAAACTGTGTTCCATCACATAATCGTGCCACTGAATGGGATAACTCAACGCTTTTAAACCATCAAACGCCGCTTTTCCGCTTTCAATGTCCACGACAGAATCAATAATCCCGTGCGCCATAAAAATCGGCGTGTGATTATTCACCTCGGCGCGTTGCGTTTTCAAACTGTCGAGTGTCGGCAAATACGCTGATAACGCCACAATTCCCGCCAACGGTTGATTAAATCGCAAGCCAGTGTGCAACGCCAAAACGCCCCCTTGCGAAAAACCCACCAACAAAATGTTTTTCGACGGAATGCCTTTATCGATTTCCCGTTGAATCAGCGCGTTAATTAACCGTGCCGAATGCTCAATCCCTTTGACATCAACCTCTCGATTCAAATCGTTCATGCTCAAAATGTCGTACCATGCCCGCATTTCTGCACCGTGATTAACGGTAATTTTTTGAATGGGCGCGTGGGGGAAAATAAAATGAATACTCGACGCATCAATCAAATGCAATTCAGGAACAATATTCTCAAAATCGTGTCCATCGGCACCCAAACCGTGCAACCAAATGACCGAGTATTTGTGTGTCGAAGCCGCTGGAATCTCAACGGTTTCAAGTGCCAGTGCGTTTTGCTGTGTCATAACTAACCCCAAAATAAATAGAAGAAAAATTTTTGTAAAGCGTAACATTTTAGTGACCATTTTCTGAAAATAACGCCGTAAATGTTTGTGCGGCACGCTCAGAATTAGCGATTGTCAAACCACCAATAACCGCTAATAAATCTGCTCCTGCATCAATCAGCGACGTACCATTTTTAGGCAAAATGCCACCAATCGCTACAATCGGCAACGTTAAAACTTTTTTTGCGGCAGTTAATGTGCCGATTTCAGCGGGTGCAGCGAGTGGTTTTGAATTCGAGCTGAAAAATCGCCCAAATGCCACATAATTCGCGCCTTCTTTTTCGGCGGCAATCGCGCATTCAAGTGAGTTATAACATGACACACCGATAATTGCTGATTTGCCCAAACGCTGACGCGCTTCTGAAATCGACCCGTCATCTTTGCCCAAATGCACGCCATCCGCGCCAATAGTTTCGGCAAGTTCTACATTATCGTTAATCAGAAATGGCACATTATGCGCGTGGCAAAGTTCGAGTAATTTTTTTGCCAAATCGGTTTTATCGTTTCGACCTTTTTCTCGATATTGAACAACACACGCGCCTCCTTTCAAAACCGCTTCAGTAAATTCCAAAATTTCCGCTGCCGTTTTGCCTTCGGGCGTAATCGCATAAAGCCCGCGTTTTGGCATTAACATTTATTCATCTCTCCAAAAAAATCGATTCGGATTCAATTGCCCCGCCCCTGTTCGATAACCTGCCTGCAAACTGTGCCAAGCGTATTCCTGCGCGTCATTGATAGCTTGCAACGGTTCGACACCCAGCGCAAATAATGCCGCAATACTCGCCGCTAACGTACAACCCGAACCGTGATAATTTGCCGGTAATCGCGCCCAAGTATAATTTTGTTGATGTTCGAGATGAAAAAGCCGATTTTCTACGCTTTCCGTCGCTTCATCCGCACCTGTGATTAAAACGTACTCACAACCCCAATCCAATAATTTCAAACCACACGCTCCAACGTCTTCCAAACCCGTTAACCGCCGCGCTTCCTGACAATTCGGTGTTAAAATCGTCGTCAATGGCAACAATAATTCCCGCATTGAATATATTAAATCTTCATTCGCTAAATTCGTTCCACCACCTGCCGCTAAAATCGGATCTAAAATCACCGGAATCAATGGATAACGTCGCACAATATCCGCAATTGCCTGAGCAATATCCGCGTTACCCATCAAGCCGATTTTAAACGCATGAACCGGCATATCGTTTAACAACGTTTTGGCTTGCCGAATAATATGTTCCGGTTTTTGCGGTACAATTTCCACGACATTTTTTGTATTTTGTTCCGTTAAGCAAGTAATAATGCTTGCCGCGTGACAATGATGGCTAATAATGGTTTCAATATCCGCCTGAATTCCCGCGCCACCGCTAGGATCGTGACCTGAAAATGAAACCACCACCGGACGCTGTGATTTGTTCATAAAACTCCGAATGTTGTCGAACACAATATCTATCGCTGAATTTTAACCTCTAACCACGAATTAAGCATGCTCACGAATCAAGAATTGAAAAATAATGTAACCGTAAATAATCGAGTATTTTTTTTACAACGGGAAAATCAATGCGAGCGATGATTTTAGCGGCGGGGCGTGGCGAAAGAATGCGCCCTTTGACGAATAATACACCCAAACCGTTGCTTTTAGCGGCGGGGAAATCGTTAATTGCACGCACAATTGAACAATTAGTTGCAGCGAATTTTACCGAAATAGTCATCAATCATGCGTATTTGGGTGAACAAATCGAAGCGACATTGGGCGATGGTTCACAGTTTGGCGCGACGATTATTTATTCAGCCGAAGGTGAAAATGGTTTAGAAACAGCCGGCGGAATTATTCATGCCCTGCCCTTGCTGGGAAATGAACCTTTTTTAGTGGTGAATGGCGATATTGCCACAGATTTTCCGTTTGAAACATTGCAAAAACAGCCTGTTGATTTAGCGCATTTGGTTTTGGTGCCGAATCCTGAGCATCATTTATCGGGCGATTTCCACATTCATTCCAATCAAATGCTTTCGTCAGAAGGTAAAAATAGATTTACTTTCAGTGGCATCGGGATTTATTCGCCAGATTTTTTCAAAAATGCGCCGAAAAATAGCACCCAACTTGCGCCATTATTACGCGCCGCCATGTTGGAAAATCGCGTAAAAGGTCAATTTTTTGATGGTTTTTGGTTTGATATTGGTACGCCTGAACGGTTACAAATTCTTGAAAATCGCCTCGCGCCCACGCTCGTTTAAATTTATACTTACGATGCGTCGAACGACGCAATTCAAAATAAAAACAATAAGGAATTATTCATGCAAAAAATAGCGTTAAGTTTAGTCGCTTTATTATTCGCTGCAAACAGCTACGCGATTGATCACAGTATGCACGGCGGGGGCGCGAGTGGCGGCGGGGGCGGTAGTGCATCGTGTGAAAAAGCACGCTTTGAAA
Organism: uncultured Pseudomonadota bacterium; assembly: GCA_903870545.1. Classification (GTDB taxonomy): domain Bacteria; phylum Pseudomonadota; class Gammaproteobacteria; order Methylococcales; family Methylomonadaceae; genus UBA10906. Next base: position 104,596 of record CAIQDI010000006.1, read on the forward strand.
AATTTGTACCTGAAAATTTAGCCACCGTTTCACCCGAATCTGAATTTTCGTTTTACGCTTTTAACGTACAAAAACCAGAACAAATCGAAGTCAATATAAAATCTCAACCCGTTGCGATTACCACCGAAGCGCGAGGCGATCTTTTTCGCGTAGTCGGAAAATTACCCGCTGGGCTGACGAATACCGTGGCTCGCATCAACATCAAAGCAACAACCAAAGCCGAAAAGTGTAACGGTGAAGGTGGTTGGCTTTTGACGATTGGCGAATAACGGATGCTAAGTTATCGTCACGCTTTTCATGCTGGAAATTTTGCCGACGTGTTAAAACACATCGTGTTGTTGGAAGTGCTGGAGTATTTGGCGCAAAAAGAAAAACCGTTTTGTGTGATTGACACGCACGCGGGCGCGGGGAAATACGAACTCGACAGTGATTTTGCGTTGAAAACACGCGAATTTGACAGCGGCATTGGGCAATTATGGCAGCGTGACGATTTACCGCCGAGCGTGGCAAATTACGTTACGATGCAGAAACGCTTTAATTCGACCAAGCAACTCACGCGCTACGCGGGTTCGCCGTTGTTGATTAAACAATTGCTTCGTGCGAAAGATAAACTGCATTTGTTTGAGTTGCATTCGACGGAAATTGGTTTGTTAACAACGACCATGAAACACGATAAACGCATTCACATCGAACACGCTGATGGGTTGAAAAATAGCCTTAATTTACTGCCACCGCTTGAACGACGCGGGCTGGTTTTCATCGATCCATCGTATGAAATGAAAACGGATTACGATCAAGTGGTTAAATCACTGGTGCAAATGCACAAACGTTTTGCGACCGGAACTTATGTTTTGTGGTATCCGGTGATTGAACGCAAACGAAATCAAGCGTTAGAAAATGCGCTGAAAAAAAGTGGTATTCCGAATATGCAGCTGTTTGAATTAGGCATTTCTGCTGATGATTCTGTGCGCGGTATGACGGCAAACGGCGTGATTGTGATTAACCCGCCGTGGAATTTAGCGGCAACGATGCAAACCATTTTGCCGTGGTTAGCGCAAATTTTAGGACAAAATGGCGCAGGAAGTTTTCGCGTAGAAACGTTGGCGGCTGAAAAATAAATTAGACTTTGAGTTGTTGCAATTGCAATCGCACCACGACCCAAGAACCAACAATTCCCAGTAACGAAGACACAATAATTAAGCCGATTGATTCCAGAAAACCTAGAAATAACAAGTGAAAACCGCTGTTATAAAGTAGAGCTAATTTTTCAATCGGTTGTTTTAAAATCAGCATCATAATCGTGACGATAAACCACGCGCTAATTCCCGAAAAGAAACCAATCCAAAAACCGCTGTATAAAAATGGACGTTGCACAAAGCTATTCGTCGCGCCCACTAATTTGGCAATCACAATTTCATCGCGGCGATTGTGCAACTCTAAGCGAATCGTATTGCCGGTAATAAACAACACCGCAAAGCTCAACAAAATACCCATCAACGCCACCGAACGCTGCCCCACTTCAATAATCAGCTGCAACCGTTTCACCCATTGCATATCCAACTGTGCGAAATCGACTTCCGCCGCCTGTTTGAAATTTTCGACCAGCGTTTCGATATTTTGCCCATCTTCGAGCGAATTTTTTGGAATCACTTGCAACACAATCGGCAACGGATTTTTTTCTAACGCTCGCACAGCCTCACCAAAACCGCTGAAATCTTCAAATTCTTTTAACGCTTGTTCTTTGGTAATCACTTTGACGGCTTGCACACTGGGATCTAATTTAATGCCATTCGCCAAGCGATTCGCACTCGCCAGCGACACATCATCACGCAAAAATAAGGAAATTTGATTGCTGGATTCTAAATCCGACGTTAATTGTTGAACGTTTTGAATCAACAAATAAAATCCGCACGCCAACGAAATCGAAATCGCCAACACAATAATCGTCAACGCCGCATTCAACCGCGACGCAATCAATCGTCCCAAACTTGAAAATAAAGCGTGCGCGTGTAAATCTCGATACGCGCGTAATCGATCCGAAAAATCACCGCCGACCAGCGACGTTTGTTTGGTATTTTTTTTCGCTTCAATGATGCGATTATTATTTTTGTATTTTGGCGTGTACTTAGATTCGTGATTCATAATTTTCACCGCCCGTAATTAAATTCCCGTGTTCCAATGTTAATAGACGATGATTCAACTGTGAAATAAGCGAAATGTCGTGCGAAGCGATTAAAACCGTGACCCCAATTTGTTTAAACTGTTCAAATAGATACATAATTTCAGCGGACAATTCGGGATCCAAATTTCCCGTTGGTTCATCCGCTAAAATCATCAACGGTTTATTCACCACCGCTCGCGCAATACCGACGCGCTGTTGCTCGCCACCCGACAAGGTGAGCGGATATTTTTTTTCTTTACCGAGCAACCCGACTTTATCCAACGCCGCTCGAACACGGCGCGAAATCTCGTTATAACTGTAGCCCATAATAATCAGCGGCAATGCTACGTTATCAAAAACGGTGCGGTCGTTGAGCAATTTATAATCCTGAAAAATCAGCCCCATTTTGCGACGAATAAACGGAATTTGGTTCGGTTTCACATTGCCTAAATTGTAATCACTAAAGGTAATTTTTCCACGTTTCGTGCTTTCCATCATTGCAATCAGCTTGAATAACGTACTTTTCCCCGCGCCAGAATGCCCCGTCAAAAACGCAATTTCGCCTTTTTCTAAATGAAAACTCACATTCCGCAACACGTCGCCAACTTCAGGATAACGCATACTTACCGCATCGAACTTTAACATGGTCGTTTAATCTTTAATAAACAAAGCATTAACAAAATTTTCGGCATCAAAATCTTGTAAATCTTCAATGCTTTCGCCAATGCCAATGTAACGAATCGGAATACCAAATTGTTTTGCCAGCGCGAAAATCACGCCACCTTTTGCGGTGCCGTCCAATTTCGTCAACGTCAAACCCGTCAACGTCACGGCTTCGTTGAACAATCTTGTTTGCGAAATCGCATTTTGCCCCGTTCCCGCATCCAAAACTAATAGCACCTCATGCGGCGCAGTGTCGTCAAGTTTCGACATAATACGTTTTACTTTTTTCAATTCGTCCATCAAATTCGACTTCGTTTGCAAACGCCCCGCCGTATCTGCAATCAAAACGTCAATGCCTTTCGCTTGCGCCGATTGAATTGCGTCATAAATGACCGAAGCCGAATCTGCGCCCGTGTGTTGCGCGACAACGTGAATCTGATTGCGGTCGCCCCACGCTTGTAATTGCTCCACCGCCGCCGCTCTGAACGTATCGCCCGCCGCCAACATGACGCTGTGACCTTGCATTTTTAAACGGTTTGCCAATTTGCCAATCGTGGTCGTTTTGCCCGCGCCATTTACGCCAACCACTAAAATGACAAACGGTTTATCTTGTTTGGGAATGGTTAAATTGAGGCTGCACGGACGCAAAATTTCAAGTAATTCTTCTTTTAAAATAGCTTCCAATGCCGCGCTGTCTTTCAATTCTGAACGAGTGACGCGCTCATTTAATTTCGCAATAATTGCGTTCGTTGCTTCAACGCCAACGTCCGCCATTAACAAATTCGCTTCGATTTCTGCGAGCAAATCATCGTCAATCGTTTTCGATAATGATAACGTTGAAAATACGCCGCCTAGCCCGTTTCGTGTGCGTTGTAATTGCGATTTTAAACGTCCGTACAACGAATCAGCCGCTGTTTCGCCGACGGGAAATTGCGTTTTTTCGGCTTCACTTTCGGGTAAAAGTGGAAAGTCATATTTGCTGTAAAAATGAATCGCAATCAGCGGCAACATTAACAACGTCGCCAACGTCGCGTGAATCACCGACATCCACCACGGCAAATCCAATCGAATCGTGAGGATACTCAAACTGATTTGCAAAAATAACAGCCCGCTCAACCACAAACCCGCTTTGCGTAAGGTTTTCGACGGTGCAGAAGTCGCTTGAAACGTGATGCCGCTCAAAATCACGAAACACAATAACGCGCCCGCACGATGCAACCACGCCAAGGTAATTTGCGCGTCGTAAGCCACAACGCCGCTGTAATTATTTTGCAAACCGTAAAATAAATTCAGCGCATTTTCATAATTCAACGCCGGCAACCACGTTCCGTTACATTGCGGGAAACCTCGGCACGCCACCGCTGCATGATTTGCCGTCGTCCAATCGCCCAAAAGCACTTGAATAAACAAAATCAGCAACGCAACTTGCACAAACAAACGGCTTTGCGGTTCGGGCGATAAAATCACTTTCGGATTCAAACGCAAATACAGCGCGAACAACAACCAAAAAAAGCCATTGATTAGCAACAATTGTCCCGTGACCACAATCGGCATGGTTTTAGGCAGTGAATTATACAGCGCGGTAAATTGACCAAAATCAATCGGCGATAAGCGCATCCATTCGCCGCCAATCAGCATCAATAACGATAATACGATGCTAAATCCTGTTATTTTTCTAAACATTTTCTACTAACCAATTTGTGAAATTTTTAAAAGGTGCATCAAATCACTTTTCGCGTCGTACGGATTAAAATTTGGCGCGTATTGCATCATAAAATTGCCGAGCGGATCGACGAGTAATAATGCACCTTCGGGAATTTGTCTATTATAAAGCAGGTTGAGTTTTTCGATGACAGCCGCATTCGGTTTTAAACGCAATAAATCGCCGTCTTCTTTCCACCAATTCGCGGCGGAGTCTTGCGAAACGGTTGAATCCAGCACCAAAACTGCGCGGCGCGTTCGCACTAATTCTTTGTTTAACATCAAACGCAATTGCCGACTTTTGTAAATTGCGTCTAAACAAATTTCACCACAATCGCCTTTCGGAATCACGTTGACGATTAACCAATGCGCGTCTAATTCTTTTAAATTGTCCTGCGAAAATGTGTCAAAACCTTGAAAATCCGTGCGTTCCGTGGTGATAATGGGCGCGATTAACTGCCCGTGATTGGTCGCGGACGGTGTCAGTAATTCGGGATTTTTTGCCAAAAACCACGCGATGCTGAACGGAATAATCGACATCGCGAAAATTCCGATAATGAGTTGTCTATTTTTACGTTGTTGGGGAGTCATTTTTTTTCAAGCCATATTTAATAAAGATTATTGTCAGCACAAACGCCAAACCAAACCATTGTAGCGCGTAGCCCAAATGTTGTTCGGGTTGCATAATTTTCGCTGCCGACCATTCGCGTTTAAAACCATTGGGCGAATTTGCGTCTAATTCTAGTTGAAAATTAAACAATTCATAACCCGTATTCGTCGCTAAAACGTGCGCGTCCATCACGCCAACTATTGCTGGATTGGTTTTTGAAGGTTGATTTGCGCCGGTCAAGCTCAAACCCACGCTCGGAAAACTGTTAATTCGTCCATTCAATGTGATTTCGTTATTCGACTGAAAATCAACATTGGGCAACGTCGCACGCGGTTCAATTAGTGGAATCCAGCCGCGATTAACCAAAATGACTTTAGGGCTATTTTGTAATTTAAACGGCGTGAACACAAAATAACCGGCTTTCCCCGCTTCAATTTGATTGTCGAGTAAAAACTGTTTCGTCGTGTCGTAATGCCCCGTGACGCTCGCTTTTTTATAACGCAATTGGGCGGAATTATCGGGCGTTTCATTTGTTAATTGCACCGATTCGCTGATTCGATTGGCTTCGAGATTTAAAAATTGTTGTTTATCGTCCGCACGTTGAACTTGCCAAATCCCCAAGCCCAAAAATAACGTAAAAAATCCCAAATACGCAAACACCCACCTCAATTTTATATTCATTTTGTTGCCTTTAAAGTTGTATTGCCGCCGTAAAATCATCGAAAATAGGTTTTTCTTTTTTCACGAGATAAAATTTATGTTTATTAAAACGATTGTTATTATTGCATTTTTAGCGATTATCGCCAGTTTAGGCTCGGCGTTATTTCGCTTAGTAAAACACAAAGACACCGCAGATTCACAAAAAATGCTCAAAGCGTTGACGTTCCGAATTGGTTTATCCGTCGCGTTATTTATTTTTATGGTGATTTTAGTCGCGACGGGAGTAATCGAACCGACCGGTTTGGGTGCGCGAATTCACGCGCCTTCCTCCGAACTTAAAACGAATTAACTTCGCTGACAAAAAAAAAGCGTGGTCGATTGTGACCACGCTTTTTTACAAAAAATTTTCGATTTACATTAAATAAACGAAAATAAACAAACCTAACCAAACCACGTCCACAAAATGCCAATACCAAGCAGCTGCTTCAAATGCGAAGTGATTTTCGGGTGTAAAATGACCTTTCGCGCTACGGAATAAAACCACGCTCAAAATAATGGCACCCACGCAAACGTGGAAACCATGAAAACCGGTCAACATGAAAAAGGTCGAACCGTAAATACCTGAACCTAACGTTAAGCCCATTTCGGTGTATGCTTCGTGGTATTCAATCGCTTGGCAAAACACGAACAAAAAGCCTAAACCGACTGTTGCCGCTAAACCTTGAATCAATTGTTTACGATTTTTAGCAATCAAACCGTGGTGCGCCCAAGTACACGTTACGCCACTGGTTAACAGCAACAATGTGTTCAATAAAGGCAAACCAAACGCGCCCATCGGTTCAAAATGTCCACCAACATTTCCAGGTCCATTGGTTGGCCACGCGGCGGTAAAACCTGACCACAAGAATTCATGTGTTGCGCCGTGTGAGCCTTCACCACCTAACCAAGGCACTGATAAATTGCGGGTGTACCACAACGTGCCGAAAAACACGGCGAAAAACATGATTTCAGAAAAAATAAACCACATCATGCCCATGCGATAAGACACGCCGACCCCGTGATTGTACATTCCCGTTTCACTTTCGGTGGCTTGCAGTGTGAACCAACCTGCCAACATCACCACTAAAATCGCTAGCCCAGCAATCATCAGCGTTGAGCCAATCGATGAGCCGTTAAGATAATTTGCAAATCCCACCAACGTCGTGAGCAAACCCGCTGTCGCCAGCACGGGCCACGTCGCTTTGTGCGGGATGTAATAAGTAGCATTACTTGTGGACATAAACTTCCCCTTGTTATTTTTTTACGGCTGTTTCAGTGTTATCAAAAAAAGTGTAGGACAATGTAATCGTTTTGTAGTCCGCCGGTAACGCTGGATTCACCACAAAACGCATCGGCATCGTTTTCTTTTCATGCGGGGCAAATGTCTGTTCCGAAAAACAAAAACATTCGACCTTCTCAAAATAAGTGCTAGTCAAAGCGGGCGAAAAACTCGGAATTGCTCGCGCAACCATCGTTTTGTTCGTCTTATTTTCAGCATAAAAATTAACCGTGTGATATTCGCCTGGATGAACTTGCAATTGCGGCATTTCCGAACTAAAAACCATCGGTGTATTTTCGTTTAACGAAGTCATAAATTCCACGTTAACGTTACGGTTCACATCGACGGTATAAGCCGTTTCAGGAATGGCTTTAATCGCATCGGGACGATCGCGCTCAATCCATTTCCATTCGCACAACACGTCATACAACGGCACCAACGCATAACCAAAACCAAACATGGCAATAGCAGCAATCGCTAATTTTTGCCCCAACTTTTTATTTTTTACAGAAACATCATCGTTCATCGTGAAATCGCTTGAATGACTGCCATAACGTAAATCGTAGTAGCAATAGCGAGTAACACCACTGCCGTTAGAATATTTTTTTGTTTAATCGTCATAATCGACTCGATTCAAAATAGAGACGTGAAAATCACGCCTCTACATTTTGACCTTAATTGTGATCGCAAGGAATCACAGTGGGTGGCGTAGAAAAGGTGTGATAAGGCACGGGTGATGGCAAAGTCCATTCCAAACCGTGTTTATGAGCATCTTCCCACACTTCGTCGGTCACTTTTTCGCCTGTGCCGCCTTTAATTGTGTCAATCACAATCCAAAGGAATAACAATTGGCTCGCGCCGAAAATGAAACCACCGATACTTGAAATCATGTTCCAATCCGCAAATTGAATCGCGTAATCAGGAATACGACGTGGCATACCGGCTAATCCCAAAAAGTGTTGTGGGAAAAACAAAATGTTCACCGAAATCGTAGACAACCAGAAATGCAATTGTCCGATTTTTTCGTTGTACATGTGACCCGTCCATTTAGGCAACCAAAAGTAACCTGCCGCCATCAAAATGAAAACTGAGGCTGGAACAAGTGTGTAATGGAAATGTGCCACAATGAAATAGGTATCGTGATATTGAAAATCGACTGGTGCAACAGACATCATCAAACCAGTGAAACCACCTAATGTGAACAATACAACGAAGGCAATTGAAAACAACATCGGTGTTTCAAATGTCATTGCGCCTTTCCACATCGTTGCCGTCCAGTTAAAGACTTTTACGCCCGTTGGAATCGCAATTAACATCGTCGCGTACATAAAATACAGCTCGCCCGCAATAGGCATGCCGACGGTGAACATGTGATGCGCCCAAACGATGAATGACAAAAACGCGATTGACGCAGTCGCATAAACCATTGAGCTGTAACCAAATAAAGGTTTACGCGCAAACACAGGAATAATTGTTGACGCGACACCAAACGTTGGCAAAATCATGACATAAACTTCTGGGTGTCCGAAGAACCAGAAAATGTGTTGATAAAGCACAGGATCACCGCCACCCGCTGCATCAAAGAAGCTGGTGTGGAAGAATTTGTCGGTCAATAACATTGTTACCGCGCCAGCAAATACAGGCATAATCGCGATTAACAAAAAGCCCGTAATCAACCAAGTCCAAACGAACATCGGCATTTTCATCAACGGCATCGCCGGCGCACGCATATTCAAAATGGTTGCAACAATGTTAATCGCGCCCAAAATTGAAGAAATACCCAACAAATGCACTGAGAAAATAGCAAACGGTAAGGCTTTACCTGTTTGTAAAACTAACGGTGGATATAAAGTCCAACCGCCAGCAGGTGCGCCGCCTTCCATGAATAACGTGGAAGCTAACAATAAAACGCCTGAAACCAACAACCAAAAACTCATGTTGTTCATGCGTGGCAACGCCATATCAGGCGCACCAATCATCATTGGAATCATCCAGTTTGCCAAACCCACAAACGCTGGCATAACTGCGCCGAAAACCATTACCAGCGCGTGCATGGTGGTCATCGAGTTAAAGAATTTTGGATCTACAAATTGCATTCCAGGTTCAAACAATTCAGCACGAATAACCATTGCCATCGCGCCACCGACAAAAAACATCGCCAGCGCAAACAGCAAATATAACGTACCAATATCTTTATGGTTGGTGGTAATTATCCAACGCAACCAGCCCTTTTCTGGGCCATGCGCGTGATCATCGTGATGATCATCGTGTCCATGTTCAGCTGTTACAGCAGACATATTTTTACCTCATTAAAAAGTTAAAAAAGAGTAAAGACGAGAAACCGTTATTTATCATCGTCGTCATAAACGGGCGTGATAGCTTTGGGTTGAATTTCGTCGCCAACTTTATTGCCGAGTTCAGGCGCATTTCTAATGTAAGTAATGACTGCCGCTAATTCGTTGTCTTTCAACTTAGCAAATGAAGGCATTTTGCTGGTACCCGCTTGCAAGAAACCAATCAATGGATCCACGCCTGCGTTTACTTTTGCACTGCCACGCAAGGCAGGATAATCGCCTGGTGCGCCTGCGCCGTCAATTTGATGACACGATACACAGTTTTTCAAATACACTGCCGCACCATTTGCCATTAACTGTTCACGCGACAAATCGCTCAAATCAGGTTTTTCTTCTTGTTTTGCTAAAGTAGTTTTTACCCAATTATCGTAATCATTTTGTTCCATTGCGATAACCACGATGGGCATAAAGCCGTGATCGCGTCCGCATAATTCGGTACATTGACCACGATAAGTTCCGGGTTTATCCACTGAAGTCCATGCTTCGTTAATGAAACCTGGGTTTGCATCTTTTTTCCAACCTAAATCAGGTACCCACCAAGAATGGATTACGTCAGCAGAGGTAAAAACGAAACGAATTTTTTTGCCAACAGGAACGACCAACGGTCTATCCACGTTTAACAAATAATGTGGCACGCCGTGCGGATCTGAACCATCGCGATGCGCTTTTTCACTTGCCGCATCTAAATGACTTTCAAAATGTACGCCGGTACCCAGATATTCATAATCCCAATACCATTGTTTGCCAGTCACTTTAATCGACATATCGGAATTTTGAACATTATCTAACTCAATCATGGTTTTTGTGGCGGGAATTGCCATTGCCACTAAGATGATTGTAGGAATAATTGTCCAAATGATTTCGACGGTGGTATTTTCATGGAAATTCGCTGCTTGGTGTCCTCTGGATTTACGATGATGGTACATCGAGTAGAACATCGTACCGAAAACGGCAATCCCAATAAATACACACACCCATAAAATGAGCATGTGCAGGTCATAAATGTCATTACTGACTTTCGTGACCCCTTGCATTAAGTTAAGTGCGTAATCCGCGTGTGCGCTTTGCAACCCAAGGGTAACTAACGTCGCACTAGCGAACAGTTGCTTTGTTTTTTTCACGGAGCAAACTCCTCTAGTAGTTTAAAAACTTTATCGTTTATATCCATTGGTAATTCAAAGCGATATTACACATTTGCTTTGCTCCTTTTACGCAATAATTATCACAAATAATCGGGTTAATTCTAACCTATGAACCTTATCTATGCTAGTTTGAAACAGGGTTAATCCTGCAACCATTGCGCCACCGCTTTTGCGTAATACGTCAAAATGGCATCACTCCCCGCGCGTTTAAATGCTAATAACGATTCTAAAACTACGGTTTTTTCGTCGAGCCAACCATTTTGTGACGCGGCTTTTAGCATTGCATATTCGCCACTCACTTGATACGCAAACGTCGGCACACCAAATTCTGTTTTGACGCGGTGGATAATATCTAAATAGGGCATTCCAGGCTTGACCATAATCATATCTGCACCTTCTTCTAAATCTAGGCGCACCTCGCGCAACGCTTCGTCTGAATTTGCACAGTCCATTTGATAACTGAATTTATTCCCTTTGCCTAAATTACCCGCTGAACCTACCGCATCGCGAAACGGACCATAAAAACTGGACGCATATTTTGCGGAATACGCCAAAATTCGAGTATATGGATAATTTTCCGCTTCTAGTGCGTGCCGAATAGCACCAATTCGACCATCCATCATGTCGGATGGCGCGACAATATCCGCGCCAGCTTTCGCGTGTGATAACGCTTGCTTCACCAACACAGCAATCGTTTCGTCGTTTAAAACATAGCCCTCGGCGTTAATCAAACCGTCTTGACCGTGCGACGTAAAAGGATCCAACGCCACATCAGTAATAACGCCTAATTCTGGCACCGCTTGTTTCAATGCGCGAACAGCTCGTTGAACTAAACCGTCTGGATGGTAGGCTTCGGCAGCATCGTCGGATTTTTTTTCTGCCGATACAACCGGAAACAAGGCAATCGCCGGAATTCCTAAAATATAAAGTTCACGCGCTTCTTCAATTAACAAATCCAACGATAATCGTTCAACGCCCGGCATTGAAGAAATACTTTCACGTTTATGCGTGCCTTCAACAATAAAAATGGGGTAAATTAAGTCATCAACTGTCACACTATTTTCACGCATCAAGCGGCGCGAAAAATCACTACGACGCATTCTTCTCATGCGTATTGCGGGAAATTTAATGTTATTATGTGTCGCATTATTCATATTTATTTTTGAGATTTTTTATGAGAATTAAGCACTATACCTTATTTGTTTTGTTTGTTGTATGCCTTGGTTTAACGCCGTTTACACGCGCAATGTCAGCTGAATTGTCACAGCCGCAACAAGCTATTTCTGAAGCATCGGATAAATTGCAACAACGCATGCAAGACCAAAATTTCCTGAAAGATTTCAACAAAGTGACGCAATTTGTCGATCAAGCGATTAACCCGCACGTTGATTTTGATAAAATCGCCTCTTTAGTATTAGGCAAAGCCTGGAAAACCGCCACACCAGACGAACAAAAACGCTTCAAAAAAGAATTTCAAACGTTGCTAGTTCGCACTTATTCACGCGCTTTTAGCGAATTCAAAGAATGGTCGGTTCGATTTTTGCCCAGCGAAATGGAAGAAGGCGCAACCAAAGTGGTTGTCAAAACGGAAGTATTACAACCTGGCATTCAACCTATTGCTGTTAATTACAGAATGTATTTAGCAAATGGCGAATGGAAAGCCTACGACATTATGATTGAAGGTGTCAGTTTAGTGACCAATTACCGCACCACGTTTAGCGACGAAGTCCAAACCAAAGGCTCGCTCGATGCCGTGATTGACGGTTTGGCAAAACGTAACGCCGAAGCGTTAAAAAATTCATAATTCTTCGATTCACGACGGCGCAGGTTTAATTTTTTATTTTTGCGCCACAGCCTACTTTTCAATGACATCAATTAAAGATTCGCTTTACAGTCAACCACTTGGGCAAGTTAATGGCTTTGCCTTTGACGAAAACGTCGCGCAAGTTTTCCCCGATATGATTCAACGTTCCGTCCCGGGTTATCAAACGATAATCGCAGCGATTGGTTTATTGGCGGGACGTTTTGCACGACCGCACAGCATTTGTTATGACTTAGGTTGTTCGCTCGGAGCGGCTTCTTTTTCGATGCGCCAAAATATCACCGTTGAAAATTGTAAAATTATCGCCGTCGATAATTCTACGGCGATGTTGGCGCGTTTAGAAAATTTGCTCCAACAAGAAACACCGCGCCATTCAACCATTATCGAATTACAATGCGCCGATATTCGAGACGTAAAAATTGAAAATGCGTCCGTCGTAGTGTTAAATTTCACGCTGCAATTTTTAGCTGTTGAAGACCGTGAAAATTTACTAGCGAAAATTTACGCCGGTTTGTTACCAAATGGCGCGTTGATTATTTCCGAAAAACTCGCGTTTGAAGATGAACGGCAACAAGCCTTGCAAATTGATTTGCATCACGCTTTTAAAAAAGCGCAAGGTTACAGTGCGTTAGAAATCAGCCAAAAACGCACTGCGTTAGAAAATGTTTTAATTTCCGAAACTTTCGCGCAACATCAACAACGGCTGCAATCCGTTGGGTTTGGCAGCACGGAATTGTGGTTTCAATATTTTAATTTTGCCTCCTTTATCGCGCTTAAATAATGCCCTATTCCGCCTTGTACCACGCTTTAAAAGAAGCCCATGCCGAAGATTGGGCGGAGCAATTACCGCCACAAATCGCCGACGCTTTCGATACCACGAAACACGGGGATTTATGTCGCTGGCAAACGCAATGGGAACAGTTGCCAAAAATAGTGCCGCTGGTTCGTTCAATTTCGACTGACACAGTGAAACTGGGCAACGCGGAGGAAATTTCACCGGAATTGCAACAGGAATTGAAAGCGCAATTACAAGCATTTAGTCCGTGGCGCAAAGGCCCTTACGATTTATTTGGAATTCACATTGACACCGAATGGCGTTCCGATTGGAAATGGCAACGGCTAGAAAATCATATTGCACCGCTGACCAATCGATTGGTTTTAGATGTCGGTTGTGGCAACGGTTATCACTGTTGGCGAATGTTGGGGGCGGGTGCCAAACGGGTGATTGGCATTGATCCGATGTTGTTGAACGTGATGCAATTTCAAATTATCAAACAATTTTACGGTGACGCGCCGATTGACGTTTTGCCATTGGGAATTGAAGCGTTGCCGCCGAATTTACACTGTTTTGATACCGTTTTTTCGATGGGCGTTTTGTATCATCGCCGTTCGCCGCTGGATCATTTGTTTGAATTGCGCGACAGCTTGAAAAGTGGCGGCGAGTTGATTTTGGAAACGTTAGTGATTGATGGCGAATTGGGTGAAGCATTATTGCCTGAAGATCGATACGCGCAAATGCGAAATGTGTGGTTTTTGCCGAGTTGCGCGACGCTGGTGAGTTGGTTAATTCGCTGTGGATTTAAAAATGTGCGCGTTGTCGATGTGACGGTGACTTCGATAGACGAGCAACGCACGACCGACTGGATGCGTTTTCATTCGTTGCAGAATTTTTTAAATCCTGAAAATTCCGCATTGACCTGTGAAAATTTACCTGCCCCGCAACGCGCCATTTTAATTGCCAACGTGCCGTAATTAACGACATGAATATCTGTTATTTTGTTTTTCATCACACACACATTGCGAAAAATACGCTTTGGAATACACATCGACGTTCGGGTTTATAGATTTGATTTACGCTGTAACTAATACCGTAGACAGTATATAATTCCACGTTTTTACTAAATTTTCACTAAATTCACATTGGAAAAAGTATGCTGGGCAAACTGGTCAAATTAGTTGTAGGTAGCCGCAATGACAGGCTGATTAAGAAAAAAATTGTCTTGGTTAAAAAGATCAATGCACTGTCTTTAGAATACGAAAAACTTTCTGACGTGGCGTTGCAAGCAAAAACGCAAGAATTTCGTGAGCGTTTAGCGCAAGGGGAAAAATTAAATCAGCTTTTACCCGAAGCCTTTGCCACGGTACGCGAAGCCTCAACGCGGGTTTTCGGAATGCGGCATTTTGATGTGCAGCTCATCGGCGGCATGATTTTGCACAGCGGTAAAATCGCTGAAATGAAAACGGGCGAAGGTAAAACGTTAATGGCGACGCTAGCTTCGTATTTGAACGCCTTGCCCGCACGCGGTGTTCACGTTGTCACAGTCAACGATTATTTGGCTCAACGTGATTCCGAAACGATGAAAAAACTCTACGATTTTTTAGGGTTGAGTACCGGCGTAATCTTGTCACAAATGGAACCGCCCGAACGTCGTGCAGCCTACGCTTGCGACATTACTTACGGAACCAATAACGAATTTGGTTTCGACTATTTACGCGACAACATGGCGTTTACGCTGGATCAAAAAGTACAGCGTGATTTGCATTTCGCGGTGGTTGACGAAGTCGATTCGATTTTAATTGACGAAGCTCGCACGCCGTTAATTATTTCGGGCCCGACGGACGACACCAGCGATATTTATCTCAAAGTCAACGCCATCGTACCCTTGCTGACAAAACAAGCGAAAGAGCATGAAGCCGGTGATTATTCTGTCGATGAAAAAACCAAGCAAATTCACTTAACCGAAGAAGGCCACGAAAATATCGAACGCCTGATGGTCGAACATGGACTTTTCACGGAAGGCGCGAGTTTATACGATTCGGCGAATTTGCGTTTAATGCACTACATCAGTGCTGCGTTACGCGCTCACACGTTGTTTAGACGTGATGTCGAGTACATCGTAAAAGACGAACAAGTCATTATTGTCGACGAATTCACCGGTCGAACGATGGTCGGTCGCCGTTGGTCTGAAGGCTTGCATCAAGCGATTGAAGCCAAAGAAGGCGTGCCAATTCAAAACGAAAATCAAACCCTCGCGGCGATTACTTTTCAGAACTATTTTCGATTATACGAAAAATTGTGCGGCATGACTGGCACGGCAGACACGGAATCGTTTGAATTAAATAAAATTTATGGATTAGAAGTGGTTGTGATTCCAACGCATCGCAACATGATTCGTCGTGATTTGGGTGACGTGGTCTTTTTAACTTCCGCTGAAAAATATAACGCTGTGGCAGGCGATATTAAAGATTGCGTTAGTCGTGGACAACCCGTATTGGTAGGAACCACGTCGATTGAAAATTCCGAATTGGTGTCGAATTTATTACTCTCACAAGGCATTAAACACGAAGTTTTAAACGCCAAACAGCACGAACGTGAAGCGCATATTATTGAACAAGCCGGACAACCTTTCGCCGTCACCATTGCCACAAACATGGCGGGACGCGGTACCGATATTGTGTTGGGTGGTAATTTAGAAGCTGAATTAGTGGCATTAGGCGACGACGTTTCTCAAGCGGCAAAAGACAAAGTACGCGGTGCATGGTTAGACCGTCATAATGCTGTGGTGGCTAGCGGTGGATTACACGTCATCGGCTCTGAACGCCACGAATCTCGCCGAATTGACAACCAATTGCGGGGTCGTTCTGGACGACAAGGCGATCCCGGTTCGAGCCGATTTTTCTTATCCTTGGAAGACGATTTAATGCGAATTTTCGCGTCGGATCGGGTTGCTAGTATGATGCAAAAATTAGGCATGGGCGACGGCGAAGCGATTGAACATCCTTGGGTAACACGCTCGATTGAAAATGCACAACGTAAAGTGGAAGCGCATAACTTTAACATTCGCAAAGAAATTTTAGCGTATGACGACGTGGCGAATGATCAACGTAAAGTGATTTACGCACAACGCAGCGATATTATGGCGGCGGACGATATTTCTGACATTGTGACGGCGATTCGCGAAGACGTAGTCAATAATATGATTACGCTGTACATTCCCGCCAAAACAATGGCAGAACAGTGGAATATTGCTGGTTTAGAAGAACATTTACGAGTGGAATTTGGCGTTGAAATTGCGGTACAAAAATTGCTGAATGAAAACAAAAGACTTCACGAAGAAACCTTGCGTCAATATATCATTGATATTTTGCAAAAAAATCACGCAGAAAAAGAAGCGGCTTTAGGTGCAGACACGTTACGCCACGTTGAGAAAACGTTTATGTTACGCGCGTTGGATCACAACTGGAAAGAGCATTTGGCGGCGATGGATTATTTGCGTCAGGGTATTCATTTTCGGGGTTACGCACAAAAAGACCCCAAACAAGAGTATAAACGCGAAGCCTTTGATATGTTTACAAATTTACTCGAAACAGTTAAGTTTGAAGTGGTGGGTTTGTTGTTTAAAATTCCAACAGAAGTCGCTGAATTTGAAAAAGAGCTTGACGCTGAAAATGTGTCGAAAACGGAATCTCCAGTTGCTGCCATATCACTTGATCGCGAACATTTAATGGCATTAGCGGATACAGAACAACCTACTTTTGTTGAAAACCCGACGAGTTTAATTGATGGTGGTGTCGGGCGAAATGATCCATGTCCATGTGATTCGGGTTTAAAATACAAGCAGTGTCACGGTAAATTAGCTTAAATTCGGTCACATTCCGCATTTTACAATGCGGCATTGAGCGTGTTTCGAGTCTGTTTAATGATGAATTTCCATTAACTTTTAAAAAATCATGAATTGGTTAAAAAACAAGCTCAAATTTACTCTCGAACTCAATGCTTTTGGGTTTGGCAAAAAAACCACTACCGTCCTCGGTATCGATATTACGACGACGGTAGTGAAATTATTAGAATTGAGTAAACTCGGTGATAACTATAGAGTTGAAAGTTATATGGTTGCGCCGTTACCGCGCGATGCCGTAGTCGATAAACACATTACAGACGTTGCAATAATCAGCGAAGCGATTAAAAAAGCGGTAGAACGCTCTGGTACAGATTTAAAACAAGCTGCTGTTGCTGTAGGTGGTTCGTCGGTCATCACTAAATTGATCAACTTACCCGCCGATTTAACTGATGGTGAAATGGTGGAACAAATCATGATTGAAGCGGAGCAATATATTCCTTACGGTATTGACGAAGTTAATTTTGATTTTGAAGTAGAAGGTGTGAATGAAATTGATTCGAATCGTGTTAATGTTTTGTTGGCTGCCTCTCGAAAAGAAAATGTAGATGATCGTGTCATGGCGTTAGCATTGGCAGGATTGAAAGCTAAAATTGTCGATATTGAAGCGTTCGCCATTGAAAATGCCTTCACGTTATTGGCTAATCAGTTACCGTATTCGATAGAAAATAAAACCATTGTGGTGATTGAAATCGGGGCAAATTTAACCACACTTCACGTTCTTTATAACGGTCGGGCAATTTATACTCGTGAACAAAACTTTGGTGGCAAACAACTTACTGAAGACATTCAGCGTACTTATGGCTTAACTTATGAAGAGGCGGGCATATCAAAAAAAGTCGGCGGTTTGCCAGATAATTACGAAGCCTATGTGCTTGAACCTTTTAAACGTAATATGGTTCAACAAATTCAACGCGCCGTACAATTTTTCGTCGCGTCGAATGCGAGTCGCCCTATTGACAGCGTTATTATTGCTGGTGGGTGTGCGTCAATTTTAGGTGTCGATAAATTGGTATCCACTGCGTTAGGTGTGCCAACGTATGTTGCTAATCCCTTTGTGAATATGGAGCTGTCGTCACGAGTCAATCCAAAAAGTTTAGGAAAAGATGCCCCAGCAATGCTAATTGCTTGTGGATTAGCGTTACGGAGTTTTGATGAATGATTAAAATCAATTTATTGCCCTGGCGCGAAGAATTACGCAAACAAAAACAACAAAATTTTATCAACGCCCTAATTGCATCGATGGTAGCGACGGTGCTTGTTTTTGCGGGGATTCATTTTTATATTGCTGATGCACAAGATTATCAAGAACAACGTAATAAAATCCTGCAAAATGAAATTGCCTTGTTGGATAAGCAAATTATCGATATTAAAAATATTGACGAACAAAAAACTAGCTTAATTAACAAAATTACTGTGATTCACAATTTGCAACGATCTCGACCCGAGATTGTACATTTATTCAATGAAATTCCACATATCGCTCCGGACGGTTTATATATAACTAAACTGACACGCACAGGTAGGAACTTGGTGTTTGATGGTAAGGCACAGGCAAACGCTTTAGTGTCTGCTTTTATGAGCAGCATTGATGATTCTCCTTGGTTACAAACCCCATCTTTAGATGTCATTAAAACACCCGATAACCTGGCGGCTGACAAAGGAATTAGCGGAGAAAAAATGAACGATTTTACTTTGCGAACCAAACAAAGTGATTTACCGGACGTAAAATAAACGGATAAATAGAACGATGAAATTAGCAAAAATAAATTTAGCTGAAATCGATTGGCATTTTAATTCTGCATGGGAATGGCCTATGCCGGTTAAAATCAGTGTTATTGCTTTAAGTTGCATGGCGGTTGCAGGTGGCGCGATTTATTACGATACAATCGGTCAACTAGCCGCGTTAGGTGTCGCAGAAAAAAAAGAAATTGAATTAAAAAAAACGTTTGTTGTCAAGCACAATCAATCAGAAAATTTACCTGAATATCAAAATCAGATTAAACAAATTAAACAAAAACTACTTGAGATTATTAAGCAAATGCCAATGGAGGAGGAAATATCTGGATTGTTAATTGATATTTCTCAAACGGGTGTTGCCAGTGGTCTGGAATTCAAATTATTTAAGCCAGCTCCGCCTGTACGGCAAGATTTTTATTCCGAATTACCCATTAACCTTGAAGTAGTTGGCAAATACGAAGAGTTGTGTTCGTTTATTAGTGGTCTAGCATCCTTACCGCGTATTGTAACGATTCACGACTTAACCATTGTACCTGCCGACAAAACAAAACTTAGTAAGCAAAGTAATATGTTAATGACTGTCTTGGTAAAAACGTATCGTGAAAACGGAAATAGTCAAAATGATATTAAATAGTCCGCCGATATTTTCGCGCATTCGTTTTTCACTGATTATTGTTATAACACTTCAGTTAACCGGTTGCGATAACCATAACTTTAGCGATTTGCAGAATTACATTGCCAGCATTAAAGTGAGTCCTCAGGCACCTATTAAACCGCTGCCTGACTTCAAAATAGTCGAACCATTTGTTTTCAAATTCACTGAAAATTTACGCGATCCATTTAAACCGGTCGAAAAAATTAAAACCGCTGCCGAACAAGAGGTTGAAATAGAAGAGCCTGACAACGGAATACACCCAGATGCGAGTCGTATCAAAGAGCCACTCGAAGCCTTTACAATTAGCGGCATCAGAATGGTTGGCACGGTAAACATGAAATCCGTTTTGTGGGGCTTGGTCAAAAATGAAAATACTATTTATCGCGTCAAAATTGGTAATTATCTCGGAAAAAATGACGGCATAATCACTCATATCTACAAAGATAAAATCGACATAATCGAAATTATGCCAAATAAACCAGGGCGTTTCGTCGAACAGCCTACGACTTTAACTTTAGCGGAGTAGTTAATGATTTTGAAAAAAAGTTCAAAGTTGAATACCTTAATAATAACTTGGCTGCTACTTTTTCTGCCTGTTATAACATACGCAGCCATGCCAACGTTATCAGCGATTAACTTTACCTCGCAATCTAACGATAGATTACAGGTACAAATAGAATTGTCTGACACCGCTGCTGCACCCAAAGTTTTTAAAACAGACAATCCGACGCAAGTAGTACTGGACTTTACCGGTGTGAAAAATGGGTTGCCGAAAAAAATCTACCCCATCAATCAAGGTCCCGCTTTGAATGCTTATGTGATTGAAGCAGATGGTCGAGTGCGTGTAATTTTAAATTTACTTGAGCCGATTCCATTCGATATAAAAACCGAAGGCAACAAAGTTTTTCTGACTTTAACACCCGCTCTTGATACGAAATCCGCTCTTGCTACTAAACCAGTCACAAAACCAATAACCAAATTGAACACGCCCCCAACGACTAAAGCTATGAATGCTGTGGTAGCGGCATTCATTCCAGAACAGAGGATTAGCGGTTTTGATTTTAAGCGCGGGGACAAAGGTGAAGGACGAATTGTCGTGTCGTTGGCAAACCCGAATACTATCGTCAATTCTAAAAAAGAAGACGGAAAAGTCATTATCAATTTTTTAAATACGCAATTACCACAAAATTTGGCGAAGCGTTTAGATGTATCAGAATTTGCCACACCCGTTAAATTTATTGACACCACTTCCGTAAAAAAAGAAACCACTTTGACGATTACAACAGTAAATGATCTTTATGATTATTCGGTGTTTCAAATCGATGGTTTGTTGACAGTTGAATTCCGTCCGTTGACCGATGAAGAAAAAGAAAAGCAGGAAAAAGAGCGGGTGAAATACACCGGTGATCGATTGTCGCTTAATTTTCAGGATATTGAAATTCGCCACATTATTTCCATTCTGGCAGAATTTACCGGGCAAAACATGGTTGCCGGCGATGATGTGGCGGGAAATATTACCTTAAAACTCGATGATTTACCTTGGGATGAAGCCCTTGATTTTATTATGATGACTAAGGATTTGGGTAAATATCAAACTAGCAACGTAACGTTAATTTCACCGCTCGACAAAATTAAAGATTACAAAGAAAAGCAGCAAAAAATGGAAGAGGTTGTCGAAAAGTCGGACGTGCTGGTAACGGAATATCTTAAAATCAATTATGCGAAAGCGGAGAGCTTTAAAAATTTATTGAATGGTTTGGATACCGGTGCGTTTGGAAGTTGTGGTGCGAATAACGAAATGAACAGCAGCAATATGAGTGTGAGTTCAAGTGGTAGTTCGTCTATCAATAAGGCAGAGCGGCAACAGCAGCCACAAACCCCACAAAATAATGAACCCGCTCCCATGATTGAACCCAGCATGGGCATGGGGATGAAAGAAAATACAAATGGTGCTAACAATATAGAAGCTAATCGCTTGTTATCGACACGCGGCTCGGCAATTGTTGATTCACGCACCAATACGTTAATTGTTAAAGATACCACCAAAAAATTGGAGGAAGTCCGAAAACTGGTTCACAAATTAGACGTACCTGTACAACAAGTGATGATTGAATCACGCATTGTCATCGCGGATGATACATTCGCGAAAAATCTAGGTGTTAAATTTGGCGCGGCTAAACAAGGGGTAGTCGGTGGTGACACCGGTTATGCGATTGGGGGTACTGGCACAAAAGGTTCCACCACCTCGAATGCTGACGGCTCGGTCGGTGTATTAAATGATTCATCACTGGTCGATTTAGGCGCAGGTGCGATTGGCTCAACTCCTGTCGGTGCCTTAGGTATGACGTTAGCCAAAGGCGCAGATTATGTTTTAAACTTAGAAGTACAAGCTCTGCAATCGGATGGTCGCGGTGAAAGTATTTCAAATCCGCGCGTCATGACTATGAATCGCTGTACCGCGCACATTGTGCAAGGTGTGCAAGTTCCATATAGTGCGGCGACGGCTCTTGGCTCAACAGCCATACCGCAAACACAGTTTAAAGATGCCACGTTAGCGTTAAATGTTACGCCGCAAATTACACCAAGTGGTTCCGTGCTAATGAATTTAGTGATTAAAAAAGACAACGTGAACGAAGCGGCTAGTGTGGGTTTAAATGGCAACAAAGTATTAGATAAACGTGAAATTCAAACGTCAGTGTTAGTCAAAGACGGTGAAACGATTGTGCTAGGCGGTGTCTACGAAGACAACGATTCGCAGAGTAAAAACAAAATTCCGTTTTTTGCGGATTTACCGTGGGTGGGTTATTTATTCACCAATAGTCAAAACAAAAATAGTAAAAAAGAACTATTGATTTTCGTTACGCCCAAAATTGTCAAAGACAACGTGGCGGCTCAATAAATTCACATTATGAAGTTAAAGCAAACTAGGGAAGCATGAAACAATCTGAAAATATTTATTTAGTGGGTCTGATGGGTGCTGGTAAAACCACTATTGGGCGACAACTAGCGCGTACATTGAAATTACCGTTTTACGATAGTGACAAAGCTATCGAAGAACACACCGGTGTTGATGTGGCGACCATTTTTGAATTTGAAGGCGAAGAAGGATTTCGTAACCGCGAACAAAAAATGTTGAAGCAACTCACCGAGCTTAAAGGCATTATTTTAGCGACGGGTGGCGGGGCAATTTTACGCGAAGAAAATCGGCAATTACTCATGAAAAATGGCTTTGTTGTCTATTTACATTGTGATGTCGATAATTTACTCGAACGCACACGCCGCGATTTTCATCGCCCGTTGCTGAATACGGAGGAAGATCCACGCAATCGCCTTGAAGCCTTATTGAATGAACGTAAACCGTTGTATTCAGGCTGTGCCGATTTAACGGTCGATACAGGTATTATGCAAAGTAAAGATGTGGTGATTCAAATTTTAGATATTTACGAAGCGATTCAAAATTAACATCAGGCTCCCGCATGAAAACATTAACCGTCGCGTTAGGTGAACGCAGTTATCCGATTTACATTGGCGACAATTTACTTGTTGAAGCCGATTTATTAACGCGCCACATTCAATCAAAACAAGTGCTGATTGTGACGAACGAAACGATTGCGCCTTTGTATTTAGAACCGGTGTTGCAGAATCTGAGCGCGTATCAAGTTGAAAGTGTGATTTTGCCAGACGGTGAACAATTCAAAACATTGGACTCGGTCAATGTTATTTTTGATCAATTACTCGCGTATAAATTTAGTCGAAATGCGACGTTGATTGCGTTGGGCGGCGGTGTTATTGGCGATATGGGCGGATTTGCGGCGGCGTGTTATCAACGTGGCATTGCGTTTATTCAAATTCCCACGACATTATTGGCGCAAGTCGATTCGTCGGTCGGCGGCAAAACCGGCGTAAATCACCCGCTCGGTAAAAATATGATTGGCGCGTTTTATCAACCAAAATCAGTCATTATTGATGTTGATGTGTTGGCGACGTTGGATAATCGCCAATTTGCGGCGGGGTTAGCGGAAGTGATTAAATACGGCTTGATTCGAGATTTGGAATTTTTCGTTTGGTTAGAAGAAAATATCGACGCTTTATTGGCGCGAGATAAAACCGCCCTCACCTTTGCAATTGAGTATTCCTGCCGCATGAAAGCCGAAGTGGTTGCCGAAGACGAACACGAAGGCGGCGTTCGGGCGACATTGAATTTAGGTCATACATTTGGACACGCCATTGAAACCGGCATGGGTTACGGAACCTATTTGCACGGCGAGGCGGTTGCCATTGGAACCTGTTTGGCGGCGGATTTATCACACCGAAAAGGTTTGTTAACGGCGGAAGATGTGGCGCGAATTGTGGCTTTATTTGAACGAGCAAACTTGCCGGTGAAATCACCTGCTGAATTAAGTGCCGAGCGTTTTGTTGAGTTAATGGCGGTGGATAAAAAAAATGTAGACGGTGCAATTCGCGTGATTTTGCTCGATTCGATTGGCAAAGCAACTTTGCCAATGAATATTGATAATGTGTCTTTGATACAAACGCTACAAACTTATGGCAGATAACCATCAGTTTTCGACTGGGTTAAATCACGGCTCTTTCGATGACGAAGAGCTGAATATTCTGCCGCTTATCACGAAAGAACGAACGCAAAAATTCGAGTTATTACTACATTTGATTCCGAATTTGAAACAGCATTTAATCGTGTCCGGCGCGTCGGGAATTGGCAAAACATTGTTGCTCGATATGCTTTACGATATTGACAGCGAAGCGTGGCAATGTTGTTTTGTGCAAGGTAGCGTGGAGTTGAGTTTTGAAACAATTGAAGCGCAATTAACAAAAATCATGTCGCGAAACCGGTACGCATCGCTCCATCAAGCGTTTCAAGACTTTCAAGACCAACATAAAAAAATCGTATTGATTGTGGATGATGCTGGTTTATTGGTGTCAGGCTTAATGACGACGCTAATCGATTACGCTTTAGGTCAACCCGCGTTGAAATTGATTTTTTCGTTAACGCCGGAAGCGCGGCAAAATCATCGACAAACCGATAAAGCGTTGGATAACTGCTATTTGCTCGAAATTCCCACCTTAACAAAACGCCAATGTGCGGTTTTTTTACGTCATTTAGCCGCTAAACCACGAACTTATGGCACGTTGCAAACGATGGACGCAAAGCTACTCGATAAAATCTATCGGGAAACGCAGGGCATTCCGGCACGGTTGATTAGTCATTTCGCCAAATTTTCACGCGAAAAACAAAATGATTACACCAAATGGTTATGGGCGTTTGTGGGTTTAATTATTTTGGCAATGGCAATCAATCAAAGTGTGCGTTATTTCAAAGAAAAATCCGAAAATGACGTACCTATT
Source organism: uncultured Pseudomonadota bacterium (assembly GCA_903870545.1). Taxonomy (GTDB): domain Bacteria; phylum Pseudomonadota; class Gammaproteobacteria; order Methylococcales; family Methylomonadaceae; genus UBA10906. The sequence continues at coordinate 129,465 of CAIQDI010000006.1, forward strand.
TTACCCGTTGAAAAAGTAGAAATCGTTGAAAAATCACCTGTTGTTCAAGCAGAAAAACCGTCCACTGAATCACAACCCCAAACGGAACAAGATATTGTTATTCCTGAATTTCAGTTAGATATTGAAAAAAGCATTGTCTCCGCACCAACAAATCCGCCAGCAGAAATGACGGCACTGGTTGACAAAAAACCAGAAACCACGCCGATTGTTGCGTCAGAAAAAGTAGCCGAACCGATTCAATCTATATCTGAACCCGTTAAAGTTACGCCAATAGTTGAACCGCCACTCACTGAATCCGAAACAGTCATTGTGGCACCAGCGTTACCTGTTGTAATTGAAATGGTCAAACCCATTTCTTCGCCTGTTATTGCCTTTCCAAAAATTGAACCGGCAGCTGGCATGAGAATACAAGCATTGCCCGAAAAATCAAAAATCGACATCACGCCCATTCTCGCGCCAGAAATAAAAGCGGTCAAAGAAATCAAAATTGAACCCGTTAAAAAAGTCGAAATCAAACCGATTGAAAAACCTGCGGAAGTAAAAAAACCTGAACCGGTAAAAGTAGAACCGATACAAAAAATTGAACCGAAATCCACCAAAGAAAAAATAGTCATCAATCATCAGAAAATAAAAAATGACACGAAAGAAAATGTTGCCGCAATCGCGCCACCTGTCGTCGGACATTACACGTTACAATTGATTACGCTTTCCAGCGATGCCGCCATTACGCAATTTCAAAAAAAACATCCCGCATTAAGCAAAAATTTTCGCGTCGTGAAATCCGGTAGCGCAGGACAAGAACGATTTGCGTTAATGTACGGCGGTTTTGAAAATACAGAACAAGCCACTAAAGCGCGACGAACTTTACCGGCTGAATTTGCCAACGCTTTTCCACGAAAACTAAAGCCCTAATTTTTAAATACTATGACTACATTAAAAAACGATACCTTTATCAAAGCCTTGTTGAAACAACCCACCGAATACACACCGATTTGGATGATGCGCCAAGCCGGACGTTATTTGCCCGAATATCGCCAAGTGCGCGAACAAGCGGGAAGTTTTATGGCCGTTTGCACCAATCCCGAATTAGCCTGTGAAGTGACATTGCAACCATTACGCCGATTTGATTTTGATGCGGCGATTTTGTTTTCGGATATTTTGACCATTCCCGATGCCATGGGTTTGGGTTTATATTTCACCGAAGGCGAAGGCCCAAAATTTAAAAATCCGTTACGCACCGCAGCCGATATTGAAAAGTTGCCCATTCCTTATCCTGAAATAGAATTGCGTTATGTGATGGATGCGGTGCGTTTAATCCGTAAAAATTTGAATGGCAGTGTGCCGTTGATTGGTTTTTCGGGCAGCCCGTGGACGTTGGCAACTTACATGATTGAAGGCGGCAGCAGCAAAAATTTCGCCAAAGTCAAAGCGTTGATGTACAACGAACCGGCGTTAATGCACAAATTATTGGATAAATTAGCGAAATCTGTCGCGGCGTATTTGAACGCACAAATTGCAGAGGGCGCACAAGCTGTGATGCTTTTTGATACCTGGGGCGGAATGTTAAGCGGCGACGATTACAAAGAATTTTCGCTGCATTACGCGCAACAAGTGCGTTCGTTGTTGAAAACTGAAATCGACGGTCAACGGATTCCCACCGTTTTATTTACCAAAGGCGGCGGTTTATGGCTCGAAGACATGGCGGCAGCAGGTTATGACGCGCTGGGTTTAGATTGGCAAACCGATATTCATCATGCTCGGGCGCGAGTCGGTTCTCACGTTGCGTTGCAAGGAAATTTAGACCCGCTCGCGTTGTATGCCAAACCTGAAATCATTACGGAAAAAGTAAAAACGATTTTACAAAAATACGGTCACGGCTCGGGTCACGTTTTCAATTTGGGACACGGAATTTTGCCCGACATCAATCCTGAACACGTTAAAACGATGGTGGATGCGGTGCATGAACATAGTCGCGTTTATCACCAAGGTTAAAATAAGATGATTTTAGCAGGCGATATTGGCGGTACAAAAACATTATTAGCCCTTTTTGAGGGTGACATTTGCGTGGCAAAACACCGTTTTGAAAGTGCGAATTACGCGACATTTCATGAATTGTTGACGGATTTTTTAGCGTTAATTCCCACCGTAAAAATTGACACCGTTTGTTTGGGTGTCGCCGGAGCGATTGTAAACGGTGATTGCGAAACAACCAATTTACCGTGGCGATTAACCTGCCTTGAAATTGCGAAACAATTAAACGCGCAAAAAGTTTCATTACTGAATGATTTAGAAGCGGCGGCGTGGGGCGTTTTATCGTTGCCAGAAAGTGATTTTGTCGCGCTGAATCCAAACGCTAAAACGCAACGTGGAAATTGTGCGGTTTTGGCGGCGGGAACCGGTTTGGGCGAAGCGATTATTTTTCACAATGGGAAGCAACATTTTGTCATTGCGAATGAAGGCGGGCATTGTGATTTTGCCCCGACAGACGCGCAACAGATTGAATTACTTTCGTTTATGCACGCGCGTTATCCTGATCACGTTAGTTATGAACGATTAGTTTCTGGTGTGGGCATCGTGGCTATTTATGATTTTTTGAAACAATCGGGCGATTACGCACTTTCCACGGAGTTGGAAACGCGATTGCAAATAGCGGACGATTCGGCAGCGATTATTAGCGCGGCAGCAATCGCGAAAAGCGACGAATTAGGTGTGGCAACGTTACAACTATTTGCGAAAATTTACGGTGCTGAAGCCGGAAATTTAGCGTTGAAATGTTTGCCTTATGGAGGCGTGTATTTAGCGGGTGGAATTGCGGCAAAATGTTTGCCGGCATTGCAAGAAGGCGCATTTTTGGAAGGATTTTTAGCCAAAGGACGTTTTCAGCATACGCTTGAAAAAATCGCCGTGAATGTTTGTACTCAGCCAGAAGTTGGCTTATTGGGTGCGTTGTATTTTGCACAGAATGAAAAATATGCCGATGGTTAACGATACTTTTTTGTGGCATTATATAAAACCGAAAAAGGACGAAACCAAGCCTACTGTGCTAGTCTGGTTTCCAGATTAAAAACAGCGTAATTGGAAGCTAAATTGACATTGTTAAACAAGCATCAACAGCCCAACACAAATTCAGACCTACGCACGCTGCTGCGTAGTGCCACTCACACTTTTCATGTACAGCTCAATCAACATCCTTTACTCACAGGTTTAACAAAACCAGACTACCCACTGGCAAACTATCGAAAACTACTGCTTGTTTATTTTCATCTTTATCAGGCATTGGAAGATCGGATTAGCCAATTTTTTTCAACACAATCTTGTGCATTTGATTACAGTGCGCGTTACAAGTTGCCATGGTTATTAAAAGATATTACTTTCTTCAAGGATGATCCTCATGCCGCTGGCAATGTGCCATGTCCGGCGATGATTTTGCCAGAAATCGTTAATATGGGTCAATTGATAGGTGTACTTTATGTTCTTGAAGGGTCAACCCTCGGCGGACAATTGGTTTTCCGCAGTTTAGTTGATTATCAGAGTCTCAATCGTAACGAAGGTGCGTGTTTTTTTAACGGATATAGTGAGCGCACTCCATTACTGTGGCAGGATTTTTTGTCCTTCTCAGATATTATTTCCGGAGATGATGCCCAGTGCCAAGCCGCTAAAGTAGCTGCCTGCCAAACTTTTCAATTATTTAAACAGATGCTCGATGATCAAGCCAATCAGGAAAAAGTACATTTATGAGCCACTATAACGAAGAGCAACTGCAACAAGCACTGCGCCAATGCGAGAGAGAACCTATTCATCAAATAAGTCAAATTCAGTCTCACGGTGCCTTACTGGTGTTGAGTGCCGACAGCCAACATATCGTGTTGCAGGCAAGTGAAAATCTCTCCAATTTTTTTGACTCTCCTATCGATGGAGCGTTAGGCAAGTCGCTTGTCGAACTACTAGGCATAAAATCCGCCATGCAGATCGAGCAGCTAATTCACAATATCGACAAAGAAAATAGCACAAACAGGTTAGTGCGTGTCGTCCTGCACCAACAGCCAGTGAACTTACAGGTACGCTTGTTTGTTTCAGGTGGGATGTTTGTTTTGGAGTTGTTTCATGATGACACCCATCAGACTAAACACCTGCAAGAGTTGCTTGTGTTAATGAAGCAGGCATTACCTGATTTAGATGTCGATACTGACAGCAACTACTTTGCTCAGATAGTGACGCTGGTGCGGGAGTTCACCGGATTCGACAGAGTCATGGTTTATCGTTTTGATACCAATTGGGATGGTGAAGTCATCGCTGAAAGTCGTGAGGAGACAACCACATCTTATCTGGGGTTACACTTTCCGGCCAGTGATATTCCACCGCAAGCGCGTCGGCTTTATACCTGTAATCTGGTTCGTGAAGTAGCCGATATTGAAGGTCAATCTGTCTCCATATTGCCAGCACTGAACCCTGTTTCCAAAGAGCCACTGGATATGACTTATTCGATCTTGCGGAGTTTTTCTCCCGTGCATATCGAATATCTGAAAAATATGGGTGTGCAAGCCACGATGTCAATTTCACTGCTACAAGATGGGCGGCTTTGGGGGTTGATCGTTTGCCATCACATGACGGCAAAACGAGTATCCAATACGCTGCATGACATGGCAGAATTTATTAGCCGAATGGTTAGTGTAAAGCTCACTTCGATTATGTCGCTAGAGCATAGCAATCAGCTCAATAAGGCACTCCATATTATTGGAGAATTACTTGAATATATTACTGTTGATGACGAAGCAACGATTCTGACTCGATTGCTTCCGGAACTGCTGAATCTATCGAAGGCAACGGGAATTGTTATGCTGGTTGAAGGCAAACGTTATCAGCAGGGTGACGTACCTGATGAGAAAGCCGTCAGCGGTCTTCTGGTTTGGCTGGGTAAACAGAAGTCAGGGGTTTTTAGTAGCCATCATCTGTCGCAGCAGTTTGAGCCTGCTCGCGATTATGCAGACTGTGCGTCCGGATTGCTGGCGATGCCGATTACTGACGATATGCGAAATTGCATTATTTGGTTACGCAAGGAAAAATTGTGTACGGTGCATTGGGCAGGCAATGCCAAGAAAATGCTTCATACAAAGTTAGATGACGGCTTGCATATTTCGCCGCGTGTATCTTTTGAAGTCTGGTCAGAAGCTGCTCGTGGATACAGTGTTCCCTGGTCTCTCGTCGAAATAAACGTCACCGAGATGCTTGGGATTACGCTAACCGAAGCCTTGTCACAAAAAAGCCGATTAGAACAAGTGCTGAAAAAACAGCAACAGAGCGATGCCGATTTACGCATTGCTGCAATAGCCTTTGAGACTCAGGAAGGTGCCATGATTTGTGACGATAAAGGTATCATACTTCGGGTGAATCGCGCTTTCACTCGAATCACCGGCTACTCTGCCGAAGAAGTCATCGGCAAGAACCCACGTCTACTCAAATCGGCAATCCACGACGAACACTTTTATGCCGCCATGTGGGATAAGATTAAAAATACCGGCAGCTGGTATGGTGAAGTTTGTAACCGTTGCAAACATGGCGGGCTGTATACCGAATGGTTAAACATCTCCACCGTAATCGATGCCAACGGGCAAGTTATCAATTACGTCGCAGTATTCACCGACATTAGCGCAACCAAGAAAGCAGAAGAAATTATACACAACCTGGCTTTCTTCAACCCTTTGACCGGATTGCCTAACCGTCGTTTTCTGATGGAGCAGTTGCTGCTAGCCATGAACTCTAGCACGCAGAAACTTAATTACGGCGCATTGTTGTTTATCGATTTGGATAACTTTAAAGAATTAAATGTCAAAGGCTACGATATTGGCGACTTGATGCTAATAGAGGTCGGCAACCGCCTACGACATTGTGCGGGACGCATCGACACGGTTGCTTGTTTGGGCGGCGATGATTTCGTGGTCATGCTGGAGGAACTCAGTGTGGAAATCGATCAGGCTGCAACTCAAGCAAACAACTTTGCTGAGAAAATCCGTCTGGCTATCAGTCAGCCTTTCGACTTGGCTGGTGTGCAATGCAATATTTCTGTCAGTATCGGCATCAGCCTGTTTAGAAACAATGAAATCAGTGTCGATAATTTGCTCGAATACGCCGATACCGCTATGTATCAAGCCAAACAATCTGGGCGTAACACCATTCGTTTCTTTGATCCCACTACGCACGCCGCGATGGAAGCGCGTATTGAACTGGAAGGAGATTTGCTCAGAGCCTTGCCGAACGGTCAATTTGAGCTGTATTACCAACTACAAGTGGATCACAGCGGAAAAACCCTGGGTGCCGAAGTGTTAATACGCTGGCATCATCCTAAATGGGGCTTGGTATCACCGCTCCAGTTTATCCCGCTGGCTGAGGCAAGTGGTTTGATTGTGCCGATAGGTTCGTGGGTGTTGGAAACGGCTTGCGCTCAACTAAAATGCTGGGAGCAAAACGAGCATGCCCAACATTTACAGCTGGCAGTCAACGTCAGTGCGCTTCAGTTTCGTCAGCCGGACTTCGTGGCGCAGGTTTGCACGGTACTAGAAAAATACGCCATCAAGCCTGATTTGCTTAAACTGGAACTCACCGAAAGCCTGGTACTGGACAACGTTGAGGACACTATATTTAAGATGAAAACACTGAGAGAAATCGGTGTGCATTTCTCGATGGACGATTTTGGTACTGGCTTTTCCTCGCTAGCTTATCTGTCACAACTGCCACTAGATCAGCTGAAAATCGATCAGTCTTTTGTGCGTAATATCGGCGTGAAACCTACCGATGCCGTGATTGTGCAGACTATCATTGGTATGGCTAAAAATCTTGAGATGAATGTTATTGCTGAAGGTGTAGAAACAGAGCAACAGCGTAATTTTCTCGAGCAGAATAGCTGTATTCACTATCAAGGTTACTTGTTTGGCAAGCCGGTTCCGTTAAATGAGTTTGAAGCACTGTTGAAGCTAGACTAGCTATCACCCTTTAAACAGGCTTTAACTTTATATCAGCGAAAACTAAGCACTATCAGGAGCTAGTCTGTGAAGTGAACCGTGCGGCAAGGCGGTCAGCAGCAGAAACCAGCAATAATGCTGGTTTGCTCACTGACAATAAGGAATCCCCGCTTTTCAGGGCGGGGAAAATGTCAAAAATACATTCATTTATGCTCAATGAAGTAGTCCAGGATAAATCAAATTAGCTCGCGTATTTCACAGTGCAACCATAAGGTTTGGTGGTTGATTTTGAAATAGCTTTACCGGCTGCAAGTTCATTCAACGCAGCACTAATATAATTTTCTGCTTTAGGCACATCGGCTTTGTCTGCGGAAGGAATGCTGTCAATGCCACCTTTGTAAATTAATACACCTTTTGGATTGATAATGAAAAACTGCGGTGTGTTGGTTGCGCCGTAAAGTTTTCCGATTTCACCCGATGGATCAAATACGGTGTTGCTTGGCGTTGCACCACGTTCAGTATTTATTTTTTTAGCTGTTGCGGCATCGACAAAACCTTGTTTTCCTTCGGCTGAAGAAATCACTTGTAACCAAACAATGCCTTGTGCAGCGGCTTGTTTTTGTAAATTCGGAATGTTGCTTGTTTCATAATGTTTTTTTACAAACGGACATTCATGATTTGTCCATTCTAAAATCACAGTTTTACCCAAAAAATCGGCTAAATTAACGGCGTTGCCATTTGCAGTGGCGGCATTTGAAAACACAGGTGCTGGTTGATTTACAAGTGGTTCAGCATTCGCAATCATCGAGATAAATGCTAAAAAAAGACCTGTAAAAAACAATTTAGAAAAACGACGAACTAACATGTAACTTCCTTAAAAATTTCGTAATTGAATACAGCGCGACGGCTGTTTAATAATTTTTTGTTACTTCAAATTAACTCGCTACAACATATTAACCTCCTTTGCGGCAAATGCTTGAAGCACGATTTCAGGTGTGAGAATTTGTGGCAAAATATCGGGACTGGTGTTTATTCCTGCCGGATAATACAAATAAAGCGGTACGCCACTACGTCCAAATTCAGAAAGGATTTTCGTAATTTCAGCATCACGATTTGTCCAATCGCCTTTCAAATAAGTAATGCCGCGTTTTTTAAATTCATCTTTAACGGACGATTGACTTAAAGCGACTTTTTCATTAACTAAACAGCTAATACACCACGCAGCGGTAAAATTAACAAAAACAGGTTTTCCTTCGGCACGCAAAGCGCGTAGGCGTTCTGCGCTGTAAGGTTCAACATTTTTTTCTGCGGTGTTTTCACTGTTTTCAACCGTCACCGCCGCCGAAGTTTCTATTCCAAAATAACCGCTCATTAACGCGGTCATCAAAGCAGCAATCGCCAAACCGGTGCTGATTCGTTGCGTAAAAATTCCAGAAAATTTTGTCGTTTCATAAAGCCACGCCGCGAAGCTAATTAAAACCATACCGCCTAACGCAATCACAATTGAATTTACGCCAGCTTGTTGGACTAAAACCCAAACTAACCAAACCGCCGCCGCATACATCGGGAATGCCATCGCTTGTTTTAATCTATCCATCCACACACCTGGTTTTGGTAAATACCGTTGCAATGATGGGCTATAACTGAGTAGCAAATAAGGTAACGCTAGCCCAAATCCTAAACTGATAAAAACGGCGAGTAAGGCAAAAGGCGGTTGGCTTAATGCGAAACCTAATGCCGCGCCCATGAAAGGAGCGGTGCAAGGTGTCGCCACAATGGTGGCTAATACGCCTGTAAAAAAACTACCTGAATAACCTGATTTTTGTGTCAGTGAAGAACCCACGCCAATAATCGAACCACCAATACTAAATACACCGGACAAACTTAGTCCGACGGCAAACATCAAATACGCCACAATCAAAACAAACAGCGGTGATTGAAATTGAAATCCCCAACCAATTTGTGCGCCGCCCGCTTTTAACAGAATTAACAAAACACCCAGTAAAATAAAACTCACTAAAATGCCAGCGGTATACGCTAAACCTTGTAACTTAGTTTCCGTTGGGGATTGTTGCGCGTGTTTAAGTAGCGATAAGGCTTTAATCGAAAGCACGGGAAAAACACACGGCATCAAATTTAAAATAATGCCGCCCAACAATGCCAATAACATTGCCGATGAAAGCACTAAGTCCGATTGTTCAGCCGTTTTTGCATTGGGCGCAACGTCGTCCAAAACAACATCCACGCTGTAACCGCGTGTCGAAATATCACCGTTATTTTCGGTAACTGCCAAAATACCTTTTAACGCATTACCTGTTGTAATGGGCGAATCGCCTGATTTTAATTGCAGTTCAATAGCATTCCCGACAATTTTTTGCGATTGTTCTGCACTGTGGTTAATACGTCCCCATTCTTCAGGATAAAAAGCGATGTTTTGAATTGAAGGCGATTTTAATTCGTCGCCAACAATTCGCAGTGTGAGAAAGTGGTCGTGTTGTTCGAGCGTTATTTTCCAAGGACTTGGAATGGGTAAATTGGCGCGAGCTTGCTCAATCAAAAGACTGCCGCGCCCTGTGTCGGTATTTAAATCAACGACTGGTAATTCCAACGCCAATTCTACTTCTTGAGGAATACAGGTTTCTTCGCAAACTAACCAATTCACTTTTGCTTTAATCGGAAATTGACTCCCCACAACGGCATCTTTTGAAATTTTCAAACTCGATAACAACGTGATTTCGTGGTCATAACCAAAATTTACAACAGGTCCCGAGCGAATCAAATTAGGCGTTGCCCATTGAATTTCACCTGCTAACGAACCCGCTGGCAAATCATAGTTAATGGTCGTTGGTAAACCCGAATCACCTGGATTTTTCCAATAAGTGTGCCAATGCGGAATGATGCGTTGATTAACGCCGATTAGAATTTCATCACCTGCATGAACTGCATTTACTGAGGCAATAAGTTGTGCTTTAACCTGTTCTGTCGCCGCTTCATAAGATGCGGCATGAACATCAAACGCAATCAGTGAAAGCAAAAAAAATAACTGTCTCATAACGTTTACGATAGCCACGTTTATTTTTGACGTGCTTCAAATTTATCAATGCCCGCTAACGCACATTCTTCGTCAGTTTTTGCACCACCCACACCGATTGCGCCAATAATTTCATCTCCGTTTTTAATTAACACGCCACCAGGGCGAGCATTAAAATTGGGATTGGCGGCAATTTTTGCAGCCAGTTCTTTATCTGTGCCAATTTTGGCAAACAATTCACTGGTTGCCGCTTTGAAATGCAATGCCGTGATGGCTTTATTGGTGCTGGATAAAACACCTCTTTCTGACGCGCCATCTGAGGCGAGCAACACTTTGAGTACGCCAGCAGAATCGACAACACTCACACCACTAGATTGTCCGCCTTTGTCCAAACAGGCTTCAATTGCAGCTTGGGCGGCTTCAATTGACGATTCTAATGTGGGACCATGTGCAGCAGGTTGAGGTGGTTTTTTTGCAGCATCATTTGCAGGCGGTGGTGCTGCGTATGTTAACGAAGCCGCGACAACAAGAAAAAGAGCAGCAATATATTCAATCGTTTTGTTTATCATTTATATGTTTGTATCTTTGATAATAAAAAATGGGACAAGAAAAAACGAACTTATCCCAATGAGGAGGTGCAAAAAATTACAGCCCAAAGAATCCAGATTTATCTGAATTAGACGTGAAAATAGATTTTAGGTTTTTAGCATTTGCTACGTTAGCATTTGAATATAGACCTAACTTTGCAGCGGCGGGATCTTTTTGGTCTTTAATGATGGCATCCGCAACACTTAAGCCAAGCGTTTGTCCTTGGTAATCATCATTGGCAAAATGAACACCTAAATAAATACGGCTGCGACCGTTTTCAAGTTGCAATTGCGAAAAAGTATCTACGCGGCGGGTTGTGGCATCATTGCCTTTTATGGGAACGCTGAGTTTACCCGTACCGTTATTTGTACCGATTAACCACGGTAATGTAGTGAGCGTAATCGCAGTGCCTTTTTTATCGATTTTGTCTGATTTGAAAAAGGCTCTGAGTATTTCTGTTCCCGCTGCAATGGTTGTACTATGCCCGCCTGTACTTGATGGATGGGATGGCGTTGTTCCCAATGGTTTCCATTTGTACTCCGTCACACTGCCGTCTGCATTGGCGTTAATCGCCGTAATGGGTCGCCAAAATGTTAAATCGTATTTAGATTGCCACGCTGCAATCCGCGCATCTGCCAACGCATTATCCAAAACGGCGAATAATTTTGCATTTTCATCGACCGTTAAACCGCGACTAGAGGATGCAATTCGCGCCGTTTCGTTAATAAATAGTTCCGCGTCAGATTTGTAATAAAGAGCTTGTAAGATTTCGTCATCGGTTCGACTATTTGGATTTGCTGAATCTTGACCGTGCGTTTTTACAAAGTCTAATTCCGCTTTATATTCATCGCTGCCAACGACAAGAGAGGGCGGAACAGCGGCTACCAGTTGTTGTTTTTTCAAAGTAGTTAAACTAAATGGCGTGACATTTTTCCAATTAAAATCAATGGCTGCCGCAGGTTTAATGGTTCCTGTTTCATCGAACCCGGTCGGCGCACCTGTAATGGGATCAACAGCACCCGCCGCGCCATTACTTGGTCGCCACAAACCAACACCTGGATTGCCAGCAGCATTAGGAACAACCGTTCCATCTGCGGCAACGGAAAGATTCGTTGACGGTGTATAAGTCGTTCTAATGGCTGAAAAATCATTCGTCCGTGCAGCTAATGCTGCTTTTGCAGCGGCTTGACCAATTGCAATCACTGGATCGGTTGCGCTAACTCCTAACGCCGCTAAATCATTGGCTAATTGTGAATCCAACCAAGTGCGTGTGGGTGTCCATGTTCCCGTTGCTGGATTGGGTAATAAACCCAGCAAAACATCATGCGCGGCTTGTGCAGCAGCGGCTTCGGCGGCAACAGAATTTCCTTTAATAGCGGCGGGCGAATCGTTGTGATAGTAATAACTACCTGAACTGAAATGATCGATGGCATTCACGGCATCAAATACCGCCCGCGCTTCAATCGCTTCAATGCGTGTTGCGACGTTGGAATTTTGAGCAATGCTTGCTGTTCCAGTTGTAGGCGACGTTGCCCCTTTCGTTGCCCAAATGGTGTACTTATTCCAATCAGTCACCGCATCAGCCAATGCGTTATGACTTAAAAAAGACGCAGCTATTGCAATCGTAAGCACTGATAAATTATTTTTCATATAAATCTCGTTAAAATCAAATTGTTAAAATTTAGAAAGTAGAACGTAAAACTAAGCCAACGTAACGACGCGCTCCAATGCCGTCATAACCGACCGCTCCCGTGTTACTAAAATTGTTAATGCTGGTTGTGTAATGGGTATCAAAAACGTTGGTCGTAATCAAATTGACTTCGTATTTATTTTTCTGACCTGTGAAGAGACCAATACCTAAATCAGTCACTTGGTAAGCATCTTGTTTGCCCCACGATGATAATTGCGCCTCGAGATTTTGCGCGGAACGCACAACGGTGTTTGCCCACGCATGACCAGTCAAACCACCAAATCCCATAGGTTTATGCAAATCAACCCCAAAAATTCCTGTTAATTCAGGCGCACCGACAACTTGTTTGCCTGTGTTATCACAAACTTTTGCAATATCTGAGGTGATTTCTGTTGGGCAAGTCGCCGTATGCCAATCGGTATATGTCGCATGATTGAACGCGCCACCCGCATTAAAGGTTAAATAAGAGGTTGGATAATAGGCAGAATCGACTTCAAGACCCATTGCGGTGATTTCAGGAATGTTACCTAATTGAGAGCGATAACCTGTTGATGTAGTTGGATCAACAACACTGGTGGTTGCTTGATAATCGGTGACGGTCGTGTGGTAAAGATTCACGTTTAACATGACTTTTTTATTTAAGAACAAACTTTTTGCGCCTAATTCAAAGTCGAGTGATTTTTCGGGTTTAACGTTAATCGTTGAGCCATCAGAACTGTTGAACTGAATGGAACCTGATTTTTGACCGCCAGCGGCTGAGGTATAAACCATCAGATTATCATTGATTTTGTAGCTAGGATTTGCGAGCCATGACGTTGAAAATGCGTCAAGACTATCCGCTTCTTTGTAAGCGTAACTATTTTTTAATTGCCCGCTACGAATTGCATCAGCATTTTTATCACCGGTTGCTTTCAATTCTGAACCATCGTAATAATTTGCTGATTTTGCTGTTGCGGCGGTTTTGCTTTCAAATGTTTCGCGCACGCCTAATGTCAACGTTGCTTTATCAGTGAGGTGGATATTTGCTTGATCGAAAAGAGCATAGCTGTCGGTTGCGGGCGAGGTCAATGTGGTTGAATAGACATTATTTAGCGATGACGTTAATAAACTGCGGCTCGCTGCCGTATTTAACGCCGCATATTGCTTGTTACTCGCATAAAATGCACCCGCATCTTGTCCGTACAAAGTACGAGATAATGAATCCGTTTCGGTGTGCATAAAGAATGCTCCCGTTTGATTGTCTAACCATTTTGTTGGCGACCACGCATAACGTAATTCTTCAGAATACTGCGACGTATCAACAAGCGTACCGCCTCTGTTGATGTCGAATTTTGTTTCATCACTGTCATTTTTTGCATCAAAATGTAATTGGCGATAAGCGGTAATGGACGTTAATGTTCCAGGGCCGACATCCCAATCTAATTTGCCTGAAATTCCTCCATTTTTAGTAATCAGCGGTTGCGCTTGCCCTAAATCATCTTGATTCCAGGATTGCGCCCCAATAATCGGTTTGTAACCACCAAAAGAATCGCGTTGCAGTCGTGAAGAAAAAGTGAGTCCGTCGTTTGCCGTTCTTGATACACCGTTTGCAAAATTTGCTGGATCATACATAGCAGGTTTTACGTTACTACTTTCCCGTCCTTCGGCATAATCGGTTGTCACTCTGAACTTTATGTTGTCTGTCGGTGTGAATAAAAATTGTAATTTTCCACCATAACGATTTCGTTCGTTAATTGTGCCGCCAACTGGATTGATATTATGAATATCACCATCCTGTTTATTGATGAACATCGACCCACGAAAAGCGAGTAAATTATCCACAATGGCATTGCTGTAGGACGATTTGATTTTGAACGCACCAGGTAATATGCCAGTTTGTTGATTACCGCCAACTTCGCCTTCAATCGTGCCTTGCTGTGTAAAACTCGGAGCTTTGCTGACATAGTTAAGCACACCGATGGTGGTATTTTTCCCCATCAACGTACCTTGAGGGCCACGCAATACTTCCACACGATCTAAGTCCGTAAAATCTTGATAAGTCATGCCGACGTGACTCATGAAAACGTCATCAATCATGACACCCACAGCCGCTTCCATGCTGTCGTTTCCGCTTGATTTACCAATGCCGCGCAACGAAACACCTGTTCGACGGGCGTTTGGCGTGGTTGCGGTTAAACCAGGAGCGCGTCTGGTTAAATCTTGAATATCTACGGTTCTATCACGCTCCATATTTTTTCCACCAATAACACTAATTGGAATAGGAACGTCTTGTAATTTTTCTTCACGACGACGCGAAGTCACCACGACTTCGGATAAGTTTTTTGCTTCTACTTCAGGAGCTTTGGTTTCAATGGCTGCCGCCACATTGTTGCTTTCTATTGGGATTGTTGTCGCGGCATCCGCTGGTGAATTTTCACTTACAGGCTTATTTTTCAGTTTCTTTTCAGCTTCGACTAATTTTTGTTTTAACTCAGCAACTTCAGCGGCGGGATCTTGATAAGCCTCTTCAGCAGCAACGCTATAACCCGAACCCAATAAGCAAGCTCCCACGACAATCAGCGCACTACTGCTTTTTTTACCTAAAATATGCAAGATCTCAGTGGAGAGTGACCGTGTATTTTTTACATTGTTTATTATCGACAACGGCTTTTTTATTCCATTGATACTCATTCAATTTCCTCTTTTTAGAATTAAAGTTAACTAACTTTTGCAGGTTCTATACCAGATAAATTTTTGTGAGGAAAACAAGAATAAAAAATTGATAATAGATTGTTTTTAAAGTAAATAAAAATAGAAAAAATTTTTATAATTCTATTTTCAGACTAAAAATAACAATCTGTTGTTTGTGGAGAACCACTTTAAAGGTGATTCTGTTTAAGAGGTGTTTTTATATCAACAGTTGAAAAAAAGGGCTTGTAAACGAATTTATCAAGCCCCTTTCATATTTGATTGCGTGGTTTTTTATTCTCGAATACGCGCTAAATCATGGCAACTTTTACACGCCGCTCCGACTTTTCCAAATTGATTTTTTATCTCTGCAACATCACCGGTTGCCGCTACTTTTTGTAATTCATTAGCTTCTTTGATGAACGTTGCATCAATTTCATTTACTTCAGCTTGTTTTTGAAAATACTCAGGCTTCAAATGAGAGGCTCTCCAGCCTGTGCCTTGGTCTGTCCCGACACCATATAATTCGTTTAAACCTGAATTTGCCACGGCGGCAATCGCATTCGCGGCGGCAATGACTTGTTCTTTGTTATAGGTTTCAGGATGGTCAGCCACTTGCGCTTTAATTTTCCCCGTGTTCCAACCTAAAAATTCATACGCTGATTGACGAAATTTAATTTGTTTTTCAACGGTTTCAGAAAATGCTGTGGTTGCAACCGTAGCAAGTATGAAACTGAGTAAAAGTTTTGTTTTCATTATTTTTAACCTCGATGATTTAAAAAGTGTGTGATTAACCAATATGCCAAACGCCCCAAACGATTAACGTTGCGGCAAGTAGCGTAAAAATAAAATGTGATGTTTTGACGGGAACGGTTGAAGAGAATGTGAAATTATCAGGCAGTTGTTTTTTGCCAGTCAGCATGGGTAAAACGAGATTTGTTTTTTTAACGACTTGATAAAAAAATAAGCGCGGCAAGATGCGAAACAACCAAGCCAAGCAACACGTCAAAAGCCAAACTGTGCCAATTACTTAATTTGTCGCTCAGTTCTTTTGAAATAAGGTGAAACCATGCGCCTTCAAAAGCAATATCATCATTGGCGAATAAACCTGTTATGACTAAAAACAAAAGTGTCATCAACAACGCAATCACCGCTAATGCACCGGCTGGATTATGTCCAACGCCTTGCCAATCGCCGTTGAAATAAGCGGTCAATTTAGAAAAATTAGGCATGAAATTGATAAAACGGGCGTGCGTTGTGCCAACAAATCCCCAAATGAATCGAAACACCAATAACGCCAAAATAAAACCGCCTAAACGGTCATGCCAATCGGTGAGATTACCGCCTAATTTTCCTGTGACATAAGCTCCAATCACAGCCAAAACAAGCAACCAATGAAACAAGCGCAAAGGTAAATCCCAAACAGTGATAGTTGTTTTCATAGCGTTTTAATCATTAACCATCACGCAAATAAACATTAAAGAAACTAATCGTTCTATCCCACGCCAATTTTGCTGTCGCGGCATCGTAACGTGGCGTGGTGTCATTATTGAAACCATGTTGCACCGCAGGATAAACGTGGGCTTCATAATTCACATTTGCCGCTTTTAAAGCCGTTTCATACGCAGACCAACCCGCATTGATACGCTCATCCGCGCCTGCATAATGCAACAATAACGGAGCTTTAATTTTTGCCGCTTCTTCGGCGGTAGGTTGATTCCCATAAAAGGCGACCGCCGCACCTAAATCTGGAATTTTTGTTGCCAGAAAATTCACAATACCACCACCGTAGCAAAACCCAACCGCTCCGACTTTGCCATTACTGTGCGGTAATTTTTTCAAAATGTGTGCGGCAGTTAAAAAATCGGCTTTGGTTTTATCTTGGTCTAAATTTTTGAATAGTTCGCGGGCTTTGTCTTCATCGTTCGGATAACCGCCAACAGGAAATAACGCATCCGGTGCAAACGCAATGAAATTATCCAATGCAATCCGTCGCGCAATGTCTTCGATGTGTGGATTCAAACCCCGATTTTCATGAATAACCAAAACGGTTGGCAATTTACCTTTGAATTGCGCGGGCTGAACTAAATAACCGCGAATTTTACCGTTACCTTGCGGTGATGGATATTCAACATATTCCGCTTTAAGGCGCGGGTCATTTCCTAAAATTTGTTGTGCTTCGGCAAATTTTGGACTTAATGCTTCTAGCACGCCTTCTGCCGTTAAACCCAATAGCGCGTATTTAGCGATTGAGGATAAAAAATCCCGTCGTGAAATATCGCCATGAACGTATTTATCAAATACTTTGAGTGTTTCGGGATGAAAATCATCTGTGGTTTTTCGTGTCATTAAAAATCTCCAAATTTATGAGTAAACAAAACAAACCCCACAATCACAACGCCGTGTGTTTGTGGGGTTATTTGTAATCGAATCAAAATTTATTTGGCTCGACCCGCGTAGCCTGCTGTTTTAAGTGCCACTTTGTAAGCATCACCACGCCCGACAACATAAAGTGTTTTTTTGTCTTTGCCTGCGAAGGCTAAATTTTGCGGTTTTTTAGGAATCGGAATTACACCGAGTTCTTTGCCAGCATCGTCAAACACCTCAACCCCCGCGCTAGATGCCACATAAAGCCGTCCTTTTTCGTCAACGGCTAATCCGTCTGCGCCACTAGACCAAATAGCATCTGTTTGACTCCAACCTTTCAGTTTTGCGAAGTCTTTTTTGTGACTGATTGAACCATCGTCAGCGATTTTGTAAGACAAAATATATTCGCCAGCGGTATTTGCCACAAATAACGTTTTTTCATCGATACTTAACTGCACGCCATTTGGACGTTCCAAATCACTCACAATACGTTTTAATTCCCCTTTTGGCGTAATGTAAAAAACGCCTGCCGTTGAAGGCGGTGGATTTGGATTTTCTGGAGTGGCGCGGGTGCCAATATCGGTGAAATAAATCCCGCCGTTTTTAGCCAATACTAAATCATTAAGGCGTTGAAACGGTGCGCCCTCAAAGTTTTCAGCCAAGACTTTTTCTTTGCCTTGCGGATAAATAATGCCGACTTTTGCGGGTGCCGCTTGTTGAACGGCGTACAAATCGCCATTTTTCGCAAACGCTAACCCATTTGCACCGCCTGTATTTTCTAAAAAGGTAGAAGTGGTATTGTCGGGTGCAATGCGTGTAATCCGATTGACTTTGGTTTCAGTAAAAATGGCACTGCCATCCGGCAACGCGATTGGACCTTCTGTTCCTTCAAAACCGTCTTTAATAAATTCAACTTTTGTTCCCGCATCAACAACGCCCGCAATTTTTGGCGTGACCGCATCTTCTGCATGAACGGTGGAAAACATGCCTAACGCAATAGCGAAAGGAACCATTTTTTTCTGAAAAGCGTTTAATGACATGGAGTTCTCCGTTTTTAATTTGAAAGAGTTAAAACTGATAATTTGGTTACGCCCGCCCGTTCAATCGATGACATCACTTTTGCGACCGTTCCATATTGAACCCCATCATCCGCATTGAGATTTAATGCCAATTCAGGGTCGGCGGCTTTACGACTTTTTAATTCGCTTTCGATGGTCTCAATGGCAATTTCTTTTTTATCGATAAAAATTTTACCTTGAGCATCCACGCTTAAATAAACCGCTTCTTTTTCTTCAGGTGGCGCAGTTTCTTCGGTTTTGGGTAAATTGACGTGAACGGCATTCGTCAATAATGGGGCGGTTACGATAAATACCACGAGCAACACCAACATTACGTCTACAAGTGGCGTAACGTTGATTTCGCCCATGATGTCATCGCCATCATCTTTGGTATTAAAAGCCATTAGGCGTGCGCCTCTGCCGCGAGTAATTCTTCGTCAGAATTAAATTTCTGTTTTTTAACAATGTTAAGTGCAGTGATGCTTGCTTGTTTGCCTTGACGTTCGATGAGGAAAGAACTTTTCAATGCTAAATGAATAAAATCAATGGCGAAATCATCTAAGAAAGCCCAGACCACTTTGTTGCGACGAATAAAGAAGTTGTAGCCAACCACCGCTGGGACGGAGACGGCGATACCAACGGCTGTTGCAATCAAGGCTTCACCAATCGGTCCCGCGACAACATCTAAACTTGCTGAACCGCTTTTGCTGATGCTGGTTAATGCGCCCATAATTCCCCAAACTGTGCCGAACAAGCCTACAAACGGTGAAATACTGCCGACCGTTGCAAGAATCGCTAATCCACTTTCTAATGCTCCTTTTTCTTTTTGCATTTGTTGACGCAAACGGCGTTCTAAAAGTTCTTGGCGGTCGCCGGTATGTTCCAAATCGTGAGTCGTTGTTCCGCCGTCCGCTTCAATCAACGTGGTAAATCCAACACCGGCAACACGCGCCGCTGGTCCATTTGTTTCTTCAAGACATGAAGCTGCTAAGATATTTGAGGCTCCCCAAAATTGTTGACCAAAAACACGATTGTGATGGGAAATGCGTATGTGTTGGATGCCTTTGATTAAAATCAAAGCCCATGTCACAACAGATGCGCCGATTAAAATGGAAAGTGTGCCATTAACGATGGCACTGGTTGCAATGTCAGACATTAGAATAACCTCAAGATAAATTAAAAGTAATTGGAACTGTGACCCAACCTGCGACTGGCGTATCGCCACGCATCGCAGGGACAAAAGACCATTTGTGAACTGTTTTCACTGCTGCATCATCTAAAACTTTTTGACCGCTACTTTTACTGACTGTAATCGTGTCTGGTTTGCCGTCAGGTTGAACGTGAACTTTCATCAGCACTTTGCCTTCCCAGCCGTTATCCATCGCAATATCAGGATATTCAGGTTCGGGATTATTTAAGTAATCCGCGCCTGCTGTTGGCGCAGTTACTTTTTCAGAAACAACAGGAGCTGGCGGCGGTGCAGCTGGAGCAGCGGGTGCAGGTGTTGTTGAAACAGGCACTGTCGATTGGATAACAGGTGTCGGTTCAAATGTCGGAATGGGTTCCGCTACTCGTTCAACCGATTTAGTCGCTTGGGGTTTTAAAGGCACCGCGTTATGGGCAACAGGTTTAGGTGCAGCCGCTTTGGGCGGTGGTGCTTTTTTAGGTATTGTCGGTTGTTTAACTTGCGCGACAGGAGGTGGCGGCGGTGGGGGAATAACAATGGGTTTAGGCTTTGGTTTTGTAAATGAAATTTCAACTTTAGAAGGTTGTTTCGCAGGCGTAATAATTTTTTGTTCCAATGATGAACTGTCAAAATGACTAACCACCGTCGTGTGTACAAAAATGGAAAGTACACCTAATAACAAATAATCGGCAAGTTTGTGGTCACGATTTTCGTTGTCGTATTTAAAACTTCTTATTGTGGCAGCAACAGACGCGGAACTACTCGGTTTGATTTCTGCTGTTGATTTAAACTGCCAGTCAGTTCTATTCAATGTTACTGATGGACTGCTCATGATTTATTCCCCTAATTTATAAAACAATCACAAAATTGTTCGTGCTATGACTTACGTCATTGCACCCAACATGCCATGATTGAATAAAAGTATTGAAATATCAGAAGTAGAACTTTTTTAGTTTATAACCGATTGATTAAAATAATTATTTTTATTTTATATTTGAGATTGTTCGATTGAATAAAGCGGCAAAGTGCATCATTTAAAAATTGGAAGATGTTTATGTAACATCAACTTTCAAAAAATTTGTTTATTAAGTGTTTAATTATCAACACTTCTATTTTTAGATAACAATAACGACCTGTTCTGATTTCCATAAAAACCTTAATGAACCAAATTAAAAAATGCTAGCATAGCAGCCATCGTGAAACCGATAATTATGCCCGCGTGTTTTGAATCGCGTTAAAATTGCTGTTGATTAAGAAGCAATACTCCGACAGTTACTGTGTTTTTTTAAACAGTAGTCATTTGTCAGAAAATAAAAATCAAATTAAAACAATAAGTTATTTTCAGGCATAGTATTTGCTGTTTAACTCAATATAAGCCTTACAATGTATTTTCAAAGTTCAAGCTATTAAACTTTTTAAACGCGCGTTTTTAGGCAACCAAATTTTTAATCCTAACCATCGAATGAAAAAAGACAATCGTGCCGAATTACCCAAAACCCATTCTAAACTTCGCAATTTTACAATATCGAGTTTGCTGCTTCTTTTAATTATCGGCGGAATATTTTTTTATTTTCAACATTCATCAGCAACTTCAGGCGATTCAAAACAGAATAAGTCTAAAAATGGCGGTAAACATAAACATGACGATGATGATAAACCTACTGTCGTTTCTGTTGAAACAGCCACAAAAACAGATTTTCCTTTATATTTAAACGGGTTAGGAACTGTTACCGCATTACGAACCGTAACGGTTCGACCGCGTGTTGATGGTGAACTGATGCGCGTGGCATTTAGTGAGGGTCAAACGGTAAAAGAAGGCGATTTGCTCGCTGAAATCGATCCACGCCCTTTTCAAATTCAGCTTCAACAAGCCGAAGGTCAATTATTGCGTGACGAAGCATTGTTGAAAAATGCAGAAATCGATTACACCCGTTATAAAACGCTGCTTTCTCAAGATTCCATTGCAGCCCAACAAACCGCGACGCAAGAATCTCAAGTTAAACAATATCGCGGCATTGTGGAAATGGACAAAGCCCAAGTCAATAACGCGAAATTACAACTCAATTACGCCCATTTAACTGCGCCGATTTCTGGACGAGTCGGCTTGCGACAAATTGATCAAGGCAATATCGTTCACGCTAACGATACCAATGGCTTAGTCGTGATTACGCAATTACAACCGATTAACGTGGTATTTACCTTGCCCGAAGACACCATCCAAGCGGTGATACAACGCAAGCGCAGCAATGAATCAATCGGTATTACCGCGTATGACCGCGCTGGAAAAACGAAATTAGCCGAAGGAAAATTACTCGCTATCGATAATCAAATTGACTCCACCACAGGCACATTAAAACTCAAGGCACAATTTGATAATAATTCTGAAATTTTGTTTGCGAATCAATTTGTAAATATAAAAGTACATTTAGAAACGCTCAAAGGTGTGACTCAAATTTCCAGTGCTGCCATCCAAAATGATACGCAAGGTGCATTCGTTTATGTGGCAACGCCTGAAAAAATCGTACAAGTTCGCCGCGTCACATTAGGCGCAACCGAAGGCGATAAAGTTGCCGTGACAAACAATCTCGCGCCAAATGAAATTGTTGTATTAGAAGGCGTTGACCGATTACACGAAGGCAGCCAAGTTGATATTGCCAAAAAAGACGGTCAATCCATCGCAGAAAGCTCAGATAAAAAATCTAAATCTGACGACAAATCACCTAAACACGAATGAATTCAACCAATAGTTTTAATCCGTCACGGCTTTTTATTCTGCGTCCTGTCGCCACATCGCTATTGATGCTGGCATTGTTATTGATTGGCGTTTTGGCGTATCGATTGTTGCCCGTTTCTGCTTTGCCACAAGTTGATTATCCGACGATTCAAGTGGTGACGTTGTATCCAGGCGCAAGTCCTGACGTAATGACTTCGGTAATTACCGCGCCATTGGAACGGCAATTCGGACAAATGCCAGGATTGACGCAAATGTCTTCGACCAGTTCGGGCGGCGCGTCCGTGGTTACATTGCAATTTAATCTGAATTTAGATTTGGATATTGCCGAACAAAATGTGCAAGCGGCTATCAATGCGGCAATGAATTTTTTACCGAATGATTTACCGCAAGCCCCGATTTATAGCAAAGTGAATCCCGCCGACACGCCGATTATGACGTTAGCGGTCAGTTCGGAATCGTTGCCATTATTCAAAGTGGAAGATTTAGTGGATACTCGCGTGGCGCAAAAAATCGCACAATTATCTGGCGTGGGCATGGTCAGTATTAGCGGTGGTCAACGTCCCGCCGTCCGAATTCAAGCCAATCATAATGCGTTAGCGGCTTACGGATTAAGTTTGGAAAATGTACGAACGGCGATTGCGGCGGCGAATGTTAATCAACCGAAAGGGATGTTTAATGGCGCGTTGCGTTCCGCCATTATCGACAGCAACGACCAATTGCGTTCAGCGGCAGAATACCGCGATTTAGTGGTGACGTATCGCAACGGTGCGCCGGTCAAATTATCCGATGTCGCCAAGGTGATTGATGACGTGGAAAATAAACGACTTGCCGCGTGGGCAAACGAAAAATCTGCCGTGATTATCAATATCCAACGCCAGCCAGGCGCAAACGTGATTGAAGTGGTCAATCGAATTAAAGAATTGCTGCCCAAATTACAAGCTGCGTTGCCTGTCAATATCGAAGTTTTACCGCTGACCGACCGAACCGTCACGATTCGCGCGTCGATACATGACGTGCAATTTGAATTATTGTTGTCGGTGGCGTTAGTGGTGATGGTGATTTTTCTCTTTTTACGCAACATTCCTGCCACGATTATTCCCGCCGTCGCCGTGCCGTTGTCGCTAATTGGCACGTTTGCCGTCATGTACACGCTAAATTTTAGTATCAATAATTTAACGTTGATGGCTTTGACGATTGCGACAGGATTTGTGGTGGATGATGCGATTGTTGTCATTGAAAACATTTCGCGTTATACCGAAAAAGGCGAATCGCCTTTGCAAGCCGCGTTAAAAGGTTCGGAACAAATTGGTTTTACGATTATTTCACTGACGTTTTCGTTGATTGCGGTGTTGATTCCGTTGTTATTTATGAGCGATGTGGTCGGGCGATTATTCCGTGAATTTGCGATGACGTTGGCGGTGGCGATTCTAATTTCAGCAATCGTTTCGTTGACGCTCACGCCGATGATGTGCGCGAAATTTCTGCGTTCGCACAATTCTGTTGAACTCCGAAAAGATTGGTTTGATGGTGTTATTTCAGGTTACGGGCGCACGCTGGAATGGGTTTTGCGTCATCAAATTCTTACGATGTTGGTATTTTCGGCAACCGTAGCGTTGACAGTTATGTTGTATATTTTTATTCCAAAAGGTTTTTTTCCGACGCAAGACACGGGCATCATTCAAGGTTTTTCGGAAGCTCCACAAAATGTGTCTTTTGCGGCGATGAGCGATTATCAACAAAAATTAGCGAAAGAGATTTTGGAAGAGCCGGCGGTGGAAAGTTTATCGTCATTCATTGGCGTAGACGGTATTAACACCACGCCGAATGCCGGACGTTTTCTTATCAATTTAAAACCACAATCTGAGCGAAACGTCAGCGCAACGGAAGTGATTGAACGATTAAAACCCAAATTAGCCGAATTGACAGGCGTAAAACTGTATTTGCAATCGGTGCAAGATTTGACGATGGAAACCAGCGTCAGCCGCACACAATATCAATTCACTTTAGAATCCGCAGAGGTAGAAGAATTAAACCGTTGGACGCATAAATTGGTGGACGAATTGTCTAATCAATCCGAATTAAGTGAAGTGACCAGCGACGTGCAAGACAAAGGGCAACAAGTTTATGTCAATATCGACCGCAGTACCGCCAGTCGGCTCGGTGTCACGACTGCCGCGATTGATAACGCGCTTTACAGTGCTTACGGTCAACGTTTGGTTTCGACGATTTTCACCCAATCAAACCAATATCGTGTCGTGCTTGAAGTGGATCCAGCGGCGCAAATTCGTCCTGAATCGCTCAATGATTTGCGAATTCCATCGAGTAACGGCACACAGGTTTCGTTGTCTACGATTGCCGAATTATCCGAACGCGCCACGCCGCTTTCTATCAATCATCTCAACCAATTTCCTGTCGCTACGCTGTCGTTTAATTTAGCTCCGAATGCGTCATTAGGTGATGCGGTCGCCGCAATTGAGCGTGTGAAACAAGAGATGGATTTGCCGTTAAGTATTCGCACCAGTTACCAAGGCGCGGCGTGGGCGTTTAAAGCCTCGCTCGATAATACGTTGTGGCTGATTTTGGCGGCGATTGTCACGGTTTATATTGTGTTGGGCGTGTTGTACGAAAGCTATATTCATCCGATTACCATTCTTTCCACGCTACCGTCGGCGGGCGTGGGTGCATTGCTTGCGTTGATGATGTCAAAAAATGATTTAGGCATCATCGGCATTATTGGGATTATTTTGTTAATCGGTATCGTCAAGAAAAACGCCATTATGATGATTGATTTCGCGTTGGAAGCGGAACGCAAACAAGGCATGTCGCCAGCGGATGCGATTTTTCAAGCGTGTTTATTGCGTTTTCGTCCGATTTTAATGACAACTTTGGCGGCATTATTAGGCGCGTTGCCGTTGATGTTAGGCAGTGGCGTGGGTTCAGAATTACGTCATCCGTTAGGCATTACGATGGTGGGCGGTTTGTTGCTCAGTCAATTACTAACGCTCTACACCACGCCCGTAATTTATTTGTGGATGGACAGCTTGGCGAAGCGATTTACACGTCTGTCACTTTGACGAATAAATTTCAATTTCATTGCCGCAACTTCAGCAATCTTAATTGCTATTTCAATCACTCGTTTTGCAAACTTTAATAACGTTTCGTTTTTAGCTTTGAGCGCGAAACTTTGTTGAATTTACTCGGCGATTTTTGTTTGAGTTTCTATTTAAACAATTGGAAAAAGATAAATTTCAGCTAGGATTTACCGCGTAAATAAGCAAACCAATATACAAAACCTACGAATCCCGCGCCACCTACGATATTGCCCAAGGTCACGGGAATCAAGTTATTCAGCACAAAATTTGACCACGATAAAGTCGCGTAAGTGTCAATCTGGTGTCCTGACATAACGTCAAAAGCCCAAAATTCAGGCGACGCAAACTGCTTAATCCATAAGCCCAATGGAATGAAATACATATTCGCCACGCAATGTTCAAATCCAGCGGCGACAAAAGCGGTCGTGGGAAAAATAATTGCGAGAATTTTATCGGTCACGGTATGACCGCTATAACAAAGCCACATCGCCATACAAACTAGCGCGTTACACATTACGCCTAAAAAGAAAGACTGCACGGGATCGTAATTTGCTTTCGTGGTGGCAATATACAACGCGGTGAAACCAATCAAGCCTTTACCAAACAAGTATTGTTTCGTGAGTAGCATAATCACAACGGTGCCTAACGCGCCCACAAAATTGCCGATGTACACAATGAACCAATTACGAAGCACCTGTTTAACAGTAACTTTTTTATTCGCGCACGCCATGACAATCAAAATGTTGCCCGTGAATAATTCTGCGCCCGCCACCGCCACTAAAATCAAACCGACACAGAAAACTAGCCCGCCTAATAAACGATTTACACCGAAAGGTAACGCCGAACCGCCCGCCCAAACGGTAGTTGCAAACATCGATCCAATCGCAACAAAAGCTCCTGCCAGAATCGCCAACACAAATATCGTGAGCGTATCCATTTGCGCTTTTTTAATGCCGATGCTTTCCGCTTTATTTGCAATCTCCGCTGGCATAAGCGAGTCGAGTGAAAATTCCGCGTGATGCACTTTTTGATTATTTTGTGTTTCGTTCATGGTGTCTGGCTCGTTTTTCAGCAGGTAAATAATCCGCGTTTTTGAAATTGTCCGATGACACGATTAAGTAATTCGGGCGAGGGCGGTGAAATGTCTTTTAAGTGAAAATTTAAGCCTAAATCATCCCATTTATGTTCGCCCATTTTGTGAAACGGCAATACTTCCACCCGTTCCACGCCTTGAAGCGTGCCAATAAAATCAGCTAACTTTTCCACATCGTCAACATCATCGGTGTAACCTGGCACTAAAACATACCGTATCCACATCGGCTTTTTCATTGCCGACAATCGCCGCGCAAAATCCAACGTCGGTTGCAACGGTTTTGAAGTCAACGCCTCGTATTTTTCGGGGTTAATATGTTTGATGTCGAGCAACACTAAATCGACATTTTCAAACCAATCATCTTCCAAATGTTCCGCTAAAAATCCTTGCGTATCGAGCGCGGTGTGCAATTTCAATTCATGTTTCACACGATAAAATATCTCGCCAATGAAATAGGCTTGCATCAAAGGTTCGCCGCCCGAAATGGTTAAACCGCCGGCAAAACGTAGAAAATGCGCGTATTTCTCAATCTCCGCCACAATGTCATCGACGTGCGTCATTTTGCCGTTGTGCATTTTCCAGGTGTCGGGGTTGTGGCAATACAAACATTGAAATTGACAGCCCGACACAAATAACACGAAACGCATTCCAGGGCCATCGACTGCACCGCCCGTATCGAATGAATGAACAAAACCCGACAGTTTGCCACTCTCATCGACACACGCGGGCGAGATAATACCTTGTGATTTCACATGATGTAGCATTGACTAACTGTGAATGTGAAACGTACGATTGATAACATCCAGCTGTTGTTCGTGCGAGAGTTTGACGAAATTGACGGCGTAACCCGAAACGCGAATGGTAAGTTGCGGATAATTTTCAGGGTGATTCATCGCATCCAATAATGTGTCTTTATTCAGTACATTGACGTTGACGTGAAAACCGTTTGCGCCACAAAAACCGTCTAAACAATTGGTTAAATTAGTCACGCGATCTGCAATGGAATGACCCAAAGAATCCGGTGTAGACGTTGCCGTCCAAGAAATTCCATCTAATGCCGCTTCATAAGGTAATTTTGCTACCGACGCGCCCGAAGCGACAAAACCATTGGTATCGCGTCCGCTCATTGGATTTGCACCGGGTGCAAACGGTTCGCCCGAACGCCGACCATCGGGTGTATTGCCTGTTTTTTTGCCGTAAACCACGTTCGAGGTAATTGTTAAAACGGATTGCGTCGGTGTGCTGTCACGATAGGTTTTGTGTTGGCGGATTTTGTCCATAAATGTTTCAACTAACCAAACGGCAAGTTGATCAACACGGTCATCATCGTTGCCATAAGCGGGATATTCGCCGTCGATTTCAAAGTCCATTGCGATGCCATTTTCATCTCGAATAACTTTCACTTTTGCATATTTGATTGCCGATAATGAATCAGCGGCAACCGATAAACCTGCAATGCCACACGCCATCGTTCGTAAAATATCACGGTCATGCAACGCCATTTCAATACGTTCATAATGGTATTTGTCGTGCATATAATGAATGGCATTCAAGGCTTTGACGTAAGTGGTCGCCAACCAATCCATCATGGCATCGAATTTTGAAATCACTTCGTCGTAATCGAGATATTCCGACGTAATCGGCGTGAAACCGTGGGCGATTTTCACGCCTGATTTTTCATCCACGCCACCATTGATAGCATAAAGCATCGTTTTGGCAAGATTGCAGCGTGCGCCGAAAAATTGCATTTGTTTTCCGACTCGCATCGCCGAAACGCAACACGCAATCGCATAATCGTCGCCCCAATGTTCACGCATTAAATCGTCGGATTCGTATTGAATTGCACTGGTTTCAATCGACACTTTGGAGCAAAATTCTTTGAAACCTTGTGGCATTTCCACTGACCACAAAACCGTTAAATTGGGTTCGGGAGCAGCACCCAAATTGTACAACGTGTTTAAAACACGGAAGCTGTTTTTGGTCACTAATGTTCGACCATCTTCACTCATGCCACCGATGGATTCTGTCACCCAAGTGGGATCGCCTGAAAATAATTGATCATATTCTGGCGTGCGTAAAAAACGAACCATGCGAAGTTTAATCACTAAATCATCAATCAATTCTTGCGCGGCGGTTTCATTCAACCGACCTTCTTGAATGTCGCGCTCGATGTAAATATCCAAAAAGGATGAAATGCGCCCAATCGACATGGCGGCACCATTTTGTTCTTTTATCGCCGCTAAATAACCAAAATACGTCCATTGAATGGCTTCTTGCGCGGTTTTTGCCGATTGAGAAATATCAAAACCGTATTTCAATGCCATTTGTTTTAATTCAGCTAACGCTCTGATTTGTTCAGAAAGTTCTTCGCGCGTGCGTAAAATAGTTTCACTAAATTCGCCCACATCCAATTCAGATTTTTCGCGTTTTTTGTCTTTAATTAAAAAATCCACGCCATAAAGTGCAACACGGCGATAATCGCCAACAATACGTCCGCGTCCATAAGCATCTGGCAAACCTGTGATAATGCCCGATTTGCGACACGCTAAAATGTCAGGACTGTAAACATCGAAAACGCCTTGATTGTGGTCTTTGCGATAGAGAGCAAAAGCATTTTCGACGTTAGCATCGAGCTTGAAACCATAGGCTTCCAAACCCGCTTGCACCATTCGCAACCCGCCATTTGGCACAATCGCCCGTTTTAACGGCGCATCGGTTTGTAAGCCGACGATTAACTCCAAACTTTGGTCAATGTAACCGGCATCGTGAGCAATGATAGACGTACCAATATCTGCCGAAACATCTAATACCCCTTTAATTCGTTCCGCAGCGACTAACGTAGTTACTTTGTCCCACAATTTCTGTGTACGCGGTGTACTTGAAACCAGAAAACTGCTGTCCCCCGCATAAGGGGTGTAATTCGCTTGGATAAAATCCCTTACCGCTACACCATTTTTCCATTCATCCCCAACAAACCCGCGCCACGCCTCTAAACTTAAATCCGTTTCGTGTATTTTCATGTAATTTTTCGCCTGCCAATTTTTTTGGATTTTAGTTTAAATAAATGGCTTCAAAACGGCTTTTCACTTCAGTTAACGAAGTATCTTTAACCAGAATAATATGTGCCGTTCTACCGTTTTCGTTAATGAATCCTAAATCTTCTGTTTCCAAACCTTGTAAGGAGCGATTTATTATCGGGGCTTGAACATTGCCACAACCACTCCAAACAATTTCAACGCTATTTTCATCACCATGCAAAACAACGTTCGAACACGAACCACAGCCATGTTCAATTGAAGAAACAAAATTGAACGCGGCTTGACGCGATTCAACCGTGTGTAAATTACTGGGTACAAAAACGCACTGATGAATGGGCGCAGCATCTTGAAAGGCAAGTCCCCCTGCATTAAATGGGCAGGATCCCGTTACAATCGTAATGTTTTCTAGTTTTGTTTGTGCAGACATAATTGAGTGTACCTATAGTTGAGTGACTTGAATTTGTACCATTAGCTACCACGGCAATTTAAATTCGTGTAGAGATGACCCTAAATTTGTTATGATAGTAATCAGAAAATGTTACATTTTTGCGTACGTGTCCTGAAATTGGCGTTGGTGTCTAAAATAAATAATGTAGTATTCAGTCATTTTTAATTCATCGGTAAAGTTGGCGAAATTTTGCTACTGCTTTACGATGCAATTCAAGAACTTTGATTTAGGTATAATTTTATACATTGGGGCTAAAAGCTGTAAGTGCCAATAGATACGGACACGGTGGACATCAGGGACACGGCAATAGTTGGATTGCCCCAGCCATTATTACTGGTGTAATTGTTAGGTCTGCAATATACGGCGTAACGAAAGATGATGAATCTGATAACAGACAGTATCGCCGTGAACTGACTCGACATGAAATTCAAGAAGAACAATTAAGGCAGCGTGAGTGTGAAATCGAACGCCGCGAAAATGATTATTACGAGCGGCAAGGTCGCGGAAATAACGATGATAATTTCAGAGAGTATTATCGTGATGATGGGCGTTCAAGCTATTATTCAAAAAATTGTTGGTAGTGATTCAAAAACTCTACATTTCGCGCCGGACTTGTGATTCTTGAAAAATCTGTTCGCGTATCAACCCCGCTGAATTATTGACGATGGCTTTTATCATCATCGGACGGTGTCTGTCGTTAATGTGCTACTTTAACGCAATGCTCCCCAAATTATTATCGACCGTGAAAAAAATCGAATGAATTTATCGGCACTTTTTATTTACCGCCCCGTTGCAACGAGTTTATTAACGTTAGCGATTGCCTTGAGCGGTATTTTAGCATTTTTGAATTTGCCCGTTGCGTCATTGCCGCAAGTGGATTTTCCCACGATTACGGTGCAAGCCCAATTACCTGGTGCCAGTGCAGAAACGATGGCGGCAACGGTCGCCACGCCGCTAGAACGCGCATTAGGTCGGATTGCAGGTGTGGCTGAAATGACATCGAGTAGCAACGCAGGTTCAACGCGAATCACATTGCAATTTGATTTAGACCGCGACATTAACGGCGCATCGCGTGACGTGCAAGCGGCGATCAATTCAGCGACCAGTTTATTGCCGACGATGCCGAACCGTCCGAATTATCGGCGTGATAATCCTGCCGATGCGCCGATTATGATTTTGGCATTAACGTCAGATAAGCTCAATCGCGGACAAATGTACGACAAAGCCTCAACTATTTTGATGCAAAAAATCTCGCAAGTTTCGGGCGTGGGTCAAGTTCAACTGGGTGGCGCAACATTGCCAGCCGTGCGGGTTGAATTAAACCCGAACGCGCTGAATAAATACGGCATTAGTCTTGAAGAAGTGCGCGTGGCGATTACGCAAACGAATGTTAATCGCCCAAAAGGCGTGATTGAAAATAATGAACAACGTTGGCAAGTTCAAGCGAATGACCAAGCGCGAACGGCAGCGGATTATTCGCCAATCATTGTGAGTTATCGGAATGGTGCAGCGGTCAGAATTTCGGATTTAGGAAAAGTTGAAGATTCAGTTGAAGATTTGCGTAACACCGGTTTGAAAGATGGCAAACCTTCGGTGGTATTGATTATCCGCAAACAACCGACTGCAAATGTTGTCGAAACGGTTAATCAAATTAAAGCGTTATTGCCCGAAGTTCGTGCGTCGATGAATAACGAAATTGATGTGTCGATAGCCGTTGATCGGTCGCTAACTATTCGTGCATCGATTGATGAAGTTGAACACAGTTTGCTGATTTCAATCGTGTTGGTGATTTTGGTGGTGCTGGTATTTTTACGGAATTTTCGTTCCGCACTTATTCCGATTATTACGGTGCCGGTTTCACTAATTGGCGCGTGTACGGTGATGTATTTTTTCAATTACAGCCTGAATAATTTATCGTTGATGGCGTTGACGATTGCGACAGGATTTGTGGTGGATGACACGATTGTGGTTTTGGAAAACACCAGCCGCCACATTGAAAAAGGCGTTTCACCGTTTAAAGCCGCTTTACTTGCCACCAAAGAAGTGAGTTTTACTGTTTTAGCGATGAGCATTTCATTGGTCGCGGTATTTATTCCAATTTTGTTAATGGGCGGCATCGTGGGTCGCTTATTTCGTGAATTTGCGGTCACGTTATCCGCCGCCGTTTTGGTGTCGTTGATTATTTCTCTAACCACTGCGCCTATGTTATGCGCCCGATGGTTGCACAAAGAAACACCAAATCATGGGCGTGTTTATTTAGGCATTGGACATTTTTTCGATGTGGTGCAAACAGGTTATGAACATTCGTTGCAGTGGGCGATACGCCACAGCCGAATTACGATGCTGATTTTATTTAGCACGATTGGTTTGAATTTTTATTTGTATGGCGTGATTGATAAAGGTTTTTTTCCGACTCAAGATGGTGGACGATTAAACGGTGGCATTCAAGCAGACCAAAGCACGTCTTTTTGGGCATTACAAAAAAAATTATTCGAGTTCACCGAGTTAATTGGAAAAGACCCCGCCGTCAGTAATGTGGTGGGATTTGCGGGTAATGATGCCAATAATGCGACGGTTTTTGTGGGTTTAAAACCGCATGATGAACGTGAATCCGTTGATAAAGTGATGTCACGTTTACGCGAAAATCTTAGTCGCATTGCCGGAGCAAAAATCTTTCTACATCCTTCGCAAGAATTACGCATTGGTGGGCGACCTTCCTCGACAATGTATGATTTTAGTTTGCAATCCGACGATTTGAATTTGTTGCGCGAATGGACACCCAAAATGCTTGCTGCCTTGTCTAAATTGCCCGAACTAAAAGACGTAAATACTAACCAGCAAGACAAAGGACAACAGATTAGTTTGGTGGTAAATCGAGAAATGGCGGCGCGATACGGTATCAATCAAGGCATGATTGATAGTAGTTTGAATGATGCGTTTGGACAACGACAAGTTTCGGTGATTTATAATCCGCTCAATCAATATCGCGTGGTGATGGAACTCGCGCCCGAATACTGGCAAAGTCCCGAAGCCTTAAAACAACTTTATATTAGTGTACCGCCTGCAACCGTTGGGCAACTGGGCGGCGATGCACAAGTTCCGTTATCGAGTGTGGCGAATTTCACCGCGACCAACACCGCGCTTACCGTGAATCATCAAGGACAATTTGCGGCAGCAACCCTGTCGTTTAATCTTAAAACGGGAACGTCATTATCGACCGCCACCGAAATCATTGAAAAATCCATGCGCGAAATTGGCGCGCCTTCTGAAATTCAAGGCAGTTTTCAAGGTTCAGCCAAAGCGTTTCAAGAATCGTTAAAAAACCAGCCGTGGCTGATTTTAGGCGCGTTGATAAGTATTTATATTGTCTTGGGCGTTTTGTATGAAAGTTATATTCATCCGCTGACGATTTTATCGACCTTGCCTTCGGCTGGCGTGGGAGCATTAGTCGCGTTGATGGTCACAGGCGGCGAGTTGGGCATTATTGGCATTATCGGCATTATTTTGTTAATTGGTATTGTGAAGAAAAACGCCATTATGATGATTGATTTCGCGCTCGATGCAGAACGCAAACAAGGTTTATCGGCTGATGAAGCCATTTTCAAAGCCTGTTCGATGCGTTTTAGACCGATTTTAATGACCACATTAGCGGCGTTATTTGGCGCGTTGCCGTTGGCTTTTGGAACAGGTTACGGTGCAGAATTACGTCAACCGTTAGGCATTTCGATTGTCGGCGGTTTAATTTTTAGCCAAATGCTCACGTTATACACCACGCCTGTGGTTTATCTGTACCTCGATCGTTTGCGATTGTGGTTTCATCGCCCATTTTTTAACCGTACCGTTTAAGGTTTTATGAATTTTCGCACTCAAAAACGACTCATTTATACGTTGTTAACCACTCAATTAACGGGCTGCATGGTCGGACCTGATTACGTTAAGCCGCCAGCCATCACGTCCAATGAATTTAAAGAAGCCAAAAGTTGGAAACAAGCCCAACCGCGTGACACATTGCCGAGTAAATGGTGGGAGATTTTTAATGACGCGCGTCTTAATGTTTTAGAAGAACAGGTTGCGAGCGCGAATCAATCAATTATTCAAGCCGAAGCGCAATATCGCCAAGCCCAACATTTAGTGCAAGCCGCGCAATCGTCTTTTTTACCGATTCTAACCATGACGGGGACAACCAGTCGTTTTCAAGCAGCGACAGGTCAAAGTGTAGCGGTGCCTGGAATTCGGAATTTATTTGGCACAGCGGCAAGCATTGCATGGGAACCTGATTTGTGGGGCAGCGTGGCGCGACAAGTTGAAGCGAATACCGGAAATGCTCAAGCCAGTGCCGCCACATTGCAAGCGTTACAACTTTCAACACAAGCCACACTTGCCCAAAATTATTTTCAAATCAACGTATTAGATACACAAAAAGCGTTGCTCGATGAAACCGCGCTTGCTTACAGTAAAACCTTAGACATTATCAAAAATCGTTACGCCGTCGGTATTGTTGGAAAAAACGATGTCATGCAAGCACAAACGCAACTCGAATCTATCCACGCTCAATCGATAAATTTGGGCATCGCTCGGGCGAAATTAGAACACGCAATTGCCGTTTTAATTGGCAAAACGCCCGCAGAATTATCGTTAAATCCGTCACCTTTATATGTAAAACCGCCTGTCATTCCGGTTGTTTTATCGTCGGAATTATTGGAACGTCGCCCCGATATTGCTGCCGCCGAACGTAAAATGGCAGCGGCTAATGCTCAAATTGGCGTGGCGAAAGCGGCTTATTTTCCAACGTTAAATTTAGCCGCTACCAATGGATTTCAAACCACTGATATAACGACTTTATTCACAATGGCGCGACGTTATTGGGCATTAGGCCCAGCGGGAGCCGCAATGACGGTGTTTGATGGTGGAACTAAAAATGCTCAATACAAACAAGCCATTGACGGTTTTGATGCCAGTGTTGCGGCGTATCGACAAACCGTTTTAACGGGTTTTCAAGAAGTGGAAGACAATTTAGCTGCATTACGAATTTTGGAAGAAGAAACCGACGTGCAACATAAAGCGGTTGAAGCGGCAAATCAGGCATTGACGCTGACAACCAATCAATATCAAGCGGGAACAATTAGTTATTTGAATGTGATGACCGCACAAACCGCCACGTTATCCAATCGGCAAACGGCGGTGTTATTGCACGGTGAACAACTCATGGCTTCTGTGTTACTGATAAAAGCATTGGGCGGTGGCTGGAATGAAAAATTGCTACCCACGCCCGAAGATGCGACTGGTGAAAGAAAATGGACAGATTATTTAATTTTTCCGACTGAATAAATGACGAATGCTAGCTGTTAATTAAACCCTGATTTTTGTTGTTTAACATTCCATACGTTGCCAGTTTATGCCTCAGTACATTGCGGCTAATATCCAATAATTTTGCGGTTTGAACCTGATTTTTATCGCAGAAATCAAAGGCTGAACGAATAATGCTTTCTTCTATTATTTGATAAAGTTTAGGCGGTGTTTGCTCGAACAAATTAAGCAATGTATTTTCCAGTGAATTAGTTGATACCGTCGGTGTATTTTGAGAAACTCTTGCCCCCGATAATTTAAAATCTTCTGGTCGTAAATAATTATTTGGGCAAATCAATAACGCACGATGCACCGCGTTTTCTAATTCTCGAATGTTTCCTGGCCAGTCATAATTCAGTAAAGTTGTTTCTGCTGCTGGCGATAATTTTACTTCGCTATATCCCAATCTTTCGGAATAAATTTTTAAGAAATGTTGTGTCAGTGGCAAAATGTCGCGCGGTCTATCGCGTAATGGGGAAAGTTCAATTTTAGCCACATTAAAACGGTAATATAAATCAGCGCGAAAATGGGATGCCGCAACGGCTTCTTCAAGATTTACATTGGTAGCGGCAATAATTCTCACATCGATGGGTACAGGTTTCCTTGAACCCACTCTGACCACTTCCCTTTCTTGTAAAACGCGCAATAATTTTACTTGCAAAGCCATTGGTAAATCGCCGACTTCGTCAAGAAAAAGACTGCCTTTATGGGCTGTTTCAAACCAACCGAGTTTGTCCGTTAACGCGCCGGTAAATGCGCCCTTTTCATGTCCAAACAATTCACTTTCGATTAAATTTTCGTTGAGCGCGGCGCAATTTAACGCACCAAAAGTATTGTTGCTACGTTTGCTTAGTTCATGAATGTGTCGGGCAACCAGTTCTTTACCCGTTCCGGTTTCACCGACAATCAGCACAGTTGCGTCACTGGGCGCAATTCGTTCAATTTGCTTCAGTAACCGTTGTGAAACAGGGTCTTCAAATACTAATGCGGTGGCTCGAACGGAAAGCACCAGTGAACGAGATTTCTGTTCATTAAACGCTAATAAAGTCATTATTTTTCCTTTAATTACTACGACTAGCCCAATTGCTATCGTAAGCGCAATACCAATCGATGCGCTTATTGGTCAATAATAAAGAAATTTTTTATCGTAATAAAACGGTATTATTCGATAAGGTTATGTGCAAATTAGATAACAAAAAAGATCAACAATTGCCACTACTTAACGCATTAGCAATTGTTGATTGAGAGGTAGGCACAAGGAGAATTTATTTGGTTTCAGCGGCATTATTTGCCGTGATAATCTGGTCAAAAATACCGTTATCGGCAAAATGTTTTTTCTGGGCGTTTGTCCAACCGCCCAATGCGTTAATGTTTGTTAATTCAATTTTAGGAAATTGTTTCGCATATTTCGCCGCTATTTCTGGATCTGTTGGACGATAAAAATTCTTAGCAATAATTTCTTGCCCTTCTTTTGAATAAAGATGTTTTAAATACTCCGTAGCCACTTCTGTTGTGCCATGTTTTTTTACCACTGAATCCACAACAGCAACAGGTGGTTCCGCTAAAATACTAAAAGAAGGCGCGACAATTTGGTATTTATCCGCGCCAAATTCACCCAAAACTAAAAACGCTTCGTTTTCCCAAGTGATTAACACATCGCCAATTTCACGTTCAGCAAACGTTGTCGTGGAGCCGCGTGCGCCCGTGTCCAATACTGCCGTATTTTTGTACAACTGTGAAATGAACGTTTTTGCCGCTGCTTCATCATTGTTACTGTGTTTTAACGCATACGCCCAACCCGCCAAATAATTCCAACGTGCGCCGCCTGAGGTTTTAGGGTTTGGCGTAATCACGCTGATGTTTGGTTTCACTAAATCATTCCAATCTTTAATGTTTTTTGGATTGCCCTTTCGAACTAAAAACACAATCGTTGACGTGTAAGGCGAACTGTTATTTGGCAAAATTGATTGCCAATTTTCGGGAATCAATTGGCGTTGCAAGTGTAATTGGTCAATATCAGAAGCCAGTGCAAGAGTGACAACATCCGCTTCCATGCCATCCAAAACGGCGCGGGTTTGTTTACCACTACCGCCATGAGATTGATCGACCTGAACGTTATCACCGGTTTTTGCTTTCCAGTATTTAGCAAAAGCATTGTTGTAATCTTTATACAATTCACGAGTTGGATCGTAAGACACATTGAGCAATTTCACATCTGCCGCGTTGACATTATGTACAGCGGCAATCGTCAATGCAGCGGTAAAAAGAAGATGTTTAAAATGGTTATTCATTTTATATCCTGTAATTGAGTGGTCATTAAAATTTGAATTAAGTGTGTAAATTATTTTGATTTATGAATCGGATACCAAAATTGTAAATGGCAATTCTCGCAGGCTTGGTCAACCAGCCCACCCGTCCGGATAAGTTCTTCGGTGTCTTTTTTATCAATCGCATTGACCACCAGTTGCATTGCATCATGCAAGCCTAACGCTCTTTGATTAAATTCGGATTTATGCGTTTTGATTAGCTTTTGAATTTCTGCTGCTTGTAATTCAGTGCTGCCAATCGATGACGTATTGGCACCGTCTTCAGCCACTTTGCGCCCATCAATGACTAATAAATTACTCACTTCCAAAACCGTCAAAGCGTGTTTTTTCACTTCTGCCCATTCTTCATCTGTATGCGGACTTTTTTCTTCAACGCCACTTTTAGTGGAAATCGTGGCAACCGAATTCCAAACGAAATCGATGTTGGGATCAACAATCGACGACATAATTTGTTGTATCGTTGCCGTTGGTTTAAAAGATGTTGCGTCTTTTGCTTGTGAAGCGAAAGACAACATAAAGCCAGCGATGGCAAGGGTAATAACGGCTGATTTTTTCAACGTAAACTCCTTAAACAAAACCAATAAATCGCGCGGAAAACGCCACCGCAAGCCATAAAAACATAACCAATCCCGCCGTAAATCTTGCCGCTAACAAATGCGGTGATTCGATGGAGGTTAGTTTTTTATACAGCGTGACGTGGACAATTAGCGCAATCGCTAAAAACAGGAACTTTGCCCAGAATGCAAAATTAGGATAGTAATTTGTCGCGGCGGGTATAAAAATAAAAATTCCCGAAAAAACTAATAACCCTAAACCGACCCAAATAAATTTCGCCGTAGATTGGGCAATATCGACTAAGGATTGTTCGCGCAAACCACTCAAACCGGCTAAACGCAAACTGACTAACGTCACGGGCGATAAAATCAGAATCAACCCGACAATGTGAATAAGCTGAAAAATTGCACCGAATAAATGATTTTGACCGCCGACAAATCGGCTTAATTCGCTCGTTTGAATATCTTTAAATAATTCAAGCACTGACATAAAAACGCTCCTGTTTATTTGTAATTCAAATAGGGAATCAATCGCCCAGAAATCAGCACTAAACTCCATAAGAATAGTGAGATTCCGCCGGCATACTGAACACTTTTGGGTAATAATTTTTCAAATTCCCAATGATCAACGTGTTTTCCCCATTTCAACTCAAACCAAAGCGCATTAACGCCTGCTAACACTATAAATATCAGTTTGTAGAAGAACACATCGAGCAAAATAATTTTAGATGCTGAAGCCACAAACAGTAAAATTCCTGTCACCATCGTCACGGCAAAACTGCCTAATATCAACGGTCTCAACGGATGCAATAATGCCGAAACTGAAATGTTCGGTAAAAACAAACCCAATAATCGTAAATCAACAAAAAACAGCAATCCGACTGAAAACGCTAATCCAATTAAATGAATACCTTCTACAATCGGATAGGCGTAAATGGATTCCCGAAGCGATGTACCTAATTCTGAATCGTAAAGTAATTCAGCAAATTCGATTAACGTCATCTCTTTTCCTTAAACATTTTGTAATTGATTAAACTGCGCCTAAACCGAAACCACCGTTATTTTCGGTGCAAATTCTTTCTTCATGTTCGATAGTGGTTTTGCCTGCTGCGTCTTTGGCGAACCACACATCAAAATTCCAACCGTCTGGCTTATCGGCAATTGTCCATTTTCTTGCTGGAATCGTGACCGTAAAGGGTTTGGTATAAACCGTTGGGTCAGTAAAAACGGCTTCGTAGTTGTAGCGCGTGTTTTCTTTGTTGAAAATGTAATGCTCTTCAATGTGACCATTTTCACTAATGAATTCGCCCGAACGTCCGAAAAGGGCTTTGCCGTTGTGATTGTTTACATCGACAACCAACGTATTTCCTTCCCAATGACCGCGCGAATCGCCGTTCCAAAGTTTGATTTTGCTAGGCAAATGCGCTTTATCATCCAAATGAATAATGCGCGTACCCGAATCAAAAAAGAACACCACATAATTCGGATATTGCTTGATTTCATAACCGTGCCAATACAGCGATTTTGGCACGCCACCTGGCGCACATCGCGCTAACGGCTCAACAAAATTTGGCGTGGTCGGGTCGTGAAATTTAACCTGAAATTCTTTTACCTTTTCCAAAGCCCAAGGTTGAAAAGGCACTTGTCCATCGACGGAATCACTGACACGACTAGGAGCGCGATCTGCCCGCGCACCTTTTGGAATGCGGTTTGGATTGGGGTCGTTGATAATGCCGCCTTGTGGGTCGGTAAAATTCCCATGATTGCCAATCGTATTCGACCAAAAACCCGAAACGTCAGGTTGACCATCTGCCAGTCTTTCGCCTGTCCATTTCTCAGATGAAATTTTTGGAAAACTTTTCTCGCGTGGCAAACCACCACCGCCATTAGCTTGTGCGGCAGGTTTTTTTTGTTCGGTTTGTTGTTTATCGGTATCAGCCGCTTGTCCAATTTGCGGAATAAATGCCATTCCGACAAGTAGCAATCCCGATACGCCAACATAATGTTTCAACACATTTTTTTTCATAACATTCTCACTTAATGGCGTTACTGTTTTGGTGGATAAAATTCGTCGTAATCCAAGGTAAAACGATAATCTTCGATTAACTGAAAATCTTTTTCCCGATGTCGATACAAAATGACATCGATATTCCACGGACGACTGTACACTTTGGGATCTTCGATAGTGGCTTTATATTCGATAGTATTGGCATCCAGAAACGCCCATTTTTCAACAACATGAAGTGCATCGCTGTGAAAATTCCCCGCTTTGTCCAACCATGTTTTGTCGTTAAAATGCTTTGCGTCAACAACCAGCGTATCACCTTCCCAATGTCCTCTGGAATCACCCAACCACCAATCATTAGCA
This sequence comes from uncultured Pseudomonadota bacterium, assembly GCA_903870545.1. Classification (GTDB taxonomy): domain Bacteria; phylum Pseudomonadota; class Gammaproteobacteria; order Methylococcales; family Methylomonadaceae; genus UBA10906. The sequence continues at coordinate 170,008 of CAIQDI010000006.1, forward strand.
TCTTCAGGATGCGGCGTGCCATTGGTGTAAATGGTGCGAACCGAATGACCCAATTGATGCACCAACGTCAAATCTTGTTTACGCTGAAAAATTTGAAAGGGTTCTGGATAATAAACACTTCGCGGCACACCCAGCGTGTAGCCTTTTAAAGCAGGATCTAATGTTGCGCTGGTTTCAAAATTCTTTTGTTTTTTTGCAAAGGCTTCGGGCAGATAAGGAATCGAACCGCCTTCGACAATTCCCGCGCTAGGTGGCGTATTTTTACGATTTGAATGCGGTTCGAGGTCATAATCCGCCGCGCTGGTGGTTTGCCAAATTCCCGAAAAATCAGGTTTTCCACCTAGACGCGGAATTTTTTTATCGGTAGCAACGGCTGAAAAAGAAAATGCTAACAGCAAACCCAATGACACCGCTGATTTAGAGGATTTTGTTATCAATAGTGTATTCAAAAAAGTCTCCTTAAAGTTCAGTTAAGCAAAGCCACAAATTTATTACGGTGCGGCGGATGCGGTTGAAGTCGCTGGCTCAACTGAAGCCGCCGGTTTGGGTGTTTCGGGTGCATCTTGTGCGCCGCCTGTTTTGACACTGCTACCATCAGGCAATGTCGTTGTGACGGCGTAACCAAAATTTTGTCCATTCTTCGCTTTGAATCCGTTAATGGTAATTTCTGTACCAGGTGTTAAGGTTTTTTTGGTAATGCCTTTTTCTTTCAAATTAAACGGTGCGCCGAATTCAAATCCCCAATTTGCAACGGTGCCATCGGCTTGTTTAACATCCAAATAAAGCCAACTGTGCGGATTAACCAATTCAAATTTAGTGACCACGCCTTTCACTTCAACGGGTTTTTCTGCATCAAACTCGGCAGAAAATGCGTGATGAGCATTCGCAGGAATCGCCATCGCACAACCTATAATGGCTAAAATTGGGAGTAACTTATTTCTCGTTTTCATAAAATTCTCATTATTTTGTTGAAGCAGATTTGTTTAAATAGACGGCGTGACACGCTTCGCAAGCCGCATAAAGTGCATCACCTGCTTCAATGGCTTTTTCAGTGTCTTTAATTTCAGTGGCTTTTGCGACAGATTTTGCGGCGATCATCATTTGTTCTGTGGCTTGCTTCCAAATGGGTTGATTTTCAAAAGGCGTTTTTAAAAGCCATTTCCCGGATTCAACTAATGCCAAAGCGTTTGCTTTGACTTTGCGCCATTCTTCATTATTTTTGGGTGTTTCGTTCGCTACCGCAAAAACCGTGTTTGAAGCGGGTACGGTCACTTCTTGCATCTGTGTTTTAACTTCTGCGTTTGTTTCAGTTGGACTAGCTGCGATGCCAACTTTCATGATTGAAAAAAACAAAACGGCGACACCCAACGTTTTTCCTACTTGCATTAGACACAACCTCTAACCCATAAAATCGATAGCACGACGTTAAAAATCGCGCTATTTAAAATTTTTAATGTGCGCCTTCGGCTTCTGGTTTGGGTGGTGGCACAGCGATTTTTGTTAAGGTACCGCCCTCAGCTTCATAGTCTTGTGCGCCAACTGCCCCCGCGACTTTAAAGCCTTTTGATGCTAATAAATCCGCGCCTTTTCCACCACGTCCGGCGTGATTTGATACCGTGATGACAGAACGGTCTTTCGGAATAAAGGCTAAACTTTTTTCAAGTTCATTGATTTGAATGTTGAGATAAACGGGGAACCCCCCGATTTTGCTGATTTCATCAGGACGACGTAAATCAATAACCGTTAATTTTTCAGGTTTTGCTAACAACGCATCGACTTGGGCGCGGCTCAATTTGGGGGCTTTCGCTGTGTAAGGATGTGCTTCTGCGGCAGCAGGTTTTGGTGCTTCTTCAACAGCAAATACCGCTGAACTGGTAAGAACCATTGCTAAAACTGCCAAACTGGTAAATTTCTTCATATTTTGAATCTCAATCGTTAAAAAACTAGGATGCACGGTTTTGAAGTGCGTTAAAATTTTTTGCATTAACATGAATGAGTTACGTTAATTCATGTTCCTTACGAATAGAGAATTGCACGGTTTGTGCCAATAAAATTAGAGAATTGCCAACAGAAAAATTATTTTTATAATTATTTGATAAATAAAGAATTTAATTTTTATTTCTGTGAAAAATTTCTTTTTGTGAGCGTTTTTTAAGAGAATTTTCTTTAGAACGAGGAATTAGCTGTTGCTAAAGCAACAACTCATAATCAGGTGTTGACCGTGTGCTAGCATCGGTTTGAGGAATTGTTTAGAGGGCAAATCTATAAATCATCGAGCGAAACCTTAATTGTCGGTTCGTTTTCACGCGCTTTCACAATTGCTAAAAGTTCCGCGTCTTCCAATGCTTCATCAAAATAATCATTGATGATATTTTGCCAAAACGTTATTCACAACTTCATCAACAGACGCTAGCGTTTGTTGTGCAATCACGCTAATTTGCTGGTTTAAATTTTCGTTCAGTGTGATGGTTGTCATGTTATTTACCTTTGATTGTGAAATTGCCGCTTGGGCTAATGGTTCTGAAATAGTGACTGAAATCATAAATTACTCGCAATAAAAATAGGCAGAAAGTTCAGCCGAACTTATGTAACGACTGGCTTGCCGCAAAATTGCTTTGCACGTTCCCGTGTCGAGCGATGAATGATTCGGTATCGTTAAAACTTGTTTTTCATTCGCAATTTGACGCACCAGTTTGATGTGACTACCTTTTTGAGAAGCTACAACAAAACCAAAACTTGCCAAAATCGCTAAAACTTCTCGCGCGGTTAGACGTTTTAACTTTGGCATATTGCAGCCATTTCGTAATTCACCACGATGGGCGGATGTTGTGAAAATCCCAGCGTTTCTAAATCTTCATCCTCCAAATGTAACTCGATAGCTTCTCGCAAATTTCGTACAACGTCATCGAGCGTTTGACCTTGTGTGACAACAGGTAAATCCAAACATTCCGCGACAAAACCTGATTCTTCACCGACATAAATTTGTGCTTTGATTGTGTAACGCATTAGTTGAAATCTCCAGTTTGTGAAATTGCCGCTTGGGCTAATGGTTCGGAAGTGGTGACTGAAATCATAAGCACCTCAAGAATCAGGTTTTACAGTTTTAAGGTCAAAATACATCAACCGCGTCGAATCATTCTCACCGTCACTACTCAAAAATGAAAATCCGTTTTTCTCATAAAACCGTTGAGCCTCTTTCAACGCATCAACAACAATAAACCGACAGCCTGTTTTGTTGCGGGTTACAAACCAGATTTTGATGAAGTCCATAATCTTCGAGCCATAACCGTGTTTGCTGAAATTTTTATGCACCGCAAAACGCCCAATTTTTACCGCTGGCATCGTTTTATAACGTTTTCCCCAGGGTAAAATTCGACGAAATCGATTGAAGTTTTCAACATTTTGGCTCGTGATGGCATCGTTTGAAACACTGAAAAAGGCAATCGTTTTACCGTGCAAATTCCACGCATACGTCACCGCCAACAATTCACGAAAATTCGCTTTTGAATCGACAAAAAAGAATTCGTTTAAATCGTCGTTGCCACAATCAAAATCTGAATCCCTTGAATCGTCAGAACTCAGACGAACAAATTCCAATTCATCCATCACGGTGTTTCAACAATACGAACGCTGTTAAACACATTCATCATTCGCTCATATTCTTTTTTAGGAATGGTATTTTTATCGGCTTCACGCATTTTGAAATTGAAACGTTCCGCGTCTTTGCCGCGTAATATCGGCGTATCTTTTACTTTTGATGCCATTTTTATTCTCCGTAAATTTGTGCTTTGATTGTGTAACGCATTAGTTGAAATCTCCAATTTGTGAAATTGCCGCTTGGGCTAATGGTTCGGAAGTGGTGACTAAAATCATGATTGCTTTCGCTTATGGAAACTTTTTGTAAAAACTTTCACGGCTACCCACACGCAAAAATTGGATGGTTTCATTTTCAAGATAAATTCCAATCCGATAACGGTAATCAAATTTGATGCGGTAAAAATTTGGATAACCCGACATTTCTTCTAAATCATTCATGCAAATCAAATTTTCAATTTTCTGTGCATCAAGCAAAACCTGCTGAATTTTTAACAGAATCCGTTTGTCGGTGATTTTTTGCGTATCTTTGACAAATCGCTTCGTGATTTCGATTTTCATTGCGCCAAACTTTTAATAAACGCTTGCGCTTCGTTTTCGCTTAAAAATTCGTTTTCGTCTTTGGCTTGTTTGCAATCCAAATAAAACGCGAGGTCTTCAAGTTCTTGGCGTTTCTTTTGCCATAATTCTTCAAGAAAGGCGCGTTGAATCATGTCGGGCAACGTTTCGTAAAGTGCGTAAAGGCTGTGAGCGGTATTTGCGTTAGATTGTTGTGTGTTCATAATTTTCCCGCATTTGTTGTGTTTTGATTGTGTAACGCATTAGTTGAAATCTCCAGTTTGTGAAATCACCGCTTGGGCTAATGGTTCGGAGGTCTTGACTGCAAACGCTGCAACGCAATTTTATAAACATCATTGCGTTCACGTTTGCCAATTGCAATCACCGTAACGGTGACAACATCATCAAAAACTTGATAGACCAAGCGATAACCCGATTTTTTAAGTTTGATTTTGTACAAATTTGAACCACCCGACAATTTCGCTTTTGGAATGTGCGGCATTTTCAAAATTTCAGCGAGTTTCTTTTTCAATTGCACTCGCAAAGTCTCATCTAATTTTTGCCATTCCTTCCATGCGCTGTCTTTAAATTCCAACTCATAAATCATCAAGCGAAACCTTAATTGTCGGTTCGTTTTCACGCGCTTTCACAATTGCTAAAAGTTCTGCGTCTTCTAATGCTTCATCGACATAATCATTGAGATATTTTGCCAAAACGTTATTTACAATTTCATCAACAGAAGCGAGTGTTTGTTGTGCAATCACGCTAATTTGTTGGTTTAAATTTTCGTTTAGTGTGATGGTTGTCATGTTATTTAACTCCGATTGTGTAACGCATTAGTTGAAATCTCCAGTTTGTGAATAGGAAATCATGACGAGCGACGAAATTTATCGCTCGCCAAAAAATTTGTTATTACAATTTATTAGCAACAAACAAGGTTGAGTCGCCATCATAAACGACGAACCCACCCAAACTGTCTTTACCCTTGCTGATGTATCCGTCCAATGTTGTTGAACTCCCCAATATCCCCGTAACATGGCAGTTTTTGTCTACGCTTAATGTAACTTGCTGAGGTTCGGGTAACGCACCATTGTATGAGCAGGTTGAGTTTTGTAATATCGTTCCTTTCGCTGGTATCTTCAAAGTACAAATTACTGCTGTCGGTGCGTAAGCTGCGGCTAAATTTGTATAAAATGACCATGTCCCACTCAAATCAGCATTCGAACAAGTTGCAAATGAACCCGTGCTAAAAACTGAAACAGCTACTGCTAAAACTAATTTTTTCATAAATTTCACCCTTCTGTTAATTACGAAAAAGGTTCAAAGCATGAAACTTTGAACCTTTTAAAAAACCTACTTCAACCCAGCCAAAACCTTAACCACCGTTTCACCCATCGCCGCAGGCGTTGGGCAAATCGTCACGCCTAAATCAAGCAACATCGCGACTTTTTCTGCCGCACTTTCACCCGCCGACGAAATAATCGCCCCCGCGTGACCCATGCGACGACCTTCTGGCGCAGTCAAACCTGCAATGTACGCAATCACAGGTTTTTTCATATTCGCTTGAGCAAAAATCCCCGCATCGACTTCTTGCGGGCCACCGATTTCACCAATCATCAAAATGACTTTGGTTTCGTCGTCTTGCTCGAATTGTTCAAAAATATCACGGTGCGAACTGCCGTTAATCGGGTCGCCACCAATGCCCACAGACGTTGAAATACCAATGCCTAAACGTTTCATTTGGTCGGCGGCTTCATAACCCAACGTGCCTGAACGTCCAACAACACCCACGTTGCCACGCATATAAATATGACCAGGCATAATACCGAGCATTGCACGTTCTGGACTAATTGTTCCCGCACAATTTGGGCCTGTTAAAATCATGCGCTTTTCGACAGGGAAACGGCGCAAATAACTTTTCACGGTCATCATGTCTTGGGTCGGAATGCCGTCGGTAATCGCCACGCAGTATTTAATTCCCGCGTCCGCCGCTTCCATAATTGAATCTGCTGCAAACGCGGGTGGCACGAAAATAATGCTCGCTTCTGCGCCTGCTAATTCAACCGCTTCTTTGACGGTATTGAAAACGGGGCGGTCTAAATGTCTTTGTCCGCCTTTGCCTGGCGTTACGCCGCCAACCACGTTTGAACCGTAGTTAATCATGTCTTGGGCGTGGAATGTGCCGATTTTGCCCGTAAAACCTTGAACAATAATGCGGGTGGTTTCGTTAATAAAAATTGCCATTGTTTATGCTCCTGCGGCTTGGTTGGCGACAACTTGATTGCGTGCGGCAACCGCTTTTTCAGCGGCTTCGGCTAACGTTTCGGCGGTGATAATTGGCAAACCACTTTCGGCAATAATCCGACGACCTTCTTCAACGTTCGTACCTGATAAACGCACAATTAACGGCACTTTCATGTCGATTTTTCTGACCGCTTGCACCACACCTTCCGCAATCCAATCGCAACGGTTAATCCCAGCGAAAATGTTGACCAACATTGCTTTAACATTGGTATCGGCTAACACCAAACGGAACGCTTTTTCAGTTCGTTCAGCCGACGCGCCACCGCCCACATCTAGGAAATTCGCAGGTTCACCGCCCGCCAATTTAATCATGTCCATCGTTGCCATTGCTAAACCCGCGCCGTTAATCATGCAACCGATGTCGCCGTCTAAACCAACGTAACTCAAACCACGGTCAGCCGCCGCCGTTTCGCGTGGGTCTTCTTGCGTTTTATCACGCAATTCCGCGATTTTTTGACGACGGAATAACGCATTTTCATCAAAACCCATTTTCGCATCGAGCGCAATCAATTCGCCGCTGCCAGTGATTGTTAACGGATTGATTTCAATCATATTCGCATCTAAATCACGCAATGCACGGTAACAACCTTTCATGGTTTTGACCGCGTGGCTGATTAACGACGCATCCAAACCTAACGCAAACGCCATTTCACGCGCTTGAAAATCCTGTAAACCCACAGCCGGTTCGATTTCAATTTTTACAATTGCATCAGGATTTGTCGCGGCGATTTCTTCGATGTCCATACCGCCTTCTTGTGAACCAACCATGACGATTTTTTCAGAAACGCGGTCTACCAAAAAGCAAAAATACAATTCTTTCGCAATGTCCGTTCCGGCTTCGATGTACAAACGGTTGCAAATTTTTCCCGCCGCGCCAGTTTGATGCGTAACTAATTTTTTGCCGAGTAAGACTTCAGCCGCCGCTTCAACTTCGTCGTGCGTTTTACAAACTTTGATGCCGCCTGCTTTGCCGCGTGCGCCGGAATGAATTTGCGCTTTTACCACCCAAATATTTCCGCCGATTTCTCTGGCGCGTTGTACTGCATCTTCGGGGCTGTAAGCTAAACCACCTTCAGCGATTTTTACACCGTAACCACTTAATAATTCTTTGGCTTGATATTCATGAATATCCATTTTTTTCCCTTAACATTCAAATGTACGGGCGGGTTCTAAACCCGCCCTCATAAACGCAACTTTATAAATATAAATTTGCGTGAATTATAGGGCGGGTTTAGAACCCGCCCCTACGTTATTTTGTTTTTGCCGCAATCGCTTCAGCCGCACGCACCACGTTATTTGCCATTCGTTCCGAAGCGGCATCAATCAAACGACCGTCTAACGCCGCCGCGCCTTTACCTTGTGCAGCCGCTTCTTTTAAGGCTTCCAAAATACGTTTGGCTTTCGTGACTTCGGATTCGGGTGGCGTGAAAACGTCGTTTGCCAACGCAATTTGTGACGGATGAATTGCCCATTTACCTTCGCAACCCAACGCTGCCGCACGTTTCGCGCCTAAAATGTAACCTTCGGGATCTTTAATGTCGCCAAACGGGCCATCGATGGGACGCAAACCGTAAGCACGACACGCCACCGTCATTCTGCTCAAGGCAAAATGCCATTGATCGCCAGGATAATCAGGATTTAAACCGCCAATGTTCACGGTTCTGGCGCGATTACTCGCCGCATAATCCGCCACGCCAAAATGCAACGCTTCTAAACGTCCACCCAACGCGCCTTGTTTCGCAATATCTTCCACATTCGCCATGCCCAACGCGGTTTCAATTAACGCTTCAATGCCGATTTTGTTTTTCAAACCTTGTTGCGTTTCCAATTGGTTCAGCATCGCTTCAACCATATAAACGTCCGAATAAACACCGACTTTTGGAATCAAAATCGTGTCAATTTTACTGCCCGCTTGTTCAACCAAATCGACTACGTCACGCACCATATATTGCGTGTCCAAACCGTTGATGCGAACTGAAACCGTGATGCCGTGACCTTTCCAATCTAAATCGTTAATCGCTTGAATCACGTTTTTGCGAGCGCGTAATTTATCATCGGGCGCAACGGCATCTTCTAAATCTAAAAAGATAAAATCCACGCCGCTTTTTAATGCTTTTTCAAACATTTCTGGACTGGTGCCGGGAACAGCTAATTCACAACGTTGCACGCGCGAAACTGACGCACTGTATAAAGTATGGCTCATGGAATTTTTCCTATGTGTAATGAAATAAAAATTTTGTGATAAAAAAACGATTCATTCTACTTTTCAAGCCAACAAAGTCAACATCAAACGCGACTTAACTGGCTTGATTTTGTTCAGACTATTGCAGTTCTGGTAACGAAAAATGTTGCTTCAAATCCTCCAAACGGGGCTGATTTTCGTACACGTTATCGGGATAATAACCGATATGTTTTACGCCCAATTTTTTCAATAAATTCAACTGTTCGACAAAGATATTGCTCGGAATTTTTTGCTGATTTTTCCAATTTACGGCTTGCAATTCAAACACGGTTTTATTCAAACCGCTCGGTTCTTTTGCCGCCGCTTTTACCAAGTCCGTCAGCCATTGATTCGGATTTTTCGCTTCTTCCATAAACGGCATCGCTTCAATCGCCACATAATCGTAATGCGTCAAAAACGATTTAAACGATTGCGCGTACCACTCTTCGCTGTACGGTTCGAGCAAAGGCAGCGCGTAAAAATTGCGAGCCGTTTGAACAGCAGGACGATAAAAACGCACGCGATTGGTTAATTCGTCAGTGAATTGCGCCATCAATTCGGTTTTATGTTTTGCCCATTCCAACCGATTTTTACTGGTCGCCCGCAATTGATTTACGTCATCCGAAATCCCCCAAACTTGTTTCCCGTACGCCAACGCTTTCGGCGAAACATCTTCAAAATCAGACAAAATGCCATCATCATGAAAAAGTATGCCGTCAAAATTGCAGTATTTACTTAAATCTTCATAAATTTCAGCGACAAATTGACGCGCTTCCGAATTGAATGGCGATAACCGTTTGTAAATATGGGTCGATTCTTGTGCTTTTCCGTCGCGCCATTCTTGAACGTACCACGATTCGTCAATGTCGTCGCCTTGATACGCCATCATCGGCAACCACGCATAAACATGAACGGCAGCGCGTTTTTTCAATTGCCACGCGACGCGATTAAATAAATCCTGTTTAACCGGCAAATGACGATTCGGAAAATACAACGCTTCGGCATTTCCGTCACCGTCTGGGTCGGCGTAGGCTTGCAAATACACGGTGTTGATGTGCATATCTTTAATGCGCTGCACCAAACTGCCGATGTTTTTTTCCGTTTGTTCGGGGTCTTTGTCGTACAAATAATCCATATCAACATGAGCCACTCGAAGATGCTGTTCCACGCGCAACCCCGTCACAATTTCAGCAAATTTTTCAACTTTAGGATCATCGACAATAATCAATCGGTGCAAAACATCTAAATTCGCCAAGGTATTAAAACCATCGACCAAACCCATGGTAATCGGCATTCCCGCTTCTTTTGCCTCGGCAATGGAAATTTCGTTGTATTCGCCATAAGGCCAAACCATGACGCGCGGACGAATGCCCGCGTGTTGGAAAATAAACTCGGTACTTTTAGACATCGCGGCGTGAATTCGCGCTTGATATTGCGCGTCGGTTTCATACACCAACATCGGGTCATCGTATAAACGTGTCACGGCGGCAGCTTGCGTGTTACCTTGCGGATTGCCAACAATGCCGTTGTGTAAATCGTAAGTGTGCGACGCAATTTCAACCAAACCCGATTGCGCCACTTCACGGACTTGATCCCAATTCATTAACGGTTTACCCGGTTCGTCAGCGGTAACGTGTCCATCCATCCACGTTCCCACCAGCGCAACCGTTGCAGGATAATGATATTTTTTCAGCAGCGGAAAAACTTTGCTGTAAAAACTCAAATAACCATCGTCGAACGTTAACAAAACGGCTTTTTCTGGTAACGGCGATTTTCCCGCTGCTGCATCTAAAACAGCTTGAACGCTCACAACGCTGTAATCATTTTTTTTCAGCCAAAGGAATTGGTCTTCCAAAAAATGTTTATTGACTTCCATTCGGTCAAACGGCGCGACGATGTCTTCTTCGTCAATAATATCGTGATAATTTAAAACTAAAAAATGCCCGTCTTTGCTGTGTGCGACAGAACTAAACGCCAATAATGCAAAGAGCAAGGCGGCGAATTTCAAACGGGAAAACGTGTTCATTTAGGTGCGCTCAATTCTAAGAAATGACGAGAATTATTGATGACAGGTGGCAAACCGCCCGTTTTTGGTGGAGAAGACAATGGTAATTTTGATGCCGGAGAATTTTTTGACGGAGCAGTATTTTTCGGCGCAGACGTGGAACCCGTTGACGATTCGTCATCATCCATCAAATCAATATCATCTTCAGCAGGAACATTGCCATCGTGAACCAAATAATCGCGGCGTTGCTGATAAGCATTTTTGATGAAGCTGTATTTGTCGGTCGCGGCTTCGTTAATCATTTTTTCCGTTCCCATCAAATTCGCCCGCGTATTCGTCGCATCCAGCGCATTCAGACTGGAAGTCGCCGCCGTCATTGCAATGCCGCCGCCAAAAAGAAATGTGTAACTAAAGGGATTCAACAGCGCGTCACCCAACAAACCGACCGCTTCACGCGGTGAACTGGGCCCTAAAAGTGGCAACATTAAATAATCACCGGACGGTACGCCCCAAAATCCCAACGTTTGCCCAAAATCTTCGTTATGTTTCGGCAAATCAATCATTTCAGCGACATCGAAAACGCCCAAACCGCCCGCCGTGGTATTCACAATAAAACGGCTCGCGTCCATGCCGCCTTGCGTCATTTTGAATTGTAATAAATCATTCACCGTCACGCCGATGTCGTCGATATTATTGAAAAAATTAGTCACGCCTTTTTCAACAATGGCCGGTGCGATCCACTGATAACCTTTGGCAACAGGTTTTAAAATCGCTTTGTCTAAACCTTCGTTAAACGATTGCACGCCGCGATTCCAACCTTCAAAAGAATCTTTGTTTTTAGAAACAGAAGTTTCTGGTTTAATCGGCGTAGTTGAACAAGCGACGCTTAACAGCACGCACGTTGTGGTGAAAATTTTCCGTAAAGTCATAAGTTAGAAAGTCATCAATGGAAGTTTTTAGTTGTTGTGGCTCTTACTGTTAATCCACGTTGTCAGCGTAAGCATCCACTTGTTCTTGTAAATCTAACCACTTTAATTCCGCGTCTTCTAAGGCTTTGTCGATGTGTACTTTTCGCTCTAAAACGGTTCGTAAACGGGCTTTTTCGTGGTCGGCGTAAATTTCTGGGTCGGCGAGTTGCGCTTCTAAATCACGTTGTTCGACGTGATATTTTTCCATGGTCGCTTCGGATTTTTTCAGCGCGTCGAGCAACGGTTTTTGTTTTTGGCGACGTTCGGCATCGAGTTTGCGTTGATCTTTGCGCGATACATTTTCAGCTTTATCGGGTAAATTCGTCACGTCATTATTGCGTTTTTGTTCGGTCAACCACGCGCGGTAATCGTCCAAATCGCCATCGAACGGCACGACTTTTTCGTTCGCCACCAGCAATAACGTATCTGTAACGGAACGCAATAAATGTCTATCGTGCGACACCACCACCATCGCACCCTGAAAATCCTGCAACGCCACGCTCAACGCATGACACATATCCAAATCCAAATGATTGGTCGGTTCGTCGAGCAACAATAAATTCGGATTTTTATAAACCAATATCGCCAAAACTAAACGCGCTTTTTCACCGCCTGAAAACGGTTTCACCGCTTCCACGACTTTGTCGCCACAAAAATCAAAACCGCCTAAAAAATTGCGGAATTCTTTTTCAGTGGCTTGCTTGTCAATTTGTTGAAAATGCCACAACGGATTTTCATCCAGATGCAATTGTTCAAGTTGATGTTGCGCGAAATAGCCGATATTTAACGCATCGGCTTCCAAACGCTTGCCCAATAACGGCGGCAATTCACCTGCCAACGTTTTCAACAAACTGGACTTTCCCGCGCCATTTGAACCGAGCAAACCAATTCTATCGCCCGCCGCAATCGACAAACTAATGTTCGGCAAAATGATTTTATGTTCATAACCAATCGTCACCTCGTCGAGTGTCAACAACGGATTCGGCATTTTTTTCGGTGCGGGAAAGGTGAAATTGAACGGCGAATCAACGTGCGCCATCGAAATCAATTCCATCCGTTCCAACGCTTTAATGCGACTTTGCGCCTGCCGCGCTTTCGTGGCTTGCGCTTTGAATCGGGTCACAAAACTTTGAATGTGAGCAATTTCGCGCTGTTGTTTTTGATAAGACGATTGTTGTTGCGCTAATTTCTCCGCTCGCATTCGCTCAAATGCAGAATAATTTCCCGTATAAATTTCGGCTTGACCTTGTTCAATATGAACGATGTGATCGGTAATTGTGTCGAGGAAATCGCGGTCGTGCGAAATCAACAACAACGTGCCGGCATAATGTCCGAGCCAATCTTGCAACCACAAAACCGCGTCTAAATCCAAATGGTTCGTGGGTTCGTCGAGCAACAAAACATCCGAGCGACACATTAACGCTTGCGCCAAATTCAAACGCATTCGCCAGCCGCCCGAAAATGAACTGACGGAATCTTGCATTTTTGGCGCGGTGAAACCCAAGCCGTCCAACAATCGCGCCGCGCGTGAAGCCGCGCTGTAACCGCTAATCACGTCTAACGCGGCGTGCAATTCGGCTTGTTTCAAACCGTCGTGATTTTCTTCGGCGATTTTTAATTGTTGTTCTAATTGGCGCAATTCCACGTCGCCATCCATGACGTAATCGAGAGCGGAACATTCGACCGCTGGCATTTCTTGGGCAACGTGAGCAATTGCCAAATTCGGTGGCATGGTGAAATCGCCTTCGTCAGCGTGCAATTCACCTTTCACCATCGCAAATAAACTGGATTTTCCCGCGCCATTTGCGCCAGTGAAACCGACTTTTTGCCCGTTGTGCAACGTGAATGAAGCGTTGGAAAATAAAACTCGTGTGCCACGTCGAAGCGTGATGTTTCTGAAATTTAACATTTTCGATTACGCCGCTCGTTCAATCATTTGTTCGGCTTGTTTGGCAAATGCGTCTAAATCGCCACTTTTTACGGTTTCGCGTGGAATCACTAACGCTGTCGCCAAACTGATATAAATGTAAATGTAATGTTTGCTGTATTCGACCCGCACTAAATCTGACCACAACATTTTATGTTTGCCGCTGGGAGATTTTTCCAACAAATACTGCGGTTGTTCGGGGTCAATCGTCAGCGTGTAAGTGCCGAACATGGCATTTTTTTCTTTGTAAGAATAGTTGGCAAGAATTTGACGGCGCAAATCTAACATCATCACTTTGGGCGATAACCAACCCCACAATCCAGCAATCGCAATAATATACGCCGCAGAATTGATGTCGTTATAGTAAAAATAATAAAAGCTCCCAATTAACGCCATCACCGCCGGTACTAGCCAGCGATTTTTGCGAATGTTGCTTTGGATGTCTTCGTTTCGAGTGAACTGCACTTCATTAAAGTGGATTAAATCTTCTTCGCGGAATTCGTATTCTATTTCAAACATTTTTTTATTCTTATAAGTTGGTGAAAGGATTTTAGTGTATTTTTATTCTGACGTGCGGGGCATTATAACGAATCATTGATGCTGTGACTGATTTTGCATTGCCAAATTAAATTTTCCGAAATGACATTGCCCCTCCGCAACGGCATTTAAATCTTGGCTCTATTATGAAATCAAACAGCTTCAGGAATCGAAATTTCAAGACCTTTGAGCATGAATTCTAGCATCTGTCGCTAATTGTCAAGGCAGATATATCGAGTTAATGCTCGAATATCATCGAAAAATGTTTTTCGAGTCGGAAGTGCAGCTGCTTGCCCCTGAAATAAATGGCTGGCAGATTGGTAGTATGTCACGGCTTTCTCATAAAAAATTAACTTGACGGAGTATCGATTCTAAAAAACGTGGTACATCGGAAAATTTTCAATGCGAGCTTGAAAATTTGCGTTTTATTCACCGAAGTGGATTATTTGCTTGATCTTCAACAAACGGTGAAAACGGATTCCGAGGGAAAATGGATTTTTATTTCTGACCCGTTGAATACTCACAAATCCGCTTCGGTGGTAGAAATTGAAGAAGATTTAGGGGGAGTAATAGTGCGTAGCAATCTATGATTATCAATATAATCTATTGTTTTGTATTAAGTTATTGTTCAGGTATAATGCTTTTCGTGGAGCGGAAACTGAGTTTCACGTTAAAAACTCAATTGCATTTTTAGTAACTTTAAAAACAGTCGGGACACGTTATAGCCGGACTTTAAACGTACACAAAAGCAGACTAAGACTTTTCTAGCATCTGTGTTGATGGTGTGAATAGATTTAGGCATAACTAGATTATCCAAGATTTTTAGTAATGGTAAAAGGCAAATCAGGAATTTTGGAAAATATGTAGTTGCCCACCAAGACAGATTGGTACGATTTGGACAATATCTTATCAAGTATGTAATCGAATTCAATGGCGGAAAACTCGTGGTTCTCGACCAATCTGCTTGTTCGCCCAACGAAGAACTCACCAAAGACTTGCTCAATATCTTACACATCTTCAGTTACCGAATACACGGGCTTGGAAATTACAAAAAGCAAGTTGCACAAGCCACGTCCAACAACGCAGAACAAAGTACAATTCAACCGGTGGCTGAAAGTGAGTCGTTTTGTTTACACCGCTACGGTTTATTCTCATCTGAATTACGCAAACTGCACGAAATTATCCAAAAAAATCAACTGTTAATCGAGAGAACATGGCATGACTATTTTGAACTTTAAACCGCTGGCGAAAAAAATTAAATTCGACGACAACGTGAACGTGTTGCGTCCAAACGCCCACCAAATTTTTCAAGCGGGAATTGCAGCGGCAAATCCTTACGACGCGGTGAAACAGCATTTTGTTTTGGATGAAAATTATTCAAAAATTCACATTATCGCTTTCGGAAAAGCCGCGTGTGCAATGGCGAATGCCGCGCAAGAATTGATTCCTCCCAATTTATTGGGCGAAACGATTGCGGTGACAAATTATGAAAATGTGGTGGCTGTTGAAAATATCGAAATGATTGGCGCGTCGCATCCGCTGCCTGATTCTGCTGGTTTTGAAGCCGCGAAACGCATTGCTGAAATCGCCAAAAATGCCAAATTCGACGAATTAGTTTTGGTGTTAATTAGCGGCGGCGGGTCGGCGTTAATTCCGTATCCGGTCGATTCCATTTCGCTCGACGAAAAAATTGCTACGACAAATTTATTGCTGTCGTGTGGCGCGACCATTCACGAAATCAATTGTATTCGTAAACATTTGTCCCAATTAAAGGGCGGGAATTTAGCGAAAATAATTTCGCCGGCAAAGTGTCACGCGCTGATTTTGTCGGATGTTTTAGGCGACGATTTAAGCGTGATTGCAAGCGGCACGACGGTTGCGGATAAATCCACATTTGCCGAAGCCATCGCCATTTTGAAAAGTAAAAACGTGTGGCATGACGCGCCACAATCGGTGAAAAATTATTTAGAAAAAGCGATTTCAGAAACACCAAAAGTGATTGAAAATGTCACGAATACGTTAATTGGCAGCAACGAAATGAGCGTTGAAACAGCGGTAAAAGCCGCGCAATTATTGGGTTACGAAGTCATTCGTTATGATTATCCGTTGTGCGGCGAAGCGCGTGAGGTGGCGGAAGAGTTTGTTTTAGCAGCAAAAAATACGCGCTTTGAAAATGAAAAAATTGCTTTAATAACAGGCGGCGAAACCACCGTCACATTGCGCGGAAATGGTAAAGGCGGACGCAATCAAGAAATGGCATTCGCGTTCGCCATCGCCGCAGAAAAACACGGTTTAACAAACGAATGGGTATTTCTAAGCGGCGGCACAGATGGCATTGACGGTGTAAGTCCTGCGGCAGGCGGAATTGTTGACGCGGGAACATTGCAGCGTATGAAAAATGCAGGCGTAATTCCAGACGAATTATTGGAAAATAACGATTCTTACCACGCCTTAAAAAGTTCAAACGATTTATTGATGACGGGCGCGACCGGAACAAATGTTGCGGATTTACAGATTTTATTGATTCACACAAAATAACCACAGAGAGAAATTTATGAATACACAAAAAATTGGTTTTATCGGAGGCGGGAATATGGCGGCGAGTTTGCTCAACGGTTTGATTGCAAGCGGTCATCCCGCGCAACAACTGTGGGTTTCTGACACGAATGCCGAAACACTTTCGCATCTAGCACTGGCTCACAACGTGAATACTTCGTTGGACAATTTGGCTATTGTGAATGCTGTAGACGTGATTGTTTTAGCCGTTAAACCGCAAATTTTAAAAAGCGTCGCGCAAACGCTCGCCGCCGCCATTCACGCCAAAAAATTACTCGTGGTTTCGATTGCCGCTGGAATTTCACAAGCGAGTTTAAGCGTTTGGTTGGGTGATGAAACGGCGATTGTGCGTTGCATGCCCAACACGCCAGCGTTGGTTTTGACGGGCGCAACGGGTTTACACGCCAATTCAAATGTCACCGACGAACAAATTGATTTAGCTGAAAGCATTTTGCGTTCGGTCGGAATTGCGTTGTGGGTGAAAACAGAAAGTGAACTTGATGCTGTGACCGCTGTGTCAGGAAGTGGTCCCGCGTATTATTTTTTGTTGATGGAAGCGATGGAAAAAGCCGCGTTGGAAATGGGATTAAGCGCAAATGTGGCGCAATTACTGGTTCAACAAACAGCGTTAGGCGCGGCGAAAATCGCACTCGAATCTGCCGAATCGCCCGAAAGTTTGCGTCAGCGTGTCACGTCGCCAAATGGCACCACACAAAAAGCCATTGAAACATTTCAAGCAGGCGGTTTTGTCGAATTAGTCGCCAAAGCCTTGCACGCGGCGCGTGATCGTTCCATCGAATTATCTAAACAGGAGGCTTAAATCATGGGCATGAATTATTTTTCCAATCCAGTTGTGTTGATTTTGGACACGGTTTTTTCGTTGTATATCGGTGTGTTGATGCTGCGTTTTTTGTTGCAATGGTGTCGGGCAGATGTTCGTAATCCAATTTCAAAATTGCTCATTACTATCACGCATCCGCCGTTGAAAATTTTACGCCGATTTATTCCAGCGATGGGCAACATTGACACGTCGTCGTTGGTGTTAATGTTTGCGTTGCAACTGCTCGCAGGTGGCGCGTTAGGATTGTTGCAAGGCGTATCGTTAAGCATTGGTGGTTTGATTTTGACGACGTTCGCGCAACTTATCGCGTTGTTATTAAACGTGATGTTTTACGCCGTTTTCGCTCGCGCTTTATTGAGTTGGTTTAATCAAGGCACATTCAGCGACATCTCGAAGTTGCTTTATAGTTTGACCGAGCCAGTATTATCGAATTGCCGCAATATTTTACCGAATTTGGGCGGCTTGGATTTGTCGGTAATTTTGGTGATTTTGGGCATTCAAGTTATTGAAATGCTGATTTTGCCGCCGTTGTATCAATTGGCGAGCTTGATTTCTTGATTATGAAAAAAAGCGACTTTCATTACATTTTGCCCGAAGCGTTAATCGCGCAACAACCGTTATCCGAACGCACCGCCAGCCGTTTATTGGCAATGAATCGCGACACGGGCGAATTGGTCAATCGTCAATTTAGCGATTTGCTTGGCTTAATCGAAGCCGACGATTTACTCGTTTTTAATGACACGCGCGTCATTCCCGCTCGTTTGTTCGGCACGAAAACGACGGGCGGAAAAATCGAAATTTTGATTGAGCGTATTTTGGATAATCACCACGCGCTGGCGCATATTCGGTCGAGTAAATCACCGAAATCTGGGGCGCGAATTGAACTCGATAATGGCTATTTCTGCGAAGTGGAAGGGCGCGATAATGATTTATTTCAACTGCGTTTTGATAGCAAAAAATCAGTGTTAGAAATTCTGTCTGAAATTGGACACATTCCATTGCCGCCGTACATTGAACGCGCCGACGATGAAAATGATTTCACTCGTTATCAAACTGTTTTCGGCAAAAATTTAGGCGCGGTCGCAGCACCGACGGCGGGATTGCATTTTGATGAATTGATGCTGGAAAAAATTCACGCAAAAGGCATTCAAACGGCATTTGTGACGTTGCACGTTGGCAGCGGCACATTTCAACCCGTGCGCGTCGAAAATTTGTCTGAACACATTATGCACAAAGAGTTTTTTGCCGTGCCGCAAGAAACCGTCGAGGCGGTAAATGAAACGAAAGCACGCGGCGGACGAGTGATTGCGATTGGTACGACGGCGGTTCGCGCATTGGAATCGGCTTCGCGTTCGGGCAGTTTGAAAGCGGGTTTTGGCGATACCAATTTGTTCATTTTGCCGAGTTATGAATTTAAATCGGTCGATGTATTGCTGACGAATTTTCATTTGCCAGAATCGACATTGTTAATGTTGGTCGCTGCATTTTCGCGTTATGAATTTGTGATGCACGCTTATCAGCACGCGATTGAGCAGGAATATCGGTTTTTTAGTTACGGCGACGCGATGTGGATTTGTCGGTAAAATTCAAACCGCGACCATTTTTAAAATAGTCGCGGCTAATTTTTTAATGCGTGCGTTCAAACTCCTGCATAAAACTAATCAGCGCATCAATTCCACTTTCAGGCATCGCGTTGTAAATGCTGGCTCGCATTCCACCGACAGAACGATGACCTTTTAATTCATTCAAACCAGCGGCTTCAGCAGCCGTTAAAAAGTCTTTATCCAACGTTTCATTTGCCAAAATAAACGGCACATTCATTCGTGAACGCGACACGATTTCAACCGGATTACGATACAAAGTGGAATTATCAATCGCCTGATAAAGTTTCGCCGATTTCGCGATATTGCGCTGTTCCATTGCCGCCACGCCGCCTTGCGCTTGCACCCATTTCAACACCAAACCCATTAAATACCAGCTGTACGTCGTGGGCGTGTTCAGCATCGATTGATGTGTCGCTTGTTCGGCGTAATTGAAAACATGCGGCACCGTTTTCAAACATTGCCCCAATAAATCATCGCGCACAATCACAACGGTTACGCCTGCTGCGCCCATATTTTTTTGGCTGCCCGCGTAAATTAAACCAAATTCATTCACATCAATCGACCGCGACAAAATGTTGGACGACATATCACAAACGAGCGGCAAACCTTTTGCATCGGGCGTGGATTGAAATTCCACACCGTGAATAGTTTCATTCGACGTGTAATGTAAATAAGCGGCTTCGGAATCGATTTCCCAATTGGCGACGTTGGGAATCGTAGTGAAATGTTTATGTTTGGAACTCGCGCTAATAAGGGTCTCGCAATACGGTTTGGCATCTTTAATCGCTTTTTCTGACCACGCGCCGGTTTTGACGTAACAGGCTTTCGTTTTTGCGCCCAAAAGATTTTGCGGAATAAACGAAAATTGTGCCGACGCGCCACCTTGTAAAAATAGCACCCGATAATTCTCAGGAATATTCATTAACGCACGAAAATCCGCTTCTAATTCAACAGCAATACTCATGAATTGTTTGCCGCGATGACTCATTTCCATCACCGACATTCCGCTGCCGCGCCAATCCAGTAATTCCTGTTGCGCTTGTTGTAAAACGACTTCAGGTAACATCGACGGCCCGGCACTAAAGTTATAAATTCTCGACATGGTTAAATTTCTCTCCGTAAAAATCAGCATTAAAAATGCCGGCATTATAATACGCGCCACTCAATTCGGTTTAAAATAACCATACCTCACGTTTTTTTGCACTGACTGACTATGCCTAATAATTCTTTAAATTTCCCAATTCCAACCACTCAACAACCCGCCGTAAATTGGTCGGGCTTAACCGGTTGCGCCGACGCTCTGGCTTTAGCGACGGCGATTCAAACCCACCGCCGTTTATTTGTGATTATTACACCCGATGCTCACAGCGCATTGCGGTTGGAACATGAATTGGCGTTTTTTCTTAATCATTCGCACCCGATTTTGCACTTTCCCGATTGGGAAACCTTGCCGTATGACGCATTTTCACCGTTGCCCGAAATCGTATCGGAACGTCTGCAAACCCTACAAACATTAGCGGATCTACGAACCGCAGAAGCTGAAAACGGTGTTTTGATTATTGCCGTTAATACCTTGATGAATCGTATAACGCCGCCCGAATTTTTAGCCGCACAAAAACTGCTTTTTAATTGCGGCGATTCACTTTCGGACGTTGCCGAAAAATTAAAACAGCGTGATTACCAATCGGTTTCTCAAGTTTTCACGCACGGTGAATTTGCTTTGCACGGTTCAATTTTAGATATTTTCGCAATGGGAAATCGGGTGCCGTTACGTTTGGAAATGAACGCAAACCATGAATTGACAGCATTACGCGCGTTTGACGTTGAAAGCCAACGCGCATTTTCAACAGACGAAATCATCACTTCATTGACAATTTTGCCGGTGTGCGAATTTCCCTTGGACGAAGACAAGAAAGCGACGCTGTTTGATTATTTGCCAGAAAATACGTTGCTGGTGATATTGCCGAATTTAAAAACTGCCATTTCTGATTTTGATGCAGCGGTGAAAAGTCGTTTTGAATTACGAAAAAATGATTCCGAACGCCCTGCCCTGTCACCCGAAAAATTATTTTTATCACCGAAAAATTTGGCAGATGAATTTAAAAAGTACGAACAAATTGTTTTAGACATTTGCGCGAAACTTCCCGACATCAGTTTCAATGCCCATTTTAAACAACCCGCTCACGCTTTGACGCAATTTGTCGCGGATTTTGAAGGCAAAATTTTGTTTGTCGCGGAATCCGCTGGACATCGTGAAGCCTTGTTGCAAACCTTAAAACGTGAATCGATTTATCCCAAAATTGTCGCGGATTGGCACACGTTTTTAAACAGCAAACATACGCATTGCATTACCGTTGCCGCGTTGGACGTGGGTTTGTTATTGCAAAAACCGGTGTTGGCAATGATTACCGAAAGCCAATTATCAGGCGAAAAAGTCGCGCAACGTCGGCGGCGCAAAACGTCCGCGCGACAATTAGAAACACTGGTCGCGAATTTAAATGAACTCACCCTTGACGCACCGGTTGTACATTTAGAACACGGCGTGGGGCGTTATTTGGGATTGCAAACACTAGAAGTTGGCGGCATTTGTGGCGAATTTTTAACGCTCCGTTATGCCAACGATGACAAACTTTATGTTCCCGTCGCAGCGTTGCACGTCATTTCACGTTACACCGGCATGAGTGAAGAAAATGCACCGTTGCACAAATTAGGCAGCGACCAATGGCGTAAAGCGAAACAAAAAGCCATTGCACGAATTCACGATGTCGCCGCTGAATTGCTTGAAATTCACGCCAAACGCGCCGCACACGAACATTCTGCCGTGCCGTTATTTGAACGGATTGACGAAGGCGAATATCTCAGTTTCGCGCAAGGCTTTCGCTTTGAAGAGACACCCGATCAAGCCCTCGCCATTCAAGACATTATCGCCGATTTTAACCACGCCAAACCGATGGATCGCGTGATTTGTGGTGACGTGGGTTTTGGTAAAACAGAAGTGGCAATGCGAGCCGCTTTTTTAGCAGTTCAAACTGGAACACAAGTCGCCGTTTTAGTGCCGACCACGTTATTGGCGCAACAACATCACGTCAATTTTTGCGATAGATTTGCCGATTTGCCGATGAAAATTGAACTGATGTCGCGTTTCGTTACACCGAAAGAACAAAAAGGCATTTGTGAACAACTCGAAAAAGGCACGGTTGATATTCTAATCGGCACGCACAAATTACTCAGCGAAGGATTGAAATATAAAAATTTGGGGCTGGTGATTATCGACGAAGAACACCGTTTTGGCGTGCGGCAAAAAGAACAATTTAAAAAATTACGCAGTGAATTGGATTTGCTGACGCTCACCGCCACGCCGATTCCACGCACCTTAAATATGGCAATGAGTGGTTTGCGCGATATTTCGATTATTGCCAGTCCGCCACCGAATCGGCACGCGATTAAAACGTTCATCAACGAATGGCAAGACGAGCAAATTCGCGAAGCCTGTCAGCGCGAAATAAAACGCGGCGGACAAATTTTTTTCTTGCATAACGACATTAAAAGCATGGAAAAAATGGCGGAAACGTTAAATAAATTGATTCCCGAAGCGCGTCTTGAAATTGCTCACGGGCAAATGCACGGTAAAGAACTCGAACGCATTATGTTGGATTTTTATCATCAGCGTTTTAACGTGTTGTTGAGTACCACCATTATCGAAAGTGGTATCGATATTCCTAGCGCGAATACCATAATTATCAATCGTGCCGATAAATTGGGGCTGGCGGCGTTGCACCAATTGCGCGGGCGCGTCGGGCGTTCACATCATCGCGCGTATGCGTATTTTATTGTGCCGCCCAAAGCGTTAATGACTGCCGACGCGATTAAACGCCTCGACGCGATTGAAGCAGCGGGCGATTTGGGTGCGGGTTTTATGTTATCGACGCACGACATGGAAATTCGTGGCGCGGGCGAATTATTGGGTGAGGGGCAAAGCGGACAAATTCAAGAAATTGGTTTTACGCTTTACACGGAACTTTTGGAACGGGCGGTTTCGGCGTTGAAAGCGGGTAAAAATCCCGAACTTGAAACGTCGGCAAATAATGGCGCGGAGATTGAATTACAAACGACGGCGTTAATTCCTGAAGATTATTTATTCGATGTTCACGAGCGTTTGGTACTTTATAAACGCATTGCGAATGCCAAAACGGCGGCGGATTTGCGTGATTTACAAATTGAAATGATTGATCGATTTGGTTTATTGCCAGAGCCAACAAAAACGTTATTTAGTATTACGAAACTCAAACAACAAGCGACAGCGTTGGGCATTAAAAAAATTGATGTGCATTCGGAAGGCGGGCGCGTGTTGTTTGAGTGCGAACCGAATATTGATTTAGGGCAATTGATTTCGCTGATTCAAACACAGCCGCTGGTTTATAAATTGGATGGACAAGATAAATTGCGATTTAGTCAGAAGTTTGAAAATACCGAACAGAAAATCGCGTTTTTGGTGACATTATTGAAAGCGTTAACAATTAAAAAATGACGTGAATTGAATCAAAATAGCCGCGAAAAGTAACAAAAATCATGAATTTTGTTGTCATCGTGCGGTTATTAGTTATAATACGCAGGTCTTCAGCCAATCGGCTGACATCATTATGGTAGTTGTATCGGTTCTCTCGCAACGATACGCTGTGAACCCCGCCAGATACGGAAGTAAGCAACGGTAACAGCAGATTCGTGTGCCGAGATGTAGCTGGTACAATTACCACCCAAAACTCCCCCAACACGAAATATCCCGTCATGAATTATCAGGTTCTAGCTCGAAAGTGGCGACCGCATAATTTCACAGAAGTCGTCGGACAATCTCACGTTATTACTTCACTCACCAACGCTTTAAAACACCAACGTCTGCATCAAGCCTATTTATTTACAGGCACACGCGGCGTAGGCAAAACCACGTTGGCGCGAATTTTAGCAAAAGCGATGAACTGTGAAAATTTGCAAGATTTCAATCCCTGCGGACAATGCGACATTTGCCGCGCCGTAGATGAAGGGCGATTTTTAGACTTAATCGAAGTCGATGCCGCCTCGCGGACGAAAGTCGAAGATACCCGCGATTTACTGGACAACGCACAATACGCGCCGAACCAAGGGCGTTACAAAGTTTATTTAATCGACGAAGTTCACATGTTATCGGGGCATAGTTTTAATGCTTTGCTCAAAACACTCGAAGAACCGCCGGCTCACGTTAAATTTCTGTTAGCGACAACCGATCCGCATAAAATTCCCGTAACGGTATTGTCACGCTGTTTGCAACTCAATCTGAAACGCCTTTTGCCGAGTGAAATTTTTACGCAAATGGGTTTTATTTTAGGTCAAGAAAACATTGCGTTTGAACCTGATGCGTTAAAACTGATTTCCCGTGCCGCCGATGGCAGTATGCGTGACGGTTTGAGTTTGCTGGATCAGGCGATTGTTTATGGCAACGGTCAAGTTAATAAAGACGATGTTCACGCAATGCTGGGTTCGATTGCTCAACAACCCGTTGAATCGATTTTGCAGGCGTTGGCGAACGCTGATGCGCCGGCTATTTTAAATCAAATTGACGATTTAAGTCAGCTCAGTCCGGATTTTAGCGATTTGTTGCAGCAGCTTTTACAATTTTTGCATCGTGTCGCGCTAGTTCAGCACGTTCCGAACGCGCTCACGCACGATTTAGATGTTGAAGTTGTCGCGCAGTTGGCGAACAGAATGACTCCCGAAGACGTGCAGCTTTATTACCAAATTGGTTTGCTTGGGCAAAAAGATTTAGAACTCGCGCCCGATCCACGCAGCGGTTTTGAAATGGTGATGTTGCGAATGTTGACCTTTCGTCCAATGAAAAACGGCAATAATCCGCCGATTCAACAAACTATCGCGCCAAGTTCTCAACCTCGTCCACACGTTCAAATTCCAACGTTACCCGTTGCGCCTGTGCCTATTGCACACGTTCAACCGCCACCGATTGCGCCGATTTCAGAAATGCCTAAAATGACCGACAGCTGGGAAAAGATTTTGGTAAATTTGAAAGTGGGACGTTCTATTAAAGAATTTGCGAAGCATTGCATTTTAGAATCTATCAGCGATACCGAATGCCGCTTAAATTTAGACCCTGAATTTCAGAGTTTACTGGATTCGGATTACACGCAAAAAATAGAAACCGCGTTGCGTGAAATGTTTGGGAAACCATTAAAACTTCACATCGACGTTAAAACGTTGGCGGCGCACACCCCCGCGCAACAAGTCGTTCACGCGCAAGAAAATCGTCAGCAATCCGCTGTTGAATCTATTCAAAACGATCAAAACGTGGCATATTTACAAAATCATTTTGACGCACAGGTTTTACCTGAAACGATTCAACCGTATTAACTTTCAACACAGGACACACAGATGAAAAATGCTCTAGGCAATTTAATGCAACAAGCGCAAAAAATGCAGGAAGATTTAAAAGCGGTTCAAGACGAATTGGCGTTGATGCAAGTAGTGGGCGAATCGGGCGGCGGTTTGGTCAGTATTATTATGACCGGCAAACGGGAAGCGCGAAAAGTCACCATCGATCCGTCACTACTTAGCGACGATAAAGATATGTTGGAAGATTTAGTGGCGGCGGCAATTAACGATGCCGTGCATAAAGCCGATAAGATGAAAAAAGAAAAAATGGCTGCCGTGACCGCTGGAATTCCGTTGCCAGCTGGTTTTAGTTTGCCATTTTAATTCGGAGCGAATGATGAACGATTGTCTATTTTGCAAAATGGTTGCCGGTGACATTACGCCGGATGTGGTGTTTGAAAATGACGAGTTTTTGGCGTTCAATGACATTAACCCGCAAGCCCCGACTCATGTTTTGATTATTCCAAAGCGGCACATTTCAACATTGAATGATACGGATGACGCGCTTTTGTTGGGAAATTTATTACAGCTTTCAGCGCAATTGTCGAAACAGTTGAATGTTGCCGAAATCGGTTATCGCGTCGTTATCAATTGCAACGCGCACGGTGGGCAAGCGGTCTATCATTTGCACATGCACTTATTGGCGGGACGACAAATGTTGTGGCCACCGGGTTAAAATTTTCTAAATTTGTCGTGAATAGCCGCAATAAAAATAGACAGGCGGATTGATGCTTGAATGGAATGAAGAAAAACGCCAACTAACACTTGAAAAACGTGGCTTAGATTTTGCGGATGTGGTTTTTGTGTTTGCGGGTGATGACTTAATCAACACCGAAGATACTCGGCAAGATTACGGTGAAACAAGAATAATCACAGTAGGCTATTTGGATGAGCGAATGGTCGTCATTGTGTGGACACAGCGCGGCGAAAACCGCTGCATTATCAGCATGAGAAAAGCAAATGAACGCGAATACGCAGAATATATTGTCAACTTTCAAAGGTAGCGACGACAACTGGATTGATGAAGACGATGCACCAGAAGTAACGGGTGCAGAGCTTTATCATCCCAGTACAAAGTTTTACGTCAAAGGGGTTGAAGTTAGTCGCGAGGTTGGTATGGCGGCGTTTGGTGAAAAGTTCCGAAAAGTGTACGCACAGCAAAAACAAACCATCAAGATTACTCGATTTAAACAACGCGGCGTTCAAATCCGTCAACAACTCGCTCAAATGCGGCAAATGACGATGCAAGCGCAACAGCTAGTTTGAATCACCACGCAACACAAAATTTTAAATTCCTCAAACAGCAGACGAGACAAACATGAACAATATAAAAATTTTAGTAGTCACGACGTTGTTAGTGTTGACGGAGTCTGCTTGGGGAATTGGAAATCCAGATTATGCTGTAACCTCACCGTATTACGATATTAGTACGAAAAATCCCAAAATTTTGAAAGAAAATACTAGCCGAACAGGTCAAATTTTAGATTTTAATGAAGTTGATTTCTTTTCAGTTGTGAATCCAGCACCTAAATCTAAAACCCCATTTCCAGTAGCGGATGTTGAATTACAATTTTCATGTCCGCAAAGCGATGACCAATCACATGGATGGTATATTGGTCTTTGGAAACATAATTCGACTAATCCAGATGCACAACTCAAGGGATATGATGTATCAGCTGCACATTGTACTAATAAAAAATTCGCGATCACCATTGATCAAAATGAAGATATAAATGACGTAATCGCTTCATATTACATTAGCATCCAATCTGGTTGTTCAAGATTTCCAGATTTAACGCGATTTTATGATACAAATGCCATTTCTGCGCCTATTCCATGTGACCGCTCGGACTACCAATTAAAACTAGGCTTGATTCCAAAAGAAATTATTATTGATGCGAACACTCTCACAGAAAGCGAATTACAAAATGCTACGCCACTTGGCTCTGTTAAATCAGGAAAAATTAACACCGCCACAGATAACAACATTTATTCAGTAGAAAGTAACGGAACGGCAGAAATCCCTTTATTATTTTCTTGTACACAGCTGGCGGCACGTCAAAAAAACGATTGGATGTTAACGGTTTACGATGAGAAAAACACGTTAGTTACAGGTTATCCAAAACTTATCAACGGCAACGATTGTGGTTCGGGGCTGGTTGATGACAAAGGCGGTTTTAAATTCACGTTACCGAAAGATTCCCCACGTTATTTTTTGTCAGTGAAATCGGCGTGTGATTCACAATCCAAAACAAATTGCACAGTTGATAATTCCGAATACAACATTGCGCGTGACGTGACCAAAATTTATACGGGAAGTTTATCTGCCGCCAAAAGCGTCACGACAACAAATGCGAATTTTAAATTGACGCGCTGTGGTTTAAATAGCAGTTCAACGATTGCGGTGAAAGCTGAAAATATCGATTTGAGCAAAGCATTAAAAACAAAAACTCCGATTAAAATTCAAATTGGCAGCACAGTTTGCCAAATTTTAACGCCGGATTTAGCCACGCCAGCGGATATTATTTTAGGCAACATCACCGGCAATGCTGAAATTATCGATGCTCATTTGATTGCAAAAGATAGCGCGACCGTCACGCTCGGCGAATGCGGCAGCACGAATACTAAAATCACATTGACGGGCGCAAAACTCGATTTGGAAGATTTTAATCCAGCCGTCGTGGCTGCAACAACAACAACTGCGACAACCGCCGTCACACCGATAAGTGATTCCGTTGTAATTCCTGTGAAAGTCGATATTGGTGATTTTCACTGTGAAGGCAAAGAAATGTTTTATATCTATAACGATAAACCAACTATCGGCGATAAAACTTACAGCAATAATTCGCCGACAGACGGCATTGTTACGCCTTACACCAACATCGGCAATGAAACATTTTCAACAATAGGTCTGGGAAATCGACTTGAAACTGTGGATAAAGTGGATTATTACAAGCTGGCAAATTCACCGACTCAAAACACGTCGCTCGACTTTGCCTGCACCCAAAGCAAAGCCATTGGCGGCGACAAAGGTTGGACTGTAACCGTCTGGGAACAAAATGCGGGAAATCCCGATTGGCTAGAAGCCGTTTATCCTGTTATGCCGACGGATTGTGATAATAATGGCGCGTTCAAAATGAGCGTACCGCCTAGCCAAAATTCACAATATATTGGCGTGCAATCGAGCTGTTTACTTGCGCCCGATGACAGTAAATCTGAATTAAGTTTAGATGCTACAAACGTCTGCAAAGTGAATACTGGTGCTTACACGCTTTCAATCAGTCCTATTATTACGCCGCCAAAATTGGATCCGGACGCATTTGATACCACTTGGCTCACGACGAAAAAAAATCTGGGCGCGTCACAAACCGCGCAACTCAGTTCGCTTGCGGATGTTCAGGTTTATCAAGTTGATACAGGTACAACCGATGCGAATTTAACGTTTAGCTGCCCGAATTCTGTACGCTATCAAAACGATTGGAAAATGTTGATTTATGATAATGCAAAAACGTTGAAATCAACCACGATGATTAACGGTAGTGATTGCGGCACAGGAAAATCAGGCGACAAAGGGGCTTATCCCATTACGTTGACAAAAAATTCCCCCGCATATTATGTCGTGATTAAATCAGCGTGCAGCAGTGACGACACAACTTGCGCGATAGATTCATCAAAGTATGAAATTAAACGTGCGGCAGCAACATCTGTCATCACCACGCCCGTAAAAGTGAAACCATTTTTCACCAGTACGACGGCTAAATAAAATCGAAACATGAAGCGCATCGTCGTATTTGGTTATAGCGTGATGTCGTTGGAGGCAATGAATCGATTGCCAAAAGACGAGTGCAGCATTTTATTTGTTGCCCATAACGAAGCCGAAGCGGCGTTAGTAGCTGAAAAAGGATTTGAAACGCGGGTGATTGATTTTCGTGATGACGATAATTTGGTCTCGGTGGGCATTGGTTCAAGCGTTGATATTATTTTCTGTTTTTATCCCAAGGATTCGGACAACGTTTTTTTGACGATTTCAGCCCGCGCTATTGATAAAAATTTAACAATTATCGCGATTGTCGATGAAGCCGAATCGGAAGATAAATTGTTGGCGGCGGGTGCCAATAAAATTATTGATCCGTATGAAATTTGTGGGCGAAAAGTCCACGAAATGCTCACAAAACCGGATATTAGCAACATTCTGGATCACACGGTTTTTGGGCGGCACGATTTGAATATGGCGCAAATTGAAATCCCGATGGCATCGTATTTGGAAGGCGTGATGGTCAGTGAATTGAATTTGAAAAACGAAAAATACAATTTGATTTTGATTGGTGTGGTCGATCGAGAATTAGACGACCAGTTACATTTTACCAACGGCGAAACCGATCACGAACTCAATGCAGGCGATGTGTTGGTGGTTTTAGGGCCCAGTCGCGGTTGTCGATTATTTAGAAACGAGGTGGAACATCATGGAAATCATTAACGCAATTAAATTCACACCCAGAATTTGGTTTTTCTTAGGCAGCGCAGGGTGTGTATTTTTATTGAGCATGGGCGCGTATTTCCAATTGGTACAAGGTTTGGATCCGTGTCCGTTGTGTATTTCGCAACGCATCGCGATTTTGTTAACCGGTTTGGTTTTTTTAATCGCCGCGCTTCACAATCCAGCCCGAACCGGCATCAATCGTTACGCTATTTTAGGCGCGTTGACCGCATTCGGTGGCGCGTCTATTTCGACGCGCCATATTTGGATTCAACACTTACCGCCCGACAAAGTGCCAGAATGCAGCCCAGCGTTGGAATATATGTTGGAAAATTTCCCGCTGTTGGACACGGTTAAATTGATGCTTTCTGGCACCGGCGATTGTGCGAAAGTTGATTGGACGATGTTGGGTTTCAGTATGCCGGAGTGGACGTTGGTCGCGTTTTTAATGTTGGCGACCTTGAGTTTGGTGCAAATTTGGAATCATGACTAAACCGCTCATTTTAAAAGTCGCGATTCCCGCTGTGCCTTTTTTTCAACACTTTGAATACCTCGCCCCTGAAAATTCGCAACATTTACAGGCGGGGATTCGCCTCGAAGTACCGTTTGGCAAAACTTCAAAAATCGGCTTTTTAATTGCCACCAGCTTTGAAAACGATTATGACCTCGAAAAACTAAAACCGATTACGCGCATTATTGACGACGTGCCGTTGTTGGCAGAAATCGATTTGAAATTGCTGCATTGGGTCGCCAGTTATTATCATCATCCGATTGGCGAAGTGATGAGCGCGGCATTTCCCGTGGCGTTGCGACAAGGCAAAGACGCGGTGATTAAAAAATTGCCCAAAATGGTTGAAGTCGAAACGAAAAATCCCCCACTCATTTGCAACGAAGCCCAACAAAACGCGATTGATAAAATCAGCGCGACGTTGTGCGAATTCAACGTTTTTGTTCTCGATGGCGTAACGGGCAGCGGCAAAACCGAAGTTTATATGCAGTTGATTCAAACCGTTTTAGACCGCCATCAACAAGTTTTAGTTTTAGTCCCCGAAATCACGCTCACGCCACAATTACAGCAACGTTTTCAAGCGCGTTTCAATACGCCGATTGCTATTTCACATTCCAAACTGACCCCTTTACAACGCAAAAATGCGTGGCTGTTGATGCAAAGTGGCGCGTGTTCGTTATTGCTCGGCACCCGTTCGGCGTTATTTACGCCGTTGCCGAATATCGGACTAATTATTCTCGACGAAGAACACGACAGCTCGTTTAAGCAACAAGAAGGCTTTCGATTTTCAGCACGAGATGTGGCGGTGATGCGCGGCAAATTGGCAAATGTGCCAGTCGTTTTAGGTTCGGCGACACCGTCGTTGGAAAGTTTATACAACGTAAAACACCAGCGTTATCACCATCTTTTATTGCCTGAACGGGCGGGAAATTCTCTGCCGCCGTTGGTTCACGTTGTTGATATTCGGCAGCAAAAATTACAACAGGGTTTGTCTACGCGCTTGATTACTGAAATTCACGCGACGCTAGCAAAAGATGAACAGGTTTTATTATTTTTAAATCGTCGCGGTTTTGCGCCAACGTTAATTTGTGACGATTGCGGTTGGGTGGCGCGTTGTGTTCATTGCGATGCCAATTTGGTGATTCACCGAAATAAAAATTTGTTACGCTGTCATCATTGCGGCACGGAACACCAGCTGATTTCAACCTGTCCGGCGTGTCAATCGCCTGAATTAACGTCGTTAGGTTTGGGAACGGAACGATTAGAATCGGTGTTGACGCGCTTATTTCCCGACAAAATCGTGTTGCGTTTAGACCGTGATTCGACCCAAAAAAAAGGCGCGTTGGAAGATTTTTTAACACAAATTCACGACGGGGACGCGCACATTATTTTAGGCACGCAATTGTTGGCGAAAGGGCATCATTTTCCGAACGTTACGTTGGTGGCGATTTTGGACGTGGACAGTGGCTTATTTAGCACCGATTTTCATTCGGGCGAAAAGTTGGCGCAATTGATTGTGCAGGTTTCAGGGCGTGCGGGACGTGAACGTAAACAAGGAAAAGTGTTATTACAAACGCGCCAACCGGAACATCCCTTATTGACAGAATTATTGCGTGACGGTTACGCGAAATTTGCGGCGTTGGCGTTGGCGGAGCGGGAAATGGCAAATTTGCCGCCGTTCAGTTATCAGGCGTTGCTTCGCGCTCATTCTGAAAATGAAGAATTACCCCAAACTTTTTTAAACGCGGTGGCGGAATTAGCGCACACGTTCAACCCGCAAAAAGTGCAGATTTTAGGCGCGATTCCAGCACCGATGGCACGCCGCGCCGGGCAATATCGTTTTCAATTATTGTTTCAACATGCCAATCGAAGCGCGTTGCATCATTTGTTAAAGCAACTCGTGCCGGAAATTTTGACATTAAAATTGGCGGCAAAAGTGCGCTGGTCGCTCGATGTTGATCCGGTGGATTTGTATTAAACGTGATAATTATTGACTACGATGCTGGATAATCCTATCGGCATGGCTGATTCGATTTTGCGTTGAAGCGTTTAGAAGCCCCATCGAAATTCGTAACTATAGGTTAAAATAGAACCTTTGCCAAATATGCTATCGGCTTTTTCATGCAAGGCTGTAGCGAGTGATTCTTTGGTGTAGGCGTTAGCGGTTATGTTTGTTTTTGATTGGTTCATACCTTCGCCATCGTTACTTTGTTGCTCCAGTGTCCCGTTTGGACGACCTTCATCGGTATTTTCTGAGGGTAGAGTCGCTAAGGAGGTCTGATTACCGAAATCGGACGGAGTTGTCTCGGACTTCTCCCAAAGTAACGGATGTTTCTTTTCTAGTTTATTCCTTCTTGAAACGAGAGCTGTTTCAACTCTGTAAAAACTTCCTCGGCAACTAAAAACTCATCATGGAGTATATCGGGGTAATCCTTTCCTACTTCATCAAAGAGCGCAGAAATTTCCTTGTTTTTACTGGAAATAATGACATGACGCAAAAACGCCATCTTCTCAATAGGTTCAAAAAGGTTAAGTCCGAAGTGTTCGAGTAATTCGTGTCGTAAGGTTGTGAGTGTATCTTGCACGCTATCATTGGACGATCTAAAGATTGCAATGATATTTTTTCTTCTTTGGTAAGTGTAGAACCCTTTGACACCACCATATTCTGCTTCATTATATTCATCTCCATAAAAATCTTGCGGACTATCATAAATCAAGAATTCTATGTGTTATAAATTGCGTATTTATACTCATAATTTACATATATTTTCAATAACTAGATAATTGCCTTTGATGTGAATGGAAAATAATGGGCTTTGTTTCATCATTACAGTTCGCCTATGAAAATAACTTTTCAGTTTATGGAACATAGGTGCATAATTAAACACAACACTGAAACGAGTGCAGTGACTGACAATATTTCAGGTTCTCTTGATGAAAACCGATTTTTGTCAGGTGCTGCTTTTTATTTTTAAGAAAAGAGCCATGCAACTATGAATTCTATTTATCGGATTATTTGGAGTGAAGCACAGCAGGCTTTTGTTGTCGTTTCAGAACTTGCGAAAGGGCATTCCAGAGCCAAACGTCGTGCGACGGAAATTTTAAGCGTTTCATTACTTGGTTTATCAATCGCTTATGCCGACCCTGCGCTTACTCAATTACCTACGGGTGGACAAATAACCCAAGGTTCGGGAACAATTTCTCAAAGCGGTAGCACACTCACTATTCAACAAAATACCGACAAAATGGTCGGCGAATGGGAGAGTTTTAATATCGGCGAAAAAGCCGCCGTTAATTTCAAGCAACCG
>CAIQDI010000007.1 GCA_903870545.1 uncultured Pseudomonadota bacterium
ACAAGGTTTGGGTATTACGTTTATTACAGCGGGTCTGATGTCTTTGGGCTTCATGGCTTTCTCAGGCATTCAACTCTAGGAAGGTAACGTCATGCTGGAAATTATTTTAGGGATTATCATCTTCACGGGTTTTGTTATCGCGCTAGTCTTTGTGATTATCGGCGCGAAAAAGAAACTCGTGGCGGAAGGTGATGTTGAAATTACCATTCAATTTTTATGAAAAAAGCCCCGACTTGCATCACAGCAAAGAGGGGCTTTTTTGTTTGTTTATATTTTATAATTTCGTTTAAGATGCAAGCCTGTTGAAATTTTCTAATTATGGGTGATTTATGAATTTTGCAACCTTATCATTTGCTGGTACTTCTGCTGCAAAAAAGCCATTAAAACAAACAACTAACTTTGCTGTGGGTGAATTTGATAAAGCTAGAATGGAACGGGCTTTATCTATGGAAACAATAGAATTGCCAGATGGTTTAACTCGTGAAGAACAACGCAAATTTATTATCGAATATGGTCGAGGACAATAATTTTGAGTTCTATTTATCACGTTGGGATGAATCGACAGTTTTCAATTGAGTTCGAAAATTATCCTGAGTATCAACAAGATAAAATTCTTGATTTTGTTAATTTATTTAAAAAATTTGGCTTGTCTGATTTTTCAAAATACGACGGGAAAATTACGCCTTCGTGGTCTAGCTTAAAAAGCTCAAATCCGAATTACATTTACGCGAAAGCAAATAATTTGTGGCATTACCATGAAAAAAGCCCCGACTTGCATTACAGCAAATCGGGGCTTTTTTGTTATTTGTAGATTTTAAACAATATGTTGCATCAATAATCCACGAATTCTGTAATCATGTTCAAAGAATTTGAACAAACTCACTGTTTGTTTGCTTATTTATCATAAGTAGCGAAAAACCCCGCCGTTTAGGGTGGGGAGAATGTCAAGCCGCAGAACCACACAATTTGACAGGTTCGTTCAAATTTAAAAGTTAGGCATCGCATAATAATAGCCATAAAAAAACCGCTACTTCAAATATCTTCAAAGTAACGGTTTTTGATTTTGCATTGTTTTCACGCAAAACGTGAAAATAGCGAATATCAGCTGTTAATTTTTGCCTGAACGTTTGCGCTCATTTTCAGTCAATAATTTTTTGCGTAAACGAATCGATTTTGGTGTAACTTCAACCAATTCATCTTCCGAAATAAATTCTAACGCTTGTTCCAACGTCAATTTTTGAATCCGTGCCAAAACTAAACTTTCGTCAGTTCCCGACGCGCGAACGTTAGTCAATTGTTTTGGACGACAAGGATTGACACACAAATCGTTGGTGCGTGAATGCAAACCAACTAACATTCCTTCATAAACTTCGTCGCCATTCACGAGCAATAATTCGCCGCGTTCTTGTAATGGATGCAACGAATACGTTACTGCTTTACCCGCCACCATTGAAATTAACACGCCGCGCATACGATTACCGACATCGCCAGATTTCATTGGACCGTAATGATCAAAAACATGATAAAGCAAACCCGAACCAGACGTTGCGGTCATAAATTCAGTTTGGAAGCCAATCAAACCGCGTGATGGCATCATGTATTCTAAACGAATACGACCTTTACCGTCTGGAACCATATTGGTTAAATCGCCTTTGCGATCGCCCAATTTTTCCATAATTGAACCTTGATGCTCTTCTTCGACTTCAATCGTCACCATTTCAAATGGTTCACATTTTTTGCCGTCGATTTCTTTCAAAATAACTTCTGGACGTGAAACGCCCATTTCAAAACCTTCGCGACGCATCGTTTCGATTAACACGGACAAATGCAATTCGCCACGACCGGAAACTTGGAATTTATCAGGGTCAGCCGTATCTTCGACTTTCAGCGCAACGTTATGTTGCAATTCTTTTTCTAAACGATCACGAATTTGGCGCGTCGTGACATATTTGCCTTCACGTCCTGCGAACGGTGAATTGTTAACTTGGAACGTCATCGAAACCGTGGGTTCATCAACTGACAACGGTGTCATAATTTCAACCAATTCGGGACTACAAATGGTGTCTGAAATTTCCAACTTTTCGATACCGGCAAATGCAATAATATCGCCCGCCCGCGCTTCAGCGACTTCCACACGATCTAAACCGTGGAAACCGTAGACTTGCAACATTTTACCTTTACGTTCAACGCCTTCGCGGTTGACAATAATCAACGGCTGATTCGCTTTAATTACGCCACGTTGAATGCGACCAATCCCAATTACGCCGGTATAAGTGTTGTAATCCAAACTACTAACTTGCATTTTGAATGGACCATCCACGTTTACCGGTGGTGGACTTACTTTGTCTACGATTGTTTGGAATAACGCGGTCATATCACCGCC
Source organism: uncultured Pseudomonadota bacterium (assembly GCA_903870545.1). Taxonomy (GTDB): domain Bacteria; phylum Pseudomonadota; class Gammaproteobacteria; order Methylococcales; family Methylomonadaceae; genus UBA10906. Next base: position 2,384 of record CAIQDI010000007.1, read on the forward strand.
CGTTGTGTCGGCGGTTAAACCAGCATAGCCGTTAATGGCTGACGCATAAACAATCGGAAAATCTAATTGTTCATCGGTTGCACCTAAACGATCAAACAAATCAAATGTTTGATCAACAACCCAATCAGGACGCGCACCGGGACGGTCGATTTTGTTAATGACAACAATCGGTTTCAAACCCAACGCAAAGGCTTTTTGCGTCACGAAACGAGTTTGCGGCATCGGGCCATCCACCGCATCAACTAGTAATAAAACGGAATCCACCATCGATAAAACACGTTCCACTTCGCCACCGAAATCAGCATGTCCTGGTGTGTCAACGATGTTGATGTGGTAGCCATTCCAATCCAACGCGGTGTTTTTTGCCAAAATGGTAATGCCGCGTTCTTTTTCGATGTCGTTGGAATCCATCATGCGCTCAGTGACTTTCGTGTGTGCCGCGAACGTTCCTGACTGTTGCAACAATTTGTCTACAAGCGTGGTCTTACCATGATCAACGTGGGCAATAATGGCAATGTTTCTTAGTTTTTCAATCACTTTTTGTACTCTTAGTTAAATAAAATTGGATATTACAGGTTGAATATTTTTAACTCTGCTGCCAAGGCAACCCAGAAAAACGCCAGCCGTTGACGGTGCCGCGTTGTTTATTGTTGTCTAACGCGCCTTCAAACCCGTCGACGATGTTAATCAAATTTGAATAACCTGCTTGTTCCAGTGCCGCCGCTGCATCTAATGAACGTTGTCCACTGCGGCATAACAACAGAATGGGCGTATCCAAAGCGGATGCAGCTTGCCGAACGCTTTCAATGAAATTGGGATTAAGTTGCCATTTTGGTGATTCTATCCACGCAATGTGTATCGCTTGCGGCGGATGACCGACAAATAAATACTCCATTCTGGTTCGCACATCAACCAAAACCGCTGTTGGATTTTGTTGCAAAAAATCCCATGCTTGTTGGGGATTTAGATTTTCAATCATGGGAAAAGTTCCAAAAGTTAAAATTATCAGCGGCTATTATCGCATTCATTGACGATTTTGGCGCGGCTATTGAAAACCTGACACAATTGGAGTGTGGTCAAAGCGTTGTTTAATCTGATTTACGGTAGTTTTTTGGTGTTAAAACGGTGTTTTTTGCAGGTTGTGAAGCGTCGAGATTTGGATAATCTAACGTGTAATGCAAACCACGACTTTCTTTGCGTTCTTGGGCGCAGCGAATAATCAATTCCGCTACCACCACCAAATTCCGCAATTCCAACAAGTCACTCGTGACACGAAAATCTTGATAATACTGCGCGATTTCTTTTTTTAGTAATTCGACCCGATTCATGGCGCGATTTAACCGTTTATCGGTTCGCACAATACCGACGTAATCCCACATAAAATGGCGCAATTCGTTCCAATTGTGCGACACAACCACTTCTTCGTCCGAATCGATGACTTGCGATTCGTCCCACAGCGGCAAATTTTTTGGCATCGATAATTGCGTCAATTTTTGTTTAATATCTTCACTGGCACGTTCGGCAAACACCAAACATTCTAATAGTGAGTTACTCGCCATGCGATTTGCGCCGTGTAATCCAGTGCAAGCAACTTCGCCGACGGCGTATAAATTTTTAATATCGGTTCGCGCAAAATTATCCGTCAACACGCCGCCGCAAGTGTAATGGGCAGCGGGAACCACGGGAATCGGTTGTTGCGTAATATCAATATCGAACTGCAAACACTGTTGATAAATATTCGGAAAATGTTCCCGAATAAACGGCGCGGGTTTGTGGCTAATATCTAAATACACGCATTCGATGCCACGTTTTTTCATTTCATGGTCAATCGCTCGCGCCACAATATCACGCGGAGCCAATTCAGCCCGTTCGTCGAAATGGTGCATAAACTCCGAACCGTCTGGCAAAATCAAACGTCCGCCTTCACCGCGCACTGCTTCACTTATCAAAAACGACTGTCCCGCCGGATGATAAAGACAGGTTGGGTGAAATTGCATAAACTCCAAATTGCTGACTCGACAACCCGCTCGCCACGCCACCGCCATTCCGTCACCGGTCGAACTTTGCGGATTGGTGCTGTACAAATAGGCTTTACTCGCGCCACCGGTTGCCAACACAATCACTTTGGCGGCAAATGTTTTGACGTGTTGCTGCAAACTGTTGAACACATACGCGCCGACGCAGCGATTGTTTTCGATGATTAAATCAATGACATTGTGATGCTCGAATAATTCGATGTACGAATTCTCTTGAGCGCGTTCAATCAGCGATAACGAAACAGCTTTCCCCGTTGCGTCATCGGTATGCACCACGCGCCGATGTGAATGTCCGCCTTCTCGGTTCAAATGGAGTTTTGTTTCGCCCGAAATAGATTGCTCTTCGGTAAACATCACGCCTTGTTCGCGCAACCAATCAATTGATTTTTTGCCATGATTCACGGTTAATCGCACAATTTCTTCGTCGCACAAACCCGCGCCCGAATCCAGCGTATCGTTCAAATGCGATTCAATGGAATCTTCCGCATCAAATACCGCCGAAATGCCACCTTGTGCGTAATAAGTGCTGCCTGAAGTCAACGCAAATTTTGACAACACCGCCACGCGCGTTCGAGCGTCAGCCAATTTTAGCGCGAGCGTTAAACCCGCACCACCGCTACCCACGACTAAAACATCAAAACTAAAATTCTCTTTCACATTTGAACCTTTGACCTGTTTTATTTCGCGGATTCTTCAAATACACCGAAATTCATGATGCGTTCATAACGCGCGTCGAGCAGCGTGTTCACATTTTGACGTTGCAGCGCGTACAAATGATTGGATAACGTTTCTTTCAAATTCGCCGCCGTAGTTTTGAAATCACGGTGTGCGCCGCCTAACGGTTCACGCACCACTTCATCTAAAAAACCTTGTTCACGAATGCGGTCGGCAGTAATGCCCATCGCTTCAGCAGCAAGTTGAACTTTGTCAGGACTTTTCCACAAAATCGCCGCGCAACCTTCAGGTGAAATCACCGAATAAGTGCTGTATTCCAACATAATCAAACGATCGCCCACGCCAATCGCCAACGCGCCACCCGAACCACCTTCGCCAATAATGGTGCAAATAATCGGTGTTTTCAGTTTTGCCATTTCAAACAAATTTCGCGCAATGGCTTCACTTTGTCCACGTTCTTCGGCATCAATTCCCGGATATGCGCCTGGTGTGTCGATTAAACAAATAATCGGTAATTTAAAACGTTCGGCAAGTTTCATTACGCGCAACGCTTTCCGATAACCTTCTGGGCGTGGCATTCCGAAGTTACGATAAATTTTTTCTTTGGTATCGCGTCCTTTTTGATGACCAATTAGCACCACCGGATTTCCGTCTAATTTCGCCAGTCCACAAATAATCGCCGGATCATCCGCATAAGCGCGATCGCCGTGTAATTCGTGAAAATCGGTGAATATCAAATCGATATAATCCAATGTGTACGGGCGACCCGGATGACGTGAAATTTGCGAAATTTGCCAATCCGATAAATTCGCAAAAATCGATTCGGTCAACGCTTGGCTACGTTCTTCTAATTGTTTTAGCGCGTCGGAAATGTTGATTTTGTTATCAAACTGCACATTACGCAGCTCTTCAATTTTTGCTTCCAAAACGGCGATGGGTTGTTCAAAGTCGAGAAATTTTAAATCCATATTTTTGTATTATCGATTGAGTGAAATTGGCGCAATTATAAGGTAATTGTGTGTTAATTGCGCCGTGAAACTTTTTGACTCGAATTTTAACGATTCAACTTATTTTTGGGTTTTGCACAAATCTCGAATTGCCTTTTCAAAGTTGTCATAAATGAAGTGATAACCAAGCTCTTTTACTTTAACCGGCAACACGCGCTGCCCGCCCAACACCAATTCTGCACGTTCGCCCAGTATCCATTTTAAGAAACACGCCGGCGTATTGAAAAATGCAGGACGTGACAAAATAGCAGCAAGTATTTTCGTAAACTGACGATTTGTAACGGGTTCAGGTGCAGTCATATTGTAAGCACCTTTTGCATTTTCGCTGTGCAACAGTTTAATCAGAATGGCAACGTAATCATCAATGTGAATCCAGCTCATCCATTGTTTGCCGTCGCCCATTTGTCCGCCTAATCCTAATTTGAATGGCAACAACATTTTTTTCAGTATTCCGCCCGACGAATCTAACACTAAACCCGTTCGCAAAACACAAACTCGAACACTCGAATTTAACGCGGCATTTTCCCACGCCAAACATAATCGTGCGCCGAAATCCGTCCCCGTTGGAAACGTTTCATCTATTTCCGCATCGCCCGTGCTGCCGTAATAACCAATGGCTGAACCACTCAGCAATACTTTTGGTTTCTGATTTGCCGCTTCAATCCGTTTTACTAATTCCTCGGTCAGATTGACACGACTTTTCCACAAAACTTCTTTGCGTTGGTCTGTCCACGGCTTGTCAACAATGGGTTCGCCCGCTAAGTTTATCACTGCATCGTAAGTTATTTCTGGTTGCCATTCGCTTAACGATGCCATAGGTTTGCATTCTGCTGGCACCGAACGGGGATTTCGACTTAAAACCGTTAAATCGTGACCTTCTTTGAGTAGCGCGAAACATAACTTCCTTCCGATTAGCCCTGTACCACCAGTAATTAAAATTTTCATCAGTGTTTTCGTATTATGGTTAAAGAAAATGGGTTTAAAATCGTGACTGCATTTTTCTCGTTAATTCAAATCGCGACTATATTCTTCTCGGAAAATATTTCCAAGTAAGGATTCCTTGCTAAAAAACAGTAATTTTGGGTGTTACTGTAAAAGTTACTGCATAAAATGCACGCTGTTACTGGTTTTAACTGTATTTCGCTGGACAATAAAAAAAACCCGCTAAGTCATATAACTTGCGGGTTTTTAAACTTTTTTGAATCTTATTGAATCTATGTTTGGTGGAGGCGGGGGGAATTGAACCCCCGTCCGTAAGCACTCCGCCACAAGGTCTACATGCTTATCTCGTTCTTTAATTTAGTCAGTGACATTCCGACGAGCCAAAAAAGTCACCAACGATTCCGTAGGGTTTTAGCGCATCCATTCCGGACAGACTTCAGCGCGATCTTATGTGAATGACCTCTGAACGTTCTCTTGCCGAAGCATTTAAACTCCACCCGCATAAGCACAGATGGTCAAAGGAATGGTGCTGTGTTTAAGCAGCTAAAGCCATTGAGTAGTTTTCGTCATTTGCGAATACTTAAGTTTCAGTAGATTTTACGAGGTGTACTGTCCTCGGCATGCACTCTAGGTTTCGCTACCCACGTCGAAGCCAAGTCGCCCCCGTTAAGTAGCGCATAGATTACACGATAATTTTACTCATGCCAATTGCTATTATCATAAATTGAAATTGCCATAAATTCATATTTTTTCTTCGGTTAACGTCAGCCAATCTGGTTTTTGACGATTTTTCCACGCAAACAGCCGCGATTTTGAACCGCAATAATAATTTCGATAGGAAGCCACCGAATCGCCTGCCACTTTATATTCGTCCGGCATCGCAGGCGTAGGCTGACTAAATTCACCCGCCAAAATGTTAAACGGCAACAACTTTAGCGGCGTGAACAAACGACTCGTGGCGTGAATTTTTTCATAACGAAACGTATATTCTTCCAACAAACAACTCAATAATCGCCACAAAAATACATAATTTTCATCACGTTGTCGTGTCCAAATCGCCGACGGATGTTGAATATGGGTTGCTTCGTAGAGTATCGCATCGCGTTCGTCCGGTAATCGCCACCGCTTTACTTTTCGCCCCGCTCCCGATGTCGTCAGAATTTCCGTTCCGTCCAAAAATCGATGCGTCGTTGACAGCAATTGCGCGTATTCCAAAATCATTTTCACAACGTGTTTATCAACGTGTTGTTGAGCGCAAATTTTCGGCTCGGTGTGTAAATAAAAAATATTCATTTTATTTTATGTTCCGGAAGTGTGTTGGCATTATTCGTAAAAGTCTTTTTCATCACTAAAACCGTATTTGTCCGACAATCGCAATAAAACAAATAATGCGCCCGTGCCGCCGTCTTTCGGGCTGGCAGAACAAAACGCTTGCACGTCTTTGTGTTGGCGTAACCAGCGATTTAGTTCATTTTTAATCACCGGTAAATTATCCAACGAGCGATAACCTTTGCCGTGAACAATGTGAACGCAACGACCGCCTTCTTCCACGCTGTTGTGCAAAAAATGCAGCAATTGCCGTTTTGCATCTGGCGTATTCAAACCGTGTAAATCTATTTCGGCATCAATACCAAAAAAACCCTTACGCAATTTTTTCAGCACGCTATTTTGCAAACCCGCCGACAGAAAATTCATCGAATCATAAATGCCCACCGTTTCAACATCGTCTGAATTTCGAGAACTTAAATGCGCGTCGAAATTCACGGTTAACGGTTTCGGATAAGGCTTCGGTTTCGGTTTTTGCTCGGCGTGCAGCGACACTTTATCTTGTTTAACGGTTTGGACTTTGCCGATAGTTTGCCGAAATAAATCTGAATCTTCCATGCTCAACGATGTTTGTGTTTCATGCAATTTCAAAGCGTTTTTTCTTGTTGATTCAACCACGATTGCAAAATCAATTGCGCGGCGAGTTCGTCTTGAACTGCCCACAATTTCGTCGCATTAACGTGAACCTCGTCGAACAATAATTGTTTCGCCTCAAACGTGGAAAGCGTTTCGTCTTGTTGATGAACGGGCAACACAAATCGCCCGTTTAATTGGCGACAAAACTTTAACATTTTCGGCGTAACGGGATTATCGGTGCCGTCGAATTGGCGCGAAATACCCACCACAAAACCCGCAGGCTGCCATTCTTCCACCAGTTTTTCAATGGCTTGCCAATTCGGTGTTTGATTAGGCGAACGCAACGTTTGCAACGAATTGGCGGTCGCGGTGGTTAATTGCCCCACCGCAACGCCAATTTTTTTTGTGCCAAAATCAAAACCCAAATAAGTATCGAGCGACTGACGCGCCAACGGATCTTTACGCATGACCCGCGCGAACCGTGAGTTGGTTAATATCGATGCCGATTTGACTCGCTGCCATTCGCCACCGTAAATCCGCCGGCGTATCGAATAAAATGGGCGCACCAAATGGCGTGTTTAACCACGAATTCGACAACATTTCTTGTTCTAATTGTCCTTTTGCCCAACCGGCATAACCGAGCGCGACAAAATAACGTTCGGGGCCTTCACCTTTGGCAATCGCTTCAATAATATCGCGCGACGTGGTCAATGACATCGTGTCAGAAATGGGCAACGTAATCGCCCATTTTCCACCCGTGGTGTGTAACACAAACCCACGTTCCTGTTGCACAGGACCGCCTACATAAACGGGTGCGTCTGCCGCTGTCATCGATGTAATTGCAATATCCATTTGCATGAAAATTTCTTTTAATTTCATGTCGGATTTACGATTGATTACAATGCCCAGCGCACCATCAGCATTGTGTTGGCATAAATAAATCGCGGCGTGTGAAAAATTATCGTCTGCTAACGTTGGCATGGCGATAATAAATTGATTGTCTAAATAAGTTGTTTCAGTCATGTTTTTTCCTTGATTCGGTTATAAAAATTCGGTCTTTCAGGCGTGTTTTTAATCACCATAAAATTCCCACACCCGCGTAAATTCCAGCGTGTTGGATTCGTTCAATAATTGAAAAGGTAAATCAGAATACGGTGCGCTCGAACGAATCATATTTTCTACCGCTTCGTCTAATTTAACACTTCCCGAAGAACGTGTAATTTTAAAATCGATGAGCGTTCCTTCTGCGTTAATTTCGATTTTCGTTTCTAAAATTCCCGCTGGTAACGTGCCACGGTCATAAATAGTTTGCCCAATACGCTTCACTTTTACGCCAAACTCGTTGATGTATTTATCACGCAGACTAACTTGTTGCTGGTTGATGTGACTACCGATTTGAGAAATTTGCTGCTGCACTGATTCCAACGACAAACGCGGTCTTTCTTTCACTTCAACTTTTTCGATTTTTTCAATAATCGGTTTTTGTATTTTTTCAGGTTTCGGCGGTGGAGCGGGCTTTTCAACTTGTTTCACCACGCTTTCAGATTTTTCAATCGTGATAATTTTTGGCTTCGGCGTTTCTTTTTTCGCTGGCTCAATCGGTTTTTTTATGATTTTTTCGATTGGTTTCACAATGGGTTTTACTGGTTCAGGTGGTGGCGGTTTTGGCGCGACTTCAACGGGTGCGGCATTGCTCGCCGCTTGATTTTCCACCACCACATTATCATTTTGTTTAGCTTTTATTGGCGATGATTGCGTAATAAATGACACTTCAATCAGCGTAGGCGGTTGAGAATCAGGCGCGGGCGTTTTTAGCATCACACCCGTCCAAAAAATAAAATGTAAAACCAGCGCAATCGAAAACGCCCAAATCTTCGCCATTTACGTCACAGTCGCCGCAATATGATCCATCAAAATCCCGGCAATATTCAAACCGAATTGCGTGTCCAATTCTTGCACGCAGGTTGGGCTGGTGACGTTAATTTCGGTGAGCGTATCGCCAATTACATCTAAACCGACAAAAATCAAACCCTTCGCTTTCAATGTGGGCGCAACTTGGCTGACAATCCAATGGTCACGTTCGGTCAAAGGACGACCTTCGGCACGACCGCCCGCCGCTAAATTGCCGCGCGTTTCACCGTGTTGCGGAATTCGCGCCAACGCAAACGGAATCGCTTCACCGTTCACCACCAAAATACGTTTATCACCGTCTTTAATCGCGGGGAGATATTTTTGCGCCATAATAAAACGCTGATTGTAATGCGTCATGGTTTCTAAAATCACACTGATATTCGGGTCGTCCAAACGTAAACGAAAAATCGACGTGCCGCCCATGCCGTCTAACGGTTTGATAATAATATCGTGTTGTTCATGCAAAAATTCGCGGATTTGGTGCGAATTGCGTGACACCAATGTTTCCGCGCAACATTGCGGAAACCACGCGGTAAATAATTTTTCATTCGCTTCACGCAACGATTGCGGTTTATTGACAACGTAAACGCCCGCACTTTCTGCCTGTTCCAAAATATACGTCGCGTACAAAAACTCACTGTCGAACGGCGGATCTTTACGCATCAAAATGACGTTTAATTCTTCCAACGGAATCGTTTGTTCGGTGATAAATTTAAACCAATGCTGCGAATCGCGCTGCACTTTCAGCGTGCGCGTGCGAGCAAACGCGCGTCCGTTGCGTAAAAATAAATCGCCCAATTCCATGTAATGCAATTCCCAGTCGCGAGCTTGGGCTTCCAGTAGCATGGCGAAACTGGTGTCTTTTTTAATGTTAATGTGGTCGATGGAATCCATGACCATGCCGAGTTTGATAGACATAAGGCGTTGTGTGGTTGGTTGTTGAATTTGAAGTGTGGCAATTATATCGATTTTTTGCTGTGACTAGGATAATTCACCGAAAAATTCAAACAAAAGCCGCGTGTTACATTTATATTCTTGAAAAAAACGATTTAATGATGTTAGTGCATCGATTATAATGCCGGTTTTATCATTTTCAATCACACCTATAGAGGTTTTCATGTCAAGAGTATGTCAAGTTACGGGTAAACGCCCGATGACCGGAAACAATGTTTCACACGCCAATAACAGAACCAGAAGACGCTTTTTGCCGAATCTGCAACATCACCGTTTTTGGGTAGAAAGCGAAAACCGTTGGGTGCGTTTGCGCGTTTCAACGAAAGCAATGCGAATCATCGACAAAAACGGCATTGATGCAGTCTTAGCAGACATGCGTAAAGCCGGTCAAAAAGTTTAAGTCTACGAGGATAAAATCATGCGCGACAAAATTAAATTGATTTCGACCGAAGGTACAGGTCATTTTTACACCACTACCAAAAACAAAAAAACGATGCCAGGCAAAATGGAAATCAAAAAATTTGATCCAATGGCTCGTAAACACGTTATTTATAAAGAAGCTAAAATTAGATAGTTTCATGCTACATTGCGTCAGATAAACGTGCGTATTTGCCCACGTTTCATCTGACCGGCTCCCGTTATCACCTCGCGTTACCCGTTTTCATCGCCGTTTCTACCTTGTTTGACCTATTTCAATCGATTACTATTGTTGTGTTTTTAGAAGGTTCTTTTCAATCTGACACAACGGTGATTATTATGAATACAAAATACAAAACAGGTTTGCTGTTCATCAGCACGCTTTTAATCAGTGGTTGTTACAGCCAAGGCGGTTGGACTCCAACCGTTGATTCGTACAACGACCAAAATTCACGTTTTATCAATCAAGATATGGGCGATTGCCAAGAATTAGCTGGTCAAGCCTCTGGTGGCACGGCAAAAGAAACGGCCATTGGCGCAGGCGTTGGTGGGTTAATTGGCGGTGCAGCGGGAGCAGCGATTGGCGCATTCTCGGGAAATCCTGGCGCAGGGGCTGCAATGGGTGCAGCAGCGGGTGGTTTTGGTGGCGCGGCAAAACAAGGTTTTTCTGCCGAAGAATCCTACAAACGCGCGTATTCCGATTGCATGAGAAATCGCGGACATCACGTCGTGAATTAACTTTTTCAACTACACATTTTTCAATCAATTCTTTCCGCGCGGGGAATTGTTAGCACGGGCATCGCGAACTTGCTGATTAAAAGTCGCTATGTCATTATGGCGCGTTTTTTTAACCTTAAATTTACAGCGAGAAAATCATGGCAGGTCGTAACCACCTTTATATTCCAGGCCCAACTAATGTGCCGAACGAAGTTTTAAACGCAATGCACGTTCCGATGGAAGATCATCGTTCGCCCGCATTTCCAAAATTGTTCGCGCCATTGTTAGAAGATTTGAAAAAAGTTTTCGGCACAACAACGGGACAAACGTTTATTTTCCCCGCAACCGGCACAGCAGGTTGGGAAGTTGCTTTCACGAACGTTTTAAATCAAGGCGATAAAGTTTTAATTTACCGTTTTGGACAATTCGCGCATTTGTGGGCGAATATGGCAACTCGTTTAGGTTTTCAAGTCGAATTGCACGAAGAACCTTGGGGAATGGGCGTTCCACTCGACAAATTAGAAGCGCGTTTAAAAGAAGATACGGCTCACGAAATCAAAGCAGTTTTAATTACGCATAATGAAACCTCAACAGGCGTAACGTCTGATATTGCGGGCGTTCGCAAAGCAATGGATGCGGCAAATCACCCAGCTTTCATGTTTGTTGACGGTGTAAGTTCGGTTGCCAGCATTGAATTTAAAATGGACGAATGGGGCGTTGACGCGATTATCAGCGGCTCACAAAAAGGTTTCATGTTGCCAGCGGGTGGCGCATTTTTAGGTTTTAGCGCGAAAGCCTTGAAAGCCGCCGAAACCGCAACTTTCCCACGTTGTTTCTTGGATTTGAAAGACCAAATCGCCAACAATGCCACAGGTTACACGCCTTACACACCAAATTTACCTTTGTTGTATGGTTTGCGTCAATCGTTGGATATGTTGTTTGCCGAAGGGTTGGACAATGTTTATGCGCGTCATTTCCGTTTGGGTGAAGGCGTGCGTCGTGCAATTGCGGCGTGGGGTTTAACGACTTGCGCTCAAGAAGGTTTCCATTCAAACACCGTCACGGCGGTGGTTGTGCCTGCGGATAAAGATGCTCGCGAAATGATTGGCGTGGCGTTTAATCGCTACAACATTTCGTTTGGTGGCGGTTTGTCAGAAGTGATGGGCAAAGTGTTCCGTATTGGTCACATGGGCGATATGAACGACGTTTCGATGCTCGGCGCAATCGCTGGTGCTGAAATGGCAATGTTGGATTGTGGTTTCGACATCAAAGCAGGCAGCGGCGTGGGTGCAGCGATTGAGTATTATCGCTCGACAGCGGTGAAGTAAGTTTTTTAAGCGTTAAATTATGAAGGCTCAAGGTGTAAAAAACTTTGAGCTTTTTTATTGCCGTTATACTTTTACTGCGATTAAATCATGACTTCAATCACACTTTCCGAGCTATTGGCACAACCTACAATTTCTTCAATTATTTCAACCATTCGAGCCACATTTCCTAATACCTTAGCCATTTATGTTTTCGGTAGTCGCGTCAAAGGCAATTCAAATGCTGAAAGTGATTTAGATTTAGCGGTATTAGTCGCAGGTTATGCCGACCCATTGCAACTGTGGGAAATCGCCAGTGATTTAGCTGAAATTGCCGGTTGCGACGTAGATTTATTAGATATGCGAGCCACTTCAATCGTCATGCAATATCAAATTTTACAAACAGGACGGCGGTTATGGGCGCAAGAATTAGAAGCTGGATTATTCGAGTGCTTTGTGTTGAGTGAAAAATTAGATTTTGACCAAGCGCGAGCAGGATTATTAGCCGATATTCAACAACGAGGAACAATTTATGGATGATGTGTTAATCAATAAAGCGGATACGATTGAACGCTGTGTGGTGCGAGTTCGTGAAGAGTACGACAGTGAACCCGAAAGTTTTTCCACTAATTTTACTCGCCAAGATGCCGCGATTTTAAACATTCAACGTGCGTGTGAAGCCGCGCTCGATATGGGGCAGCATTTAATTCGCCGCGAAAATTTAGGTGTGCCGCAAAGTTCACGCGATGTTTTCACGCTGTTAGCGCAAGCCAATTGGATTGATCATACACTCGCAGAATCACTTAAACGCATGGTCGGTTTTCGCAACGTTGCTGTGCATGACTATAAAAAATTGCAACTCGTGATAACTGTGAACGTGATTACGCAACATTTAGACGAATTTTTGCGTTATTCATCCGCTATTTTAAAAAAAGACGCGCTTAATTTTCGGGGGGATTAAAAAATGAAGTCTTTGGAATTGCTCAGTTCACATTGTAATTGCATCAACGCTTTTCCACGATGACTCAAGCTATTTTTAATCTCGAACGGTAATTCTGCCGCGCTGCATGAATGCGTCGAAACGCCAAAAATTGGGTCGTAACCAAAACCATTTTCACCGCTGGGTTGTTCTAAAATATAACCCTCCCAACGCCCTTGCGCGATTAACGGACACGGATCATCGGCGTGGCGCATCAACACTAACACACAAAAAAAGTAAGCGCGACGTTCTGTTATGGGTACGCCGTTTAATTCGCGTAAAAGTTTTGCGATATTTTCAGCATCGGTTGCGCCCTGCCCTGCGTAACGTGCCGAATAAATTCCTGGCGCGTCATTCAATGCCGCCACCACTAAACCCGAATCGTCGGCAATCGCGGGCAATTTTGAAATTCTCGCCGCATGACGCGCTTTCAAAATCGCATTTTCGACAAACGTGGTGCCAGTTTCTTCGATTTCTGACACGTTGAATTGCGTTTGTGGAATCAATTCATAATTCGGCAATAATGCTTGAAGTTCTTTGATTTTTCCCGCGTTGCCGCTGGCGAGTACGAGTGAATTAGTGTGGTTCATAAGTTTTCAATCAGTTCCAAAAATTGTGTTTCATTGATAACTTGAACGCCCAAATTTTGCGCTTGCGTCAATTTACTTCCCGCCGCTTCACCCGCTAAAACACAGGTTGTTTTTGCTGAAACCGAACCCGACACTTTCGCACCCAAACGCTCTAAAATCACTTTGAATTCATTACGCGGCGCACTCAACGTGCCAGTTAAAACCCAAGTTTGACCCGCTAAAAGTTGCGTATTTTCTAACGATTCATTTTCACTTTCATCCCAATAAACACCCGCCGCGAGCAAATTATCAACCAACTGATTTTGCGCTTCATCATCAAAAAAATGCCGTACATTTTTCGCCGTGATTTCGCCAATATCGGGAATTTGTACCAACGTTTCTAAATCGGCAGCGCGACATTTTTCTAATGTTTGAAAATGTTTCGCCAACAATTTTCCCGTTGATTCGCCCACTTCGGGAATTCCCAACGCCGTTAAAAAAGTGCTGAATTTTGTGTGTTTCGAGGCTTCAATCGCGGCGAGAATTTTGGTCGCATTTTTTTCACCTTGTCCGTCTAAAGTTGAAATATCGTCGATGGTCAATCGGTAAATATCTGCGACGCTGGTTAAAACGCCTTGTTCACACAGAATTTCAATTAACTTTGCGCCGAGTTGACGAATGTTCAAGCAATCGCGCGAGGCGTAATACTTAATGCGTTCGGCAATTTGCGCGGCACATTTTAAACCGCCCGAGCAACGATAAGCCGCTTGCGATTCGATGCGTTTAACTGGCGATTCGCAAATTGGGCAATGTGTCGGCATGAGAATCGCGCGTCGTGCTTCGCCTTCCGCAACGACTTTCACGACTTTCGGAATCACGTCGCCAGCGCGGTGAATTTCGACAGAATCACCGATGCACAAATTCAAACGTTCGATTTCGTCCATGTTATGCAAAGTCGCATTGCTCACGGTTACGCCACCGACAAATACAGGTTTTAAACGCGCCACGGGTGTTAAAACGCCTGTTCTTCCCACTTGAAAATCCACGTCCAACAACGTTGTCGTCATGACTTGCGCGGGAAATTTACGCGCCACCGCCCATTTTGGCGAGCGAGAAATAAAACCTAATTCTTGCTGCAAATTCAAATCGTCAATTTTATAAACAATGCCGTCAATTTCCATTGGCAACGTTTCGCGCAACGTTTCCATACGTTGATAATCTTGATCAAATGCGATTTCTGCGGCGAAAAAATGGTGGCAATTCGTATTTTCTCTAAATCCTAATGTCGCCAAATACGCCATAATTTCAGAATGCCGCAAAAATTCACGCTCGCCCGAATACTCGCCAATGCCGTAAGGAATAAATTGCAACGCGCGTTCGGCGGCAATTTTGGGATTGAGTTGGCGAATCGTTCCCGCCGCCGCATTGCGTGGATTCACAAACGCGCGACTGTTTTGAGTTTGCGCGAGTTGATTGATTTGTTCAAAAATGGCTTTGGTCATAAATACTTCGCCGCGCACTTCTAAAATTTCGGGCGGTGTTTTCGTGTTTAATTTCAACGGAATCGATTGAATGGTTTTAATGTTGTGCGTGACATTTTCGCCAATTTCTCCGTCGCCGCGCGTGGCGGCGACACGCAATAAACCCTTTTCGTAACGCAAACTAATCGCTAATCCGTCGAGTTTTGGTTCGCTGAAAATGTCTAAACTTTCCAGTGGAATTGCCAATTCTTTCGCGGCTTTGACAAAAAAATCGACCGTTTCGTCAATTGAAAACGCATTCGCCAATGACAACATTTTTACGGTGTGCGTTATTTTTTGAAACGCGCTGCCGACCGAATCGCCAACTCGTTGCGTGGGCGATTCTGGCATCAGCCAATCGGGATTTTCTTGTTCAACCGTTTGTAATTCACGAAACGCCGCATCGTATTCGGCATCGGAAATCAGTGGCGCATCGAGAACGTGATAAGCGTGATTCCACAGATTGAGTTGAGCGACATTTTTTTGATAATCAACAAAATTCATCGCGCTTAAATCACATTTTGATAAGCGTGAATATGCTCGTTGATTAAGGTTTGCAGCGTTTCTTTGTCGAGCAATTGGTTATCCACTTTCAAATAAAGCACCGCGTCTTCGTGATGCAAAACCACTTCCGCCACACCGATTATTTTTCGTATTTCATCGGCGAATAAACGCGCGTCGCCTTCGCTCATTACGTCGAGTGAAATCAATAAATTTGCCAAATAACGCGGCTCTTTCATCGAGAATGACAACGCCAACCAACTCAACGCCAATGCGGCACAGACTAAAAATACCGCCGTCACGCCAAACTGTCCGTTGAACCAGCCACCGACTAATCCGCCAATAAACAAACCCATGAATTGCGAGCTGGAATACGCGCCCATCGCGGTGCCTTTTAAATCGGCGGGAGCCGTTTTTGAGACCAACGACGGCAACGTCGCTTCCAACAAATTGAAACCGCAAAAGAACACGCTTAAAAAGATAATCAACGTCACTAAATTTTCATGAAACAGCGCGAAACCCACCGCCGCAATCAACAACGCCGCGATAGCTCCCAAAAATACTTTTTTCATTTGGCGTTTTTTTTCTGCCAAAATAATAAACGGCACGATTAACGCCATCGAAATCACAAATACTGGCAAATAAACCTGCCATTCGTCACCTGCAATCAAGCCCGCATTTCGCATTAACTTTGGCACGACCACGAAAATCGCCATCAAAATCAAATGCAGAATAAAAATACCGTAATCCAAGCGCAACAGTTCAGGATTTTTTAATGCCGCCATCGCATCCGCTGGCACAAATTCTGCGTCACGGTGTAATTTTGATTGCGTCGGATTTGGCACAACATAAATAATCGTCACAATCGCCAACAACGTCAAAATAGCCGTCACCCAAAAAATACTTTGCACGCCCCCGAACGTCGCGGCAATAATCGGACCGAGAATAATGCCCACGCCAAACGAAACGCCAATGCTCACGCCAATCGTCGCCATCGCTTTGGTGCGGTGAATTTCCTGCGTTAAATCCGCGACCAACGCCATAATCACTGCTGAAATCGCGCCCGCACCTTGCAACGCTCGCCCGATTAGCACGCCGTAAATGTTGCTCGATAACGCCGCGACGACACTGCCAGCAAAGAACAAAGTCAAACCGACAATAATCAGTTTTTTGCGTCCAAATTTATCCGACATCAACCCAAACGGAATTTGTAAAAGCACTTGCGGCAACCCGTAAATGCTCATCGCCAGACCAATTAACGCCGGAGTCGCACCGTCTAATTGTTCCGCAAACAACGACAACACGGGCAAAATCATAAACAGCCCCAGCATTCGCAGGGCGTAAATACTGGCTAACGAACCAATGGCGCGTTTTTCCGAAGCCGTGATGGGGCTGGTAATATCTTGCACGTTTGTCACTGTGAATTACTCCGATTATTCGATTTTAAAAATAAAAATTACGCGCCAATTTTTGCAAAGGTCGCGGTGCAGTTGTGATTGCTGGTTTTGGTATCGATGGGCAAAGTTGCCGTTACGCTTGAACAATCACCCGTCCAGCCTTTGAATTCATAACCTGTTGCCGGTTTCGCGACCAATGAAACGGCGGTGCCAAATGGTTTTTTCAAGGCGCATTTTACGCTGCCTCGACCACATACAATCGCAGCGGGAAGGCTGGTAACTTGACCTAATCCGTTGACCGTCACGCGCGTCAATGAATTCAGACTATCGACGACGCTGCTGGTATAAACCGTATCAATAATGACTTTTTTCATACAAAAGTTGAAGCCACAATCATTGATTTCGCTAAAAGGAACGCCTTCGCTGTAGCCTGTTTTAATAGTGCCAAAATTGCCAATTTTATTCACAATATCCATACCGCCAATCACGGCACCAAAAACGGCGTAACCCGCGTTGCCGGTAGCCGTGTTGGCATCAAAATTCGCTGAATTATCAGTCGTATTAAAAAAGAACTGTGACGTTGCCGAATTTGGATCATTCGTTCGCGCCATTGAAATCGTGCCGATTGAATTATGTAAACCGTTGCTAGCTTCATTTACAATCGCCGCTAAAGGCGTTTTCAATTGCATTGTTTTTGCGTCAAATCCACCGCCTTGAACGACTCTAATCTGTAACTTTGAAGCGTCTTTCGGGTCATAAACGCTGTAAATCCGATGAAAAAAGGTGTCTTTGTAAAAACCAGAATTCACATAAGCCAAAAAGTTTTTTGAACTAATCGGGGCTTTGTCGTGGTCTAACTGAATTGTCACCGTACCAACGTTGGTTTCCATTTCAACAATGGAAGGCGATGCCGTTGTCGCGGCATAAGCTGATGTGATGGTTGCTGAAACCAGTAATAACGAAGAGATAACAGAGCGCATTTTTTTATGTTCCTATAAATTTAAAAATTGAGTGTGAATGCGACACGATTGAATTTTTGCCTGTGTAATAAACGTGCCACTTGGCAACACAAACAATTATCGAGCCATCATTATAATTTGTTTATCTTTATGATATTTCAAGGTATTTAAAAACGGTTATTATTTACAGACTGGTTCAAATAAACCACAGAGGTTTTTTTAAACCAGTCCTAAAAATTTAAGCGTTACGATAATTTTTTGTATTTCAACCGACGCGGTGAATCCGCATCCGTTCCTAAACGACGATGACGATCCGCTTCATAATCCGCGTAATTGCCTTCAAACCAAACCACTTGACTGTCGCCTTCAAACGCCAAAATGTGCGTTGCGATTCGATCTAAAAACCACCGATCATGCGAAATAACCACCGCGCAACCTGGGAAATTCAACACCGCATCTTCCAACGCGCGTAAGGTTTCCACGTCCAAATCGTTGGTTGGTTCATCGAGTAACAAAACATTGCCGCCGGTTTTTAACAATTTCGCCAAATGTACGCGATTCCGTTCACCGCCCGACAAATCACCAATGAATTTTTGTTGGTCGCCGCCTTTGAAATTGAACCGTCCCAAATACGCCCGCGACGGCGTTTGATAAGTGCCGACGGTGATTAAATCTAATCCTTCAGACACTTCTTCAAACACGGTTTTTTTCGCGTCCATGTCGTCGCGCAACTGATCAACGTAAGCGAGTTTCACCGTTGAGCCGATGTTTAATTCACCCGAATCCGGTTGTTCAAAACCCGCCATAATGCGGAACAATGTGGTTTTACCCGCGCCATTCGCACCGATAATGCCCACGATGCCGCCTTGCGGCAATTTGAAATTCAAATCACTGAACAACAATTTATCGCCAAACGATTTTGAAATGCCATTCGCTTCAATCACTACGTCGCCCAATCTCGGGCCAGGTGGAATGTAGATTTCTTGGGTTTCGTTACGTTTTTGAGTTTCAGTGGATGACAATTCGTCGAAACGTGCCAAACGCGCTTTGCTTTTCGCGTGACGACCTTTTGTGCCAGAACGCACCCATTCCAATTCTTCTTTCATGGCTTTTTGACGTGCCGATTCTTGTTTTTCTTCTAACAATAATCGCGCGCCTTTTTGTTCAAGCCAGCTGGAATAGTTGCCTTCCCACGGAATGCCGGATCCACGGTCTAATTCTAAAATCCAACCTGCCACGTTATCCAAAAAATAACGGTCATGCGTCACGGCAACCACGGTTCCTGAATAATCGTGCAAAAAGCGTTCGAGCCACGCCACAGATTCAGCGTCCAAATGGTTGGTGGGTTCGTCGAGCAACAACATATCCGGATTTGAAAGTAACAACCGACATAATGCCACGCGGCGTTTTTCACCACCTGATAATTTTGTGACATCCGCCTCCCATTCGGGCAAACGTAACGCATCGGCAGCCACTTCTAATTTGCGTTCTAAATTATGTCCGTCGCAGGCGTTAATAATATCTTCCAAACGTGCTTGATCCGCCGCAAGTTTGTCAAAATCGGCATCTTCCGCTGCGTAATCTAAATAAACTTGGTCGAGTTGCGCCAATGCTTCTTTGATTTCTGCTACCGCTTCTTCGATATTGCCGCGCACCGTTTTAGTCGGATCGAGTTGCGGTTCTTGCGACAAATAGCCAATTTTAATGCCTTTAAGCGGAATCGCTTCGCCTTCAATGTCGGTATCTAAACCCGCCATAATTTTGAGCAACGTTGATTTACCTGAACCATTCAAACCCAACACGCCGATTTTTGCGCCAGGAAAAAAAGACAACCAAATGTCCTTCAGAATGTATTTTTTAGGGGGAACAATTTTTCCCACCCGATTCATTGAATAAATATATTGAGCCATAAAGTTTTTGTTAAAAAGTTAAAAAGAAGTTAAAAATGGATTACACGGTGTACGACACCACCCCATTTTATGTTGAAATTTTAGCGTACGTTAATCGTCATTTCACGATTTTCTACTCTAAAAACACTTTTGCCGCGATTTTCTTGCGCTACCCATAAGACTCTATTGATTTTAATTTCGGTACCCGTATAAACGCCGCGCTCGGCAATCACTTTAGCATCTTCAATAATGGCCATATTTGACACCAATTCTTTTAATTGGCAGCGATTCATATTTTCTTCAATCACCAATTTACTTAAATTATGGTGCAGTTTTTCTAACATTTCAGGATCGCCTTTTTTAGGATGGACACTAATAAAACCTAAAATTTTCTCAATATCTTCCTGTTTTTTTGCATTCGCGATGATAGTATTTTTAATTGTCGTCACTCGTTTTTGTAGATATGGATTCGAGCCAACTTGAATGACTGTTTTAATACCCGAATTTGCTCCGAGAATAGTGCCTTTAACGAGCATCATTGCCCACGTCATGCCACCCAGAATCGATGATTTTTTACCGCTGTTCTTCGCTCCCGTGACAATTTTATTTTCCGCCATCAAATAACAATTCATGGCATATTTTTCGACGACAATATCAACACCCGCTTCAATACTAAAATTTTCCGCAAAACCCACACTCGCCGAACCGTGCGTGATAATTTTCGCCGTGTTCGTGCTTCCACACGCTTCATCTTCACTCATCGAATCTATCACTTGCTCTTGAAAACCTTGAATACCGCCTTTCACTACGACGTTACCATTAGCAATCAACTGACTGTTACCAGTCACAGAACCTTTCACGAGCAAATTGCCCATACATTCGATTTGAGCATCTGCCACGCTGCCATCAATCGTAATATCCTCCAGCGCGTAAACTTTCATGCCGGTTTCTACATCTCCTAACACGACAACTGAACCATCAAAACGAACATTACCCGATGAAAAATCGACATTTTTCACCGTTAAAACTGACAACACGACAATGCCATTCGGCACTAAAATCGGTTGACCCGTCAGAGCAGAAAGCAATTGATTTTCATCTTCTGGATTTAAAAAAATGCCTTTTTTATCTGCGGAAAAAGGAATATCTGCACCGCCAGTAGGATTTATTATTTCGCCAAAAACGTTACACCCTTTTGTACCTGGAATCGCAGGAATACGCCGCATTAACACATCACCTTTATGCACCATAAAAATGTCGCCCAATTCACGGTAATCAACCGATCCATCTTCATGAATCAGGGGTTTATGTTCGTGCGTGTCTACTCGCATTAAATTTTGAAATTGTGCGTCAATGCCCGCTATTGGATCGAGTCCTTTTGCAATTACCAGATCGACAGAACGCTGTTTTGCTAATGCCGCTTCAATCGTTTCATTCGGCACAACCCCCCAAATAATATTCTTAATCTCCAATAATTTTTGCACATCCTCCAGTGTAATCGGATTGCCGCCAAAATTAGCCGTCAAAGCTAAAGTAGCTTTCATTTTATTTTCAGAAACGAAAAGTTCAGCCGTTGCATCGCGCCGTTCGCCAATTTGCATTTCAAATGTTTCGTCATGATTATGATTATAACGATGCACTAACTCAAAAATTAAAATGTCATTGGTAAATAGATTCCTGAGCTGAACCTTTTCTAAACGCTGTTTGACCATTTCAACCGTCAGGTCAACTTTCTCGTCACACGGCATAACAATCGCTAACAATTGACCGCTATCGGTATTTAATTTAAATCCCAAGCCATTTTCTATTTTTATTTCATTTCTCATTTTTTGACCCAAGTATTTATAATTTAACGAGTATTTACAATTATTTTTCGTTTCAATTCAGTGAAAACACTTTTTCCACGATTTTCATCGGCTTTCCACACGGCTTTGTTAATTTTTATTTCGGTGCCAGTATAAACGCCGCGCTCACCAATTATTTTCGCGCCATCAATAACCGTCATATTTAGCACTAATTCATTTAATTCAGCTTGGTAGGCTTCGGTATCAATCACTAATTTACTTAACGTATGATGCAATCTCGCTAACATTTCAGGGTCGCTTTTTTTGGAATTATCCGCCATCCACGCCAAAATTTTATGCACGTCTTTTTGTTTTTCATTACTTTCAATTAAAATATCTTTTAACTCGGTGTAGCGTCTTTGGATGTATGGATTTGAACCGGCTTGAACGTGCGTTTTAATTCCGGTATTTGAACCAATAATCGCCGCTTTCACCAGCATCATTGCCCACGTTATTCCGCCGATAATGGAGGGTTTTTTTCCGCTTTTCCCGCCAATAACGATTTTATTTACCGCTGTCAATTTACTGTTCAGCGAGTATTTACTAATAACAATGTCAATGCCGGCTTCGATGTTAAAGTTCTCTACAAAACTCACCGAAACTGAACCTTGAGATTTTATTTTGGTTTGATATTCTTTGGGAGTCGGACTTTCTGTTTTGGATGTAGATACGATTTTTTTTTGTCTTTTAGAAGGCGGCGTGCCTTGAATTCCGCCTTTAATACTCACATTCCCACCGGCAATCAGTTCGCTGTTTCCGGTAACACCGCCTTTCACGGTTAAACTACCTTTGCATTCGAGTTGAGCATTCGTCACATTGCCGTCAATTGTAATATCTTCGAGAGCGTAAACTTTCATGCCGATTTCCACATCGCCTAACACCACGACTGATCCCTCGAAACGGATATTTCCCGACGTTAAATTGACATTTTTTACCGTTAAAATAGGCGATACAATTATGCCATGTGGCACAATAATGGGCTGTCCAGTAATTGCCGACAACAATTGGTTGCTATCTTGTGGATTGACATAAACACCGCGTTGATCGCTTGAAAAAGGAATTTCTAATCCGCCACTAGGTTGTAATTCTTCTCCTAAAACATTTTGCCCTTTTTCACCTGGAATAGCCGGAATTCGTTGTATTAACACATCATCTTTATGCACCGTGAGTACATCGCCTAATTCGCGGTAATCTACGACACCCTCAGCATCAATAAGCGGTTTCCGAACAGGTATTTCCGGCATTAAACTCAAAAATTTCGTATCGACACCGGTGACGGGGGCAAGTCCTTCTGCAATTAAAAAATGGGCAACGCGCTCTTTTTTTAATTGCGCTTCAATCTCATCAATCGGCACCACACCAAATACAACACCTTTTTCTTGTAATGCGGTTTGCACATCTGCCAGCGTAATCGCTTGACCACCAAAATTCGGCGTGACGGCTAAATGCGCTTTCATCGTGTCATCAGAAAGCGTAATTTCGCAACTTGCATCGCGGCGTTCAGCAATTTCCAATTGAAATACTTCAGTAGGTGCGTCTTGATAACGTCGAATCAATTCAAGAATGGAATATTCATTGATGAATAAATCTGCAAGTTCTGCTGCTTTCAAACGCGCTTTAATCGTATCGACAGTGAGTTCAATTTTGTCTTCGGAAGGATGTACGACCGCCAGTAATTTGGTCTTATTCCGATTTAATTTAAAGCACAAGCCATTTTCTATTTTAATAACTATATTACTACCCATCTCCTCCTCCCATAAATCCTTTCATTCGCAAATCTTCTTTTAAAATGTGTGTCATAAGCCAATTGTTCGCCAAATATTTTATGTGCTGATGGAGTTCGGCAATATCAGTAACGGATAAGGTTGGCTTTTTTGCAATTTGATGAATATTATTCTGAATCTGTTCTAAATCTTGAACCAATTGTTCATGCCCTTTTACATTGTCTTCACGAAAAGGATAAAGATGCTTGAGTTGCAACGCTTCTTCGTAGCGGAAATGAGCTATCGAAAATTCGTACAATTGATCGACAAAAAATAATAGTGGTTCTTTATCTTCGGGGTGACGCAAGGATGTTTCAAGTGCGTTAATCGTAGTCAGCAACAATTTATGCTCTGCGTCAATCGCGGCATGTCCAACGTTAAAGCGAGAGTTCCATTTAATAGTCATCGTACTAATTCCTAAAATACAGCTTGTGGATAAGAGCCTAAGTTCTTGAACATGGTCACTTTGGTTTTTAATTCCGATAAGGCGTAGGCGACTTGTTCATTATCACCGTGTCCCAAAATATCAATAAAAAAGACATAATCCCAAAGCCCTTGTCGTGAGGGACGCGATTCAATACTCAACATATCGACTCCCACCGTTGCGAAGGGTTCAAGCATTCGATATAACGCGCCGGCTTGATTATCCGTAGAAACCACCAGTGTTGTTTTATCGTAACCTGTCAGCGTAGCGATTTGATTACCGATGATAATAAAGCGCGTCGTGTTATTGGCATCGTCTTCGATATTGGCAGCTAAAACGGGTAATTTATAAATTTCAGCGGCAATCATTCCAGCAATGGCGGCAGCGTTGGGATTATTTTTAATCAATCGAGCGGCTTCGGCATTGCTACTGAGCGGCGTTTGGCGAGCATTGGGTAAATTAACGTCTAACCATTGGCGACATTGCGCTAATGATTGCGCGTGAGAATAAACGTCCGTAATGTCGTTTAACTCAGTCGCGTGCGTCAATAAATTTTGCTGCACTCGAATTTTGACTTCGCCGCAAATTTGTAATGTTGACGTTAATAAACAATCTAACGTGTGACTAATTACGCCTTCGGTCGAGTTTTCAATCGGCACCACGCCAAACGCACTGGTGCCATTTTCCACCGCGTTAAATACCGCGCTAATACTGGTGAAAGGAATTGTTTTTACGGCATGTCCGAAATGTTTAAGCGTGGCTTGTTGCGTGAACGTCCCTTCGGGGCCTAAAAAAGCAACTTCTAATGGTTTTTCTAATGCTAAACACGCGGACATCAATTCACGAAAAAAACGCATCGCGGTTTCATCTGAAAGCGGCCCTGTATTTAAATTTTGAATCCGTCGTAACACAAGCGATTCACGGTCTGGGCGATAAAACGAACCACTTTCACCGAGCGCGAGTTTGGTTTTAGCAACTTCTTCCGCATAACGAGCGCGTTGGTTGATAAGTTGCAAAATTTGCGCGTCAACGGCATCAATTTGTTCTCGTAATTCGGCTAAAGGCGTAATGGAAATGGGCATGAAGTAATCCTTTTGTTAGCGTTTGAAAACGGCTTTTGTTGGCGAAAAGATACCATATTTGCTTAATTTTGGCGCGATTCTTGTGTTCAAAAGGAGGTTGAATGCCACATTTTGTGAACTTCATCACACTTTATTAAATTTTTAGCGAGTAGAATCGTTGATGATAGCTTTCAAAAAATGTAGGGCGCAATGCCCCATTTTGCACATTCGAGCGGTGTATATCGCACACCAAATACGTTAAATAAAATGTCATCATATTGATTTGAAATTAGTTTTATAATGGCATCAAGAAATAAAATGTCATCATATTGATTTGAAATTAGTTTTATAATGGCATCAAGATTGCTGATTCAAAGTTATTTATTACTTTACTAGGTTTTTTATGAAAAAAATTCTCACTACTTTTATTCTTGCTGCTTTCGCTTTTACAGCAAATGCCACAGAAGTTGGTCAACCTGCGCCACAATTCACCTTGCCAACGTTAAAAACGGATTCGCCCACGCCATTAAAACAATTCGCAGGAAAAGTAATTTATTTGGATTTTTGGGCTTCGTGGTGTGCGCCGTGCAAAACGTCGTTTCCATTGTTGAATAAATTGCATCAAAAACTCAAAGCGCAAGGTTTTGAAGTGGTTGCAATAAATTTAGACGAAGACAAAACGCTAGGTGAAAAATTCTTACAAGAAGTGCCTGTTGATTTCACTGTTTTACGCGACGCAAAAGGTGAATGGGCGGATCAATATGTGGTTGAATCCATGCCAACATCGTTCATTATCGACAAAAATGGCATCGTTCAAAAAATTCACCACGGATTTGTCAGCGACGATATAAAAGAATTAGAAGCTAAAATTACTGAACTTTTGGCGAAAAAATGAAACTTATTGCTCTCATTTTAGTGATTGGATTGACGGCGTGCAGCGAAGTTTTACCTCGCCAACGCGGCAATTTAGCCTTGCCACAAATGGCATTCACGCCCGACGCATTGGAATTTGGTTTGCGTCAACACACCTCGTTCAGCAAAGAAGCTGCCAGCGGTGGTTACGGCGGCGGCGGCGGCGGTTGTGGTTGTAATTAACAGGGACAAAAATGAAGAAAAATAAAACTAACGCTCTGGCGAAACTTAATTTAGCGGCACTCGCTTTGACTGGCGTGATGCAAGACGCTAATGCGGGGCGAGTTGAAGAAAGTTATAACGGCGATTTTCAATACGGACATTATGCCGAAAGTGGTAATCGCATGAGCGTCGATATTTTTGATATGGCAGTTTCTGCGCCAATCGGCAAAAGTATGACCTTTGCCGCAAGTGCCGTTCGCGATGTGATTTCAGGTGCGTCGCCAAAATATAATAAAAAAGACAGCAAAGGCAACATTGTTCAGGCGATGAGTAGCGCGTCACCGACGAACTGGTGTCATCAATCCATTTGTGATCAACGTGACGGCGTAAATTCAGGATTAACGTATTTTTTCGATAACGCCGCGTTGAATTTGGGCGGTGGTTTTTCACAAGAACAAGATTACACGTCGCGTTTTGCGAACAGTAATTTGAGTTGGGATTTTAATAAAAAACTGACCACGTTGAATTTAGGCGGTTCGGTTGCGTTTGATGTGGTTGAACCCTCCGTTCCAAATGCAGCTTGTAGCCAAGGCATTGTAACAAATAAAGAAACGGGAGATGTACGCGCCGCAACGTGCCACAAAACGAGCCAGCAATATCTGCTTGGTGTCTCGCAAGTTTTGGATAAAAATTCGCTGCTGCAACTCAATATGACTTACAGCAACAGCGCAGGTTATTTGTCTGATCCGTATAAACAAGTTTATTTTTATGACCTCGTGAATCCGTTGCGTATTTCAGATATTCAAGCCGATAAACGCCCACGCCAAAAAAATCAATTGGCGTGGCTGGCACAATATGTTCACAACTTTGAAGGTTTGAATAACGCGGCGTTGCACGCGGATTACCGTTTTGCGACCGACGATTGGGGCATCAATTCTCACACCACCGAATTGAGTTGGCATCAACCGATTGGCGCAGGTTGGCAAGTTATTCCCCGTTTCCGTTATTACTCGCAAGACAGCGCGGATTTTTACGCGCCGGTTTTTTCAGGTAAAAGCAAAAGTTACGATGCGTATTCAAGTGATTATCGATTAGCAGGATTTGGGGCAATCTCTGGCGGTTTGAAAATTGCCAAAACGTTTACCGAATTGCACAAATCCATTGAACAAATGAAGCTGCAAGCGGGCGTTGAATACTACGACCACAGCGCATCTTATCAATTGGGCGGCAACAATTCAGGCAGTTTTGCCGACTTCAGTTATTATTTAGTTAACGCTTCCGTGAGTGTGAAATTCTAATCATGAATAAAATTTTTACCATTTTCGCGCTGTGGTTAAGCGTGATTTCGTTTGCCATCGCAGACGCACCAACCGCTGATATAAAAGTCAAAACCTTAAATTCGACTTTCCCCGCACAATATCAAATCGATTTCACCGTTCCCGCTGAACATCACGCCTATTTGGATAAAGGCGACGAGCAAATGTACATTCCTATCACGTTCGATACGAATGGCACGTTGGCGGGCGCAGGTTTGAAAATTGAAAAACTCGACAAACCGGCGGGTGTTTATGATGCCGAAGTGAAAGCCACGGTTTTACGCGCCACCGGTGAATTTAATTTAACGCTTTCAGGTACGGCAAACGCGGCGTTTTTTCCACTTTCGGTAAAATATCAAATTTGTAACGACATCACGCACCAATGTTTTCGTCCGCAAATCGTTTCGATTGATTTGAAATTACCGGCGAATTCAGCGGCGATAAAAGTGGAATCAACAACTACCGAATCCGAAAGTTTCACCGACAAATTGCTCGGTTTATTCAAAAACAACAAAGACAACACATTGATTATGTTTGGTTTGATGTTGTTTGCGGGCATGTTATCGGTCGCCACGCCGTGCGTGTATCCGATGTTGCCGATTACGTCGATGTTTATTATCGGTCGCGCCAACGGCATTGCCGCTAAAGAAAAACAACACGCGCTGGTTTACGTTATCGGTATCGTTTGCACTTATATGATTCTCGGTTTGATGGCAGGCATGACGGGTGGCGCGTTTAACACCTTTATGCAATCCGGCTGGGTCAATTTAGCGTTTGCGTTATTTTTCACTTTCTTTGCCATCGCGTTATTGGGTTTTTACGAACTCGGTTTTATGCAAAACGAAGTCCATCATTTAGACCAAAAATCGTCAAACGTCGGCGGTTTAACTGGCACATGGATGATGGGCGCGGTCGCTGGATTGGTAATTTCACCTTGCGTCGGACCCATCGTTTTCGCGCTACTTTTACAAGTCGCCGACAACATTGCCGACAAAGCTGCCGCGTTAGCATTGCTCAATCAAACACTGACGTTTGCCGACAAATTCACCATTTCATTACAAGGCAGCGTGATGATGGCAGGCTTTGGTTTGGGCGTGGGATTACCGTTTTTCTTGGTGAGCGTCGTCAAATTCAAAAAATTACCGCGTGCTGGTTATTGGATGAATAAAATTAAATACGCCTTTGGATTTCTCATTTTATATTTCGCTTATGCGTATTTAAACAAAGCGATGGGCGTATTTGGCGTGGATTCAGAAACGACTTTAGTTTTAGCAGCGGGGACGCTTTTTGTTTGGATTGCCGTGGTGAATTGCAACGTGTTGAGCCTAGTTCCCGCCGACGCGCCACCGAATCACAAATTCAAACATTTTATGGGTGTTGTCACGATGCTGATTGGCGTTTGGTTAGTCGTGACGAGTTTTGGACATTTGCCAATTTTAAAATCAGCGATTAAAACCGCGTGCGCCGATGAAATTGTTGGTGTCAGCGCAAATCCGACCATCGAAACAGAAGCGGGAATTGCGTGGTATCGCAATTTTGACGCGGCGCAAAAACTCGCGCAACAATCGGGCAAACCTATTTTTATCGATTTTTACGCGAGCTGGTGTGCGAATTGTGTGGAATTTAAAAACGCCACAAAAACCAACGCCGCGTTAAATGAAGCCTTACGCACCAAAGCCGTTGCGGTGAAATTGGTCGATAAAGAACCCGAATTTGAAAAATTTCGTGAAAATCCCGCGCATCGTCAATTAAAAATTGGTTTGCCGTATTTTGCGATTTTAAAACCTGACGGTTCACTTTTATGGTCTGGCACAGATTATCAAGCGACGGAAAAAATGATTGCTGTGTTAAACGAAAATAATTCTTAACGTTCGCGCATTATGATTTCTATTTTTCGTTATGGGTTGAGTGTTTCGCTCATGCTGCTACAACTAGCGGTACCGCTGATTCACGCCCATAAAAACGAAAATTTTGGCGGGTCATTTCATTTACCCGAATTTGAACAAATCAGCCTGTTTTTCGAAAAAAGTGCTATGTTTTTTGTCCCCACTACTCAAGGCGATCAAATCGTTACCGTGAGTGCGGGAATGAAAAATAATAAGCGGCGCGTGTTGCTAGACAATGATTTTAGAATTTTAATCATGTCGCCATTAGTGATTTTTAGCGGATTTCAGCGTCCAATCATCCACTTTTTTGTCGAAATAGAGCGGATAAACTTATTTCGCTTTTTAAATTTAAATGCGCCGCCGCGTGCGCCGCCTTTTTCTCTTTTTTGTTAAATTCGTTTTACCCACTACGCTGATTTATTCAGCTTGAATTTAGAATTAACAGGAAAAAATTTTATGAAAAAATATACGTTAACTACCGCAAGCGCAATTTTAGGGCTGGCAGCCATTTTCGTTACGCCCGCCGCGTTTGCAACCGAACAAATTGCTTACTCATTGTTTGGCGACCCTGCTTATCAAACAAAATGTGATGTATGTCACGTCAACAGCAATATGAATACCGCTGATAAAGGCAATTTAATGTCAGCAGCGAAAAATGCCTATAACCAAGATAAATGGGGATTATCTGGTCTAAAAGCATTTGTAGCGATTCCAACTGCGCCAATCGTTCCAACCTGTTCAAACGGACAAGTTTTAAATTCAACAAAAACGGCGTGCGAAACACCTGCGCCAATCGTTCCAACGTGTTTCAACGGGCAAGTTTTGAATGTTGCCAAAACAGCGTGCGTCACACCACCGCCCGTTATTCCAACGTGTTCAAACGGACAAATTTTGAATTCAGCTCAAACAGCGTGCGTCACACCACCGCCCGTTATTCCAGCATGTGCAAGCGGACAAGTTTTAAATCCCGCCAAAACAGCGTGCGTTATATCCACACCAATTGTTCCAACGTGTGCAACCGGTGAATTTTTAAATTTAACAAAAACCGCGTGTGTCAAACCGCCCGTCACCGCCGTAAATACGAAACCCGTATTGAATGCCGTAGCACTACAATGGGACGCTCAAGTCGGTGTATTAACCACGATTCCCTTGTCGGTGAAAGATGCCGAACAAGATGTGTTTTCCATGTCTGGAAGCGTTCAAGGTTCTAAATTTAGCGCGGTTCATCCTGATGCGGCAGGCTTGCCATCAATTGATTTTTCATGGACTCCGACTGCTGCACAGGCAAACAAGATTTACTCCATTTCATTCATGGCGAAAGAAACCAAAACGGCTCTAAAATTAACGTCAAACAAAGTCGCAGTAAAAATTCGGGTTTGGGCGGCAGGCGATCGCAGCGCAGCATCGATTACGAAATTAAATGTGATGACGAGTGTGTGGAGCGCAGGAAAATTAACGTTAGCCGGAAATGTGAAATTTAACAGTTTGTTAACCGCCGCTGAAAAACAAACCTTCATTACTCAAAAATTAGATTTGACTGTCACAAGCGGTACAAATCCAATCGGTGGCGCGTTAGTGGGTTCGGCGACAGTCAAACTCGACAAAAATGGTAATTGGTCAATCGTTTTACCTGTCGCCCAAGCGCAAATTCCTTGTGATGTGACGTTGCAATATGATGGTCAAAACGCCAGCCGCACGGTCAGCGGTTCGCCTGCAACGTGTTTGAAAACCGCTGCCGCGACGGGCAGCATTCC
Source organism: uncultured Pseudomonadota bacterium (assembly GCA_903870545.1). Classification (GTDB taxonomy): domain Bacteria; phylum Pseudomonadota; class Gammaproteobacteria; order Methylococcales; family Methylomonadaceae; genus UBA10906. Next base: position 33,185 of record CAIQDI010000007.1, read on the forward strand.
ATTACAATTCGCTGAAAATGATAATGAAAGTGGCGATCATGAAAACGGACACAGTGAACACGATGATTAACCTTTTGGATTTATGGCGTTTTTTAAACGATTAACACAATTATTTCGCATTGGCTGGGCAGCAAAAAAAGTTCGCTTCAGCCAAAGTGAAACGGAAAAATTACTCGCGCAACGTGCATTAGTGAGTTTACTCGCTGATGCACGCGGCATCAGTTTAAAAGTCGGGCAACTTTTCGCAACGGCTGAAGGAAACAGCGAATTTCAATCGCTCACCGACCGCGTTCCGGCATTACCACTCAAAATTATGTTGCCGATTTTAGAAAAAAGTCTGCGCCAATCGCCCCAAAAGATTTTCAAAACCATTCAACCCGCCATTGCCGCCGCTTCATTGGGGCAAGTGCATTTAGCCGAATTCCACGACGGCACGCCCGTTGCCATCAAAATTCGTTATCCCGATATTGCCGACGCAGTGGCTGCTGAATTGAAATTAGCGGATTTAATGCCGAACGTTGGAAAAGCTCAACAATGGGGATTTGATTTATCCGCTTACAAACAAACGCTTTTCGACACCTTGCAACGTGAATTGGATTATCGAATCGAAGCCAAAACACAAACGTATTTTCGTGAAGCTGTGCGCGTGGCGCGTTTAGAAATTCCGCGCGTTTATGCCGAATTAAGCAGCGATTGCGTGTTGGTTCAAAGTCGCGCCACGGGCGTAACGTTTCCAGAAATTATTAGTTGGTCAGAATCTGAACGCCGTTTGATTGCCGAAACCTTGTTGCAAACGTTATTCACCAGTTTATTTATCGCCGGCGAAGTTCACGCCGATCCGCACAATGGCAACACCTTTTACAATCACGCTGACAATGGCGTGATGGTGACGTTATTGGATTTTGGTTGCACGGTTTCATTGACCAAAATGCGCCGGCTGGCGTTGTTGAAATTGATTATCGGCTGTCGTGAAAAAAGCGCGGTGAATCCGTTGGACTGTTTTGTGGCGTTGGGTTTTGACGCGCAAAAACTCGCACACATTCAAGGCGCGTTGCCGTTGTTAAGCCAAATGTTATTGCGTCCATTTTTAGTTGACCACGCTTTTAATCTGGCAGAATGGCAACTCGAAAAAAATATCACCGATTTATTAGATGAAAAACGCTGGTGGTTTCGTTCGGCTGGCGCGGCGGATGTGTTGTTGTTGCTGCGGGCGTTTCAAGGTTTGACGCAACAATTACAACAATTACGCATCAATTTAAATTGGTGGGAAATGTTAGAAAAAAGCGTCGGTGAAATGGTGTTGCGGCAAGCGCGTGATTTGAATTTACCAGCGGTCAATGTTTCGGCGACAGAATTTAAAGCGTTAGATTTCGCGTCACAAGCCCAAAAATTACACGTCAAAATTACCCAAAATAATCAGCCGTTGGTGTCGGTTAAATTACCTGCCGAAGCCGCGTTAGAGTTACAAAAATTAGTGCCGGACGACGTGCGTTTAGAATTAGCGCAAACCGGAATGGTCGATTTAACCGCCATTTTGCAACGGTTAAAATCCGAAGGTTTATGCCCGCAAGTTTTATTCACTTGCGAGCTGGGCGAAAAACAATATCGCGTGTGGCTGGAATAATTACGCCGATTGCAACCAATCCTGCGGTTTTAAATACGTTTCGTATAATTCCGCTTCGGGCGTTCCGGCTTCGGGTTGCCAGTTATATTGAAAATGTACGACGGGCGGCAATGACATCAAAATCGATTCCGTGCGTCCGCCCGATTGCAAACCGAACAACGTGCCACGGTCATAAACTAAATTGAATTCCACATATCGCCCGCGACGATATAATTGAAAATTTCGCTCGCGTTCACCGTACGGCGTGGCTTTGCGTTTTTGCACAATCGGTAAATACGCTTGAATATACGCATTGCCGACGCTTTGCATAAAGGCGAAACAGTCTTCAAAACTGCCTTCGTTCAAATCATCAAAAAACAATCCGCCCACACCGCGTGTTTCATTTCGATGCGTTAAAAAGAAATACTCGTCGCACCATTTTTTATATTTTGGATAAACGTCCGCGCCAAACGGTTCACAAGCCGCGCGGGCGGTTTCGTGCCACTGCACAACGTCTTCTTTGAACGGATAAAACGGCGTTAAATCAAAGCCGCCGCCAAACCACCAAATCGTCGGTTCGCCTTCTTTTTTGGCAATAAATAAACGCACGTTGGCGTGCGACGTTGGCACATACGGATTGCGTGGATGAATAACGAGTGAAACGCCCATTGCTTCAAATTGTCGATTGGCTAATTCTGGACGACTTGCGGTTGCCGACGCGGGTAAATTAAACCCCGAAACGTGCGAAAAATTCACGCCACCTTGCTCAAAAATATCGCCATTCGCTAAAACCCGCGTTTGTCCGCCGCCGCCTTCGGGGCGATCCCATTTTTCTTCGATAAAACGCACCGACGGTTCTTCGCCTTCCAAAGCGGTGCAAACGTTGTTTTGTAAATTGAGCAGATAATTTTTAACTTGGTCGATTTGTGCTTGGTTCATGGTGAAATCTCTACGGGTTGAAAGTGGCGTGAATTTACCAGTTTTTGCATGATAACCACAAATAAAATTACGTTTACTGTGGCATAATTTCAGCACGTCTTTAAATTTAACTCCTTTTAAAATTATGAAAACTTATCCTACGCTTGAATCGTTTGTTGGCAATACGCCGTTAGTGCGTTTGCAACGTTTGCCGCATCATCCGAGCAACACGGTTTTGCTCAAACTCGAAGGCAATAATCCAGCGGGTTCGGTCAAAGATAGACCCGCGTTGAGCATGATTAAACGCGCGGAAGAACGTGGCGAAATTAAATCGGGCGACCGTTTGATTGAAGCGACCAGCGGCAATACGGGCATTGCGTTGGCGATGGCGGCGGCGATTAAAGGTTATAAAATGACGCTGATTATGCCTGACAATATGACGGCAGAACGGGTCGCGGCAATGCAAGCGTATGGCGCGGAGATTATTTTAACGCCCGCTGCGGGTAGCATGGAGTCGGCGATTGATTTGGCGCGTGAAATGGAAGCGGCTGGCAAAGGCAAAATTCTCGACCAGTTTTCAAATCCTGATAATCCACGAGCGCATTACGAAACCACTGGCGTTGAAATTTGGCGCGATACCGAAGGAACCGTGACGCATTTTGTCAGCGCGATGGGAACGACGGGGACAATTATGGGAACGTCAAAATATCTCACCGAACAAAATCCCGACATTCAAATTGTCGGCGTGCAACCAAAAGGCGATTCTAAAATTGCCGGTATTCGTCGTTGGACACCGGAGTATCTACCGAAAATTTATGAACCGAATCGCGTGAATCGAATTATCGACGTTGACCAATTATCCGCGGAAAATATGACGCGCCGATTAGCCAAAGAAGAAGGCGTTTTTGCCGGCGTTTCATCAGGTGGCGCGGTGTGGGCGGCGTTGCAATTGGCAAATGAAATTGAAAATGCGGTGATTGTGACGATTATTTGTGATCGCGGCGATAGATATTTATCGACGGGATTGTTTAACGTGGTCGGATAAAAAAGCAGTTAAAAAACGTGGCTTTTGAAAAATGGCAATAGTTACAGGGCGACTAATTCGCCCCGTAATGCTAATTTAACAGATGTTTTTACCTTTCGTTAACCTCGCATCTGTACTTTTTACATTCATCAGATTTGCAATCGCCATCAAAGATACACCTATCGCCTAAATCACCTTTGGGTTTTACGCGAACTTCGCACTGAAAGCGTTTGCATTCACCTGAAACACACTCGCCATCTCTTAAACATGATTCGCCATTTCCAAGATTTGCCGCTGAATGCGAAACCAATGGAAAAACAAAAATGAGCAACAACAGTAATTTTTTCATATCAACTCTTAATTTTTCAAACGGTTAAAAATGCCTTTTTTCGCATCCTTGAATAAATCCAACGCTACCGTAGCCTTTTCGCTCACGGCATTTGATATGTCACCAGCCGTTTTTTCAAAATCTACATTTGATAAAAAACCTTCTTTTGTTGCCGCTTGAGCCGTTGCGGCACTAATTATGTCGCCAACTCGTTTTTCAAAATCAGCATCAGACAAAAAACTATCTTTGTGTGCTTTTTCGAGTTCATTTAATTTTTCCATTAGTTTTTTTAAAAGAGATTTTTTTATATATGCCGATGGCGATTCCTTCAATAAAATATCGACAATTAAAAAAGCCTGTGAAAGTTGAATACATCCGCGCTCAATACGCTTGATTAAATCAGCTGTTTCTTCGGGATTGATGACATCTTTATCAATCAATTTGCAGATAGTAATACGGATGATAGAGATAAATTTTATTTTTTCTTTGTCAGTAATGCCTCCTAATCTTTCTTTTATCACCACGTTATTAGCGGCTTCCTGATATTTTCGTTTGCGATATTTACATACTAATGCCTCTACGATGGCAATTACGATGACAATTACGATACAAATGGGAACTAAGATAACCATTTTAAGAAAAATGTCTTCCGAAAACCCTAAAGCAGACGTTGCAATTGCCACCGCCCCAATCCCAACCTTTGAACCCGTAGCAGTAGCCAAAGTTCCAGCTTTTGCGACACCTAATTTAGTTAAAACTGCCATATCATATTCCACCTGATAATCTATCTTCAAAAATTCACTTGATAAAAATCTTCTTTTTTTCAGTCGCGGATTTTGCGACATTCTTTTATGTCGTTAACTCTTTTCTCGAAATCAACATCAGATAAAAAACCTTCTTGATTAGCTTTTCCAAGCTCTTTAATTTCTGTACTCTGAGCCTTTGAGAGTTGTTGTTTGCTGTCTTTTTTTGCTACAGATTTGATAATATCCTCAACTAACTTAGCTTCTTTTTCTGTAAAGACCACTTCATGACCTTCTGGGGATTTGGCAACCTTGCGTTTTAGCTCGTAGAATTGATAAATACGATACCCCAATCCAAGAGCGGCTAGACCAGCTGTTAGGGATAATAAAGCGGGGGCGAGTGATAAAAGCCCTGTAGTAGCAACTTCAGTAGCTAAAACGCCTGTGGTTGCTGCTGCACTAGTCACAGCTGTTTTTGCTAACATTCTTGATGCAAAAGCAGTTAATGCACCTACCGAGGCAATGGCACCTGCTCCAACAGCGGTCACTACTCCAGTAACGGCTGCAGTGCTTAAATATGTTCCAGCGACATAACCCGCCGCAGATGTAACAATCAATCCACCAGCCGCGTGTGGTACCAAAGCCCCACCTGCTAAAATGGCTGCAACTACTGGAATTAACGGAATTGGCATAAATTTTTCCCTTTAAGTTTGTTTGAGATTGCAAGTATAAACCACACCGATGACAGGTTGTGTCATTTTGGAAATAGCGGTCGAAATAAAAAATAGCAAAAAAAAACGTGGCAAATGCCACGTTTTTTATTTTGCTGAAAAATTAAATACGATGAACGTTACTTAATTTTCAACAAATCCACGTCAAAAATTAACGCCGCATTGGCTGGAATATCACGACCTGCGCCGCGTTCACCATAAGCCAAATTCGACGGAATATAAAAGCGGTATTTCGCGCCTTCAGTCATCAATTGCACGCCTTCTGTCCAACCCGCAATCACGCGATTTAACGGAAAACTGACTTTAGAAGAACTGTCAAATTCTTTGCCGTCTAACGTTCTGCCCGCATAATTCACCATTACATTATCCGTTGCGGCTGGATGTTTGTCGCCAGTTCCTGGCGTTAACACTTCATATTGCAAGCCACTTCCCGTGGTGACGATGTTGGCTTTTTTCGCATTTTCAGCCAAAAAAGTTATGCCTGCCGCTTTGTTTTCTTCCGCTGTTGCCGCTTGTGCTGATGATGCCATCGTTAATCCTAAAAAAATGATTTTTAAAAATGAAAAAAGTTTGTTCACAGTAAAATAATCCGTTGGTGTGTGAAAATGTGATTGCAAAGAATACTTGATTTGAGCGTTTTCGCAAAAAATTTACCACCGTTTTCAATCACGCCGCAGTTTGTTGTAAGCCGAATTGATTTGTTTTTGTTCCGCTTCCATAATTTTTCGCATCGAATCCGGTTTATTGATCCATTTATCGGGATGCGTGCGATTCGATTCCCGTTGATACGCCGCTTTTAATTCAGCCTGGGTAAAATTAGGATTCAAGCCTAAAATTTCTTCCGGTCGGCGACGATCAATCAATTCTTCCGTTTTATTTCCGTGACTTGAAAATTGCGGTTGATAATTGCGCGTCGGTTCGACTTTCGGTTTTTTGTGCGATTGCATAAATCGCGACGGGCTGAAATAATCCATCAGCTGAAAAAAAGACAAACTTTTGGCAAATAACAGCCCGAATGAAAAACCCACCACCGTTATCAACATCAAAAATTTTTGGTTGAGCAACACATAAACAATCGGCACAAAAATAATCGACACAAACCAGGTGTTTAAAAATCCCATGCCGCGCATATTTCCAATCGCGTAGCCCGAACCGAACGCCATTAGTAAATATAAAATGACACCGCTGTCGTGAATCACCATGATTAAACGCCCAACCGCGCTCGCGCAATCATTTGACTGGTCGATTGCCCGTCAACAAACGCTAAAATTTCCACCGCGCCACCGTTTGCAATCACCGCCGCGCCACCTGCCACGTCTTCGGGTTGATAATCGCCGCCTTTTACAATCACGTCTGGCAACAATCGAGTGTACAAACGCTCGGGCGTTTCTTCGTTAAATTCAACCACCCAATCGACGCATTCCAACGCCGCGAGAACCGACATTCGGGCGTGTAAATGGTTAATTGGGCGCGAATCGCCTTTCAACATTTTGACGGATTCGTCGGAATTTACCGCCACAATCAATCGGTCGCCCAAGGCTTTCGCTTGCTGCAAATAAGTAATGTGTCCAACGTGCAATAAATCAAAACAGCCGTTGGTCATAATCAATTTTTCGCCGTGCGCTTTCGCCCGAATCATCGCCTGTTCTAATTCGTTTTCCGACACCACGCCAAATAAAGCATCTCGATGCGTGTGCATTTCGCGGGTTAATTCCAACGTTGAAACGGTAGACGTGCCGACTTTTCCCACGACAATTCCCGCCGCTAAATTCGCTAAAAACATGGCTTCGCGCAACGGTAAATCAATCGCCAAACCCAATGCCATCACCGCAATGACGGTATCGCCCGCACCTGTCACGTCAAAAACTTCTTTGGCTTGCGCGGGTAATGAATGGGTCGAATTGGCATCGATTAAACTCATGCCCGCTTCGCCGCGTGTCAGTAATAAATTTTCGATTTTGTGTTGCGCTAATAATTCGCGTCCGTTTTCGATTAACGTTTCAATCTTATTTTCGCCGACCACCGCCTTTAATTCGCCTAAATTCGGCGTGATTAAATTCGCATTCGCGTAACGTTGATAATCCGTGCCTTTTGGGTCAACCAGCGTTTTCAAATCCGCATTTTTAGCAGTTGAAATATAATCCGCGACGTTTGCCAGCGTGCCTTTTCCATAATCTGAAAAGACAATCACGTCATTTTTTGCCAAATGATTTTGCAAACGTTCGGCTAAATTTTCGTGATTAAACGACAACGGTGTTTCTTCAAAATCCACGCGCAATAACTGTTGATGCTGTGCCATGACGCGCAATTTGCAAATCGTGTGCAGATTTTCGTCGATGATAAAATCACATTCCACACCTTCCGCACGCAACAAACGCTGCAATGAATCGCCATCCGCATCGTCGCCAATCACACCAAGCAACGTGACTTTGCCGCCCAATTTTGCGATATTTAACGCGACATTCGCTGCGCCGCCGACTCGTTCTTCAATGGTTTTCACTTTCACCACTGGCACCGGTGCTTCGGGGGAAATTCGCGCCGCTTGCCCAGACCAATAACGATCGAGCATCACGTCGCCCATCACTAAAATTCGCGCCGTCGAAAAATCAGGCAGATTCGCTAACATTTAAATTGTCCTCCACGACACCACACCAGTAATGTCCGATTAAAATATGGGTTTCTTGAATGCGTGCCGTCACATTGGAAGGCACCGTAATCGTTAGGTTTGCCACGTCGATTAACGCGCCACCCGTTTCGCCGGTCAACGCAATCACGTTTAGATTTTTAGCGCGTGCGATTTGTGCCGCTTGAATGATATTTTTGCTGTTGCCCGACGTGGAAATCGCAATTAACGTGTCGCCGGCATTTCCCAAGGCTTCAATTTGACGCGCAAACACGCTGTCAAAATCAAAATCGTTGGCGTGAGCAGTTAAAATTGACGTGTCAGTTGTCAATGCAATCGCGGGCAAGGCGCGGCGTTTTTTTTCATAACGAACGACGAATTCAGCGGCGATATGTTGCGCGTCGGCAGCACTTCCGCCGTTACCACACAATAAAATTTTGTTACCGCGTGCAAAGGTTTCCATCAATAATTTTGCAGCGGTTTCAATGGATTCGCTGCACCGTTCCGCCAATTTCATCACGGCGATGTGTTGGTTTAATTCTTCGTTAAAGGTTTTCAATTTAATTTTTCACTTGTTATTTATTGATGTTACGCAATGATTTTGTAGGGGCGTACTGCGTACGCCCGCCATACACAAACGCTATTATCATCAAAAGTTCTGTTAAAGTTCTGTTGGTGCGGGTTCACGCAGTGAACCCCTACAATAATCAACTATCATTAACAACAGCGCAACATCAGTCATTTATTTTTTATTGGGTTTTTAACAAATTCGCGGCAACTGTTCGCCACTCAATAACATCAATTGTCGATTGATACCCATTGCCGTTTCTAAAATCACCGCACCGTTTTTCTCGATATTTGTCACTGTGCCAATTTGTCGCGCTTGCAAACCGAGCGGGTGTGAATGCAAAATGTCCAACGTTTTATCAGAATCTTCCGCCGCGACAAATAAGACAAAACAGCCTTCGTTGGCGACATAAAGCGCGTCAAAACCTAAAATTTCGCAGGCACTGTTTACGTCGTCATGAATCGGAATGGCGGTTTCTTGAATCGCAAAACGTTGTCCCGAAGTCGCCGCTAATTCTAACAAACCACTCGCTAAACCGCCGCGTGTTAAATCGCGCAAACAATGCAAATCGAGTTTTGCCGCGATAAGTTCTTGCACCAAACCAGACAAATCCGCGCAATCGCTTTCAATTCGACTTTCAAACGCTACGCCTTCTCGCGCCAACATAATCGCCATGCCGTGCCGCGCAATATCGCTGTTAATAATAATGCTGTCGCCCACTTGAATCCGTTGCGGCGCACTATTCACGTCGGGCGCAACCAAACCGATTCCCGCCGTGTTGATGTAAATGCCGTCGCCTTTGCCGCGATCCACGACTTTGGTGTCGCCAGTCACAATTGACACGCCCGCCGCTTCGGCTGTAGTTTGCATGGATTGTAAAATGCGTTTCAAATCCGCAATCGCAAAACCTTCTTCCAAAATTAACCCACAACTTAAATATAACGGTTTCGCGCCACTCATCGCCAAATCGTTCAACGTGCCGCACACCGCTAATTTGCCAATATCGCCACCGGCAAAAAATACCGGGTTAATCACATACGAATCGGTGGTAAATGCGAGTTTTTGATTGCCAATCGGAAACACGGCGCAATCTTGTTTTTGTTGCAGCAACGGATTATTAAAAATCGGCTGAACAGTCGAATCTAAAAGTTGTTGCATTAACCGTCCACCACCGCCGTGCGCCAGCACAATTTGTTCATAATGCAACGGTGTCGGGCAATTGAGCGTGAAATTAGTCATAAAAATTCTCATGTTGAAAAGTTGCAAAAGTGGAATCACCTTAAACGTCGTTCCATTTTAAAACAACTGATTTTAGTCCACACAACGATTAAACTCAGCGACGACAACAACTTTTCTTTTTTCTGACAACACACGAAAAATAACGGCGTTACGCATAAAATTTTGTCTTAAACCAAAACGCCACGTTGACCAATAAAATCAACGCCGGCACTTCAATTAACGGCCCAATTACACCGGCAAACGCTTGTCCGCTGTTGATACCGAAAACGCCAATCGCCACAGCAATCGCTAATTCAAAATTATTTCCCGCTGCGGTAAACGCGACCGACACGTTTTTGGCGTAATCTTTTTCAAAATAACGCGCCAATCCAAAGCTACTGAAAAACATCACCACAAAATAAATCGCCAACGGCGTGGCAATTTGCAGCACATCCAGCGGAATTGTGACAATCAATTCGCCTTTCAAACTGAACATCAACATAATCGTAAATAGCAACGCCATCAATGTTATCGGTGAAATGCGCGGCAAATAAACGGTTTCGTACCAAATTTCGCCTTTCCATTTAACCAAACCCAAACGGCTCACCATGCCAGCGAAAAAAGGAATGCCTAAATAAATGCCGACACTTTGCGCGATTTGGCTAATGGTGATATTGACATCAAAGCCTTTCAAACCCAACAACGGCGGCAACCACGTTATAAAAATATACGCATAAACACTGAAAAACAACACTTGAAAAATACTGTTGATGGCGACCAATCCCGCTGCGTATTCGCGATTGCCGTCAGCCAAATCGTTCCACACCAAAACCATCGCAATACACCGCGCCAAACCAATCAAAATCAAACCAATCATGTAATCAGGCTGGTCTTTCAGAAACGTGACCGCTAACGCAAACATCAGAATCGGCCCGATAATCCAATTCAGAAATAGCGAAACACCCAGCAATTTTACATTCTGAAACACTGCGCCCATTTTGGCGTAATTCACTTTTGCCAGCGGCGGATACATCATCAAAATCAGCCCAATCGCTAACGGAATGTTGGTGGTGCCGCTCGAAAATGAATTAAAAAACGCGCTACTTTCTGGCAAAAAATAGCCCAAACTCACGCCCATCGCCATCGCTAGAAAAATCCACAACGTTAAAAAGCGATCTAAAAATCCTAATTTTTTTCTTTCACTCATGGTCGTCTCTCGATAATTTCAAAACCAGCTTTCAATTTTTTCACGGCTAGGAATACCGCCCGAATGAACAATTTCGCCATCAATCACCACCGCCGGCGTACTCAGCACGTTAAACATCATAATTTGTTGAATGTCCTCGATTTTTTTGAGCGCGATTTCAACATTTAGCGCATTTGCAACTTCTTCAATCAATTTGACTGTGGTTTTGCAATTCGCACAACCCGTGCCTAATACTTTGATAATTTTCATTTTTTGTCCTCATAACACTAAATTAAAAATATAACCGACAATCAAAATGCCACACGCGACCACCGTCACAAACGTCGCAATCAAACGAATTTTTAGCACTTTTCGCAAAATCACCATTTCAGGCAAAGACAGCGCAATCACGCTCATCATAAACGCCAACACCGTACCAAGTGCGGCACCTTTTGCCAGCAGAGCTTGAACAATCGGAATTACGCCCGCCGCGTTGGTGTACATCGGGATGCCAGCAATCACCGCAAGTGGAACTGCCCACCAAACGTCTTTGCCCATAAAACTTGCCATGAAATCTTCGGGAACGTAACCGTGAATGCCCGCGCCAATCGCAATGCCCACTAAAATATAAATCCACACTTTGCCGACAATTTCGCGCACACTTTCAAATCCCGAATCCAGCCGTTCGTTCAAAGGAATTGCATTGTCATCAACCGTCGCTTGAACTGGTGGCATATTTTGCACCCAATCTTCCAAGTACATTTCCATGTGCAACCGTCCAATAATCCAGCCTGCAATAATTGCCACTGAAAGCCCGAGAACCAGATAAAGACCGGCGACTTTCCAACCAAACATCGCAAACAGCAGCGTTAAAGCCACTTCATTAACCATCGGCGCAGAAATCAAAAACGAAAATGTCACGCCTAATGGCACGCCTGCTTGCAAAAAACCAATAAATAACGGTATCGCAGAGCAGGAACAAAAAGGCGTGACAATGCCTAAACTCGCCGCCAGCACGTTGGCAAAGCCTTCGCTTTTTCTCGCTAAAAATAGGCGCGTGCGTTCGGGTGTGAAATAAGAATTGATGATGCCCATCACAAAGACAATGCCTGTCAGCAACAACAAAACTTTGGGAGTGTCGTAAAAGAAGAATTGTAACGCGCTACCTAAAGGGCTTGCACGTTCGACAGGCAATTGAGCAACTAAGGTTTCGGAGGCGGGAATCAATAAGCGGTATAAACCAAACCACACGAAAGCGGCTAAAACTAAAAACTTTCGTGGGTTTCTTTTTAGCCATGATGTTGTCGTGGGCATTTTGATAATTCCAATTTAGCCAACGGTGCCAATGTCACGCACATTTTTTTCTAACGCTAACTGATTCAAACTCGACGGATTTAACGATGCAAACAACGAAATACGCCGATGCAAAATCGCAAAGGCTTGAGCAAAAGCAATGTTTTTCTGTTCTTCTGGCGCAGCAGCGGGATCGAATACGCCCCAATGCGCGGTGATGGGTTGACCCGCCCAAATCGGACACACTTCACCCGCCGCGTTATCGCAAACAGTAATGATGAAGTCGAGTTGTGGCGTGTCCGGTTGCGCGAATTCTTCCCAACTTTTACTGCGTGGATTTTCTAATACGATATTTTCTTTTTCGAGCTGTTTTAAAGCGTAAGGATTCACTTCACCGGTTGGCATACTTCCCGCGCTAAACGCCCGAAAACGCCCGTTACCGATATGATTTAAAATCCCTTCCGCTAAGATGCTTCGCGCTGAATTACCGGTGCATAAAAAAAGAACGTTGAAAATTTTGTCTGACATAAAAAGCCTCGTTAATGTGAATGGTTTAATTTTTTGGCAATATCGCTTCGCAACAGGTCGAACTGTCACGCATTTCAGCGCAATCTTCGGGATGACCTCCGCAACATTCTTCGGTGAGATAGGCAATTAAATCGAGCATCAACGGTAGATTGGCGCGGTAACGTTGAAAACGTCCTTCCTGTTCGACGCTTAACAAATTGTTATAAATAAGTGCTTTTAAATGAAAAGAAAGATTTGTCGGCGGCACATTTAACGTCGTGGCGATTTCACCCGCGACCATGCCTTCTAAGCCTTTTTTAACGAGTAAGCGAAAAACATCAAGCCGAATGCCTGACGAAAGTGATTCAAAAATAGAGGTCGCACTGGTATTTTCCATGTTTTAATTCTACAACTATTCAACCATTATTGAAACGACAAACCAATCTTTTTCGTCACAATCTTGTCACGGCGGCTAAATAAACTTAGCCTATCACTCACCTTTTACAAAACTATGACAAAAAACGAATTATGATGGACACTACCCAACTCAGTGAGACTAAGAAATCAATCACTACTGAGATAATTAAAACCACCGAAACACCTGCAAAATCAACCATGACTCATACACTGCAAGAAGAAATAAATTTAAAAGCCCCCGAACTTTACATTAACCGCGAATTGAGTTTATTAGAGTTTAATAAACGTGTGTTGGCGCAAGCTAAAGATGAAACCGTGCCGCTGCTCGAACGGTTAAATTATTTGTGTATTTCCTGTTCAAATCTGGACGAATTCTTTGAAGTGCGCGTCGCCAGTGTGATTGAAATGGTGGCGATGGATCCCGATACACGCGGCATTGATGGTCTGAAAGCCAAAGAACAATTGGAACTGATTTCAGTTCAATCGCGGCTTTTAGTCGATGATCAATATGCGACGCTAAATGACATTCTGTTGCCCGAACTCAAAAAAGAAAACATCAATTTCGTGCGTCGGGTCGAATGGACAGAAGAGCAGCGCAGATGGCTCGAAGTGTATTTTAACGAAGAAATTTTGCCCGTTTTAACGCCGGTTGGTTTGGATTCCGCCCATCCTTTTCCGCGCATTTTGAACAAAAGTTTAAATTTTATTATTTCTCTAACAGGCAAAGATGCGTTTGGACGGAATAGCGGACGCGCCGTGTTGCAAGCTCCGCGTTCGTTGCCACGCATTATCAAATTACCGAGCAAAGAAACCAACAGTGGCGCAAATGATTTTGTGTTTTTGTCGTCGATTATTCATGCGTTTGTTGGTCAACTGTTTCACGGCATGAATATCAAAGGCTGTTATCAATTTCGTGTCACGCGAAACAGTGATTTTTTTGTCGATGACGATGCGATTGACGATTTATTGCTGGCGGTACAAGGCGAATTAGCGATGCGAAATTATGGCGACGAAGTGCGTTTAGAAATCGACGCTTTGTGTCCTGATGAAACCGTCAACTTTTTGTTAGCGCGTTTTGAGATGACGCGCGAACGCTTATTTTTGGTCAATGGCATTGTGAATTTGAGTCGCGTGCAAGAGATTAACGCCTTGATTTTGGATCGCCCAGACTTAAAATTTGTGCCGTTTAAACCAACAATTCCAAATGCGTTACGACAAAAAGATATTTTTGCCGCGATTAGACGCACCGATATTTTACTGCATCAACCGTTTGAATCATTTTGTCCGGTGATTGATTTTGTTCGACAAGCGTCGGTTGATCCCGATGTGTTGGCGATTAAACAAACGCTTTATCGCACCGGTTCCGATTCGCCGATTGTAAATGCGTTGGTGAAAGCAGCACGAAATGGCAAAGTCGTCACGGTGGTCATTGAATTACGGGCGCGATTTGATGAAAAAGACAATATCGATTTAGCCTCGAAACTGCAAGAAGCGGCGGTTCACGTTGTTTATGGCGTGGTGGGTTATAAAACGCACGCGAAAATGTGTTTGGTGTTGCGGCGCGAAGGCAAAGAATTACGCAATTATATTCATTTAGGAACGGGAAATTATCATCCGAAAACCGCTCAATTTTATACCGATTACGGGCTGTTTTCGTGTGACAAAGAATTGGGCGAAGATGTGCGCCGCGTGTTTACTCAATTAACGAGTTTGGGGATAGTGACTAAACTCAATAAATTACTGCAATCACCGTTCACTTTGCACAGCGGTTTGATGGAAAAAATTGAGCGGGAAATTCGGCACGCCAAAAATGGTAAACCGGCAAAAATTATTATTCAAGTGAACGCTGTCGTTGAACCGCAGGCGATTCAAGCGTTGTATCGCGCTTCACAAGCCGGTGTGAAAGTTCAGCTGATTGCGCGGGGCATGTGTTGTTTGCGCCCGAACATTCCGAATGTGTCTGAAAATATTGAAGTGCGGGCGATTGTCGGGCGATTTTTGGAGCATCCGCGAATTTATGCGTTTGAAAATGACGGCTGCCGAGAAGTGTATGCGTCCAGCGCGGATTTAATGAATCGGAATATGTTTAAGCGCGTTGAAATCTGTTTTCCGATTGAAAATAAAAAATTGGCGCAACGGATTTGGCGTAATTTGGAATGGTATTTGAGTGATAATTCGCAAGCGTGGATTTTACAATCTGATGGCAGCTATAATCGTGTGGCGCGGGGTGAAGATGAGGCAATCATTCAGGCGCAAACGATGTTGTTATTAGACGCACAAGCGATGTAAATAAAATTTAAAAAACGTTAAGTTTTGTGTCTTGATACCGATAAGTTTGATGCGCGGGCGTTTTAATATCGCCTCTCATTTCTGTAATTCAAATTATCTAAGGAAAAATTATGAACAATATTTTTAAGCGTCACATTTTAGCGGTAGCCATTATGGCAGCCATGCCAATGGCAATTTACGCGGAAGATTCGCGTGATCGGGAACACAGCGACGCACAACGTGAACGTGATGACAAAGCCCCCGCCGTATCGGGTGAATTGGTTATTCAATTCAAAAAAGACGCAACCGATGCCGACAAAGCGCGGGTTTTAGGCAAAATTGGTGGCGAAGTAAAAGAAAATGTCAAACTCAAAGATGATCAAAATAATGATAAAGGCGATGCGGATTTAGTACGTCATCGTCCTGAATTCACTCGTGCCGCCGCGAAAGCAGAGATTGAAGCCGATCCCGCCGTGGAATATGCAGAACCGAACTACATTTACACTCATGATTCCGTGTCGAATGATACCTATCAGGTTTCAGGACAACTGTGGGGAATGCAAAATTCGCCGACAAACATTTACGGTAGCCAAGCGAGTACCGCCTGGGCAAATGGCGCGACAAATTGCGGCACGGTTTATGTCGGCATAATCGACGAAGGCTATATGTACACGCACGAAGATTTAGCGGCTAACGCCGGTAAAAATCCAAAAGAAATCGCCGGCAACAAAATTGACGATGATAAAAATGGTTACGTTGATGACGTGTATGGCTGGGATTTTGATGGCAAAAACAGTTCCGTATTTGACGGCATTCAAGATGATCACGGTACGCACGTTGCCGGAACCATTGGCGGCATTGGCGGTAATAGCAAAGGCGTTGCCGGTGTTTGCTGGAGTGTACAACTGTTAAACGCTAAATTCTTGGGAAATGCCGGTGGAACATTAGCGAATGCGATTAAAGCGGTGGATTATTTTACCAATTTGAAAAAACAAGGTGTCAACATCGTTGCCACCAATAATTCGTGGGGCGGCGGCGGTTTTTCGCAAGGTTTAAAAGATGCGATTGAACGCGCCAATGCAGCGGGAATTTTATTTGTCGCGGCAGCTGGAAATGCCGCCACCAACATTGATAATAGCGCAACGCCTTCTTATCCCGCTAGTTATGATAACGCTAACATTATTTCGGTCGCTTCCCTTGCGTCTGACGGCACGTTATCGAGCTTTTCAAATTACGGCGCAACGTCGGTGGATTTGGGCGCACCCGGTTCAGGCATTATTTCAACGGTACCGACGACTGTAAAGGGTAAAATCGTATCGGGTTATGCGAATTACAGCGGCACATCCATGGCAACGCCTCATGTCACAGGTGCGTGTGCGCTTTATGCGGCAAGAAATCCTGGTGTGTCGGCAGCTGACATCAAAGCCGCTGTTTTGGGCGACGCTCAAGTATATGCACAAACTCCTTCACTGTTAGGTAAAACGCTGACTGCTGGACGACTGAATGTCAGTCGTTTCTAAAACACCGCGTATTTGACCCGCTTGGTTGATGAATTTTTTGTCAACCAAGCCGGTTCTACCTCATCAAATTTTTAAAATATCTCATGAAAAAAATAAAAGTATTATTCGTTTGTATGGGCAACATTTGCCGTTCTCCCACCGCTGAAGGCGTGTTTACCAAACTCGTGAATGATCAAAAATTAGCCCCGCATTTTTCCATTGATTCCGCTGGCACGCACGCTTATCACATTGGCGACGCGCCAGACGGACGTTCACAAGCAGCGGCATTAAATCGCGGCATTGATATTAGTCATTTGCGCGGACGCAAAGTGGTGTTTGGCGATTTTGAAGATTTTGATTTTGTTCTTGCGATGGATGACGAAAATCATTCGATTTTAATGGCAGCTTGTCCGCCGCACCTTCAATATAAAATTCATTACTTTCTTAATTACGCGCCACAGCTTAATATCCGCGAAGTCCCCGACCCCTATTACGGCAGCGGAAACGGGTTTGAGCGCGTTTTGGATATGATTGAAGCGGCAAGCGAAGGCTTTTTACAGCATTTACACGACACCCAAAAATTAGGATAAACATGGCCATTATTACCAACACGATAAATTACGTCGATGGCGACACGCTTTTAGAAGGATTTTTTGCCTTCGACGATGAAATTCAAGGACAACGCCCCGCCGTTTTAATCAGTCATCCGTGGGCGGGACGCAGCGAATTTACCGAAAATAAAGCCCGCGAATTAGCAAAATTAGGTTACGTTGGATTTGCGCTTGATATGTACGGCGCAGGAAAATTAGGACAAACCGACGCAGAATGCAGCGCGTTAATGAATCCGTTAATTGCAGACCGTGCATTATTGCAGCGGCGAATTTCAGCGGCGTTGGCAAATGTTCGATTATTGCCGTGGGTCAATGACAAAAAAATCGCCGCGATGGGTTTTTGTTTTGGCGGATTGTGCGTGTTGGATTTAGCGCGAATCGGTGCAAATGTAAAAGGCGTGGTCAGTTTTCACGGGAATTTAACGCCGCCTAACAATTTAGAACATTCCAACATCAGCGCGAAAGTGTTAGTTTTGCACGGTCACGATGACCCGCTCGTGCCGCCGGAACAAGTCGCTGCGTTTGAACACGAAATGACGCAAGCCGGCGTGGATTGGCAATTGCATTCTTACGGCAACACCGTTCATGCGTTCACCAATCCATTGGCGAGCGATTTTGCGGCGGGTTATAAATTCGACGAAAATGCGAATCGGCGGTCGTGGCAAGCGATGGAAAACTTTTTTGTTGAGATTTTTGCGTGATTCTGAATTCATGACGCGATCAAAATATTTGCCGATTGTATCGATTTTCACTTTTTTAATTTTTTGGTTTGGGCTGGCGGCATTTCTGCACAGCTCGTTGTTTCCATCGCCTGAAGTCGTGGCGCGTGTCTTGTGGCAACAGTGCCAATCGGGCGAATTGCCGTACCATTTGGGCGTAACGCTTTTACGTTTGGTGGTGAGTTTTACCATTTCGATGTTGCTAGGTTGTGGAATTGGCATCGCGTTGGGCTTCAATGAAAAACTCAATGCGTTTTTCGATAATTGGCTGATTATTTTTCTCAACATTCCCGCGCTGGTGACGATTATTTTGTGTTACGTTTGGTTTGGTTTGAGTGAATCGGCGGCGATTTTGGCAGTCATTTTGAACAAAGTGCCAAATGTGATTGTGACGTTACGCGAAGGTACGCGAGCGTTGGATAAAGATTTGCTCAACATGGCGAAATGTTACCAATTCGGGCGACTGGAAACGTTGTGCCACGTTGTTTTGCCGCAATTACACCCGTTTTTAATGAGCGCGACTCGTTCCGGGCTGGCGTTAATTTGGAAAATTATTTTGATGGTTGAACTTCTTGGACGCAGTAACGGCATGGGTTATCAGTTACATTTATTTTTTCAGTGGTTTGATATTGCCAGTATTTTGGCGTACACCGTCGCATTTGTCAGTGTGATTCAAGCATTGGAATTTTTGGTATTAAAACCGCTTGATAAGCAGGCGTTAAAATGGCGATAACATGACCGACGTTCACATTCACATTCACGAAAAAACGCACTCCAACGCCGATTCGCCCACCATTGAAAACTTCGTATTGAACGTCAATTCAGGCGAATTCGTGTGTTTAGTGGGACAATCAGGGTGTGGTAAAACCACGTTGTTGAACACGATTGCGGGCTTAGATTCCAATTATTCTGGGATTTGTCGCATTGGCAATAAAACCCAAAATCCCAAAATTGGGTTTGTGTTTCAGCAACCGTGTTTATTGCCGTGGCGAACCGTGCGCGAAAATATCGAATTAGTGTTTGCCACTTCAAACCTTATTCCCACAGCACGCATAGACGAGTTGTTGGATTTGATGCAATTAACGGCTTACGCCAACGCTTACCCCAAACAATTATCAGAAGGAATGAAGCGGCGCGTGTCGATTATTCGAGCATTTGCAATCAAGCCCGATTTACTGCTGATGGACGAGCCATTTGTGTCGCTCGATGAACCGATGGCGCGAGGCGTGCGGTTTTTATTGCAACACCTTTGGCAACAACGCCCGCACACGGTGTTATTTGTGACGCACGATTTGCGCGAAGCCATTGGGCTGGCAGATAAATTAGTCTTTTTGACTCGTCATCCGATGCGCGTTTTGAAAGAAGTTAAGGTGTTGATTGCGCGAGAAAACCGCCACGATGTTCACGCGATTGAAAATTTTCGCGAACACTTGATTCAAAATTATCCCGAATTGCATTTGCTGTTGTAAATACCGCCCAAAATCACCGAATGATTTGCGCCGGTCACGGCTTGTAAATTGCCGGATTTTTGATTCATGGTTTGTTTCGCCAACCACGCAAACGCAATCGCTTCGACGTGATCCGGATGCAAATCAAAATCCGCCGTCGATTGCACCGAACAAAAAGAATGTTCCGCGAGTAACGCCATTAAATACGGATTATGCACGCCGCCGCCACACACCAAAATCCGCGCAGTTTCGGGAGCAAACTTTTCAATCGCGTCGCAAATCGTAATCGCCGTTAAATAACACAAACTCGCTTGCACATCTTCAGGCGCGTAATTTTTCAATTCGCATTGTGCTTCTAACCACGCCAATGAAAAATAATCCACGCCGGTACTTTTGGGCGGCAGCGCGTGAAAATACGGCTCTTGTTTAAGTAATTCAATTAACGCAAAATCGACATTTCCGGTGTTTGCCCACGCGCCATTCGCGTCGTAAGCGCAATTCAAATGTCGCTGCATCCATTGATTTAACAAGACATTACCCGTTCCCGTATCAAATCCTATCACCGGCGCATTTTTATTTGCCGGTAAAATCGTGACGTTCGCAATGCCACCGATATTCACAATGCAGCGCGTTTCACTTGAACAACGAAAAACCGCATCATGAAACGCTGGAACGAGTGGCGCACCTTGACCGCCCGCCGCCAAATCACGGCGGCGGAAATCCGCTACCGTGGTAATTCCGGTTTGTTCGGCAATGCAATTCGGATCGCCAATTTGTAACGAAAACGGAAATCGCCCCGACGGCGCGTGATAAACCGTTTGACCGTGACTGCCAATCGCAACGATGGTGGCAGCGGGTATATTTTTTTTTCGCAGTAAATTTTTAACCGCGCTCGCAAATAAATGACCTAATCGCGTGTCCATTTCGCCGTAATCCGACAAAGAAATTTTGGCATTGGGCGCACTCAGGTGTTGTAATTTTCGCTGAATCTCAGTCGAAAAGGGCAAGTATTCAAACGCAATAAGTTCGACGTGGTCGCCGTTTAAATTGACCAACGCCGCGTCAATACCATCGAGGCTTGTGCCGGACATGAGTCCAATGTAAAGTTCAGGAGAGCGTATTTTCAAATCAAAATGGAAAGTGGGTGAGGAATCAAAATGGCATTATATTCTGTTTTCTTTTTTTGGCGGTGTAAGACGGTTAATTATTAGTCATTGAAATACGCGCTGGCATAAAAATCGCAACCTGTAAGAGTTCATGGGTTTCTATTTGAACGCAAAGCGGTTATTTTAATTTTTTTGTTGTCGGTTACTGTAGTAAATTACCCCAAACTAAATTATGTTGAAAAATTTCAGGAGCGTTTCAGATGAATTACAAAACTAAAAAAACGTATGAGTCATTACAACAACGGTTGGCAGAACAATTAAGCATTAGTCAGGCGGCACAAGACGCGAATACCACCGGACGGTCGGACTTATCACCGGCAGCGAATGAAATTTTACAAGAACTGTATGTGTATCAAATCGAATTGGAAATTCAAAACGAGGACTTGCGACAAGCGCAGTTGGCGTTGATAGAAAGCCGTAATCATTACTCGGATATGTACGAATTTGCGCCAGTGGGTTATTTCGCCTTGAACCTGAGCGGCGTGGTTGTGGAAGTCAATTTCACTGGCGCGAAATTATTAGGTTTGAATAAAAACAAAATGATTAACTATTCATTTGCACGGTTTGTGGCGAACAGTGATAAATATCGTTGGTATCAAAGTTTTCTGAAAGCCAACAAAAAAGACGGCAAACAACAATGTCAATTGGCACTTTTTCACGCGGACGGTACCATCGTTTACGCGCACATTGATTGCACCTTTGTGGAACGGAAAAATAAACGTCCGCCGGTGGTACTGGTTACGGTGACAGACATGACGCAACTCAAAAAAATCGAACAATTGCTGATTGATACCAACAACAAAGTGATGGCGGCAAACGTGTCAAAGTCGAAATCTTTAACCAAAATCAGTCACGAAATTCGGACATCGCTGAATTCTATTATGGGAATGCACTACCTGTTGGCACAAACCAAATTAGACTTAAAGCAGTACGCCTATTTAAAAAACATAGACACCGCCGCACAGTCGTTATTGGAAATTATCGACCCTATTTCGGATTTTTCAAAAATGGAAGAAGGCGACTTGATTATTGAAAAAGAGCCATTTTCACTCGATGGCGTTTTGGCGAATATCTCAGGATTTCTCGATTTAAAAGCGGCAGAAAAAGGCATTAAAATTATTCTCGATGTGTCTGCGGATACGCCCAAAAATCTGTGCGGCGATGCGCTGCGTCTCACGCAAGTGCTGACGAATTTAGTCGGCAATGCCGTAAAATTCACCGAACAAGGTGAAGTGGTCGTCACCGTCAGACCCGAATGGCAAACGATTAATAACACGCGCTTAATTTTTTCAATTCAAGACACCGGTATCGGCATGACGGCGAAACAAGTTGCCAATTTATTTCAATCCGTGATGCAACTTGACCATTCTATCGTGCAGCAATACGGCGACACCGGTTTAGGTTTGGTGATTAGTAAACGATTGATGGAGTTGATGAACGGCACCATTTCGGCTGAAAGTACCATCGGAAAAGGCAGTCAATTTACCATAAGCGTGGAATTGGGCGTTTCCACTGAAAGTTGCGTTGAAGCCCGTCAACGTTTGATGGTGATGAATAAAAATGTCGCGGCGAACTTGTTGAATGAATTTTCCAGCACGTTTGACCCCTCTAATGACGTTCAACCTTTGATTGAACAGATGGAAATTTTACCGCACCAACCCGCGTCGCTTAAAGGGCGGCAGGTGTTGTTAGTCGATGATAACGAAATCAATCAAGAACTCATGAGCGAATTGCTGACGAATTTAGGCATCGTGGTGAAAATAGCCTCGAATGGTCAAGAAGCGGTGGATTGGGTGAAAGCGGAATCGTTTGATTTGGTGTTGATGGATATTCAAATGCCGATTATGGATGGTTTAACGGCAACGACTTTGATTCGCGCCGATTCGCAGTTTGCGGATTTACCGATTATCGCTCTAACGGCGCACGCGCTAGAGTCTGACAAAGAAAAAAGTTTAGCCGCAGGTTTGAACGACCATATCAACAAACCGCTCGACTCACAAAAACTCATCGAAACACTGCATTTCTGGCTTCGGTAGAGGTTGAATTAGCAATGACCAATAGAAAAATCGCCTTTCTATTGGTCATCTGCAAAAGTGTCAGTCCACGCTAATATCGATGATTGCCATACGAATGAGCGAATCCATCTCACTTGTTGATTCAACGAACACATAATTGAGGTGCGCGTTAAAGGTCACAGCACCAGAACGTTTCAGCATGAGATGGCATTGCTTTTTGACTCGATCTTTTTTCATGCTATCAAAACTACTTTTCCAGCAATCGACATCTTCATCCGCCACTATCGAGGCAAAATCTTGATTAACCAACGCCCCGCGCTGCATACCGAACAAAAGCGTACCGGTAAAATTGATTTCGGTAATAATGCCGTCGGCGTTGAGTGTGAGATAACTTATTGGAGCCAGATCGTATAAATCGGTGTACCGAAGGCGGGATTGTTCTAATAATTCTTGAGCCTTTCGTAGATTTTCATTTTGCATTTCTAATTCTATTCGATACACTTGCAATTCATACGATAATTCATCAAAACTATAATTTTCAAGTGCCTCATCTGTTTCAATTAACATTTTTTCTTTTGCCCTTTCTCGTAACTCTTCTTGCAGCTGTAAATAACGTGGGTTTGTTTTGTAACTCATGGTAAATACTCCGTTTTAAGAATCAATTGATTTCAGTAATCGTGATGTGTAGTTCAGACAATTTATTTTTTGCGGCGATATACGAATAATCCAGACGCGCCTCAAGCGTTGTGCCGTTAGCTCGCTGAAGCGTCAGTTGACAGTGTTTGTTGCCGCTGCTTTTTTTGCTGTTGATAAAAACATGATTCCAAAGTGTTTGACTTTGCGGGGTGACGTATTTTGAAAAGTGCCGGTTAATCAATTTATGGCGTTCCCATTCACCGAGTAACGCCGCGCAGGTGCAATTGATGGCAGTAATCATGCCATCTGCATTGATGGTGAGATAGCCCATCGGAGCCAGTTCAAACAAACTTTCGTAGTAGTCACGAGATTCTTCTAACTCGGCATAACTCCGCTTGAGATTGGCGTTTTGAATTTCGAGTTCCCTTTGTATGCTTCGTTCTTTTTGCAATAGTTCGTCAAGTTCAACCTCGCTTTTATGTAGGTTATCACTCATTTTTCAACTCCATTCGCTGATAAAAGCAGCGTTGTTTGTGCAAATTTCCATGTTAGTCATCCTATCATTTTTTTAGAATAGTTGAAATATAGCATTCGCAACTATAATGCGCTCATTCGTAATTTTAATTTTTTTATTTTTTTCATGACAAACTGGCTCAAAAATACTCCTCATTTACTCGTTGGCGGTTTAAAAGGCATCGAAAAAGAAAGCCTTCGCATTAACGCGCACGGTTTGATTTCACAAGCCACCCATCCGCACGCGCTGGGTTCAGCGTTGACGCATTCGCACATCACCACAGATTATTCGGAAGCGTTAATTGAATTGATTACGTCGCCATTTTCCGACATTCGGGACACGTTGGACGAATTACGGCACATTCATCAATTCGTTTACGAAAATTTGGGCGACGAGCAATTGTTATGCGCGAGTATGCCGTGTGGCATCAACGGCGATGACAGCATTCCGATTGCGGAATACGGCAGTTCCAATATCGGGCGCATGAAACACGTTTATCGTCACGGGCTTTGGCATCGTTACGGGCGCACGATGCAAGCGATTGCGGGCATTCATTTTAATTATTCTGTGCCTGATAAATTGTGGGGATTTTTACACGAACAATCAGGAAAATCCGAATCATTCGCCGACTTTAAAAATGCCGCCTATTTTGGGCTGATTCGGAATTTCCAACGGATTGGCTGGTTGATTTTGTATTTGTTTGGCGCGTCGCCGGCGATTTGTAAAAACTTTTTCAACAGTCGCCCGTCGTTAATGGCGCAATTTGAAGAATTCGATAACGGCACGCTTTATCATCCTTACGCCACGTCGTTACGCATGAGTGACATTGGTTATAAAAGCAAAAATCAGGCGGATTTACACATTGATTACAATTCGATTCACGGTTACGTTGACAGTTTAAGCGCGGCGATTAGCACGCCTTACGCCGATTATGAAAAAATCGGCGTGTGTGAAAACGGCGAATATCAACAATTGAACGCGCACATTTTGCAAATCGAAAACGAGTTTTACAGCATTATGCGTCCAAAACAGATTGCGTTGTCGGGTGAAAAACCGACTTCGGCATTGCGTCGCGGTGGCGTGGAATATGTGGAAATGCGGGCGTTGGATTTAAATCCGTTTCAACCGTTGGGCGTTGACGAACCGACGGCGCGTTTTATTGAAGCGTTATTGTTGACGTGTTTATTGATGGAAAGTCCCGAAATTACCGCCGATGAATTGCGCGTGAATAATTCAAATCAGTTAATTGTGGCGAATAACGGGCGCAAACCGAATGTGGAATTGGTGAAAAATGGCGAAACGATGACGTTGCAAAACTGGGCGCGTGAAATTTTGATTTCGATGCAACCGATTTGTGAAGCGTTGGATTCGACTGAAACTGAAAATCCGTATTCTGAAGCGTTGAATTTGCAACGTGAACTGGTGGCGAATCCTGATTTAACGCCATCGGCGAAAATGCTTGCCGCGATGCGTGAAATGAAAAAACCGTTTGCCTGTTTTGCGGTGAATCAATCAGCAGAATTAGCCAAAATCTTCGCCGCGCAAACGTTAGACGAATCCACACGGCAGAAATTCATGAATTTGGCGACGGAATCGCACGCAAACCAACGTGAATTAGAAGCCGCGCCATCTGTGCCTTTTGAACAATTTTTAACCCATTATTTTTCCCAACTATGAACATTGAAACCTTACAAACCGAACTCGTGGGCAAAAATCCGCGTGTGATTTTAAAAGCCGCGTTGGCACAATTCGACCACATCGCCATTTCATTCAGTGGCGCGGAAGACGTTGTGCTGATTGATTTGGCGTTGAACATTCGGAAAGATATTTCCGTTTTCTGCCTCGACACCGGACGATTACATCCTGAAACTTATCGTTATATTGAACAAGTGCGAAAATATTATGGCATCGAAATTGAGGTGTTAAGTCCGAACCGTGAATTGCTCGATGCGTTTGTGAAAACGAAAGGTTTATTTAGTTTTTACGAAGATGGGCATTCGGAATGTTGCGGGATTCGGAAGGTTGAACCGTTGCGCCGTAAACTCGCGAACGTCGATGCGTGGATTACCGGACAACGAAAAGACCAAAGTGTGGACACGCGCCAAGCCGTTCCCGAAGTGCAAATGGATAGCGCGTTTTCAACGCCAGAACACACGTTGATTAAATTTAATCCATTGTTGAATTGGACTTCGGCGCAGGTGTGGGATTACATCGAAGCGTATCAAGTGCCTTATAATCCGCTGCATCAACAGGGTTTTATTAGCATTGGTTGCGAACCGTGTACGCGAGCGATTTTGCCGAATCAGCATGAGCGCGTCGGGCGTTGGTGGTGGGAAGATAGCACCAAAAAAGAATGTGGTTTGCATGCCGGAAATGTGAAAACGTAGGGGCGCATTGCATGCGCCCGCATAACGAAATGTGCATAAATGGAACGTTTGCGTTATGCGGGTTCACGCAGTGAACCCCTACAGTTTTTCAATCGGATTCAGATTGTTCAACTAAAAACTTTTTATAGTTAATCGACACTTTCAAACCGGCAAAACGTCCTGCCATGCGGGTTAATTCTTGCGTCTTTTTATCAAACGACAGTTTCACTTCATTCAACGCGCGATCTTCGTACCCTTTTTCAATTTCGTGCGTATCGAGTAAGAAATGATAAACATAAATTTCTTGTTCTGGTTCGTCTTTGATTTCTAACGGTTCGCCTAATTTCGCCACAATCGTCGCTTTTTTCGGCAAATCGGCAGATATTTTTTCTAACAACGCGCTATTCGCTTTGAGTTGATGTTTTTCTTTGTCAATTTCCGCGCCACCAATCGAACGTAAAGATACTTCCAAAAACTTCGGCGGCGCAATTTGTAAAAATAACGACGAAAACGCCCACGCCGTCAGCTTACTTTCTTTGTTGAAATACAAATCAGTGTAAAAATGAATTTCGGGTTTAATCAAATTGCCATCTTTGTCGATTTTCCGAAACCAATATCGCCATTTTCGTCCGTCAGGCGTGGGCGAATCGTCGGTCGGATACAATTTCGACAGCGACACAAAATCTTTGCTGTACAAAATCGGCTCTTTGAATTGCAACGTAAATTCATCGGTCACCACAATCGCAAAATGTTTATCAAAATCGTTCATTTGCTGATAAACCTGAAACGCTCGCAGCCAATACACGCACCCCGTCAACATTAGCGCAATCATGAGAATCGCAACGAATGAACTTTTTTTAATTACCGTTTTCATTCAGGCAAATTCGCCACAAACTCTTTTAAATATGCCAAAAAGTCTTCTTTCAATTCGGGATGAATTAAGGCTTCTTCAACACTTGCTTGTAAATAACCGAGTTTTGAGCCGCAATCGTAACGCTTCCCTTCAAATTCATACGCAAACACATTTTGATCCAGCATTAACGCGGCAATCGCGTCCGTTAATTGAAATTCACCGCCTGCGCCTTTGCCGGTTTCTTCGATTTTATGAAAAATTGCCGGCGTTAAAATATAACGTCCTACCACCGCTAAATTCGACGGCGCACGGTCTGGCGCAGGTTTTTCAACAATTAAATCCACTTGCCCTAACGTCGGAGTCATTTCTTTGGTTTTCACGATTCCGTATTTGTCGGTTTCATGCGGATTGATACGTTCAACACCCAAAATACTGCACTGATTTTTGTGATATTGCGCGACCATTTGCGTCAAACAGCCGCTGTTTTCACCATTCACAATTAAATCGTCCGCCAAAATAACCGCAAACGGTTCATCACCAATCGCACTTTTCGCACAATGTACCGCGTGACCCAACCCCAACGCTTCGGCTTGACGAATAAAAATAAACGTCACATTCGGCGGCATCATTTGACGAATCATTTGCAGTGTTTCGGTTTTGCCGCGAATCATTAACTCATTTTCGAGTTCGTAGGCTTTATCAAAATGATCCACAATCGCGTTTTTGCTGCGTCCGGTAATAAAAATCATCGTATCAATACCGGCTGCAACCGCTTCTTCCACGGCATATTGAATCAACGGTTTATCGACAATTGGCAACATTTCTTTTGGGCTGGCTTTCGTTGCCGGTAAAAAGCGAGTGCCTAAACCGGCGACAGGAAACACGGCTTTTCTGATTTTTTGGCTCATAGTATTTAATAATCTCGTGAAAAAAATTTCAAAGTGGAAACGCGCATTCTAACGGAATGTGGCTGATTTTTATGCTATCGTTTAAATTCAAAACGGCAAATCGTGTACGCTCACTGTTTTGATACCGCCCAGCTCAATCAACGTGGCGTTACTGTCAGTGCTAGTCACGGGAACATCTCGACTGTTCACCGTATCACCGTTAGCAAATTGCAGGATTTCAATGTTAGTTAAAATATCGATGCCTTCGTTCACTTCGCCGTCTTCTAAATTGCCCACATATTCGACGATAATTTGATCCACGCCCTCGGTGTCAGGATTGTGCGTGATTTGGTAATTTTCCACCGCTCCATTGAAAATAGCGGTGTCGTTGCCGTCGCCACCATCGAGTAAATCGTTACCTTCGCCGCCTTCCAGCGTATCGTTACCGCCTTCGCCGTTCAACGTATCGTCACCCGCTTTGCCGTCAAAACTATTGGCGAATTTGCCGCCCGCTTGTTCTTGCAACAAATTATTGAATTCGTCGCCCGTGCCGTTAATCGCTTTCGCGCCCGTTAATGTCAGCACTTCTACGTTGGGGCTTCGACTTAAATCATAATCGACGCTGGACATAATTTGATCTTGAATGCCGCCCGTTTCGGTTTCGATGATTTGATCTTCGAGATTGTTGACGAAATAAATATCGTCATCGTCACCGCCGACCAGAATATCCATGCCTTTTTCACCGTCCAACGTATCCGCGCCATTGCCGCCGAATAACGTGTCATTGCCCGCGCCACCTTTTAAAACATTGTCGCCGACGTTGCCAATAATTTGATTATTGCCGATGTTGCCGGTGCCGTTGTTATTGGCAATTCCGGTGAGCAGGAGATTTTCAATATTTTTGCCCAGCGCGTAGGTTGACGTACTTTCGACGGTATCGTTGCCGCCCAATTGCACATTGCTATCTGTTTCCGTCACGACATCTTTTTGATTATCGACAAAGTAGTAATCGTTGCCCGCGCCACCGTCCATATTGTCCGCGCCCAAACCGCCTTTCAGCGTGTCGTTGCCTTTGTCGCCGACTAATTTATCGTCGTCTTTGCCGCCATCGAGTAAATCATTTCCGCTGCCACCGAGTAAGGTGTCTTTACCGTCGCCGCCCGTCAATTGGTCGTTGCCTGTGCCGCCGTCTAACGAATCATTGCCCACGCCGCCGTCTAATAAATCATCGCCCGCGTTGCCAATTAACGTATCCGCGCCCGCTGCGCCTGACAATTTGTCATTATTCGCCGTGCCGACCAATTTATTATTTTTAACATCGCCTAATTTGGTTAAACCGTTAATTTGAATGCTGTTGACGGGTTGAGGCGCGTCGATAATCGGAACGGGAACATCGACAATTGACGGAACAATAATGGGAATATCTGGAATTATCACAACGGGCGTGTTGCCGATGACCGAAAATTTTTGTGTCGCCGAAAGCTCACCGCCAAAATTATCACTAATGACATAATCTACATTCACCACACCGTTAAAATCCGTCGCAGGTGTAAATGTGCCTTTTTCGCCGTCAAAAACAATTTCGCCATTATCCGCCGACACACTTACGACTTTTAGAGTGTCGCCGTCGGCATCGTTAAAACCTTGTAACAAATCGCTGGCGTTAAGACTGTAAGCGGTATTTTGTTTGCCATTCGCCAACGTCGCCGTGGCTAAACCGGTGGGTGCGTGATTGGTGGTGGATGTTGATGTTGAAACTAACGAAAATTTTTGTGTCGCTGAAAGTTCACCGCCTAAATTATCGCTGACTAAATAATCGACATTCACCACGCCGTTAAAATCCGTCGTCGGTGTAAACGTGCCTTTGTCACCGTCAAAAACGATTCCACCATTATCCGCTGACAAACTCACCACTTTTAAGGTGTCGCCGTCGGCATCGCTAAAACCTTTTAATAAATCGCTGGCGTTTAATGTGTAAACAGCATTTTGTTTACCGTTGGCGAGTGTCGCCGATGCTGAACCTGTTGGCGCGTGATTCACAGTTGCGCCAATGACCGAAAATTTTTGCGTCGCGGAAAGTTCGCCGCCAAAATTATCACTGACGACATAATCGACATTTACCGCGCCATTAAAATCCGTCGTCGGTGTAAACGTGCCTTTTTCGCCGTCAAAAACAACTGCGCCATTGTCTGCTGACAAACTGACGATTTTTAAGGTGTCGCCGTCCGCATCGCTAAAACCTTTTAATAAATCGCTGGCGTTCAACGTGTAAACGGTATTTTGTTTGCCATTGGCAAGCGTCGCGTTGGCTGAACCAGTCGGAGTTTGATTGTTTGAATTACTCATTGTGGATTTTCCTGTGTTTGATTAAAGGCACGCATATCGTCATTTTCAACGCGCTGATAAATTTCTAAAACTGGCAACGTCAAGCCGATTGAAGTAAAAGTGATGTCGTCGTCAATGTAGTAATAACTCGATTGCCAGTTGTCAGCTCTGCGGAAAACTTGAATTTCAACGCGGTCTTGTTCGATTAAAACGTATTCTTCTAAGGTTGTAATACTTTGATAAACGAGGCGTTTTAAGGTTTTATCCAATTTGCGCGTTGAGTTGGATAACACTTCGACAATGATTCGCGGCGATTCTTCAAAATGGCTATCACCGTCGCCTTTTGTGCAACTGACTAACACGTCAGGATAAAAGTATTTTTTGCCTTTATCCGCGCGAACTTTCATATCGGAGCTAAATACTTCACACGGCGTATTTTTTAAATGTGTGCCAATATCTATCACTAAATTTGAAATAATACGTTGATGGCTTCGGCTCGCGCCCGCCATTGCAAAAATTTCACCATCAAAATATTCGTGTTTAGTTTCGCTGATTTTTTCACGTTCAAGATAATCTTGTTCACTGATGTAATCGGATTGGTAATTGGGAAAGCTCATTTTTTCTCCAAAGTAATAAATGATGGGTTTAAAGCACATCCCCCAGCCTTTCAGGCTACCCCCTTCAAAGGGGGCGAAAGATTAAAAAGCTACCGAACCGCTTTTAATTCTTACCTGTTTTGCCCCCTTTGAAGGGGGCGGCGCGATAGCGCGGGGGGGATGTGCTTTTATTTCCGAATCGCCACCGTCGCCCGCGCGATATTGTCTTTCATATTCACGTCTTTTTCAGCCGACCACGTCGTGACACCAAAACTCAAACCACCCGCTTTCGTCATTTTCACCGTCACCGCTTTCGTGATTGAACCATTCGGCACCACATTTCCCACCGAACACACCACGCTCAAACCCGTAAAATTACACTCATCTGGTTTTGTCACCAAACTCACCGTGTTTTTTGGCAACCCAAAACTCAATTTGGCATCCGTCGCCGTGCCGCTACCTTTATTGGTCAACGTCGCGGTAAAGGTAATGTTGCCATTTACCGTCGCAGGATTGGGCGTTCCCGTAATAGTTGGCACTAAATCCACACCGCCCGATACAACAGGCGTTGTAGTCGTTCCCGCTGTCATCGAACCGCGAACTAAACGTGCCGAATAAGCATAAGATGTCTTGCCACTGTATGAACTACCACCTGTTTCAAAATTGACAATCCAAGCGTAAGACGTATTGTAATCACCAGCCATTTGCGTAGTAGTCCAAAATTCAACGCTCGGCGCATCTGGAAACACAATGACATTGGTAGCCGGTTTATAAGCCGAATAATCGACAATCGTTTGTAATTCACGCAAACTCGGTAAACGCCAATCTGATTGACCGCCTAAAGTGCTAGTCAATTTAATTGCTTTGTCTTGCGCGTAGGTTGTTGATTTTCCATCGCAACCACCGTCATTCCACGTCTGCCCCATCGCGCAACGTTGCCACGTTAAACCGGTTTTGGTGTGCGTCACCGTGCCGTCGTTGTTATCAACAAAATCCGCTAAACGTAATGTGGTCGCAAGCGGTGTGCCGCGTACCAACCGAACATTATTATCGCCGTAGTAGCTGTAATCATTTACGCCGGTACTAAAATTGATTTGCCACGCATAAGTGTAGCTAGTCGAATCCGCATATTGAGCATACAAAGAAGACGACCAAAAGTTGTCACTAGAAGTTTGCGGGAAAAGCGATTTGTTAATAGCGGGCTGATTTTTTCTTAAATCGATGAGCGAGTTAAGTTCAGCAACATTCGGCATACGCCAATCTTTTTGTCCGGCAAACTCACTGGTGATTTTCATGGCATCAGCGTAACTGTAATTTTCTGCTGCATCCGCGCAAGTGCCAGTGGCACCATTCCACGTTTGCCCAACCGAACAGGCTTGCCAAATTAAACCCGTTGGCGTGTGTGTCACCGTGCCGTCATTGTTTTGCACGAATTCGCCAGCGGTGAGCGTTAAGCCTTCAGCAAACGCATTGCCGGCGAGTAAAAAACTGATGGTGGCAGCGAGAGTTAATTTTTTTAACATGAGGGATTTCCTTTTTGAACAATTGAAGATTGAAGTTTGCAACATTGTGAACGTTTGCCTAAAAAAAACAATGTTAGCGTAATCAATACAAATGTTAACGCAATCGATATAAAAGTTTGAAATCGAAAATTATTGTTTATATTGTGCAGTGATTACAGTTTTTCAGAGAAAAAAATGAACGATTTGCCCCTCAAAATTTTAAAAACAGTTTTTGGTTATCCCCAATTTCGGGGACAACAACAAACGATTATCGATGGTGTAATTGCCGGTCAAAATGCGCTGGTGTTGATGCCGACCGGTGGCGGAAAATCGTTGTGTTATCAGATTCCTGCGTTGATTCGTGACGGCGTTGGCGTGGTGATTTCGCCGCTCATTGCGTTAATGCAAGATCAAGTCGATGCCTTAAAACAAGTGGGCATTCGCGCGGCATTTTTGAATTCCACCCTGACGATACAAGAGACGCGCGAAATTGAACAGCAACTCATTAACGGTGAAATTAAGCTGCTTTATATCGCGCCCGAACGGTTGAAAATTGCGACAACGTTAGAATTTTTGAAAACCTTGCCGATTGCGTTGTTTGCCATTGATGAAGCGCATTGCGTTTCACAATGGGGACACGATTTTCGGGTGGATTATTTAAATTTGTCGATTCTGCACGAGCAATTTCCGAACGTGCCGCGCATTGCTTTGACCGCGACCGCTGACGAACGCACGCGCCTTGAAATTCAACAACGGCTGCAACTCGAAGACGCGCCACTTTATATTGGCGGTTTTGATCGCCCGAACATTCGTTACACGATTGTGCAAAAATTGGTGTCTAAATCCCGTTCGGAACGCCATCAATTGCTCGATTTTATTCGCAAACATCACGACGGTGATGTGGGAATTGTCTATTGTTTGTCGCGTAAAAAAGTCGATTCGGTGGCGGAATGGTTGACCGAAAAAGGCATTAACGCCCTGCCCTATCACGCGGGTTTGCCGACAGACGTGCGCCAACAAAATCAGCAACAATTTTTGATGCAAGACAATATCGTGATTGTCGCCACGATTGCCTTTGGAATGGGGATTGATAAACCGAATGTGCGTTTTGTCGCGCATTTGGATTTGCCCAAAAGTGTCGAAGCGTATTATCAAGAAACGGGGCGTGCCGGTCGTGACGGTGCGTCTGCTAATGCGTGGATGGCTTACGGCTTGTCTGACATTGTGATTTTACGAAAATGGATTGAGCAATCCGAAGCCGACGAAACGCACAAAAGTTTGGAAAATTACAAACTCAACGCGATGCTGGCGTTGTGTGAACAAGTGCATTGTCGGCGGCAAACGTTGTTGCAGTATTTTGGCGAAACGTTAGCGAAACCTTGCGGGAATTGCGATTGCTGTTTAGAACCGCCGCAAATGTGGGACGGAACGATTGCCGCGCAAAAAGCGTTGTCGTGCGTGCTTCGCACCAGTCAAACTTTCGGGTTTGGTGTTTCGCATTTAATTGACGTTCTGCACGGTATTCAAACGGTCAAAATCCAACACCATAAACACGATGAATTATCGACTTTTGGTATTGGTAAAGATTTGGACAATGATCAATGGCATTCTGTATTTCGACAATTGGTGGCGTTGAATTTGGTTAGAGTGGATTTTACTTATAACACATTGAAACTGGCGGAAGCCGGTCATCCGGTGTTGCGCGGCGAACAGACGTTAATGTTTCGCCAAGAAAATCATGCTGAAAGTTTACCTCGCGCTCGTAAAATTGTTAAAAAAGCGGCGGTGGCGGAAGATTTAAAATCACGTTTTTGGGCAGCATTACGCGAAAAACGTAGCGAACTTGCCACCAAACAAATGGTTCCAGCGTACACGATTTTTCAAGATTCGACGTTGATGGCAATACTCGAAACCAAACCGCGTACGCGGATTGCAATGGGTGAAATTTCAGGCGTGGGCGAACATAAATTAGAATTGTACGGATTCGATTTTCTACGAATTGTGCAAACGTTTGTGATTTTGGAAAATGCTGATGATTTAACGTCGAGCGGTATCACGATTAAATTGTTCAAATTAGGCGTGGCGATTCCCGAAATTGCGGTGTTGCGGCAATTTCAAGAGACGACGATTTATTCACATTTAGCCGACAGCATTACGCAACAGGAATTAGCATTGAGCGACGTGGTCACATTAACGCCGGATGAATTGACAAAAATTAACACGTCGATTCAAAATTTGCCAAACGAATTCAAAAATTCGCTTAAACTGGTTCATGACGAATTTAACGAAAAATACAGTTACGGCATTTTGCGTTGTATTCGTGCCGCGTTGGCACATCATTAACAGGTGTTATTGTAGGGGTTCACTGCGTGAACCCGCATAAAACAATTATTCATGATAGCGTTGTGCATTGCGGGCGTACGCAGTACGCCCCTACGAAATTTTTTTCGCAACATCAGACATTAACAAACTCAAAAGGTAAAAATTATGGCAGTTGGACAAAACACATTTCCTGTTATGCCGCCAATTCACGGCGTGGCATTAGGCACTACGAACGCGGGAATCAAACAAACGGTGCGCGATGATTTATTGGTTTTTCAATTTGCCGAATCGGCAACGTGCGCGGCGGTATTTACGCAAAATGCGTTTTGTGCCGCACCGGTTCATATCGCCCGAGCGAATTTAGCTCACGCGCCACGTTGGTTGTTAATCAATTCGGGCAATGCGAACGCGGGAACCGGTGAACAAGGCATGAACGACGCACGACAAACCTGTCAGGATTTGGCGCAACTGGTCGGGGGAAACGCGCAGCAAGTGTTGCCATTTTCAACCGGCGTAATTGGTCAACCGTTGCCCGTCGAAAAAATCGAAATCGGTTTACCCAAAGCCATCGCGAATTTGGCTGAAAATCAGTGGGAACAAGCCGCGCAAGCGATTATGACGACCGACACTTTTCCAAAAGGTGTGTCGAAAGTGATTATGTTGGACGGTGAAACGGTCACGATTAACGGCATTTCCAAAGGCGCGGGCATGATTCAACCGAATATGGCAACGATGTTGGGCTTTATTGCCACCGATGCCAAAATTAGCCAACCGTTATTGCAGCACTGTTTAGCCAACGCGGTAGAATTATCGTTTAATCGCATTACCGTCGATGGCGACACGTCCACGAATGATGCGTGTGTGTTGGTCGCGAGCGGCTGTTCATTGGCACCTGAAATCGTGGCAGATTCTGAACAGTATCAAATTTTTGCCGCTGCCGTTTTGGCGGTGAATAAAGAACTCGCAGAATTGATTGTGCGTGACGGTGAAGGCGCGACCAAGTTAATGCGGATTGTGGTTTCGGAAGCAGCAGACGATGCCGAAGCGGTGCAAGTCGCGAAAACAATTGCTCATTCGCCACTGGTGAAAACGGCATTTTTCGCCAGTGATCCAAATTGGGGGCGTATTTTGGCAGCCGTTGGACGCGCAGGCGTGAAAGAAATGGAAATCGAAAAAATCCGCATTTATTTGGACGACGTGTGCATCGTGCGTGACGGGGGACGCGCGGCAGATTACACCGAAGAAGCCGGTCAAGCCGTGATGAATCAAGCCGAAATTAGGATTAGTGTAAAATTAGGACGCGGTGACGCAACGCAAACCGTGTTGACCTGCGATTTTTCGTATGATTATGTGAAAATTAACGCGGAATATCGGACGTAATCGGCGTTTGGAGCAAATCCCCCAGCGCGTTGCGCTGCCCCCTTCAAAAAGGGGGCGAAAGATTAAAAACCAATGGCTTTTGAATGAGTTGAGTGCAAAACACTCCGCAGTTTCATATTCAATAAAGCCAGTTGGTATGATACCCAATAAATTAAACACAATCCTTGCCAATGAAAACTTATACAACACGCCCTTTAGAGAACACACCATTAGCCATATCAGATGCTATCAATTTATTATTTGCCAATTGTCCCAGTGAATCGGAACGCTATGAAAAAAGCAGACTCATTACGGAGATATGCGTTATAGATGCTCTGCCCTTCTATAAAACTTTTTTTGGGGCTTATGATGTTGATAACACACTCATTGGCATTGGCGGTATTAAGGCGGCTGATTGGGCTTCTGATACTCACATACTTTATATGGTCGCTGTAGAGGAAGCGCATCGTGGTCAAGGAATTGGGTCTAAATTAGAAGCTGATAGAATTCAATGGATGCGGGAGAATTTCACTCATGGTCGATGTCTCGTCAGTACCAAACATAAAAAGCGTTTTGAGCGTTGGGATTTTAGAGTTGTCAGTGAAGTGAATGATAGGTATCTGATGGTTTTAGAATTTTAACCATGAAATAAAATTGTCATGTTATCGGATTAGAGTGGAACTTTTAATTTTGTTGGAGTGACTGATAATGAAGTGTCCAATTTGTAAACAACTCAGAACGCATAAATTACACACCGATAAATGTAGTCAAAAGGCAAGAAAATTAAAAAACGAATCTTTCATCAGTGCTTACAAAGCCATTGATAGTAGATTTTTACCCGCGTATTAAAGCAACGGCTTTTGCTGTGTCGTCTTTTCCCCCTTTTTCAAGGGGGAGCGGCGATAGCCGCAGGGGGATTTTCTTTAGCCCAGAATCGGAAATAGTAATTTAAACGTGCTGCCGTGATTGCTTTCACTTTGATTAGACTCCACCAAAAGATGTCCGCCCGATTGATGCACGATACCGCTTACCGCTGATAAACCTAATCCCGTGCCTTCGCCTTGTGATTTGGTGGTGAAAAACGGATCGAAAAGCCGACTAATAATTTTAGACTCAATACCCGTGCCATTATCCGCAACGCTCAATTCAATAAAATCGCCGTTAATAACAGAAGCACACGCCACACAATAGGCTTTCACATTCGTGACTTTTTTCAACGAAATCGTAATTACGCCGCCACGTTCTTTCAGAGCGTCTCGCGCATTGCTGATTAAATTAGTCAAAAGTTGCTGTAAATCCATCGCATCAATTTGGATAATTGCGTCACTTGCCAATAGCGTTTCAATGGTGATTTGACTGGTTAACTCAGAGCAAAGCGTGGACAAAACCACGTCGATGACCACTTGCGGAGATTGAACATTCATTTTTGATTTGGGTGTATTTTGGCGACAATACATCAGCATTTTGTTAATTAAATCTGCCGCCCGTTTCACCGCGAAAGTCACTTGTTGGGTGTTGTTTTCCAGTTCTGCTTTTAAACTTTTATCGCTCATATCATCACTAACATATTGATTCATTTCGTTATAACCGCTGATACAACTCAAAATGTTATTGAACTCGTGCGCCATTCCCGAAGTCATTCGTCCGATACTTTCCAGCTTTTGCATGTAATTAACTTGATTCTGTAACAAGTCATTTTTAACGTGAAAATCAGCAAGTGCAACGGCATCTCTTTCTTTTTCATCATTCAGAACGGCAAGAATTTGAAGATTCATCGCAATTTCTTCGTTCGCGTCAATAAGATGTTTATTCGCAATGACGAGTTCGCCAGTCCGTTTTTCTTTCTCGGAATTTGTCGCATTCAAAACGGCGAGATTTAACGTCGCCGCTGTTTTTTCGGCTGTTTGAATCGCCAATTTTTCATTCGCAAGCACTAATTCTAAGGCGCGGATTTCTTTTTCTGTGATGTCAATTATTTCAGCAATCGAACCAATTCGCAGCCTCTGTTCGTTAATTAACGGGCTAACTTTCGCGTTCA
This sequence comes from uncultured Pseudomonadota bacterium, assembly GCA_903870545.1. Classification (GTDB taxonomy): domain Bacteria; phylum Pseudomonadota; class Gammaproteobacteria; order Methylococcales; family Methylomonadaceae; genus UBA10906. Next base: position 71,468 of record CAIQDI010000007.1, read on the forward strand.
AAATCAAATCTGCTAATTTTATATTGGTTTCGACGGTCGTTTTTAATTTGAGGAGTAATTTTGTTTGATAGGTTGGATTTTTATGGAATAAATCGATATTTTTTCCAATTAAATCCACGGAATTAAAATAAGGTAAATCTTTGCGAATATTGGATTCATGATCACGGAGCAATCCGATTGCCGATTCATTGATATAAATAATGTCGCGGTTATTGTCCACAAAGATAACGCCGGTTGCGAGACAATCTAAACCAATTTTAAATTGTGAGAGTTCCTGATTTGCGGCGTGTTGTTTATCGACAAGCCACTGAATTTTATATTGACGAATGGAAGACTCCAGCACAGTAATGATGATAATCGTCGTTAATAAAAATCCCGTCAATAAAATCAACCAGATATTAGTGGAGCGGTGTTCAGTAAAATAATCAGTCGTTGGCATAATTTCAAATTGCCACACGCGCCCACCTACATTAAATGGCGTGTGACTGACGAGCGTTCGAGAATCACTTCTTAATGCTTGCAGGTTTGAAAGGGCGTTGTCACTGGTAAACAGGATTTGCGCGTCACCGACTGCGTCCTTGTCAATTAGCCGATAAGATAAACCGACTAAATCTTGATTTTTAAAAGCAAATGCCATCACTTCAACATTACGAAACGCAGCCAGGTTGTAACCTAAAACAGCGGCGCGACGTTCTGCCACCGTATTGTGTGGTAAATCACGTTGATAAACAGGAAGAACCGCTACCACGCCACTGTATTCGCCCGTTTCCTGAACTAAAGACACGTTTTTTGTAATAGAAAGTTCACCCGTATCTCTCGCATGATCAATCGCTGCACGTCGTGACGGGGTCGAATAAGTATCGAAATTATGGCTATTTTTATTTAATTGTTCTGGTTCAATGTAACGAATGGGGACATATTCAGGACGATTTCCAGCTCGCACCAATTTTTTATTTGTATTTTGCTCTGTAATTTGAAAATTCGGCACGCCTTCCTGCTTTAAATTATGTTCAAAATTTTCCCGTTCAGTCGCTTTAATAATGGGCGCAAATTCCAGATTTAGCATACCTGGGAAATTTTTTAACGAGTATGAACTAAAGATTTTGAATTCATTTTCATTAACAAATTCGGATGACATATAAAAGTTATTCAGAGACCGTAGCGCATTTAAATTGCTGGCAATTGCCGTTTCCATTACGTTACTTAGCTCTTTTGCGCTGTGGTCGAATTCCATTTTTATGCGTGTATTGCTGTTTTCTATTTCATAAAAAACCGTGGCAATTGTCAGCAAAAACATGATAAAAATGGGTAACGTCATCATCCATCGTTTTCCCCACCAAACGGGATTTTTTGTCGATAACCAAATCAACATCAGAGGTGCGAAAATAACAATGCCCAACACATCGCCGCCCCACCAAGACAACCAATTGAGAAAAAATGCTTCTGCGGGTGTTCGACCGGTGGCGACCAGTAACGAAACTGAAAACGTCGAATTCACCATCGCACTGACGAAACCGCCGTAAAACAAAAACAACAGAATATTTTTTTTGGTAGACAAAATGTGGGGTTTTCCCGCCAATCGTCGCACTAAATAAGACCCGAAAAAGGCTTGCAGCATCGCCCCGCCGGAAATAGCTAACGTAATAAGTGACGGATTTAAACTTTCTGATAAGTTGTTTTCTGTGATGGGGGTGATACCGTTAAGCAAAAATGCACCGAGCAATATGCCCCAACCTGCTCGCTTTCCATAAAGTAGAACACTCGCCAGCGCAATGCCTGACGACGGAAAAATGAGGGTTGCGTAACTGGGTGGAATGACAAGCAGATTGCCCAATTTTCCTGCGATAAAATAAGCGGCTGCGACTCCGATAATTTGAAAAAAACAGATTAAAAATGGACGTTGTGCGAGGCTTTTTATCATTATGGGTTCTTATGTGTTTAAGACAGTGAATAAGAAAAACCACTGATTTAAAGCCAGTGGTTTTTTGGTTTTAGCAAAAAAAATTAAAACGGAATATCGTCATCGTAAGGCGCATCAAAATTAGCGGCTGCCGCTGGGCGCGGTGCTTGTGGTGGTGCATAATTCGGCGCAGGCGGGGGCGCGTAATTTTGAACGGGTGGTTGTTGATAAGTAGGCGCAGGCGGTGGTTGATAAGCGGGTGCAGGTTGTGGTTGATATTGTTGCGGTTGTGGTGCGTAACTCGCCGCTGGTGCGGGCGCGTTGTAATCGCTAGAACCCGAAGATTCGTTGCGTTTCCCGACCAAATCCAAAATCGTGGCATTGACCTCTAAACTGGTTTTCATCGTGCCATCATTCGCTTTGTATTCATTCATGGTCAATTCGCCAGAAATGAAAACTTGCTGACCTTTCCTTAAATAATCTTTGAGCGTTCCTTCGGCTTTTTTCCCCCAAACGACGACGCGCAACCACGTCGTTTTTTGCTTATCTCCAAATCCCGTGTGATTGGCAACATTAACATTTAACACAGCTTGTCCCGAGGGTAAAAATCGCACTTCAGCGTCCGATCCGACAGTTCCTGTACACGAAAAAACATTACTCATCTTTTATTTCCTTTCTAGTTTAATAATAATTTTTGTCGCACTATTTCTTATGATTTAGCGCAACGATTTTACGGCTCATTTACCACGGTATTAACCAACGCGCCAATACCGTCAATTTCTATTTTTACTACTTGTCCCGCTTTCAAATAACCGCGCGGTTTCATTTTAACACCAACGCCGTTCGGCGTTCCCGTGGTGATAATGTCGCCCACTTCCAGCGTCATGGCTTGCGACAAATACGCAATCATTTCATAACAATTGAACATCATGTGGCGCGTATTTGAGTTTTGGCGCAACTCATCATCCACCCAGGTTTTTAAATTCAAATCGTGCGGATTTTGAATTTCATCCGCCGTCACCATCCACGGGCCAATCGGGCCGTGCGTGTCGAACGATTTACCGACCGTCCACGTTGGCGACCGAAATTGCCAATCCCGCACGGTCACATCGTTTGCAATGGTAAAACCAGCAATAAATTCGGGCGCGTTTTCAACGGAAACGTGTTTGCATTTTTTGCCAATCACAAACGCGAGTTCCCCTTCATAATCGAGTTTTTCAGACACGCGCGGCAAAAAAATCGAATCGCCGTGACCAATGACACAACTACTTTGTTTGGTGAAAAATAACGGAAATTCAGGTTTTTCTAAACCCGTTTCGTCAATGTGGTCGGCGTAATTTAAACCAATTCCCAGATATTTTCGCGGACGGGGAATTGGCGCGAGCAATTGTACATCCGCCAACGGAATCAGGTGTGTTTCCGATAAAATCAGTTGCTGCATTTTGTGCAACGCGCCGTCGCCCTGTTCCAAAAATTCAATCATATCCGTGGGCAAATTCGCGTCACCGAAACTGTCTACGATTTGATTTTCAATCACCGCGCCAATGCGTGTTTGATGTTGATATGTAAAAGTTGCTAATTTCATAAGTTATTAAAAGTTAATGTGTTATAAATAATTCTTCAAAACCGCCGCCTTTCTACTCGCCGCGCCATCAATCACTTTCTGCGCGTCGGCGATTTGCTTTTCAAAGGTTTCTATTTGCGTGACCATTAAACAAATCGTTTATTTCTATCTTTTTTGTTGCCGTACACGTCTTTTCTATCGCCAATTTTGACAATTTCAATCATTAACTGCTGCTCAAAAAGTGAATACACCACGCGATAATTTCCAACTCGAATACGATAACTCTGTTGTGAACCCGTCAGTTTTTTATAACCGTGCGGACGTGGATTTTCAGCTAATGCCGCAATGGCTTTCACAACGTTTTCACCTATTTCACGCGGGAGTTGTGCAAGTTCCTTTTTCGCACTGGGCTTGATTTCAATGCGATAGCTCATAACCCAACTCAGCTAAAACTTGGTCAAACGGTTGTGCGATTTCATTTCGACGTTCAGCAATCGCGGCTAAATCCTCTAAATCTTCCAGTAATTCTTGATAATCAGACAACGACAAAATGACTGACATTTTTTCGCCTTCAGCATTCGTAATGTATTGAGGTTGTGCGTTCATTTTTTCACCTTTGGATATTTCATAAATAATTTTTCAAAACCGCCGCCTTTCTACTCGCCGCGCCATCAATTACTTTTTGCGCGTCGTCAATTTGCTTTTCAAAGGTTTCAATTTGCGTGACTAGCGTTTGTTGTTTAGACAAAGGTGGAACTGGTGTGAGAACAACTTGTAAATTCTGAACAGATAAACCTGGCTGCGCTACTCCAGTTTTGTATTGGTTTAAGTTCAAAAATTTGAGTTGATAATAAAGCCAATTCACATCGTTTCCAGAAAGAGGCGTTACGGCAATTGCGTGTTCTGTTGCGTGAAATTTCCCCGTAACTTTATGAACATTTCCACATAAAGCCCCTTGTCTTCCAATGAGCGGAAACGTGCCATCGTGTGTAAATGTTTTTGTATAACCGCGCAGTCCATTTCCACCATAACAAGGATATAAACCAACATCTTTTTTATCGCTAATATCAGAAGCCGAGACAAATTGCCCAGCTTTCAAACTACATATAGCTTCTAACTTTTTTGTTTCGCCATATTTGTTTATTTCAATCAAAACATCTGTGATATTCGATTTTAGATTTTTGACATTTTGCTGTGCCTTTTCAACCTCCAAATCAATCGATTCACACTCACTCACGATTTGCTGTTGAATGTCCAAGGATGGGAGTGGGATTTTAATAATATCGAATGTTTTTGTTGTGATTGAACCAAACGTGCTTCCGTAAGTATTCGATTTGAATTGCTGAATTTCTTGCTTCAAAACGTAGAACAAATAACCTGTATCAATAATTTCTGTTTTTGCTCTTAATCCATAACAAGATTGATTAAAAGTCATCGGAATAGCTAATTGCGCCAATGCCCCAACTGTTCCACGAGCTGAAATGATTAAATCATCTTTTTGAAGATATTTTGTGCTGCTATTTTTTAAACCTAATTCGGTGATTGTTTTTTCACTCTTACTCACAAATCGACTATCACTATTAAAATCGACAACACTCAACCAAGGAATATCTCCATTCCAATAATCTGAAATTTTTGTGTCGGGTGTCCCGCCTCCAATGATTTGAATTAAATCAGAAAGTCTTTTTATTTCCCAACGTGATTCAATTTCAAATGCTGCTTTTTTAACATTCAACGAAATCGTTTTATCAAAATCTTTGCGCGAGAAATCGAGCATATCCACCAAATTTACCAACGATGCAAACGGCTGTAAAACGTCGGGAATCGCTGACAATTCGCTTAAAAAGTTTTGCGTGATTAAAGCGTTAATTTTTTCGGGATTGTCGCGGTTGGTTTCGTCATAAAGTGGCGTTAAATGCGTGCCGTTTGAATCGGTGGTTAATTTAATGCCTTCATTGCCTTTTGCCGCGCTCCATTCGTAACCTAAAAACGCTTTTTGTTCTTTGTTGTCGGACGGACTTTTGATGACGAGAACTTTTTGCGGATTGGTGAACGCCAACACAAAATACAAAAGTTTGTCTTTTTCGATGGTTCGCAACGTCGTTAAAAAACGTTTTTTGAGTTCGGTTTGTTTTTCAACGTGGCTTTTGGCTAGAAACGATTTTTGTTTTTTCAAATTGAGAATTTCACTCGAACCGTCGAATTGTTTTTGATAATCGACAAACAATTCATGCGCGAGTAAATCCGCCGTCGGTTCGCCATTTAACAGCGTTTCATATTGTTCAAACGGAACGCCAATGTGTTGGCAGTATTGGCGAATGAAATGTGAATCTTGATAAACATCCGCTTCGTCGTCACCGTCAAACCAATCATTGACGCGATTAAAATACTGGTCGGCTTCGGTGGGATTTTTATGTTTTCGCCGTAAAAATAACACGACGGTATTTGTGCCTGTTTTGCCAAATGTGCCGCTGCCTAATTCAACCAGCGCGACAATATCGAAATGTTTTAACAGAATTTCGCGGCTGCCAACGTGCGTCGCATCTGAATTTGACAACACGGAAGACGGAACGATGATGGCGGCTAAACCGTGTGGCGCGAGTAATTGCATGGCGCGTTCAATGAAAAAGCATTGAATGTTTTTGTTGCTGGTCACATCCGAAACGGTTTTTAATAATTCGTAATTGTCGCGGTCTTTTTCATCGAGCGTTTCTAAAAAACTTTCCACGGCAAACGGTGGATTGGCGACCAAAATGTTAAAACTGTTGGCTTTTACGTCGTCGTGATGAGCTAATGCGTCGGCATCGATGATGTTAATCGCGTCTTGCCCGTACATAAACGCAGAAACTTTAGCGACTTTGGCTAAACGGTCTTCTTTTTCGATGCCCACGATTTGAGCATAAAAATCGGCGAGGGGAATTTCTTTGTGTTGTAAAACAAACGGCTTAATTTGCGCGGCATATTCGTTTAAAAAATGCCCCGCGCCACACGCATAATCGATGGTTTTGGGCGGATGTTCATTGTCTTTAATGGCATTTTCAAGCGGCAACGCCATCAAAATAAAACGACAAATTGGCATCGGCGTAAAAAATTGCCCTTCGGATTGTTTCACGCCGTTGTCTAAAAAGTATTCAAACATATCGCCTAAAAACTGGTTTTGTTCATCCGTTTTAAGTTTTAAATCCTGCCACATTCGCACCACTTCGATGAGAATTTTGGCGTTTTTTTCAAACATATTTTTGTTGTGAACTTTCACAAATTCAAAATCTAAGCCTTTGTAGTATTTTAATTTTGTGAACAATTCAATCACGGTGTTTTTCGTGGCATTTTTGGAATTTCTACCGTTTTTTACCGCCCAAAATGCGTCATCAATTTCTTTGTCGCTGACATAAACAATTTCTTGTTTCAAATAGCTTTCCATACCGATTTTGTACAAACTTTGCAATCTATCGACCAATTCAAAATAACTGTCGTACGCGATGCCTTTCCAATAAAACTTTAAATCTTGTTGTTCATTTGGTTTGCCGTTTTGGGTTTCATCCACGATTTTGCATAAAAATAAATTCACCAACACTTCAAACGCATTTTCACGTCGCGCCACCGCGTATTTTCTGAGAATCGTGCGGAATTCGTGATATTTGCCTTCTTTGTCTAATTTATCGACTTTTTTTAAATCGGCTAAAGTGTATTTGTTTTTGCCAATAATGTACGCTGCGCTGGTATCTTCAAAAATCACCGACGGCATGGGTTCTAATTGGTAAGTGTTTTTCCAAACTTCAAAGCGTTCGATGACATCTTGCGCGTTATCGAAACGTTTCAATAATCCGTCTTCTTTCGGGGCGATTTTTTCGTTGTCCAAAAGTGAAATAACAAAATACTCGCGTGAGAGTTCTTTTTTATCGACGAAATCAGACGCATACAAACATAAAAATTGGGTGGATTGATCTTGTTGCGCGTAACTGAATAATTGTCCACCGTTAAAAATCGTGTGTTTTAAGGCTTTTTTGTATTCGTTGCCGTAAGTTTTGCATTCGATAATTAACAGCGATTTTCCTTCGCGGTCTTTGACCAAAATGTCGGCACGTCCACCGCTTGCACCGTGTCCGACTTTCCATTTTGGTTCAAGTTCAATCGATTCTGGCGCGTAACCTTTTTCAAGCAAACGATGCACGCATTCAAACACGACAAAATTTTCAGCCGCCGAAAAGTTGCAGGTTTGTTGTTCATGAACGTTTAAGCCATTCGGATAAATCAGTTTTTTACTTTCAAAATCAGCGGTTAAAACGACTTCCCCAAAAGTTTTGCTGTAATGGCTGCCGTTTTGGGTGAAATTCAACGCCTGCAATAGCAATTTGAACGAATCCGAATTCATCATGATTGAGTTAAGTTTTCACGCGCTGTCGTAATCGCCAAACGCACGGTTTCTGGTGCCGTTCCGCCAATGTGTAAACGTGATGCTACCGAACCTTCGAGCGATAAAACGTCAAATACCTCTTCACCAATCAGCGGCGAAAAGGTTTGCAATTCCGCGAGCGATAATTCGGACAAATCGCGTTTAGTTTCCACGCCCAAACGTACCGCCAAACCCACAATTTCATGTGCGTCACGAAACGCTAATCCTTTTCGCACCAAATAATCGGCTAAATCAGTCGCCGTCGCAAAACCTTGTTTGGCGGCGCGATACATATTTTCTTTTTTCGCCACCAAATGCGGCACCATGTCGGCGTAAGCCCGAAGGCAATTCAACACTGTATCGACCGTATCAAAAAGCGGTTCTTTGTCTTCTTGATTGTCTTTGTTGTACGCCAACGGTTGCCCTTTCATCAGCATCAATAACGCCATCAAATGACCGGTGACGCGCCCCGTTTTGCCACGCACCAATTCGGGAACATCGGGATTTTTCTTTTGCGGCATAATCGACGAACCGGTGCAGAACGCATCGGGAATATCAATAAAATCAAACTGTGCGCTGGCCCACAAAATCAATTCTTCCGAAAAACGCGACAAGTGCATCATCAAAATACTGGCGGCAGCGGTAAATTCAATCGCAAAATCGCGGTCGCTCACCGAATCCAACGAATTGGCAGACGGACGTGAAAAACCCAATAATTCCGCGCTAAAATACCGGTCAATCGGATAACTCGTTCCCGCCAATGCCGCCGCGCCCAACGGTGAAACATTCAATCGTTTTGCACAATCGCGCAAACGGTCAGCGTCACGGTTTAGCATTTCAAACCACGCCATTAAATGATGACCAAATACAATCGGTTGCGCGACTTGTAAATGGGTAAAACCCGCCATAATGGTGTCGGTGTGTTGCGCGGCTAACTCTAAAATCGCCGTTTGTAGGCGCGTTAATTCAGTGCCAATCGTGGCAATTTCATCACGCAAATACAGCCGAATATCGGTCGCCACTTGATCGTTGCGCGACCGACCGGTATGCAGTTTTTTCCCCGCAATACCAATCAAATGGGTCAATCGCGCTTCGATGTTCATGTGAACGTCTTCTTGCTGAATCGACCATTCAAATTCGCCGCGTTGAATTTCGTCGTGAATTTGCGTCAAACCACGAATAATTAAATCGCGTTCCTCGTCGGTTAACACGCCCACTTTACACAGCATCGTGGCGTGAGCGAGTGAGCCTTGAATGTCTTGGTTTGCCATGCGTTTATCAAAATCAACCGAAGCGGTAAAAATTTCGACAAATGCGTCGGTGGCTTGCGCGAATCGTGCGCTAGAAAGTTTTTGAGAGTTGATATTCATGAGAGTTTTAAAACTGGGGGAATGAAAAGTGCGCGTTGTGTAAGGTAAAAAATACATATTCGCACTTTTTACCTTGAACGTGGCTCTATTTTTTATGGTGTAAAATCGTGCCAACTTCTTTGTTTAAATTCGGAATAAATTGTGCGTCACGCGCTAATACGGCGTGAATCATTAAATAATCTGGAATCGGCGTGGAATTGCTGCTGACCAAAATGACTGGAATGTGTTTATTGCGACTATTGGATTCACGCAACGCCGACACAATTGCTACGGTGTTCAAATCGGGTAATTCACGCGCCGCTACCAATAAATCAAACGGTTCGTGCAGCAATTGCTCCAACGCAGGCATGCCGCGTTGCTGTACCACCACGCGCACACCTAGCGAATTTAACAAACCCTGACATAATTTACGGCGTGAGGGTGATGGCTCAATCAATAATACCGAGGCGCGTCCTGGCAGGCTTGATTTTCTTAACTCTTCTAAATTTTGTTCAATATTATGGAAATCAGCATTTTCTGATCCAATCAGTTCAGACACTTGCTTCAATAAATCGACGTAACTCAACGCAAAACTTAAACTTAGGGAATTATTGGTCAATGCACCGCTACTCAAAAAACTTTCAAATTGATGGCAAATTGAAGTCACTATCGACAAACCAAACTGACTGCCTGAACCTTTTAAGCTGTGGACGCGCCGATAAATATCGTCAAATGCGCCTTCATGCCCCTGTTCAAAGGCTAAAACACGTTCCTCTAAACTGTCGCACCGCTCAGGAAACACCGCAACAAACTCATCACGCAATTGTTTTAATAAAATATCAAATTCATCATCCATTAATATTGTTCCTTCGTTTTTATGTTTAAACGTTAAGAGTGGTTATCGCGCTATTTTTAAGGTGTTAAAGCGTGTCCCACTGTTACCACTTTCAAAGCATTGGTGCTGCCTTTTGTACCGGCTAAATCGCCTTTGGTAATCAGAAATTTATCACCCGTTTGCGCCATGCCGTAGCTTCGTAGCTGCGCGATAATGTCACGATTTACTTCCACATGCGTTTGCGCTTCGTGTGAAAAATAAATGGGAATTACGCCGCGATATAGCGTCACTTTCCCAAGTGTTTTGGGTTGGCAACTTAGCGCGAAAATGGGTATTCCAGAACTAATGCGTGACATTAAAAGTGGTGTGGTGCCGGATTCCGTCAATGCCGCAATACCTTTTACACCAGTATGATTCGCCATGTACATTGCTGCCATTGCAATGGCTTCTTCGTCACGTTTAAATTCGCGGTCTACCCGATGATGCGAGACGCGCACAATGTCCAATTTTTCGGCTTCCAAACAAATACGATTCATCGCCTCAACCGCTTTCACTGGATATTTTCCCGATGCCGTTTCAGCGGACAACATAATCGCATCGGTACCGTCATAAACTGCATTCGCCACGTCGAACACTTCGGCACGAGTCGGAATCGGATTTTCAATCATTGATTCCATCATTTGCGTTGCCGTAATCACCACGCGATCTAATGAACGAGCGCGTTTAATCAACTTTTTCTGCATCGCGGGTAATTTGGCATCACCAATTTCAACGCCTAAATCGCCCCGTGCCACCATTACGACATCACACGCCAAAATAATTTCATCCATGATTTTATCGTTCGCGACCGCTTCCGCCCGTTCAATTTTGGCGACAATGCCCGCCGTTGAACCGACTGCTTTGAGCAATCGCCGCGCTTCGTGTAAATCTTCGGCACAACGTGGAAATGAAACCGCCACAAAATCACACTCAATTTGCCCAATCGTTTTAATGTCTTCTTTATCTTTTTCGGTCAACGCCGCCGCCGATAAACCGCCACCTAACAAGTTAATACCTTTGTTATTCGACAAATCGCCACCGACAAAAACGGTGCAATTGACACGTCCATTTTCAACGTTGACAACATCCAGCACAATGCGCCCGTCATCCAATAATAAACGGCTGCCAGGGCGAACTTCTTCGGCAAGTGGTTCATAAATAAAACCCACTTGTTCGTGATCGCCGTCGTCGGTGCCTAAATTTAAATCGAGCGCGAAACGTTGCCCTTCGTTAAGAAAAACTTTTTTGTTTTTAAAACGTGCAATGCGAATTTTAGGCCCTTGCAAATCCGCCAGAATGCCAACTTGCCAATTCATTTTTTGACTAATTGCACGCACTTGGCGAGCGCGTTCAATGTGTTCTTCAGCTAAACCGTGCGAAAAATTCAAACGCACCACATCTACGCCCGCTTCGAACAAGGCTTCCAACACACCTTCTTTGTCCGTCGAAGGCCCTAATGTGGCTAAAATTTTAGTGCGTCTCATCGTGTGATACCTGTGTGATTAAAATGGATTATTTCGCGTTCATTAACGCTAAAGAAGTGTCTAACATACGATTTGAAAAGCCCCATTCGTTGTCATACCACGACAATACTTTCACAAAATTACCGCCGGTGACTTTCGTTAAAGACGATTCAAAAATTGAAGACGCAGGATTATGATTGAAATCGCTCGAAACTAACGGTTCGTCGTTGTACGCTAAAATACCTTTCAACGCGCCTTCAGAAGCGGTTTTTAGAATGTCATTGATTTCTTCTTTCGTGGTGTCGCGTGCCGCTTGGAAACATAAATCGACAATTGAAACGTTAATGGTCGGCACGCGCATCGCAAAACCGTCTAATTTACCGACTAATTCTGGAATCACTAAACCGACCGCTGAAGCTGCTCCCGTTTTGGTGGGAATCATCGATTGTGTCGCCGAACGCGCACGACGCAAATCTTTGTGGAATACGTCCGTCAACACTTGGTCGTTGGTATACGAATGAATCGTGGTCATTAAACCATGTTCAACGCCAATCGTGTCGAGCAACGGTTTAATCAGCGGAGCCAAACAATTGGTGGTGCAAGAAGCGTTTGAAATCACAGTGTCGCTGGCTTTCAAAATGTGATGATTCACACCAAAAACAATCGTAGCATCCACATCTGTTCCACCTGGCGCAGAAATAATCACTTTTTTCGCACCGGCATCAATGTGCATTTGTGCCTTGGCTTTGCTGACAAATAAACCGGTGCATTCGTGAACCACGTCAATGTCTAACTCTTTCCACGGCAATTTTGATGGATCGCGTTCCGCCAACACCCGAATTCTGTCGCCATTGATAACGATGTAATCACCGTCAACGCTAACATCAAACGGAAATTTTCCGTGAACGGTGTCATATTTCGTCAAATGCGCGTTAGTTTTTGCATCACCTAAATCGTTAATCGCGACAATCTGAAATTCGCTCGTGCGATTTGTTTCATAAATCGCGCGGACGATACAACGTCCAATTCGCCCATAACCGTTGATTGCAATTTTTTGTGTCATAAATAAAAGTTTCCAGAAAAGTAAAAAGTAAGTAGAAAATAAAGCTCTTAAAGGATAGTGTAATTGTGTGACACAACTATAACAAAACCCACTGTAAAAGCGTATCACAAAAAAATAGGGGAATTAGGATTTTTAATCGGTGGGTTCGGACATCACGTCAATCAGCTCGTAAAGTTGTTCTTCTTCTCTTTCTGAGGATAAGCCAACCGCCACTTCGGAAATATAAAAACACATTCCCACCAACATTGATAAAACCGAAAAAACGAAAAGAAGTGTCGCGATAATAAACGCTTGTGGAACGTACAAGGTTAAACCCAGCACTAAACACGTCGCCATCACGCCAATAATACCTAACAGCGTAAAGAAGAAAGCATTTTTAATTTTAGTCGCCCGCTGTTCAATGGATTTGATTTGCGCTTGTAAAACTAACACTTCCTGCTTTTTACCCGTTGCCGTCGCGACATGTTTTTCTTTGTGAAAAGCGCGTAATCGCGTCACGATGCCCATCAGACGCACATTGATAGACAGCACCAATAACCCCGCCGCAGAAATAAAAATCGCGGGTGCAACAAATGCTTGAAAAAGTTCTAAATTGGTCATGGTTTTTTAGTGGTCGATTTATTTGAGGTATTTTACCGCCGCAATCTTAGCACTTGCCTATTTTCTATGCACTCGTATTTCAAGTTTAAACATCGGTTGCACGCTTTTAATTGCGCGGTGATAAAATAACTAGAACACAATTATTTATTCAAATTTTCAAAAGGAAAAATCATGTCTGCCTCTGCACCCTTTATCAGCCAACTTCAGGCGTATTCTGAACGTAAAATTACGCAAATTCAAACTTGCCCAAAGTTCCAACAAGTGCAAGCGTTGCCGCCGTTGCAACGTTATTCGACCTGGGCGGGATTGTTTTTAGTCAGTCAAATTATCGTTTTTGGCACGCTATATTTAACATTCGGTTCGATTGTAGTTGTCGGTTTTTTTGCGAGTATTGTGGCGGGATTAGCCACCGGTGTGGGCGCGTTACCGGCGTTGTGGTTTAAAAATATCTCGAATAATTTATTCAACAGTTTGCTCGGTGGTGCGGCGGGGGTCATGCTGGCAGCCACTGCCTTTTCGTTACTGGTTCCAGGGCTGGAATACGGCAATGCGATCGTGGCGGGAAAAGGGATTTACCTCGTTTCGGGCGGCATGGTGGTGGGCGCACTTTTTCTGCATTTTGCCGATAAACAATTGCCGCACGTTCATTTTGATTCGATGTCTGACACGCAGCTCCATTCGTTGAAAAAAATCTGGCTGTTTATTATTGCCATTACGATTCACAATTTTCCCGAAGGTATGTCAGTCGGCGTGAGTTTTGGTGCCGGCGATTTGAAAAATGGTTTTGTGTTGACCAGTGCGATTGCGTTACAAAACATTCCCGAAGGTTTAGCCGTCGCGTTGCCGTTGGTCGGTTTGGGTTATAACAAATGGAAAGCGGTTGGCATTGCCACACTGACAGGTTTAGTTGAACCGATTGGCGGATTGTTTGGCATTACGATGGTGACGGCGTTTGAACCTATTTTGCCTTTGGCGATGGGATTTGCAGCGGGTGCGATGTTGTTTGTTATCAGCGAGGAAATCATTCCTGAAACGCATTCAAAAGGGCGTTCACGTTGCGCTACCTTTTCGTTGATGGGTGGTTTCATCGTCATGATGATGCTGGATAATTTACTAGGCTAACTGCGGTAAAAATAATGAATGACACGCTGTTTGCGCTGTATGAAAAGTGGTTTGCGACGCTTGCAAATATCAATTTACAAGAATTATCTGTCCCTACATTGACAAGTTTTGTGTTGATTGCAGCAGCTGAAATGGGCGATAAAAGTCAGCTTGTTTGCATGACGTTAGCCGCACGGCATCGCGCCATGCCGGTGATTTTAGGCGCGATTGCCGCGTTTGCGTTGTTAAATACATTGGCTGTGGTGTTTGGTGTGGCGATTGCAAATTGGTTGCCAGATTATGCGGTTTCAAGTGTCGTCGCGGGGTTATTTTTAGTGTTTGGTATTCAAGCATTACGCGCCACCGCTGACGAACACAATGAAAATCCAGTTGAAAAAAGCAGTCACAACATTTTTTTCACCACGTTTTTATTGATTGCGGTGGCAGAATTTGGCGATAAAACGCAATTGGCTGTTGTCGCATTGAGTAGCACGCAATTACCGCTCGGTGTTTGGCTGGGTTCAACAGCGGGATTGGCGTTTACGTCGATTTTGGGCTGTATCGCCGGGCGCACCATTTTACAAAAATTGTCGTTAGTTTGGCTGCACAAAATCAGTGGCGCGTTTTTTATATTATTGGCGATTTTTGCAGGCTATCGCGCCGTTTCCAGTTTTTAAAAAGTGGTGTGAATTGAATAAATTCACACCGCTTTTTTTATTTTTAAACAATTTCAAAAGAAAAAACCACCGTGATAATCGTCATGGAAACTAAGCCGAAAATGAAAATAATTTCCGCCCAACGTTCCAGTCCTAACGTAGATTTATCAAATCGAATCGATAAAAAAGACAGCAACGCACTCGTCATAAAAAGCACGCAATCCACCGCCAACGCTTTGTCGATAAAATAATTTACCGCATCCGGCGGCAATGATTTAACAATGCTAACAACCATAATGCAAACACCGACCATCGTCGCAGAGTTCGGTAAAATGTGGTGCGTAAGATCGTTGTTGTTAGACATCGTTGGAATCGTTTTAGGTTTTCTAATGTTCCTCATTTTTTTGAAATCACGAATAGTCCCAGCAGCATCAAACTAGCTCCCAAAATGATACGAAGGGTAATCACTTCTTTCAAAATTAACCACGCTAAAAAAACAGCCACTATCACACTGCCTTTATCAATCAGCGCGACAGTTGCCACATCGCCAAGTTTTAGTGCTTTGTAATAAAAAATCCACGATAACGCGGTGGTTACACCGGATAAACCCAGCCAAATAAAATTTTCTTTGCGAAGCAAACTTATTTCAGAGGTTGAAATGACGCTCATGCCAAATAACAGCACAAAGACAAAAACAAATACTGTTCTCAATGTCAGTCCAAGTTCGGCAGATATGCCGACTAATCCCTGTTTCGCGACAACAGACGTAAAGCCCGCAAAAAACATCGAAACAAAAGCGTAAAGAATCCAGCGTTCCATCATTATTCAGTCAAGTATTCACGATAAAGTTCATACGCCATGAACCACAAAGAATAAACCGTTAAGCGTCCCCAAAAGTCGATAAAAACGGCGGAGTGTGGATTGATTTCAAACACGTCTAAATACCCCATCAGCAAAAATACGGGAATGTTGGTGCATACCGTGAAAATAACGATTCGTTTGAGAAGAATTTGGTCGATTAAATACTTTCGATAAAGCGCGTAACAGACAAACCAAAAGGAATAAACGGTCAAGCGTCCCCAAAAATCGATAAACACTAACGTTTTGGGATTGTTGCTAATCATGCCTAAATAAGCCAACACGAGAAAAATGAACGTATTGCCACTGACTAAAATTGATAAAGCCAAGCGGATGTTTCTTTTTGTATCTGTTTTCATGTTTTAATTTTCGTTATGAGTTGTTTTATCTACGCGGCTGACATAAATGACACAAGCCACGAGGATAAAAGTGAGAATGATGGACGAGCCAATAGTGCCAAATCCAAGACCGCCTTTTTCTAAAGGTTTTGTGAGTAAATCCCCAAACGTTGCGCCGAATGGGCGAGTGAGAACAAACGCTATCCAAAATAACATTACGCAATTTAACTTTGTCACGAATGAAGCCAGCGTAATCAGTGAAATGATTCCGCCAATTAGCGTGGCACTTCCGAGAAATCCTAAACCAGAATCGTCGGCTAAAAAATCGCCTAAAGCCGTGCCTAATGTGTTGGAAAATAAAATGGCGACCCAATAAAATAGCTCAACTTTGACGGTTTTAATGTTGCTGACAGAAAGCGTTTTTTCACTGAAATGCCAGATGGTTAAAACCATCAACAAGCCCGTCGTCAAAATCAATGAACCCGTTGCATAACCTAGCTCCAGCGTTCTATCCATGTAATCCGACATCGTTGTGCCAGCGGTACTGGTCGTGAGAATCACAGACCAATAAATGATAGGATGAAAACGTTTTGAAAGAAGTTGAATCGTGAGTGTACCTAAAAATAAGCTGAACAGGATCATCGAACTGACGGCGTAACCCACATTCATTGTCATCGACAGCAAATCCCCCGCTGTCTCACCTAACGTCGTTGCACAAATTTTCATTACCCAAAAAAAAGCGGTTACTTCGGCGACTTTATTCATTTTTTACGCCTTTGCTTTTGCTATTTACCATCACGCACTAATCGAACCATAAATGCGTTGCTACGCACATCATCATTCACATCACCATCGTCAAACGCCACATACCACGCGCTATTCACGTTAAGATTGGCAACATTTGGTGAGGACGACCAAAAAATTTCAGAGGGTGTTGCTGGAAAAATTTTGTTATCAACGGCAGGCAAACCAACGCTATTATCAATAATGCTGAATAATTCTCTAACATTCGGTAATCGCCAGGCAACGGTGCTAGTAGCCTGCTTGGTTGCTTGTTGCAAAGCCGCTTCATGCGTCATAGCCGTTGCCTCACCAACACAAGTATTCGCAGACCATTTCATGCCTTCAGCGCAACGTCGCCAAATTAACTGTGTTTTATTGTCTTTCACTTCCTGACCGTCAGCAGATGCGACATAACGATTTGCAGTTTGTACCGCTGAATGACGAACTAATCGCACCGCTGAAGCCCATTTCAAATTACTGTCATCAACAAAACCCACATCAAACGTCACAACCCAACCGTGCTGTGAAACATCATCTGTTACACCGACAAAATACTCCGATGCCCAATAAGATTTGGGTTGTGTGTTCGGGAAAAACGCTGCATCAATGGTTGGCCCTGGATAAGCCACGCCATAATCAACAATACTTTCTAACTCTTGAGCCGAAGGCAATTGCCAATCACTTGCGCCACAAAGTTTCTCTTTGTTGACCGCTTTAACAAACGAGCCAACATCCGTTTCTTGTGTCATATCGGCACTTGCGCTGAAATGGGTGTAAGAGTTGAAACCGTCGTGCAAACCAAAATCACTGGTTTTATTTTCCCAAATTAAACCCGTGATATTGTCTCTGACGCACGCCCAGTTACTGGCTGTGACGGGTAATGGTGCGCCAGTGCTATTCATTTTAGTAAAACCAAATCCTAATAAACCGTCTATTTTGCTATTTGTTGCTGTTTTTGTATCTCGTCCCATCATGCCATCTTGAAATTTATTTAAGGCTTTTGCTTTTGGGCTGGTACAAGCGACTAATGCCGTGCTGTTCAATTGATAACATTGTTTCGGTGTAACGCCCGTATCGTTGAGTTGACTTAACATCGTCGCGGCAGAAGCGGTTTGACTCGCCATCAATAACAAACTAGCGGTAGCAAAATGACCGGCGGTCAATAAGGTAAAACGGTGCATAATCATAAAATCTTCCAAAAAGTGAGTTATTTTAAACAAGCGGCTGGTGCAGAACTGACGGCGCGTGTGACATTCAAGCCTTCATAGTCACCAACGATTGAACACGGAACTTCGGTCGCAGTTAATGAAATCTTTTGTGTCCAGCCGCCTGTTTTGTCCAGTGTCAATTTTAGTGGTAAACCAATCATCAAACCGCCGCTACTTCTGAGTTGTAAGGTCAATGAATTCAATAACGTGGCACGTTCTGGAGCGGTGACGTTCGATTTAAAAGTCACATTTCCTGCCAGTGTCAATTTACCCGCCGACCAATTCGCTGTTGAAAGTTTGAAATCCTGAACTTGCGCTATCGCGGCGTTGGAACGTGCCGCCCAAACAGAAATGTTTGCCGTCACGACATTTGATTTTAATGTTCGACCTGCGCCATTTTCGGTTGCGTAAAGACTAATCGTGTACGTTTTATTTACGTCGGCAGTTGTTGGTTTCCACTTCAAATTTTGAGTGGGTAAATTGCTCGTCGCATCAATGTGAAGGGTTGCCAAACTAGCTCCGAGCATGGGAATGGAACCGTGCAAACCAAATGTATCGCCCTCTTTATCGAAAACGTGCAATGGAATATCTAACGGACTTTCGCCAACCGTCACATCCCATTGCGTATTGATTTGGCTTAATACAGGTGCCGTATCTTTTGACCCACCCGCTTTCACAAACGCAATTAAACCTGGAATACCGTTGTTAAAATACGCATCCAAAACACCTGGTTTCCAAGGACTTTTACCCAGATTATCGAAATGACAGACGGTACAATCAGCAGCTCCCGTTTTATCTTTATATTCCGGTCGGGCTAACGCTTGTGGACTTGCCATTCCTGTTGCCAGTATTCCAAATGTTAGGAATGCTAATTTTTTCATGCGCGTTCCGCCTTGGGTTAATAATTCAAATACAAATTCACTGACAAAATATCATCTTTGCGGTCAGGGGCGGTGGCTTTGCGAATATATTGATTCATATAACCAATTTCGGTTTTGATGTTTTTATCGAAGTTATAACCCACGCCCGCAAATGCCCGATTTTGATCAAAACCATCTGCCGCGCCAAAATTCGTTTTGTTGATATTGACAAAATACTCGTCCGACATCACAAAACTAAAATCGTAAGCAATGGGAATCGAGGCTTTAAACATTTGTCGAAAACGCCAACCCACGTCGCTTCCCGTCGGAATAAAACGTTGTTCCAAACGGCTGCGGCTGGTGAGCGTAATGTCGGCAAATTTATCGCTCCACAATACTTGTTGCCAAATACGATGCTCGTCAAAAGGTTTTTTCGTGAACGGTTCTTCGGTCGGCACAAACGCATAACCGAGCCAAACGCTGACTTTGTCCATAACGGCATAACCCAAACCCGCGCGAACCATGCCTTGTGAAAATTGCGACGTGTCATTCCCAAAACGTCCCTGACCTTCGACCCAGTATTTCAAATTTTTGAGTTCCGGATTTACCACGCCCAAACTTCCCGTTGCCGTGACATTTCCCCACGTTTGAAAATCTTCGACGGTTTTGGCATTTGTCGTGGTGGCAATTCCTAAAAATAGGAGTGAACCGATTAACATTTTTTTCATTTTTATTTTTCCATTAAAGCCAACAACGCTTTCAACAAAACCAACGGCGACGGCGGACAACCCGTAATCGTCATATCAACAGGAATCACATTGCTAACCGCGCCACAACTCGCATACGAAACACCAAACTCACCGCCACAACTGGCACAATCGCCCATTGCAATCACCCATTTTGGATTGGGCGTGGCATCGTAAGTTCGCAATAACGCGGTTTGCATGTGGCGCGACACCACGCCCGTCACCAATAAAACATCAGCGTGACGAGGTGAAGCGACAAAATGAATCCCGAAACGTTCAACATCGTAAAATGGATTATTCAGCGCGTGGATTTCTAATTCGCAACCGTTACACGAACCGGCATCAACGGCGCGAATCGCTAAACTGCCGGTGAATTTTTGGTCAATGCGGCGTTTAATTTCAATGCCGAGCGTTTCTAATTCTGCATCGTGCGGGGCTTTGAAATTTTCAGTGACAACGCCCGTGGTCAACACTTTTTTAAATAATTTAAACATCATCGTCGCCTATAAATCGCAGCCAGAATAAGAACAATTGAAGGATTTGTTGCACACCGGAAAATCAGGCACGATATTATTCAACACCGCTTTTTCGAGTGCTTCCCAATTTAATTGGCTGGGGTCACGCGGATAAAAACGCGCAATCGTGTTGTTTTCACCGAAGCGAACATACGAAATAATTTCGCCACGCCACCCGTCTACAATTCCTAATCCATAACTTTCAGCTTTGGGCGTTTGCCAATTCGCGACTAAATCGCCTTCGGGCAAGTTTGCCAATTGTTCAATAAATTGTTCGATGAGTTTGAGCGAAGCGTTGATTTCTTTGTAACGCACCCAAAAACGTGACGCAATATCGCCTTGATTTTCGGCAGCCACTTTTACCGCAACAGAATCATAAGGCGCGTAAGGGGCATCGCGGCGAACATCAAAATCTTGTCCACTAGCGCGTCCAACAAAACCTAATGTGCCAAAATGCGCGGCAGTTTCGGGCGACAAATAACCTGCTGTATAAAGTCGGTCTTCAAGTGACGAATTCAAATCAATCGCGGGAATTAAATCGGCTAATTCTGCGCGAAGTTGCGTCATGTCGGTGAGCATGAATTTACTCGCGGCTTCTGAAACGTCAACCGCCACGCCGCCTACAACGATTTTATCCATCAATGAACGATGTCCGAATAATTCATAATTGGTGCGACACCATAATTCTTTCAAGCGCATCATTTGCATAAACGCAAAGGTAAATGCCACGTCATTACAAATCGCGCCAATGTCGCCAAGATGGTTTGCAATGCGTTCGCGTTCAGCAAAAATGCCTCGAATCAATGCCGCGCGTGGTGGAATTTCAACGTTTGCGGCTTGTTCCATTGCCATGCAAGCTGCCCAAGCGTGCGAAACACAAGTATCACCCGAAACCCGTCCTGCTAATTTCGCCAAACCTTCTGGCGTGCGCCCTTCAGCGATTTTTTCGGTGCCTTTGTGAACGTAGCCGAGCCGTTCTTCTAAATTTAAAATCAGCTCGCCCACCGCTTGAAAACGAAAATGTCCCGGTTCAATAATTCCCGCATGAACCGGCCCAACAGGAATTTCATAAACGCCCACGCCGTGCGATTGAATGAAATGATAATCCGTGTCGGGCGGGGTAATTTCTGCGGGTGAACCTTGAACGGGAAAATCATGACGCAACGGATAATCGTGTTTGCCCCACGCTTTGTGGCGCATCCAACAACGTGGATCGGGATGATTCAAAAACTCGATGCCAAACATATCGTGCGTGTGACGTTCAGAACGATTTGCCGCCGCATAAACCGTGGCTTGTGACGGCAATTCGGGTTTTGAAGCGTTGACCGTGGCGCGTAATAAAATGTAATTACCCGACTTTTCAAAACACGCATGAACGTAAAATTGTCCGTCAATTTGTTCCGCGAAACCTGCCGCCCAACGCAATTTGTTTTCGGCGGCTAATTCGGCGAAACGTTGCCAATGTTTATCGTCGATTTGCCACAACGCAACGAAAGGCGAAACATCTTCTAATTTAACGAAAATTCCCGCTTCGTCCAGTTGTTGTAAAAACGCTTTTTGCCAACTCATAACGCACTCCCCGAAATTAACAACGTCGCCTGACCAAACCAATCGCTTAAAAAGCCTGGAATCGCTAAACCCAACCACAATGCCAATCCTAAATGCACCATCACGGGAATCAAATTGGCTTTAATCGCAGATTGCCCGTCTGGTCTTTCGCCGAAAACCATCGGTTGAATATGTCGAAACAGCCCCGCAAACGCAATTCCAATGCCCAATAATAACAACGGCGTGAGCCACGGATATTGGTGCATCGTTGCCAGTAAAACTAAAAATTCGCTGGTAAAAACGCCAAACGGTGGAAAACCTGCAATCGCCACCGTGCCAATCAATAATCCCCAACCGACTTTCGGCTGGGTTTTAATCAAGCCACGAATACCACTCATTTTTTGCGTACCCGCCAATTGCGACGCATAACCAACGGTCACGAAAATCGCGGATTTCACCAATGAATGAACGGTCATGTGCAGCAACGCCGCGAAGGTTGCCAGCGGACCACCGATGCCAAATGCGAACGTCATCAAACCCATGTGTTCAATCGAGGAATAACTAAACAGCCGTTTAATATCTTTTTGGCGATGCAGAAATAACGCCGCCACTAAAAATGAAACTAGCCCGAAACCCATCATCAAATAACCGGCAATGTGCGTTTGCGTCGCGCCATCAACCAGCATTTTATTTCGCACCACCGCATAAAGTGCATCGTTCAATAACAAACCCGATAACACCGCCGACATGGGCGTGGGGCCTTCAGAATGCGCGTCGGGCAACCAATTATGCAACGGCACCAGACCAATTTTTGTACCGTAACCAATCAATAAAAACACAAATGCAATTTCTAAAATATCAGGATTCAATTGCGCGGCGTGTTCATGCAAAACCGTCCATAACAACGCATTTTCACTGTCGCCAATTTGCGACGCGGCGTAATACAACAAAATCGTGCCAAACAACGCTTGCGCGATACCAACTCCACATAAAATAAAATACTTCCAAGCCGCTTCAATCGATTCGGGCGTGCGATACAAACTCACCAATAAAACCGTTGCGAGCGTCGCGCCTTCCATTGAAACCCACATAATGCCCATGTTGTTGGTCGTCAAAACCAAATACATTGCCAACATAAACCCTTGATACATCGAGTAATAAAGTTTTAAACGCCCTTCGGTCAATTTGCCGATTTCCTTTTCATGTGCCATGTACGGCGCAGAAAATAACGACGTGGTAAAACCCACAAACGCCGTCAACACAATCAAATACACATTAAATGAATCAATTAAAAACGCTTTGCCACTCGATAAAATCGTCCCTTGCTCAAAAACCGTAATCGCTAATCCAATCGTAATCAACAAACTTACGCCGTTAATGCGCGTGTTAAGTTTGCCAATATCCTCTTTGTGTCCCATCAGCCCGAAAAATAAAATTCCCGCCGCCGACAACAGTAATAATAAATAAACCGCAATCATACCAACCTCTTGTTAGAATTCTTTTTATTGATGTTGCGATTAACGTGCCAGGCGATAATTTTTTATATGATTTTGAATCATATCAATTTTATTTAAAATAAATGAATATTGATCACTTTGTCGGTGGTGTAAAAAAACCAATACGGTTGTTTTGCACCTAATTCATGATTTGAAATAACGCCTTTCGATGCGCTTGCAAATTCTGCTGAATATCTATCAAATGTGGTTTTTTCTGTCTGAGAGAGTAATCGTTCATTGAAACCCATTATTTCTACACCAAAAAGTTGGCGTAAATCCTTTGCGGTTTATGTTGAGCTGCGCGTTTTAAGTATGATTGCGTTGGGATTTGCAGCGGGTTTACCGTATTTGCTGATTTTTTCGACATTGTCTGCGTGGTTGCGCGATGAAGGTATTGAACGTTCCGTTATTGGTTTTTTTAGTTGGGTCAGCGTCACCTATTCCATCAAAATTCTGTGGTCGCCGATTGTTGATAAAGTGCGTTTGCCCATTTTGACGCGCTTTTTAGGACAGCGACGCAGTTGGATGTTGTTGGCGCAATTCGGAATTATAGCGGGATTGATTGGCATGGCGAGTGCCGATACGCACACACAATTGGCGACGATTGCCGGTTGCGCCATACTGGTGGCGTTTTGTTCCGCGACGCAAGATGTCAGCATTGATGCGTTTCGGATTGAATCAAGCGTCACAGAATATCAAGGCGCGATGGCGGCGATGTATGTGTTGGGTTATCGATTGGCGTTATTGGTCGCGGGAGCGGGTTCATTTTATATTGCTGAATTTTTCGATTGGCATACGGCGTATTTCGCGATGGCAGCGGCGATGAGTTTTGGCGTAATCACGACATTATGTTTACGTTCGCCAGCCGCTGAAAACACGTTTAAGAAGTTAGAAAAAACCACCTTTTTAAACCAAGTTCGTGATGCCATTATTCATCCTTTTACCGATTTTTTCGCTCGACAAGGACGTTTGGGTTGGCTGATTTTGTTGCTGATTGCGATTTATAAAATGAGCGATGTCACGATGGGCGTGATGGCGAATCCGTTTTATTTGGATTTAGGCTTTAACAAAAAAGAAATTGCCGAAATCAGCAAAATTTTTGGTTTTTTCATGACGATTGCAGGCGCGGCGTTAGGCGGCGTGTTTGTCGTGCGTTACGGCGTGATGCGTCCGTTATTAGTGGGTGCCATTGCAACCGCTAGCACGAATTTATTATTTGCTGCATTGGCGAACACGAAACCAGATTTAACCTTACTTGCGGGCGTAATCAGCGCGGATAATTTGAGTGGTGGATTTGCGACCGCCGTTTTTATCGCCTATTTATCGGGTTTGGCTCGCAGCGGTTATACCGCCACACAATATGCGTTATTTAGTTCGTTAATGACGTTTCCCGCGCAATTATTGGGTGGTTTTTCAGGAATCATTGTGGATCGTTTTGGTTATATCAACTTCTTCATTTATGCGTCATTGATTGGTTTACCGGCAATTTTTCTGGTTTTTTGGTTTTGGCGACGCGAATTAGCTGAATTGAAAACGTAAATATCAGGCACAAAAAAAGAGCCTTACTCTTTCGAGTAAAGCTCTTTGATTTTTGGTGCCTTGGGCCGGAGTCGAACCGGCACGTCCTTTCGAACGAGGGATTTTAAGTCCCTTGCGTCTACCAATTTCGCCACCAAGGCAATAACTTGATAAGCCGCGTATTATATAGAAAAATAAAAAACGCGCCACATTTTTCTGCATTTTTAACGAAATTGACGCTTATTTCGATGCTTTTACCGACAAATTCGGTGTTTTCGCGCCAGAAATAACAAACTTGCGAAACTCATCCAAAGCAAAACTGGCAGCAAATAAAACCATTGCTGATAAAACGTCACGGTGGGATTTTTCAAATACGGCACACGATAAACGTCTGTCCATTTTTCGTGAATCGGCGAGCGTTGCAAAATTTCACCCGAAGCCAACACCACCGACGAAATCCCCGTATTCGTCACCCGCAACACCGGACGACGAAATTCAACGCCTCGCGCCAACGTCATGTAAAAATGCTGATACGGTTGTTGCCACGTTCCGTACCACGAATCATTGGTCACATTGACAATAAACTGTGCGCCCAAATTCGCCAAATCACGCGAAAAATACGCAAATAATCCTTCGTAACAAATATGCGGCGCGATTTTTAAACCGTGCAAAGTTAACAAGGTTGTTGCGCCCTGCCCGCGTCCAAAATGCCCCATCGGCGGCAACCAGTTTCGGATTTGTGGAAACCATTTCTCCATCGGAATGTATTCCCCAAACGCCAACAAAATCGTTTTGCTGTAATGCGGCGACGTAATCTGCCCTTTTTCATTCAGCAAAAATAACGAATTTGTTAGTAATTTTTCCTGTTCGTCCACGCTGTACGCGCCAGTAATTAACGGCACATTATGCTCGCTCAAAAACGCGCTTAATTGCCTCGGATAATCATTTTGCGGCGTGAGTCGTTCACCCAAAAATGTCGGGAATGCTGTTTCGGGCCACAACACAAAATCAATTTTTTCATTTTTATGGGCGTTTAAAGCGGCGTGCGTCAGCGAAAGATAACGGTTTAAAATCGATTGACCGTAACCGTCGCCAATTTCTGCCGCTAATTTTTCAGAATTATCGGTATTTCCTTGCACCATTAACACGTTAAATTCGGCATCTGGCGCAGATAAACGCGCTTGCAACGTCAATCCGCTGATATTTAACAGCACGAAAATACCGATAACGGCACCAAAAATAATTTTGCCACGTCGTTCATGTCGCGATTGCCACGCCAAATACAGCGGTAAATTGCACGCCAACGTGATTGCGCTCAAACCACTAAATCCTACCAGTTCGGCAAGTTGATAAAATGGAATGCCTGAACCAAACCACGAATAGCCAAAATTCCAATCGAATAACGTCAGCGAATAGGCTTCACTTAAAATCGTAATTATCGCCAATAAACTGAGCGATAACGCCGGCGAACAGCGGTAGCGGCGATGAATGACAAACCAAATCGCGCCCGCCAACGGCACATATAAATGAGCAAAAATCGCGTACAAAATCATGCCGACAACCGCGACTGCCCACGGCAAATGCGCGAATTCGTGCAGCAAATACGTCATCCAATTAAAACCAATCAGCGTAAATACAAACGCCGTCACCACGCCGCCCAAAATGACCGATTTTAATTCCGTTTGTCGCTGCCAAAAAATCCACAGCGGCACAAAGCCAAATAGTGCCGCCCACGGTGGAAAAGGAATGTAGCTCGTGCCGATGAAAATGCCGGACAAAATCGGCAACGCATACCGCTTAACGGTTGTGAATTTCAGCATAAAGCGCACGGAATTCGTCGGTTAATTTATGCGCGGGAACGTAATGAACCAACGGTTGCGATGCTGAATGCGATTCGCGCACTTTCACCGAAGTCGAAATCATTGCCGCTAAAACGGGCAAACCTTCGGCAATCAATTCATTCACTAATTGGCGCGGCAAATTCGCTTGTTTTTGAAATTGATTCACAATAATACCTTCAATTTCTAGCGTTGGATTGTGATCAGCTTTGACTTCCGTCAGCGTGTGCATCAACAAATACAACGCATCACGGGCAAAAATATCACAATCAAACGGAATCAAACATTTGTGCGCGGCAATTAACGCCGATTGACTATAAAAATTCAAAATCGGCGGCGTATCCATGTAAATTTCGTCAAAACCTTCCAGCTTTTCAAGAGCTTCCTTGAGTTTGAAAATTTTATAACGCGATTCTAAGCGACCTTGAAGCGGTTCCAATTCGGGATGCGACGGTAACACAAATAAATTGGGGAACGGCGTGGCATGAATCGCATTTTCTAAACCTGAACCCGAATTTCCGCCGAATATCGATAAACTCAAACTGTCTTTAAAAAAATGAGCGATTGTTTTATCGCTGTCGGCGATTTTTCCACCGAGCAGATATTGCGTGGAATTGCCTTGCACGTCTAAATCGATAACGAGCGTGCGTTTGCCTTCCATCGCACTAATCGCCGCTAAATTACAAGTAATCGTGGATTTTCCCACGCCGCCTTTTTGATTGAAAATAACTCTACGCATGAATTGTCCTACAAAATTAAAGTATAAAAAACATCGGCGCGATTTTACACACATTAACGAGAAGGTTGATGATTTTGTTTGCTTATTGCGTATAAACTCGATTATTCTGAATCAGGGCAGAAATCTATTCGGGAAAAGAAAAACACAACTGCGAGGATACCTTATGACATTATTATCGAGTTTAAAGATTCCATTTCAAATCGGTTTGTTAGACAGGGATTCACTTTATATTGAAACCTATAATTTATGGTGGGTTACGGTTTCAGTATTGATAGCCATTTTTGCATCGTATGCGGCATTCAACGCTTCCAGTAGAATCCTGCACTGCTATTCGATGATTGAAAAGCTAATTTGGATTGTAATCAGTTCGCTAACGTTAGGTATTGGAATTTGGGCAATGCACTTCATCGCTATGTTAGCGTTAAACTTACAATGCCACGTCGATTACGACCACTTTCTAACGGTAATTTCAATCTTTCCAGTTGTTTTAGTGAGTGGTGTTGTATTGGGTATTTCGAGTATTAAACCTATTCCAATCTGGCTAAATAGCATTTTTCTTGGCGGCGGCATTGGCTTGACGCACTACATAGGAATGGGGGCGATGAAATTAGACAGCGGAGATATTAGCTACAATCCAACATTTTTTGCTTTATCCTTTATTATCGCTGTTCTATTGGCATTTACTGCATTGAAATCAAAAGGCAAAGTTGTACTTTTCGGAAATAAAAATATCTTTGGCGCGATAATTATGGGGGTAGCTGCTGCTGGCATGCACTATACGGCGATGTTCGCCACCTATTTCATCAAAGTATACGGTGTCATCTCCCTACAGAATCACGATTTAGAACGAGATAACCTCTTTTCGTTTGTTTCTCTTGTCGCATTTTTTGTGGCACTCACTTCATTAACCCTTGCTATTTTTTCACGCAATAAAGAAATTATCAGAGATTTATTGAAATTTGATTCTCAAAATAAAGAAATAGTTAAGAGTTTATTTGAATCTGATTCTCAAAATAAAGAAATCGTGAGACATTTATTTGAATCGCATTTCAAAAATGCAGAGTTATTGAGTTCAATGTCAGGGTTATTAAATTCAATAGCGGAAGGTGCCTATGGCATCGATACTCAAGGCAATTGTAGTTTTGTGAATAGTTCATTTTTGAAAATTTTGGGTTACGAAACCTCAGAAGAGATTATTGGGCAACATATTCACGAACTGATTCATCATTCATGCGCCGACGGGTCGCCTTATTCTTCCGACGAATGCCAAGTGTATAACGCTTATCGACAATGGAAAAATATCCACGTTACAGACGAAGTTTTCTGGCGAAAAGATGGAGTTGGAGTTCCCGTTGAATACTGGTCACAGCCCATTATTGCCGACGGTTTCATCAAAGGTGCAATTGTCACGTTTAGTGACATTACCGAACGCCAAAAATACGAAAACGAAATCAAAAAGTTGGCATTTTATGATGTGTTGACGGGGTTGCCCAATCGTCGATTATTATTGGAACGCTTAAATCACGCACTCTTATCAAGTCAGCGTAACCGTAAAAAAGGCGCGTTGTTTTTTATCGATATGGATAAGTTTAAACTCTTGAATGACACGCTGGGTCACGATATGGGCGATTTGTTATTACAGCAAGTGGCACAACGATTAACATCGTGTGTTCGAGAAAGTGACACGGTTTCGCGTTTGGGTGGAGACGAATTTGTGGTGATGCTGGAAAATTTGAGCGAACACATGAATGAAGCGTTAAAGGAAGTTGAGAATTTTGGATTGCAATTTTTAGAAATACTGAATCAAAATTATCAACTCAGCGTTCATGATTATCACAGCACGCCGAGTATTGGTGCAACGCTATTTGACGGGCTTGAAAAAGATGCAAGTGAATTGATAAAGCAAGCTGATTCAGCGATGTATCAAGCCAAATCAGAGGGTCGCAACACACTTTGTTTTTTTGGTGGCGAATGAAAAATAGTGATTTGATGCGTTAAATCCGTGGAATTTAGCATCGTTATAATTCACTATCGTGGTTATTATGTATTTCTTGAAATTTCGCTGTTACACTTTGCCGCGCAGGTTTTCACTAATTTAAATAACGAGCCAAAAGGATGATTATGTTTAACATCAAATCAAAAAAAATGACATTGCCGTTAAGCCTTTGTGTCATATCAATGCTGTTATCGCCAACCTTGAGCTATGCAGCATCATCGGAAACGGGCAGCATTGCGGCAAACCAAGCGGCTGACCAAAAAGCGGCTTTGGCAAAAAAAGCCGCTGACCGTCAGAAAGTAGCTGAAGAAAAGCAAAAAGCCGCTGAAGAAGAAAAAGCAAAAACCGACGAAAAATAATCGGCATGATGGTCGTTGTAGCTCGTCGTAAAAAATCAGCGTTAGCTACTTAAAAATTCTAAACGCAAAAAAGGCGCAAATTGCATGATGCAATTTGCGCCTTTTGTCGTGTTAAGCGTTAAGAAACTATTTTTTCTCTTTCGCTTTATTACGTTCCGCGACTTCTTTAATGACTTCGTCTGCCACGTTTTTAGGGCAAGGTAAATAATGTGAGAATTCCATCGAGAACTGACCACGACCGGAAGTCATAGTACGCAAATCACCGATGTAACCAAACATTTCACTCAAAGGCACTTCAGATTTAATCCGAACACCGGTCACGCCTGCATCTTGTGATTTAATCATGCCGCGACGACGGTTTAAATCGCCGATAACATCACCAACGTGATCCGACGGTGTGAACGTATCCACAGACATAATCGGTTCAATCAATTGCGGTGCGGCTTTTGGAATAGATTGACGGAACGCTGCTTTTGCGGCAATTTCAAACGCGATGGCAGATGAATCGACTGCGTGGAATCCACCGTCCATCAACATCACTTTGAAATCTAAACATGGGAATCCCGCTAAAACGCCTTTATCCAACATCGATTTAAAGCCTTTTTCAACTGCTGGCCAGTATTCGCGTGGTACGTTACCGCCGGTCACTTTTGATTCAAAAATGAAACCTGAACCGGGTTCACCTGGCTCGATGATGTAGTTGATTTTGCCGTATTGACCTGAACCGCCGGATTGTTTTTTGTGCGTGTATTCGTCTTCGACCGCGCGGGTAATCGTTTCACGGTACGCTACTTGTGGTTTGCCGACGATAACTTCAACGCCATGGGTACGACGTAAAATATCGACTTTGATGTCTAAATGTAACTCGCCCATGCCTTTCAAAATTGTTTCGCCGCTGTCTTCGTCGGTTTCAACGTGGAAAGAAGGATCTTCTTGAATCATTTTACCCAACGCTACGCCCATTTTTTCAGAAGCGGCTTTGTCTTTTGGCGAAATCGCCAACGAAATGACAGGCTCAGGGAATACCATTGGTTCTAAGGTCGCAGGATATTTTGGATCGCATAAGGTGTGACCCGTTTGCACATTTTTCATACCCAACACAGCTACGATGTCACCCGCTTGTGCTGATTCTAATTCGATACGCGCGTTCGCGTGCATTTCCACAATACGACCAATACGTTCTGTTTTACCTGTGAACGTATTTAACACAGACGTACCTTTTTCCAATTTACCAGAATAAATACGCAAGAAAGTCAACGCGCCAAAACGGTCATCCATAATTTTGAACGCCAATGAACGCATTGGTTTTTCTACATCGACTTCCGCAAATAAACCCGTTGGATTACCGTCTAAATCGACTTCAGGCTGTGGTTTTACTTCGGTAGGGCAAGGCAAATAATCAATAACTGCGTCTAATACCAATTGAACGCCTTTGTTTTTAAATGATGAACCACAAAGTGTTGGGAAGAAATCCATGTTGATGGTGCCTTTACGAAGGCAACGTTTCAACGTTTCAACATCCGGTTCTTCACCGTCTAAATATCTTTCCATTACGTCGTCGAATTGATCGGCTACGTCGTCAATCAATTTTTCACGCCATGTTTCAACCAATTCAACCATGTCAGCAGGTACGTCTTCGATGGTGTAGTTTAATGGATCGCCTGATTCGTCCCAGACCCACGCTTTGCGTGTCAACAAATCGACCACGCCGATGAATTTGTCTTCTTCGCCGATGGGCAAGGTCATGACAACAGGTTTTGCACCTAAAACGGTTTCGACTTGTTTCACCACGCGGTAAAAATCGGCACCAATACGGTCTAATTTGTTGACGTAAATCACACGAGAAACGCCAGAATCATTGGCATAACGCCAGTTGGTTTCGGATTGCGGTTCAACGCCGCCTGAACCACAAAATACGCCGATACCGCCGTCTAAGACTTTTAATGAACGGTACACTTCAATGGTGAAATCAACGTGTCCCGGTGTGTCGATAATGTTAAAACGGTAATCTTTCCAAAAACAGGTTGTGGCGGCGGATTGAATGGTAATGCCGCGCTCTTGTTCTTGCTCCATGAAATCGGTAGTCGCTGCGCCGTCATGAACTTCGCCGATTTTGTGAATTTTGCCGGTTAATTTCAAAATACGTTCGGTCGTGGTAGTTTTACCCGCGTCAACGTGGGCAAAAATACCAATGTTTCTATAAAGGGCTAAATCTGTCATGTTTTACTTATCTCTAAGGGTGAAAAAATGGGGTTTTAAAAGGCGGCATTTTAACCTAAAAACACCTAAAAAAGATAAAAAACCGTTAAGTCATGCTCAATGCGATTTGTTGACATCGGTTTTCTGTTTGTCATGTGGCAAGAATTTGACCAATTTCACCGCATTTTCGTCACGTTTCAAAATTTCCAGCGCGTAACCGTGTAAACGAATACTGGTGCCAGTATTTGGAATCGTTTCCATAAAATTCAAAATCAAACCATTTAACGTTTTCGCGCCTTCCGTTGGCAACGACCATCGGGTGATACGATTCAATTCTCGCACGTTGACGCTGGCATCGACCAGATAACTACCGTCACTTTGTAATTGCACGGTATTTTCTTCTTCGGTAATCAATTCGCCAACAATCTCTTGCAATAAATCGTCAAATGTCACCAAACCTTGCACGTCGCCGTATTCATCCACCACCAAACCGATGCGAATTCGTTCGCTTTTAAACCGTGACATTTGCGTGTGAACCGGCGTACTTTCAGGGATAAAGGTCGGTTTACTCAACAAACTAATAATCGTTTGTTTGTCAAAATCTTCATGATGAATTTCAATTAACACTTTGCGTAAATGCAAAAAACCAATCACTTTGTCCACGTTCTGTTTATAAACCGGCAAACGGGTAAATGCGCTGTGTTTTATGTGTGAAATAATGGTTTCAATCGGCAGTTCTAAATCAATGCCAACAATTTCGTTGCGCGGAGTCATGATGTCTTCAACGGTGGCTGATTCTAAATCGAGAATACCGAGCAGCATTTTTTGATAGCGATTCGGCATCACGCTTTCCGCTTCGGCAATAATCGTTTTGAGTTCGTCTTTATTGAGCAAATCGTGACTGGTTTTCGTCGTATCCACGCCCATCCAGCGTAACAAACAATGCGCCAAGGTATTGACCAACCAAACGAGTGGATAAAAGATTTTTAACAAAACCGTGTAAACCCACGCCGACGGAAAGGCGAGTAATTCAGGTTTAATTGTGGCGAGCGTTTTCGGGGTGACTTCTGAAAAAATGAGCATCACCAACGTGAGCAGCGCGGCAGCAATGGCGACGCTCGATTCTTCATCTGCGTATAATTTTATGGCAATCACGGTGGCAATGGATGACGCAAAATTATTGACAAAATTATTGCATAATAAGATTAAACCTAACACACGGTCAGGACGTTGTAACAATTTATTCGCCTTCATCGCACCAGAATGTTTCAATTTCACTAGATGCCGTAATCGGTAACGATTCAGCGTCATTAAAGACGTTTCTGATCCGGAAAAAAAAGCAGACAACACTAACATCAACACAAGTATGCCAAGAAGCACACTAACGGGCATATCGTTCAAAGAAAACGCTCACAGGATTGTTAATAACACGCTTAGTGTCTACGGTGGCGAATTTTTGTCAAGCTCAAAAAATGACTGATTTTTATATTTTATAGTGAAAATGACATTAACAAAGTGCGATAATAATATGAAATAAAACACATTTTAATCGACTAAAATCGTAAAATGTACGCGCCATCAATCTTGATTCGGCAAATAGTTTTCTTTTTAATACCTATCCATGGCTTATAATAAATCAACCAATAACCCACAAATTTTTAGTTTAACTTGAGGTCAAACATGGCGTTAACACCTCCTATTTTGTTAATTGATGATAATCAGTCGCGCATCCAACAGGTTGAAATTATTTTTCAATTCATGGGGTATCAGGTAAAAACCATTGGTTCTGACAATTACGCCGAGTATTTGCACGAAATCAATCGCGTTTGTAGTGTTTTTATCGGTGAGGGCATTCGTAAGCAATTCGTGATTATCAACGAAGTTGTTGAAATGGCGCGAATTCCGGTCATTTTTATCACGGATAGCAGCGAAGAAATGCCGGTTGAAAGCATTCATGAAAAGTTGTTTCATGTTTTACCGTACCCCTTGCATTACGCACAATTAAGTCCGTTACTCGCAAAACTACCCATCAATCGCGCGACCGTTTCAAACCATTTTGCGGCACCCGAAATACAAAAACTGGTTTTCACTTCAATCGAAAATGCTGACACCGCCTCACTCGTGGCGACGCGCTTGAAAGGAAATAGCATTGCGATGATACAAATTCGCAAAATGATTGCTCAAGTCGCGGAGTCGGATGCCACCGTTTTAATTTTGGGCGAATCGGGAACGGGAAAAGAAGTCGTCGCCAACGCGCTGCACGATGCGTCGTTACGCAGTTCCAAACCCTTTGTGCCGATTAACTGTGGCGCAATTCCCGCTGAATTATTAGAAAGTGAATTGTTCGGACATGAAAAAGGCGCGTTCACTGGCGCATTAAATGCCCGTCAAGGGCGTTTTGAAATGGCAGAAGGCGGTACGTTATTTTTGGACGAAATTGGCGATATGCCGTTATCGATGCAAGTGAAATTGTTGCGCGTGTTACAAGAACGGAATTTTGAGCGCGTCGGCGGAAATAAAACCATTTATTGTGACGTGCGCGTGATTGCGGCAACGCATCGACATTTGGAAAATGAAATTAAACAAAATCGGTTTCGAGAAGATTTATTTTATCGCTTAAATGTTTTTCCGATTGAATTGCCGTCACTCAAGGAACGCGCCGACGATATTCCGGTGTTAATCGAAGATTTAATCACTCGCATGGCGCAAGCTAATCGGGGTTTTGTGAAATTAACACCGAATGCGTTGGCGACGTTAATGCGTTATGAATGGCAGGGAAACGTGCGTGAATTGGCGAATTTAATTGAGCGATTGGCGATTATTTATCCGAAAGGTTTGGTTGATGTTGATGATTTGCCAGAAAAATTCAAACAATACCGCGTTGAAATTGACCATGACAACACAGAAGAAATCGACGTGCCTAAAATTTTGGTGACGGAAATTAAAGTTCGTCCCGAATTTGTCGAAAACCTGACGCGGACAACGTCTGCTGAAATGCAAGATTTGATGCGCCATCATGAATACGTTCCCGAAACGGTTACGCAATTGCCCGAAGAAGGGATTGATTTGAAAGAATATCTGAACACGATGGAAGTGGATTTAATTCGCCAAGCGTTAGATGAATGTAACGGTGTCGTCGCACATGCCGCAAAACGCTTGAATATGCGCCGCACAACGTTAGTTGAAAAACTGCGTAAATTTGATTTACAGCGTTAAATTATGTTCACGTCGTGTTTTTGACGATTAAGTCATTTTTGATGGCATCGATTGTGCTTGTATAAATACTAACACGCCCTGATTAGAGAGAACCACAATGACTGATATCCGCATTGCATCCGCCTTAGATCAAATACGCAATTTATCCGTTGCCGCTGGCAGCAAAGTTCCCGAAGTGCCGTCTGAAGGCATCGATTTTGGCTCGTTATTAAAACAAGCTATCAATGATGTGAACGAGAAACAGGCGATTTCTGGAAAAATGAAAGCGGCTTTTGAAGGCGGCGATAAAACCATGAATCTCGCTGAGGTGATGGTTGCATCACAAAAATCCGACGTTTCATTTAAAGCCATGTTGCAGGTCAGAAACAAATTAGTTGAAGCCTACAAAGATGTTATGAACATGCCCATGTAATCCAAAACCACTGTGATTAGACAATGAGTGAACAATATAGCACCAACCCGCTCACTGCTAACAGTGGCGCGGAACTAACAACGGAAGCAGGTTCTCCAGGATTTATGTCCGGTTTGAATATCGACGGTCATCCTGCTATTCGAGGACTGGCGAAATTAACGATGGCTCGCCAAGTCGCCATTATGCTAGGTTTAGCATTAAGTGTGGCGATTGGCATTGCCGTCGTTTTATGGTCACAAGATGCCAATTATGCGCGACTTTATACCGAATTAAACGACAAAGACACCGGCGAAATTCTCGATGCGTTGAACGCTCAAGGCGTGAAATACAAAATCGAAGAAGGCGGCAGCATTATGGTGTTAGCCGATAAAGTGAACGATTTAAAAATCAAACTTGCTGCACAAGGTTTACCAAAAAGTAATAGTTTAGGTTATGAATTACTCGACAAAGAACAAAGTTTTGGCACCAGTAAAAGTACTGAATTGTCACGCTTTCAACGGGCATTAGAAGGCGAAATCACCCGCACCATTATGTCAATTCAAAGTGTGAAATCAGCGCGAGTTTTATTAGCGTTGCCGGTGCAATCGGTTTTTGTGCGCGAACGTAAAAAACCAAGCGCGTCCGTTATCGTGCATTTATACCAAGGTCGTTCGTTGGACAAAGGGCAAGTTGAAGCGATTGTGCATTTAGTCGCGTCCAGCGTGCCACAACTCGATGCCGATCACGTCACGGTGGTGGATTACAAAGGACAATTATTAAATACTCGTTCGGAATCGAACACCGCGAATTTGACCGCCAATCAATTCGATTACAAAACCAATATCGAAGAACATTTAATGCACCGCATTGAAAACATTTTGTCGCCGCTCGTTGGCGCAGAATCGATGCGTGTTCAAATTTCAGCCGACGTAGATTTCACTGAAACCGACAAAACGCAGGAAATGTTTAACCCTGATTTACCGGCGTTACGCAGTGAACAAACCACCGACGAACATAATAAAGAAAATCCCCAAGGCGTTCCCGGTGCCATGACCAATCAGCCGACACCGGCTGGCGTGGCGATTGAAGCGATTCCACCCGCGCAATCCAATTCGATTGCCGCAGATACCACCGGCAAACAAGGTTACGGTTCTAAAACCGCCACGCGCAATTATGAATTAGATAAAACCATTACCCATACACGCTTGGCTTCGGGTTTATTAAGACGTTTGTCGGTCGCGGTGGTGGTCGATGATAGACACATTGCCCAAACGGACGGCGCGGCAAAAGCACAACCTTACGCACAGGAAGATTTAAACCGGTTCAACGATTTGGTGAAACAAGCCGTTGGATTTGACAGCGGACGCGGCGATGCGGTGACGGTGACAAACGTCAGTTTCCGAGGGGCAGATTTAGATTTACCGCCTGAATTACCATTGTGGCAAGAAGTTTGGTTTATCGAACTGATGAAACAAGTGGTAGCGGTTTTAGCGATTTTGTTCCTAATTTTCGGTGTGTTGCGCCCCACTATTCGCGGTTTAATGGCGAAAGACGAAGCCGAAAAACGGGCAATTCTCGAAGCAGAAGAACAAGCGCGTGCCGCCGCATTATTGGCTGCTGGATTTATTTTGGATGATGACGGTTCACCATTATCACTCACCGAAGATGAACAACACAAAATTGACGAACTGCTGGAATCAATGGAATTACCTAAAACATATCAAAATCGTTTGGATTACTTGAAACGTTTAGTTGATGACGATCCGAAAGTCGTTGCCCAGGTACTAAAATCATGGATTAGAAAAGATGTCTGACACTCCTATTTTAATGCGTTATGCGGACAAAGCCGCCGTTTTACTACTTGCAGTTGGCATGGATAAAGCTGCCTTTGTTTTAAAACAAATGAACCCACGCGAAGTGCAATCTGTGTGTGCCGCTATGGCAAATATGGGCGACATCAATGTGCAATTGATTGAAGACATACTGGAAGAATTTATTCACGATGTAAAAACACAGACTGCTCTGGGCATGAATTCCGACGATTATATTCGTACCGTTTTGGTTAACGCGCTCGGAGCAGAAAAGGCCAACAGCATTTTGGATCGCATTTTTCAAGGCGGCAGTTCTAAAGGGATTGAGCAGCTTAAATGGCTGGATTCCCGCTCGATTGCCGATATGATTCGCGCTGAACATCCACAAATTATCGCTACATTATTGTCGTTAATGGATCCCGAACAAGCGGCGGAAGTGGTTATGTACTTCGGTGAAGCGATGAGAGCCGATTTAATGATGCGTATTGCCACCATGCAAGGCATTCAACCTCAAGCATTGCGCGAATTAGATCAAATTCTGGAGAAACAATTGACCGGTTCAGATAACGCAAAATCAACCAGTTTGGGGGGCGTAGATACGGTTGCCAGTATCTTGAATTTCATGGAATCCGCCGCAACTGAAATGGTGATGAATGAAATTATCGAGCAACGCGCTGAATTGGCACAAGAAATTCAAGAGAAAATGTTTACCTTCGATGATCTTATCGCCATCGATGATCGTGGAATGCAAACGCTGTTACGCGAAGTGGCAACGGGCAGTTTACTCTTAGCGTTGCGCGGCGTGGATAATGATTTGAAAGAGAAAATTTTCTCAAATATGTCCAAACGTGCGGCTGAAATGTTACGCGACGATTTAGAAGCCTCGCCGCCTGCAAAACTCAGTGACGTAGAACAATCCCAAAAAGATATTCTGTCGATTGCGAAACGATTGGCAGAGTCTGGGGAAATTAACTTAGGCGGTGGTGGTGATGAGCTTGTCTAATCGTCCGCGTTTTTCGGCTACTGAACTAGAGTCGTTACGATTGTGGGCGACTCCTTACTTCAACGAAGACGATCAACCGCAGGAAATTATTCATCCTGAAATTATCGTTATCGAAGAAGAACCGCCTGCGCCGACCTTGACGGTTGAAGAAATTGAAGCCATTCAACAACAAGCGTACACAGAAGGTTTAGCATTGGGTAAACAAGAAGGTTATCAAGCTGGTTTTGTTGAAGGCTCCAAAAAAGGATACGACGAAAATGTGCATCTGATTGAAGTGCGAACAACGCAATTAGTGAGTTTGCTCGAATCGTTAAGTACGCCGTTTAAAGTATTGGACGAAAATGTGGAGCGGGCGTTGGCGGATTTATCCATCAAAATCGCCAAACAAATTTTGCATCGAGAAATTGAATTGGATTCGGGGCAAGTTATCGCTGCCGTGAAAGCCGCCATCGCTGCGTTGCCAATGGCTTCACAAAAAGTAACGGTGATTTTGCATCCTGAAGACGCAGATGTGGTGCGGGTGGTGTTAGGTTTAGATGACATGCCGTCGAATTGGCTAATTATAGAAGATGCGACGATTACGCGCGGCGGCTGTAAAGTCGATACTGAAATTTCACACGTTGATGCGACCATTGAAAGCCGTTTAGGTGCGGTGTTGGAAACGATGTTTGGCGATGATTTTGCGCCAGAAATTTCGAGCGTGGAGACTTAAATTATGATTCCAAAAGCGAACCGTTCCGATATTTGGCTGAATCGTTTGAAGCCTTACACCGAACGCGCCAATCTGCCGCACGATTTAATTGTCGAAGGGAAATTATCGCGCATGGTCGGTTTGACTTTGGAAGCGATTGGCTGCCGCGCTGCGATTGGTTCGCGCTGTGAAATTGAAACTAAAAATGGACGCAGAATTGAAGCTGAAGTCGTCGGGTTTTCAGGTTCAAAAGTTTTTTTAATGCCAACCGCAGAAGTTCACGGTTTAGAACCCGATTGCCGCGTAATTCCAATGGGCAAAAACAGTTTAGCCAAAGTCGGCTTTGGTTTATTAGGGCGCGTGTTAGATGGCGCGGGCAATGCGTTGGACGACAAAGGTCCTTTGCGAACCACGGCGCAAGTGTCATTAACCGGCACGCCGATTAACCCATTAACGCGCAAACCGATTCGGGAACCGTTGGATGTGGGCGTGCGGGCGATTAACGCGATTCTTGCTGTCGGACGTGGGCAGAGAATGGGATTATTCGCGGGAACCGGTGTGGGTAAAAGTATTTTGCTCGGCATGATGACCAAATTCACCAACGCCGATATTGTGGTCGTGGCGTTAGTCGGTGAGCGGGGACGAGAAGTAAACGAATTTGTGTTGAAAATTCTCGGTGAAGAAGGTTTGAAACGGGCGGTGATTATCGCCAGTCCCGCCGATTGTCCGCCGTTAATGCGAGTTCATGGCGCGTTACTAGCCACCAGTATTGCGGAGTATTTCCGTGATCAAGGCAAAGACGTTTTATTGTTAATGGATTCATTAACGCGATTTGCCCAAGCGCATCGCGAAATTGCTTTGGCAATTGACGAACCGCCCGCGACGAAAGGTTATCCGCCTTCGGTGTTCGCGAAATTACCGCATTTGGTCGAACGTGCTGGCAATGCCGATGAAGGCGGTGGTTCGATTACTGCTTTTTATACCGTTTTGGCGGAAGGTGACGATAACAATGATCCAATTGCCGATGCCGCGCGAGGCGTTTTAGACGGGCATATTGTGTTGTCACGCAATTTGGCGGAATCGGGGCATTTTCCCGCGATTGATATTGAAGCCTCGGTCAGCCGCGTGATGCCTGACATTGCCGATGCTAATCACTTGAAATTGGCGCGTGATTTACGCCGTTTGTATTCACTTTATCAGCAAAACAAAGATTTAATCAGCGTCGGCGCGTATCAACCAGGTTCAGATCCACGCATTGATAAAGCGATTGAAAAATATCCGGCTATTTTGGAATTTTTGCAACAAGACATGGAAGAATCGGTCGGCATCGGTCGAAGTTTGCATGAACTCGAATTGTTATTGAATTTACGTTAAAACGAGACCGTCATGAAAAGATCAAAACGATTACAAGTGATTGTAGACATTAAAGCCAATCAAGAACAAAAAGCGTTGGAAACGTTGGGGCAATCGCAACGCCAACACACGCAAATGAAAGGTCAGGTTGAAGGATTGACGATTTATCGCAGAGATTACGTTGATAAATGTAATGCCTTTGCGCGGGAAGGCGTGCAAGTGTCGCGCTTAATTGAATTCCGTTCGTTTATCGATAAGCTCGATGTGGCGATTGTTGGGCAAGAACGGGTGCTACAACACATGGAACATGATGTGCAAGCCAAACGGCGTATGTGGGAAACCATGCACCGAGGCACGCAATCCATTCAAAAAGTGCGTGAATCTGCGTTAAAAATCGAACAAAAACAAGAAAATAAGCGTGAACAATCGGAAATGGATGAACACGCTTCCCGTTTGGGGCGCAAGAAATCCATTAACACTAGCTCCGTTTAATCGTGCGGAATAACACAAAACAAAGGTTACTTTTATGATTACCGCAACAGCTTCTCCAGCGACTACGCTACTTACAACCAATTTAACGCCCGCCATTGACAGTTCGATGACGGTATCGCCCACTGTCACGGGTGCGCCGGTACTTGAAGGTTTTTCAACGGCGTTGACTGCACAATTAAATCTGCTCGCGCAACCGTCGATGAACGTGGCAATGTTAACCGCTCCAACACCGGCGATGCTTTCGGGGAGTGCAACGACGGCAACAATGACGGCACCCGTTGTTACAAGTGAGCTTGCGCCAACACTGACAAATACTGCGCTGGAAATAATTGCGCCTACTTTGCCGCAAAATACGGTCAATGTAACGAATGCACAATTGATGACAATCGCCGAAAATACGCCCGTTACGACGGATGAAGCAACGATGAGCGCAAAAGATACTGCGATTTTATCGACGGTAACAGATACGCTTAAATTTATTACGGCGGGTGCTAAATTAGGCGATACGTTGCCCACGGCAAATTCGGCGATTCTGTCAGCACAAAAAAGTATGCAAGCAGCCACTCAACCCCAAACTCCTGTTGTGATGGCGGCGGCAATTGAAACGCCGGTTCTCACAACGCCCGCTCAATCCGTAGTTGCTCAATCACAAACGCCCGTTGTCATCGCTGCGTCAATTGAAACACCGGTGGTTACAACGCCCGTTCAAACAG
The DNA here is from genome assembly GCA_903870545.1 of uncultured Pseudomonadota bacterium. Classification (GTDB taxonomy): domain Bacteria; phylum Pseudomonadota; class Gammaproteobacteria; order Methylococcales; family Methylomonadaceae; genus UBA10906. The sequence continues at coordinate 113,102 of CAIQDI010000007.1, forward strand.
CGGTTGCTCAACCACAAACACCGGTGGTCACAACGCTTGTTCAAACAGCGGTTGCTCAACCACAAACACCGGTGGTCATCGCTACGCCACTGGAAACACCGGTTGTTACAACGCTTGTTCAAACAGCGGTTGCTCAACCACAAACACCGGTGGTCATCGCTACGCCACTGGAAACACCGGTTGTTACAACGCTTGTTCAAACAGCGGTTGCTCAACCACAAAAACCGGTGGTCACAACGCCGGTTCAAACAGCGGTTGCTCAACCACAAAAACCGGTGGTCATCGCTACGCCACTGAAAACACCGGTGGTCACAACGCCGGTTCAAACAGCGGTTGCTCAACCACAAACACCGGTGGTCATCGCTGCACCAATTGAAACTCCGGTGGTCACAACGCTTGTTCAAACAGCGGTTGCTCAACCACAAAAACCGGTGGTCATCGCTGCGCCAATTGAAACTCCGGTGGTCACAACGCCGGTTCAAACAGCGGTTGCTCAACCACAAACGTCGGTGGTCATCGCTGCGCGAATTGAAACTCCGGTGGTCACAACACCCATTCAAACAGCGGTTGCTCAACCACAAACACCGGTGGTCATCGCTGCACCACTGGAAACACCAGTTGCGACAATGCCCGTTCAAGCAGCCGCTCAACCGCAAACTCCTGTTGCAGCACCTGTTCAAACGCCTACAATTGAACCGACAACATTAGTGCAAGTTGAAGCACAAAAAACACCCGTAAATTCTGTGGTAGCCGAACCGATTGCCGCGCCAATATCACAAAATGAAACGGTGCCAATTCAACAAAACAATGCGGCACAAAAAACCGTGGCAACGATATCAACACCAGAAGAAGCCATCGCAATCGTAGAATCAACACCCGCCACAACGAATGCAACACCGCTGCTTACTAAAACTAAAAATATCAGTGTAAAAGAAATATCGAGCGATAGTATTTCGGCAGCTTCTGAACAAGATTCGCCCGCTGATAATCAAAATGCCGTGATAACTCAAATCATGCCAAACGCGATTATCGTGCCGCAAGTCGCCGCGCCAGCCACTTCAACTTCGGTTCAGCCTAAAATTGAAAACGTGGCAACGGAAACATCGAGCGACACCACCGCGCAAGATAAATTAACACTCACTTCCGCAAGCACCTTGTTAAAAGAAGCCGTTGCAAATCGCAGCAACACCAATGGCGACGCGGCAAACAGCGGCAATAACGGCAGCGGAAATGCTCCGCAAAATACCGCGTTACTCGATAATACTACCGCTACCTCGTTAACCGATAGCAAACAAAGTGCGGCGGATTTAAAATCATTTGCCTCATTATTGACCGCTGAAAAAACCGATATTATTGGCGTAACGGCGACTGATAAAACCACGCCACAAGTGGTTACGGCGGCAGTCAATAAATTAGTACAAGATACCAAAACTGACGTTCCTGCGATGACGAAACCACTTTCGCATCCAGAATGGAATCAAGATTTAGGCGAACGCATTGTGTGGATGAATAATCGGGGCATTTCCAGCGCGGAAATTAGAATGAACCCCCAAAATATGGGGCCGATTACCGTGCGAATTGATATAAATCAAGATCAAGCGACGATTGCGTTTACGGCACAAAATAGCGATGTTCGCACGGCGTTAGAAGCCTCGATTCCTAAATTACGCGAAATGTTGAATTCACAACAACTGAATTTAGCGGATGTGAAAGTGTCGCAACAACCGTCTACAAGTGCAGATTCTGGGCGTTCGCAGCAACAAGCGACTCAAACGGCTGATGCGTCAACGAGCGGACAAAGCAACCGTCAAAATAATCCCGAACTAGACGCGCAAGGTAATCTTCGTCAGGTTAATGCGAGCGGAGACGAAATAATGGTGGATGAATTTGCGAATGGGCAAGTTCTCAATATGAACGGCACGAATGGTTTGTTGAGTGTTCACGCTTAAAAGTTGAAGTTGATAATTTGTTTTAAGTAGCGAAATCCCCGCCATTCAAGACGGGGATGCAATTTTATGAATCTATCAATAATTTTTCACTTTTTTGCGAGTTGTTTTTTTCAGATGAAAATAAATTTTAATGCGTGAGTTAATAAAATTAAAGCCGACTTTTCACTAAATCATAAATTTCTTGGCTAGCGATTTCCGCGCCATTCAAAATGGCGGTTAATTCGGCTAATTTTTCTTCGGCAAATTCGCGGTCTTTCAAACTCGCGGCGTTAATATAAACATTCAACGCGGCACTTTTTAACGCGGCATAACCTGACATCACCGCAACACCTGCGTCACTAATCACAGCGGAACTGCCTTTTTCAGCAGCACAACGACTTAACGCGATGACTTCCGCGCACGCTTTCGCACACGCTAACGGCACGTCAGTTGCGTCTTTCAAAACGGTTTGAATTGCCGCACTTCGCGCCACTTTTTCATCGTCCGTTTCTTTGGGTAGCGCGTATGTTGCCATTAAACGATTAAAAACATCTACATCCGCTTTAATCATGCCAGTCAATGCTTCGCGCAACGTTTCCGATTGAGCTAATAACGCCCTCATTTCAGTTTCAACTTCGGCGTATTTTGGTTTGCCAATGGTTAAATTACACACCATGCTGGTCAACGCGGCGGCTTGTGCGCCCATTAACGCCGCTGCACTTCCACCGCCTGGTGTGGCGGATTTGCTGGCTAATGTATCAAGATAGTTTTGCAATGAATTGTCTTTGATTTCAGTCATTTTTTAAATTTTAGATAAAGTGAAAAGTGGGTCGAATCACAAAACTACGTCGAGTTTTGTTATCATTCAACGCCACATTATCGCAGAATCACACCTTATGACTATTCCAAAAATCGCTATTTTCACCGACGACGCTGGCTGGCACGGTAAACAATTAGAACAAGCCTTTAAAAATCTAGGTTACGACAGCGTGTTCGTGTCGCTGACCGAATGCCGTTTTAATCTTGAAAATCAAGCGTTGCCCATTTTTATTCCCGAATTTGAAACCGAATTGCCGGTCGCTGCCTTTGTGCGCGGCGTGCCAGGCGGTTCGTTGGAAGAAGTTATTTTATATTTGGATTTTTTGCACGCGCTGAAAATTATGGGCATTCCCGTTTATAACGATGCAAATGCCATTGAACGCAGCGTTGACAAAGCGATGACCAGTTTTTTATTACATCACGCAGGATTAAAAACGCCGTTGACGTGGGTGTTGCGTGATAGAGATGCCGCGTTGGCGGTGGTTAAAAATGAACTTTCGCAAGGTCATTTTGTGATCAGCAAACCGCTGTTTGGTTCGCAAGGTGAAGGTATTCGGCGTATTGAAAAAATGACTGATTTACCGTGGTTGACCAGCAGTCACGGCGTGTACTATTTACAGCGTTTTGTGCCGAGTGCGGGCGAAGGCTGTTCAGATTATCGCGTGTTTGTGATGAATGGCGAAGTGATGGCAACCATGCGAAGACGTGGTAAATCATGGCTCAATAATGTCGCTAAAGGCGCGACGTGTGAACGTATTGAACCTAATTCAGAAATGATTCACTTGGCGATTCAAGCAACGAAATTATTAAACATGGATTACGCCGGCGTGGATATTCTCGAAGACAGCGAGGGGAAATTAAACGTGATTGAAATTAACAGCGTTCCGGCTTGGAAAGGCTTGGAAAGCGTGTGTGACGTGACGATTGCGGAATTATTAGCGCAAGATTTAATCAACCGATATTTAAAAACAACATGAATTTACCAAAATTAGCCGAACTTTATCGTCAAGCGTGTGAAGTGGAATTACAAGCCTTCAAACCAGGCAATGTCAGCGTTTATTCGGAAGGTCACAACATGACGGTGGTGGATTTTCGCCGCAGTGCCGAAGTGAGTGCGTTGCCACTTTGCGACGTAAATTATTCGTTGGGCGAAAAGATTTTTTATGCGACAAAAGCGACCCACGATGCGGTGGGATGCAACACGAATTTGGGTATTATTTTACTGTGTGCGCCTTTAATTCAGGCGGTACAGCGTTATCCGAACTTGAAATTACGCGAGGCATTGGCAGAAGTTTTAAAAAATACGACGGTTGATGACGCGACGTGGAGTTTTAAAGCGATTGCTTTAGCATCGCCAGGCGGTTTAGGTGAAGTTGAAAATCAAGATGTAAATCAAAATGCGACCGTAACGCTGCAAGCCGCGATGCGTCTATCGTCGAGCAAAGATAGAATTGCGTTACAATACGTTAGTGATTATAAAGATATTTTCGATTTAGGCGTTTTCAGTTATACTTGCGCCTTCAATCGGTGGGGTAAGCAGAATTGGGCAGCAGTTGCAGTTTATGCAGAGTTGTTGAGCCAATTTTCTGATAGTCATATCGAGAGAAAATTTGGGAGTCGGTACTCTGCAAGGGTAGCAACTATGATGCAAGAACTTAGCGATAAGTTACAAATCGTAAATGACCCTGAACAGGTTAAGCCGCTGCTCTATCAGATGGATACCGAGCTTAAATCACATGGTTTGAACCCTGGTACATCCGCTGATTTGACAGTGGCAACAGTGTTAACCGCATTTTTAGAATGTTCTCTCTGTAAGTAGAGACAAACCTCGGAGACATGAGTAATGTCGATAGTAAATTCAGTTTTATCATTTTTTTGTTCAAAGGAGAAAAGCAACATGGCTAAAATCAATAACTTGCGCGTTGGTGAATCATTAGTAGGCGAAGGCAACGAAATCGCCCACATCGATTTAATTATTGGGCCTCGCGGTTCAGCGGCTGAAACCGCTTTCGCAACTGCTTTAACAAACAACAAAGACGGCTTTTCAACTTTGTTAGCTGTTGTTGCACCAAACTTGATGGTTAAACCAGCCACCATTTTGTTCAACAAAGTAACAATCAAAGGTTCTAAACAAGCTGTTCAAATGTTTGGCCCAGCACAACGTGCGGTTGCTATGGCGATTGCTGATTCTGTTGAAGATGGCACAATCCCAGCTGATGAAGCTGACGATTTGTTCATTTCTGTTGGCGTATTCATTCACTGGATGGCTGAAGACGACACTAAAATCGAAGAATATAACTACAAAGCAACGAAAGAAGCTTTGGAACGCGCTATTGCTGGCACACCAACTGCGAAAGAAGTTGTTGCTGCGAAAAAAGAAGCAAAACACCCGTTTGCTGCAAACAGCGTTTAATTAAAAAGCCCGTTTTCGGGTTTTTTTAAACACAAAAAATACTTCAGCTTGCTGGGGTATTTTTTTGCTTATAATTTGGCAATATCCGCTTTTGTTATCGCGCCAGAATGTAACGCACTCGCCACTAAAACTTGCTCAATTCTAATTATTTTAAGTTGTTCAATGTCGCTCATATTTCGCACGCCACCCGCTGCAATAAAATTTTTCTGCGGATAATTACGTTTAAATTGCGTCAACAATTCAACATCCGCGCCTTGCAAACTTCCCACGCGATTCAACGTCATAACAATCACATCGTCCGACCAAAATTCAGTTTGCGTAAACAGCTTTTTTGCGCCAAGCCTTTCACTCGTCGCGCCATAATCCAGCGACAACACAAATCGTTTTTCAAAATCCGCCAGCTCGCCCAAATTATCGTCGGTAAAACATTCGCTGCCCAGCACGGGAAAATAATTGTGCGGGAATTTTTGCGCTCGTTGATAGCCCGCATCCACCCAAAACGTGATTTGCGGAAAATCATTTAACACTTTCCGAATGAGATTATCGTTATCGCCCTGCCCTGTAATTGCATTTAAATCAGCAATATAAAACGTGTCGAAATCGCATATCGACAAAAAACCACGCAGCACAGAATACATATCTGAATTCGGTGTGAGGACGCTTTTTATCGGTTGATAGCATTCACGTTGCCCTTGTTTCGCGTGAACGACAACGCCATTTTTTAAATCAATCACGGGAATGGGTTTAATTTTATTCTCCATAAAAAAGGCAGCGAAACAAGTTCGCTGCCCATTAAGTCAATTAAAAAAATGTGAAATTACATATAGATTTGTCTTTTTGAGATTTCTTCAAGCAGAAGTTTATGATTTAACTGCCCTGTAATGTTCACGACAGTAGGCATTAACATATTGATTCCTATATATTTGTAATCTATGGCGTTTACAGGATTCTTTTTGTCGTTGAATGTTGCCTTCCAAATCCAATTTACATCTGCCCAATGCTCTATCTTCCCAAGCTCATAATCAGGCTGGGTAAATTCTTTCACTATGAAACCAACGGCAATAACCCCGCATTGCTTATGGTAGAGCAAAACCAAGTCTTGCGCGTGAATTTGGTCAATTTGCGTCTTCGCCTCATAATAAGCTGCAACTTTGTTTTGTCTAATCATGTATTCAAAACAATGTGAGCCATTATTTTCTGGTTTTTTGTTTGAATTAACTAACCATGCTTTCATTTTCTACTCCTAAAAATTATTGATAAATCATAAAAAAACGCCCCGATTTCTCGAGGCGTTCTTATTTTTGTAAAACTTAAAACTACAAGTTTTTACAAGCTGTAATACACATCGTATTCAACCTTTCTAAGCTGCCTATTCGGCAGATAACTTGCTATAAACTGTAGTACATATCATATTCTACTGGATGTGTACTCATACGCAAGCGTGTGACTTCTTCCATTTTCAATTTAATGTAGCTGTCAATCACGTCGTTAGTAAACACGCCGCCTTGCGTCAAAAATTCACGATCTTTGTCCAACGCATCTAAGGCTTGGTCGAAAGAATGACAAACTTGCGGGATGTTTTTTTCTTCTTCAGGCGGCAAGTCGTACAAATCTTTGTCCATCGCTTCACCTGGATGGATTTTGTTTAAAATTCCATCTAAGCCCGCCATCATCATGGCAGAGAATGCCAAATAAGGGTTTGCTGTTGAGTCGGGGAAACGTACTTCGATGCGACGACCTTTTGGGTTGTTGACGAAAGGAATACGAATTGATGCTGAACGGTTACGCGCAGAATACGCCAACATTACTGGAGCTTCAAAACCAGGTACTAAACGTTTGTAGCTGTTTGTTGATGCGTTAGTAAATGCGTTTAAGGCTTTAGCGTGTTTGATGATGCCGCCGATGTAGAACAACGCAGTTTCAGACAAACCGCCGTACAAATCACCTGTGAACAGGTTTTTGCCGTCTTTGAATAATGATTGGTGAACGTGCATGCCGCTACCGTTGTCGCCGACCAAAGGTTTCGGCATAAAGGTTGCCGTTTTGCCGTAAGCGTGTGCGATGTTAGCGATAACGTATTTTAATTCTAAAACTTCGTCCGCTTTTTGAACCAAAGTGTTAAATTTAACGCCGATTTCACACTGACCCGCCGTTGCCACTTCGTGATGATGCACTTCGGTGATTTGTCCCATTGCTTCTAATGTTTCGCACATGGCTGAACGCATATCTTGCAATGAATCAACGGGCGGTACAGGGAAATAACCACCTTTCACACCAGGACGATGACCCACGTTACCATCGGCATATACTTTTTCAGAGTTCCAACCCGCTTCTTCAGAATCGATTTTGTAGAACGTGCCGCTCATGTCTGAACCCCAACGCACGTCATCAAAAATGAAAAATTCATTTTCAGGGCCAAAAAATGCAGTGTCTGCAATGCCTGTTGATTGCAGATATTTTTCTGCCCGTTTTGCTAATGAACGGGGATCGCGTTCATAACCTTGCATATTGCGAGGTTCGATGATGTCACAACGCAAAATCATCGTGGCTTGTTCAAAAAAGGGATCCATCACAGCGGTGGTGGGATCAGGCATTAAAATCATGTCAGATTCGTTGATGTGTTTCCAGCCCGCAATCGACGAACCGTCAAACATATTACCTTCTTCAAAGGTATCTTCACTGATGGAATGGGCAGGGAAAGTAACGTGTTGTTCTTTGCCGCGCGTGTCACAAAAACGGAAATCAACGAATTTTACTTCATTGTCTTGAATCATTTTAAGTACGTTTGCTACTGACATTTAAAGCGTCTCCTAATTGAGATGAAAATGAAAAATCGGTGCGTTTACTCACAACCGGCGTAACGATACCATTTTTTTCAAATCTAGCCACTAAAAAAAATAACCCGCCGAACGGCGTGTTTTCTTGCATCATGCACTTAAATTAAACACAAAACCGCTACATTGCGTCATTGTGGTGCAAATCACATCGCCAGCCGCGAATGCAAATCGCCAACTAATTGTTTTTGTGGTTTTTTTGTTACTGGCACAATACCTGCATTTTTAATGTTATACATTCACATAAACTGGAAGTCTTATTTATGAAAACAAGAAAAAAACACAACAATTCTCGAATGATGCAAGCTGCGACAAGCAGTTTATTGTTGGTGGGTTTGATTGCCAATGCTCATGCAGGCGCAATCGCGGATTTAAGCGGATACGATGTGAATGAAACCTCGTTGTTTAAAAACAACGGCATCGTGGTGGGCGGTTGGACAAACGCGGGCATTACTTACAACGCCTCAAATCCAGCAAATGGCTTTAACGGCCCTGTGACATTTGGCGACCGTGATAGCGAAGTTCAACTCAATCAATTAAATTTATTTATTCAACGCGCTGTCGCAACGGAAGGAACAGGCTGGGATTTCGGTGGACGTTTTGACGTGATGTTCGGAACAGATTCTATTTTCACACAAGCCTACGGCGTGCCTGCGTTTGACGTAAATAGCGGTGTGCCAATGAATCGTAGTCATTGGGATTTGAATATGCTCAATGGCGGCGGAAATAATCGTTTCTATGATTTAGCGTTGCCGCAAGCCTACGCCGAAGCCTACGTTCCGATTGGTAATGGTTTGAATGTGAAAGCGGGGCATTTTTATACGCCCATCGGTTATGAAACGGTTCCTGCGCCAGACAATTTCTTTTACACGCACGCTTACACCATGCAATACGGCGAACCTTTCACACACACGGGCATCATGGGAAATTATGCGATTGATGCCAATTGGTCGGTGATGGGTGGCGCGACCACGGGCAGCGCGACGGGCGGTTGGGATGGTGGTTACGATAAACAACTCGGCAATTGGGGCGGTTTGGCGGGCGTAACGTGGACAAGCACGGACAAAGGTACGTCAGCCAATATCAGCGGCACGTTCAGCGAAACTTCTGAACACAGCAGCAAAGCGTGGGGAATTTATAGCATCGTTTTAAAACACAATGTTACCGACAAAACGCACTTGGTTTTACAACATGATCACGGTTACGCAAACGGCGTTTTGCTTGGTGGCGCGGCGACAGATGCTGAATGGTACGGTTTAAATATGCACTTAACCTACGACATCAAAGATAATTTAACGGCGGGAATTCGTACCGAATGGTTTAGAGATCAAAATGGTTTCCGTGTTTGTTCACCAGGTCGAGTTGCTGCTGCAACAGACAATACGGGTGCAAATTATGCAGCGAGTTTCGGGGCAAATTGTACAGCAGCAACTTATTACGCCGTCACGGCGGGCGTAAACTGGAAACCGCTGCCTTGGTTAAATTTGCGTCCAAACGTGCGTTACGACGTGGCGGATGGTTCGCGTCCATTTGGTAATGCAAAACAAGACCAATTTTTATTTTCCACTGACTTTTCGGTCACTTTCTAAAATTTAGGTAGGAAAAATGAAAACATTTTTGCGTAGTTTCACCGCATTCGCATTATTCGGCACCAGCGCGTTAAGTTTCGCCGACGAAGTCGTCGCACCCGTTGCCAACAAAGGCGATACGGCGTGGGTGATGATTTCAACCATTTTAGTCATTTTAATGATTATTCCTGGTTTAGCTTTATTTTACGGCGGCATGGTTCGCGCCAAAAATATGCTGTCTATTTTGATGCAAGTGTTTGTTATTTTTTGCATGATTGCACTTTTGTGGGCAATTTACGGTTATAGCGTGGCGTTCACCGAGGGAAATGCGTTTTTTGGCGGCATGAGCAAAGTCTTTTTAAAAGGCATTACGCCAGATTCATTGGCGGCGACCTTTAGCAAAGGCGTTTTCATTCCCGAATATGCTTACGTTGCCTTTCAATTAACATTCGCCGCGATTACACCGGCAATTATTATCGGTTCGTTTGCCGAACGGATTAAATTTTCAGCGGTATTATTATTCACCTTTATTTGGTTTACCTTTTCTTATTTGCCATTGGCGCACATGGTTTGGTATTGGTCAGGTCCCGATGCTTACACCGATGCCGGTGCAGCTGAAACGGCAACTGCCGCTGCTGGTTTCCTGTTTCAAAAAGGAGCGTTAGATTTCGCGGGTGGTTCCGTGGTTCACATTAACGCAGGCGTTGCCGGTTTAATGGGTTGTTTGTTAATTGGCAAACGTATTGGTTTTGGACGTGAATCACTTGCGCCACACAGCGTCACATTGACCATGGTGGGTGCGTCACTCGCGTGGGTCGGTTGGTTTGGCTTTAACGTCGGTTCAAATTTAGAAGCCAACGGATTAGCGGCATTAGTGTTCGTGAATACCTTATTAGCCGGCGCAGCGGCAACGTTATCGTGGATGACGGCAGAATGGTTAATGCGCGGCAAACCTAGTATGTTAGGCGCGGCTTCAGGCGCAATAGCGGGCTTAGTCGTGATCACCCCCGCGTGCGGATGGTCTGGGCCAATAGGTGCCATTTTCTTAGGATTAGCGTCGGGCGGTGTCTGTTTTTGGGCTGTCACCCTGTTGAAAACAAAACTCAACTATGACGATTCGTTGGATGCTTTCGGTGTTCACGGTGTGGGCGGAATTTTAGGCGCACTAGGTACCGCCGTCGTCGCTAATCCAGGATTTGGCGGCACCGGTGTTTGGGATTATGTGGCGAATGGTGTGGCTGAATATAACTTTACCGCACAATTCATCAGCCAATTTTGGGGTGTAGCCGTTGCAGTCATTTGGTCGGCAATTGTTTCTTATGCAGCATATAAAATTGCGGATGTTATTGTCGGTCTGCGTGTGAGTGAAGAAGACGAACGCCAAGGTTTAGACGTTTCAGAACATGGCGAAACGGCTTATCACTTGTAGAAATAGCGGGGGAGCGCGAATTTATTCGCGCTTTTTTCAGCAAGTGCCGCGCGAATAAATTCGCGCCCACCTTAAAAATTTTTCTGTAAAAATTTTTCTGTTTCTTGAACCTTTAACCGGCTTTCACTATGATTGCCCGTGCAGTCTTTAATCCTTACTTTTAATTTTGAGAAAATTTATGAAACTTATCACCGCTATTATTAAACCGTTCAAAATGGACGACGTGCGTGAAGCCTTGTCGGAAATAGGTGTTGCTGGCGTGACCGCAACGGAAGTGAAAGGGTTTGGTCGTCAAAAAGGACACACCGAACTGTATCGTGGCGCAGAATATGTTGTCGATTTTTTACCGAAAGTAAAATTAGAAATCGCCGTCGCTGACGACGTGGTTGATAAAGCCGTTGAAACTATCGTCAAAGCTGCCAACACCGGCAAAATTGGCGATGGCAAAATTTTCGTGTCGAATTTAGAACAAGTTATCCGTATTCGTACGGGCGAAACAGGCGAAGAAGCAATCTAAAAACTATGCACTCAAAATTTAATTTTTGGACGTGGCTTCTTGCCACGTCTTTTTTTATTCTGCCGCAAACTGTTTTTGCCACAGAATTAAATCAGGCGAACACCGCATGGGTATTGACCTCAACGGCCTTGGTTTTGTTTATGACAATTCCAGGGCTTTCGTTGTTTTACGGTGGTTTGGTCAGCAGTAAAAATGTGCTATCCATTTTGATGCAATGTTTTACGATTACTTGTCTCGTGTCGATTTTATGGCTCGCAGGTATTTATAGTTTAATTTTTGCAGATGGTGGCGAATCACAAGCGTGGATGGGCGGTTGGTCAAAAGCCTTTTTGCCGGACATTAACACGACCGTTTTGATTGGCGATATTCCCGAAACTGTGTATTTTATGTTTCAAATGACGTTTGCGATTATCACGCCCGCGTTAATCGTCGGCGGCTTTGCGGAACGAATGAAATTTTCCGCGATGTTATGGTTTAGTGCGTTGTGGTTAATTTTGGTTTATGTGCCAATTTGTCATTGGATTTGGGGCGGCGGTTGGTTGGCAAAATTAGGCGTAATGGATTTTGCCGGCGGCATTGTCATTCACGTCAATGCAGGCGTTGCGGCATTAGTGGCAGCAATCGTTTTGGGTAAACGCAAAGGTTTTCCACACGTCGCGATGCCACCCCACAACATGACAATGGTCGTCACTGGCGCAGGCATGTTGTGGGTCGGTTGGTTTGGTTTTAATGGCGGCAGCGCGTTGACCTCTGATGGTCATGCGGGAATGGCCATTTTAGTGACACACATTGGCGCGGCTTCTGGCGCGTTAACCTGGATGACCATTGAATGGTTACGTTTTGGCAAACCCAGCGTACTCGGTATTGTCACCGGCATGGTGGCAGGTTTAGGCACGATTACGCCCGCGTCGGGTTTTATTGGGCCATTCGGTGCATTAGTCATTGGCGTAACAGCAGGAATTATCTGTTTTTACGCAACACAAATTGTTAAACGCAAACTGAAAATCGACGATTCATTGGACGTTTTTCCCGTTCACGGTGTGGGTGGCGTAATCGGTTCATTATTGACCGGCGTATTTGCGGCGAGCCAATTCGGCGGTTTAGGATTGCCCGAAGGTGTAACCATTAGTCACCAAGTGGGCGTGCAGGCTTTAGCCGTTTTAGTCACTGCAATATGGAGCGCGGCGTTTAGTTTTGCGATTCTCAAAGGTTTGGACGCATGGATTGGTTTGCGTGTAACCAGTGACGAAGAAGTACAAGGTTTAGACATTTCGTTGCACGAAGAAACCGGTTATCACAGCCTATAACCAACTAAATTACTCAGATAGCATTGACGAATGAGGTTCAATCTAACAGAATCCACGTTCAGATTTTCAGTCAACACGAAACAAGAGAAAAATAATGCAAATTGTTCTAGCTAATCCACGCGGTTTTTGTGCAGGCGTTGACCGCGCCATTGAAATTGTTGAACGTGCTTTAGAGGCCTTTGGCGCACCGATTTATGTTCGTCACGAAGTGGTTCACAATCGTACCGTGGTTGATGCGCTGAAAGAAAAAGGTGCGATTTTTATTGAAGAATTAACTGATGTGCCAACGGGTTCCACGTTGATTTTTAGCGCACACGGCGTATCAAAACAAGTGCAAAAAGAAGCCAAAGAACGTCAATTGACGGTTTTTGATGCGACGTGTCCGTTGGTGACGAAAGTTCACATTCAAGTTTCTAAACATGCCAAAGCGAATCGGGAAGTGATTTTAATTGGTCACGCTGGACATCCTGAAGTCGAAGGCACCATGGGACAATATGAAAAACAAGCCGAAACGGGCGGAATTTATTTAGTCGAAACGCCATCGGATGTAGAAAAATTAGTGGTGAATTATCCTGATGATTTAGCGTATGTCACGCAAACAACATTATCGATGACTGACACAAAAATCATGGTAGACGCGCTACGCCGCCGTTTTACTTCGATTCAAGAACAGAAAAAAGATGATATTTGTTACGCCACGCAAAATCGCCAAGATGCGGTGAATGAATTAACCAAAACCGCTGATATTATTTTAGTTGTCGGTTCGCCGAACAGTTCCAATTCAAATCGATTGCGTGAAATTGCTGAACAATTGGGCAAAACCGCCTACCTCATCGATACCGCTAAAGATATGCAAGAAAATTGGTTTACAAACAGTAAAATCGTCGGTGTAACGGCGGGCGCATCTGCTCCTGAGATATTGGTACAAGAAGTGATTCAACAATTGAAAAATTGGGGCGGTGATGTCACCACAGAAATTCAAGGCATTGAAGAAAAAGTCGTTTTCTCGTTACCGCGCGAACTGAAAAATAAATCGTGCGCGAATCATTAGACGTTATTCGATTGGATAAATGGTTGTGGACAGCGCGTTTTTTTAAAACGCGCTCGTTAGCAACCGAGGCTGTTTCGGGCGGCAAAGTTCACGTCAACAAACAGCGTGTCAAACCGAGCAAAGACATTAAAATTGGTGCGGTATTAGCTGTTCATAAAGACGGTTTCGAGTGGATTGTGACGGTGACAGGCATCACAAAACAACGAGTTTCGGCGAAAGAAGCCGAGTTACTTTACGAAGAAAGCAGTGAAAGCCTTGAGAAAAGGCAAACACAAATTGAAGTTCGACGTGAAGAACGGCGATTCTTAGGTTTTCAAAAACCCGAACATAAACCGAACAAAAAAAATCGGCAGTTAATTCATCGATTTAAACGTGCTGAATAATTACAAACACGTCGGCGGTTTAGGCAAGCCTGCTAATTTACAAGACATTTTAAGCGGTAATTCGGGAAATAAGTTTTGTAAATAGCGGCTATTGCCTTTTTCTACCCCTAATTTATTCGCCACCGCTTTGACAAAAATGCGCGTGTTGGGCAGATAATTAAATTTTGCGTAATAATCTCGCATAAACAACACAATTTCCCAATGCGCGGGCGTTAAAGTAATCACATTCAATGCCGCTAACTCAAGTGCAACTGCTTGATTCCAGTCACTCGAATTGACTAAAAATCCGTGTTCAGTCAGGTTTAATTCCATGTTTGAATTGACGTATGTTCAATGGTTAATTCGACAAATCGTGTGTAATCGATTGGCGTAATGCCAGCGAGCAATAAATTCAGTTCAATGCCGCGCAACGTTAAATCTTCTTTTAAAACGTAGCAGGGGGTGAACAAAAATAACTCCGTTAATGCCGATTGAAATGTCGAATTTTTAATCAATTGCAACACCGAATTATTAAGAAAAATAACACCATATTGGCATTGTAAACGCTCTAACGTAGCGGGTGATAGTTCAAAAACTAAATGAAGCATTAGTAATTATCCGTTAATTTCAAGCCAGCAATGCCTATGATAACAAGGGTAATTGAAAGCAAACGGTAAATATCGACAGATTCTTTAAATAAAAAAATGCTAATAATTGCCACGCCAACTGCGCCCATACCCGTCCAAACTGCATAAGCGGTACCCAATTGTAATGTTTTCAGTGCTAACATTAACAAATAAAAACTGCCGGCACCCGATAATGCCGTCACAATACTCGGCACAAGTTGTGTAAAACCTTGATTATATTTCAAGCTCAAAGCGAAAATAATCTCGACACAGCCGGCTGAGATTAAAAAAAACCAACCCATAAATCCAATCCTCTTTTACAATAAACAATCTTAAAACTTTGGTAATATTAAAATGGCAGATGATGATTCCGCAATGCTTCACAACCGAGCGATGATAATTAACAATTTATCGATGCTCGTGAAACAAAAATGTATGATACGCGCTGATTTAGGAGGCAAAGAAAGTGCATTAACCGCTATTGTCGCCATAAATCATAAAGAAGGCACGCTTGTTTTAGATTATTGTTCGTCAGACTATTTAAATAGAAAATTGATGACGACACCCAATGTTCATTTTTCGACCGGATTCAACGGAATTCAAGTTAATTTTACCGGTGACAAAATAACGCTGACTAAATACGAAGGCGCACCTGCTTTTTCAATGCCTATTCCCAGTTCGTTATTTTGGTACAACCGGCGCGAATACTACCGCGTCAACACGCCGATGATGAACCCAAGTATATGCGAAGTTGTACTCGCTTCACCGAAACAAGACAGCACCAAAGAATATATTGAAGCCTACAACAATCCTGCAATTATGAGCGCAATCAGGCAACAGTCGCTTGCTAAAATTCAAAAAGAATTGAGTTTAAAAAAACAGCGATTTATTGAAGCGTACGCCAAAATGTCTATAGAAAATAAAATCAAAGCGAAGCGTGAACAGGCTCAAGAACAACAAGAAGAAAACAGCAAGGTCAAGACCGACTCTGCGGTACCAGATGAGCGTTTATTAGACGTGATTATCTCAGAATTGTACGATATTAGCTTGTCGGGCTTTTCAATAACCAATTCTAGTGAGGAGGCTTCCTCTTTTTTAATTCCGGGGGCTATTTATGAAAACTGCGTCCTAACCATGCCAGGCAATGGTAAAGTTACCGCTACGCTTAAAATCATGATGAAACGCACGATTGAAGCACGTAAAATAACGGCAGGATTTTCTGAATTAGTGGGCATTAAATTTATAGACTTAAAGCAAACGGAAGAATCCATGGTTTTACGTTATATTCAAGACGTTGAACGCCAAAGCGGTGTGTTAAATATTTAAATTTAAAGTCGGGTTGTGTGCCGCTAACCCGACTCAAAAAATACTTTTCGTCTCAGCTACTTTCGCAATATAGTTGTTATAATAAAGATAATTAAAACTTTAGTGGTGTTGAAATGATAGATGATGATTCCGCGATGCTTCACAATCGAGCAATGATAATTAACAATTTATCAATGCTCGCTAAACAAAAATGTATGATCAGTGCTAGTTTAGGAGGAAAAGAAACTGTTTTAACCTTCATTGTAGCCATCGATTATAAGGAAGGAACGCTTATTTTAGATTACAGTTCATCCGATTATTTGAATAAAAAAATGCTTTCTACGCCGAATGTTAAATTTAACACCTCATTCATTGGCATTGAAGTTGCGTTTACAAGCGACAGAATCACCCTGATAAAATACGAAGGTGAGCCCGCATTTTCAATGCCCATTCCTAGTTCATTGTATTGGTACAATCGGCGCGAATACTACCGAGTCAAGACACCGATGACGAATCCTAGCGCGTGTGAAATTCCACTTGCAACCCCTACAGAATTCAGCACGAAAGAGTATGTTGCGGCTTACCAAAATGCAATCGAAGCTATCAAATTACAGCGGATTGCTAACATTCAAAAAGAATTAGTTTCTAAACAGGAAGAATACAATAAACTGTCAATCGAAAATAAAATCAAAGCAAAACTAGAACAACAAAAACTCGAAGCCGAACGTCAAGCCGGCTTGAATGTTGCCGAAGAAGCAAGGTCACTTAATTTGATTGACTTAGATTTACACGACATCGGCTTGGCGGGGTTTTCAATGACCAATTATAGCAAAGCGTTTTCATTTTTTTTGACGCTGCATAGCATTCACGAAAACTGCACTCTCATTATGCCGGGTCACGATGATGTGAGCGTGTCATTTGAAATCATGACAATCTCAAAAATCCAAACGCGCAAAGCAGGCGAGTTTGCTGAATTAGTCGGCGTTAAATTCATCGAATTAAAGCCATTCATCGAATCAACAATATTGCTCTATATTCAAGACATTGAACGTCAAAGCGGTATCTTAAATATCAAAATTTAGATTGAAAGTCGGGTGACGTGCTGCATAACCCGACTCAAAAATACTCAAAAAAGGCTTTTGGTAACGGCAACTTTCGCAATGTACGCAAACAGTAACAACGCGCCACCAAAGGCATACCAGCGTTTTTCGTCAGTTAATTTCAATGCCATAATTCCGAAAGCAACGTAACCCAACAAGGCGATAATTTTCGCGACAATCCAACCGAATTCACCTTCCAGCCAATGACCTTGAAAAACAAGGCTAATCCCCGTCAAAATCACCACGCCGTTAATCGCATGCGGCGCGATATTCACCCATTTAATTTGCATCATTTCAGGACGAAATTTCGTTAAAGCCACACGCCCTAAAAAACTAATCAATGAAAGCGCAATAAATAATAAATGTAAATGTTTCACAAATTTCCCTCGATTTAAATTACAAACAACGTTGCATCGCAACGCCAATATCGGTGAGCGCATTCACAACTTCAACGCCTGCAGTTTTGAGCGCGTTCATTTTACTTTCTGCTGTACCTTTGCCACCCGTGACAATCGCGCCCGCGTGTCCCATTCGTTTGCCGGCGGGTGCGGTTTGTCCAGCAATGTATGCGACAATCGGTTTTGTGACGTGGGCTTTGATATATTCCGCCGCTGCTTCTTCGTCACTGCCGCCAATTTCGCCGACCATCACAATGCCTTTCGTTTTTGGGTCTGCTTGAAAAAGACGTAACACGTCAATGAAATTCATGCCGTGAATCGGATCGCCGCCAATTCCGACGCAAGTGCTTTGTCCTAACCCTTGTTGCGTGGTTTGATGCACGGATTCATACGTCAACGTGCCAGAACGTGACACAATGCCAATCACGCCAGCTTTATGAATCGACGCAGGCATAATGCCAATTTTGCATTCATCAGGCGTAATAATGCCTGGGCAATTCGCGCCAATCAACAACGATTTCGTGCCTTGCATCGCGGCTTTGACACGCAACATTTGCAAGGTTGGAATGCCTTCGGTAATGCACACAATCAATTCAATGCCGGCATCGACCGCTTCTAAAATCGCATCCGCTGCAAAAAATGGCGGCACATAAATTACCGTTGCCGTTGCGCCCGTATTTTTCACCGCTTCATCAACGGTATTGAAAACAGGCAATCCTAAGTGCGTCGCGCCACCGCGCTCAGGTGTAACGCCACCGACTAATTTTGTGCCGTAATCGAGAGCTTGTTGTGAATGAAAAGTGCCTTGTTTGCCAGTGAAACCTTGGCAAATCACGCGCGTATTTTTATCAACTAAAATGCTCATGCTGTTGCCTCCGCGAATGCCACAACTTGTTCGGCAGCGTGATTTAAATCATTCGCGGCGTAAAGTTTTAAACCTGTATTTGTTAATAATGCCCTGCCCTGTTCGGCGTTCGTACCTTCTAACCGCACCACGACAGGGATATTGACTTCGATTTGTGCCATTGCCGCTAAAATTCCTTGAGCAATCACGTCACATTTCACAATGCCGCCAAAAATGTTCACCAAAACCGCTTTGACCGTGCCGTCCGCTAAAATCAGTTTGAAGGCTTCGCAGACTTTTTCGACATTTGTGCCGCCGCCGACATCGAGAAAATTCGCAGGAAATCCACCTTTTGATTTTACTAAATCCATTGTCGCCATCGCTAAACCCGCGCCATTCACCATACAACCGATGTTGCCGTCGAGTGCAATGTAATTTAGCCCGAATTGTTGGGCTTCATTTTCTTTGGCTTCTTCTTGGCGAACGTCACGCAATGCGAAAATATCGGGATGTAACGCCAGCGCGTTGTCGTCAAAATTTATTTTGGCATCGAGTGCGATTAACTCGCCTGATTCAGTTTCGATTAACGGATTGATTTCAATTTGACTGGCATCTTTCGCCAAAAATAAATCCATCATTCCGCGCATAATCGTTTCGAGTTGCGAATGTTGAGCGCGTTCGAGTTTCAGCGCGTAAGCAATTTTGCGGCAATGACTGGCTTGTAAACCTGTTGCGGGGTGAATCGTGACGGTAATAATTTGTTCGGGCATTTCGTACGCGACGGTTTCAATTTCCATTCCACCCGCCGCTGACGCAACAAAAACTAACCGTTCCGCGCTGCGTTCAACCAACAAACTCAAATACAATTCGCGTTTAATCGGATAGGTTTTTTCAATCAAAACGGAATCAATCGGCAACCCGCCGCAATCCGTTTGTTTGGTGACTAGGTGCGTGCCTAATAATTCGTGCGTGAAGGTGAAAACGTCGTCGGGCGTTTTGGCGACTTTCACACCGCCGACTTTGCCGCGTCCGCCTGCGTGAATTTGGGCTTTTACCACCCATGATTCGTGCGTTAATTCTTGGGCGATTTTTTCGGCTTCAATTGCTGTCGTGGCAACGCGCCCTTTGGGAATCGGAATGGCGTAGTTTTGAAATAATTGTTTGGCTTGATATTCGTGAATGTTCATTGTTCAGTATTTTTCGTTTCCATCAATTCAATAATGCGTTTTAACAACGCAATTTCTTTGTCTTTATCGTCGTTGCGTATTTGTTGTTTTTCGACTGTGTGTTTGAGTTCTGAATTTTCAAATGTGAATGATTGAAACGTTAATGCTTGATTGCTGTCGCCAATAATTAAATTGAAAGTGGCTTTTTCATTTGTACCAAAAAGTTCTGATAATTCAACACCGAATAGTTCAGAAAGTTGTTTAAGTTTGGATAATTTAATGTCATTTTTGCCACGTTCCAAATCACCGTAACCGTTGACAGACATTTCTAATTTTTCGGCTAAATACTCTTGCGTCCAGCCTTTTGCTAATCTCACAAATCGTATTTTTTCATGCACTGACATTCAATTATATCAACCCGCTGTGATTGTGGTTCAACAACCACATTATAGACATTGATAACGCATATTGAGCGGGTATAAAAAATTGACATTAAAACCGTTGAAATCAAACTCGGTTACTCCAAAGATTACCGTCCTGATTTGAAACAAGTGATGCTGGAAATGATGGTGTGTCGCGATGGCGGAATTCCGTTACTAGGCAAAGGTGTTAGACGGCAATGCTTCGGATAACACCGTTTTTAGAGGGCGTAGCAAATTGCTCATTGACAGTTTTAAAGCCCATATTGAGCGGGTGTGTTTTAAAATTTAGATATTTAATTTTTTTTAAAATCAATCTACTGCACGAAACGTAAAAAATGAAAATTATCAAAAATATACCAAATTGGCAAAATAAGTGACATTTTTAGCCATTTTTGAAATGCCATCAAAAAAC
Source organism: uncultured Pseudomonadota bacterium (assembly GCA_903870545.1). GTDB lineage: Bacteria > Pseudomonadota > Gammaproteobacteria > Methylococcales > Methylomonadaceae > UBA10906. The sequence goes on from CAIQDI010000007.1 coordinate 133,603, forward strand.
GGATTATTTATAATCAGTTGATATTAAATTAAAATTTAATGGAAAAATGCGATTGTGTACCCCCCCGCTCAATGTAGGTTGGTACCATTCCAAAGTGATATTATTTTTCAGGTAGCAACAAACAAAGTGCCGATTCTAAATTATTCGTGATGTCGAGTATGGTGCCGATACCTGCCACTGATAAAATTTTACTAACATGGTCAGTTGGATTTAACAATACTATTTTTCCACCACGATTTTGAATCGCTTTTGCACTCATAAGAATAGTGCGTATGCCGATAGACGCAATAAAATCAACACCTGATAAATCGATAATAAAGAGTTTGCCTGGAGATGCCGTCATTCCAGAAAATTTAATATCTATCTCTGCATTACCAGGAATATCCATTCGACCGGTTAAATTGATTTTATAAATATCACCGTTCAGTTCTTCGCAGCTTATTTTCATTGTATTTTCCAAGGTATTATAACTTTCTGTGTTTAAATATTGATTGCTAGTAGAGCAAAGTAAAGTCGTTCAGTTTAATTTACAAACCTGAGTGTAATGATGTTTTTGTCACTAAGCCACTGATAATAACATTGACTTGCTAAATTCTGCATAAGCTGAATTCCAAGCCCACCTATATTCAAACCCGAAATTTTTTCGTATGTGTCGGGTAGAGAGAAGGTGAATGGATCAAAGGGAAAGCCATCATCTTGTATCGTTAAAATTAATTCTTGATTTTGATTTATTTCAATCTGAATAAGAATTTTATGGGGTTCTTGATCTTTATAAGCATAGAGAATGATGTTAGTAATTGCTTCATTAGCACAGACATCCAAATCTTTAGCGAGTGACTCGGGCAAAGCTAGATTCTCGCAAATGTTGTGAAGCCATAAACTCATTGCTCTAAATTCACTAAAATTATTAGTGACACATAATTCAAATTTCTCTGAATGTTGCATTTCTATCCTTCAGAAATAAAAGTTGTACCTTCTTGATCACTACAAGTAAGTTGTACTGTCTGGTTACTATAATAAAAAGTTGTTACGATTTTATTACACATTGGGAACTGGTGAACGTAAGTAGCGAAAACATAGCATTGTAATATCATCTGTTTGATTCACTCCGTCAGAAAAGTTGTCAATTTCAGTTTTTACACGCTCAATGAGATTTTGAGAATTGGTTTCTTGCGAGGTTGATAGTATTTCCAACAATTTTTCGTCTGAAAATAAATCTCCCTTTTTATTTTCAGCATCTGTGACACCGTCGGAGTAAAGAAAAATGCTACCGCCAAATTTTAATTGCAAACTCATCGAGTTATATTTTGCATCCTTCATAAATCCTAGAACGATGGCTCGCGGTATTTTTGCAGACTCGAAACATTCTGAATCCGTATTCGCTAGTGGAGATGCATGCCCAGCACTCGAATAAATAAATTCACCCGTATCAATATTAAAAATTCCACAGCATAACGTGATGTACATCCCAGAACTGTTATTTTCACAAAGACGGTTATTCAATTTTTGTAGTATCTTGTGAGGTTTTGATTCTCTTAATGCAATCGTTCGTAGGTAAGCAACACATTCTGCCATGTGCAATGCTGCTGATATACCTTTGCCAGTCACATCACCGACGGCAACAAATACTTTGTTGGTATCAACAAGTAAAATATCATAAAAATCTCCTCCCATCTGACTTGCAGGTGCCATCAGGGCGAAAACATCAAATTCTTTACAGTTAGGATAAAGTAGAAAATTTGTAGTGAGCATATTTGCCTGAATTTGACCCGCTATTTGAAGTTCATTTTCTATGATTTGAAGTTCATTTTCTATATATACAAGCATTTTTTTTTCGGTCTCTCTTAGTCTCCTCATTTCAGCGTCAACACGTCTCTCCTCAGTCAATTCCCGAATAGTACCAATAAAAGCAGGCTGCCCATTACTAACGATTTCATTGATAGCTAAGTCCATAAGGAAAATTTCACCGTTGGCTCGAATTCCTTTTAAAACTCTATGCCGATCTTTTCCAATAATTTTAGGTTTTTTTGTGATTAGGTAATTTTTAATATAGCCGTCATGTTCGCCAGCATAAGGTTCTGGCATTAAAATATTCACATTAAGGCCAATAAGATTTGTTGAGGTGTAGCCAAATTTTTGTGTAGCGGCTGAATTCACCATGGTGATAATACAGTGTTTATCTATGATAATAACCGCATCAGATAGATTTTCTATAACATATGTAATATTAGACTTTGCCTCATTAGCCTCGTTGACTAATTTGTTGGCTAAACGTCTCATAAAGAGTGCTGCTCCGATAGCAAATAGAGCTGTCACAATAATCGTAATTGAATGCGACTCCCATAATGTCAACATTCCTTGGAAATATATTTCTTTTAACGTTTCGTAACCCGTCATTAACAATACTGTACTCAGAAAAATAATGAGTAATTGAACTGATAAGCTTCTGCGTAATAAATTTTTCATTTGGTATAGGCTCTATATGGACGATAGGTGTCAAGGTCTTTTTGACCAAAGTGGAAAGTAATGAAGAAAGCAGTGCTTTTCCGCGTTTTCTAACATTGTGAATAAACTCAAAAAAGCTCAAATATAATGGTAACTTATCTTGTGAAATACCGCGATGCGGTCTGAGCCAAGGACGCAATAAAGACCAAAAACCTTCCATCGTGTTGGAATGAACCTCACAAAATCCATCACCATCTTCATCGCGTGCATATTCCCCAGCGGAATGATTGACCGTTTTATGCTTGAAACCCCATTGTTCGAGCCGACTGTACATGTTGTACTCTCGGTAAAATAAGCGTTCCAACGGCAATCGACGACAAAATGATGGGCTTGATTGTCACTTGTTGTACGTTTTCTAGCATCCAAATCCGCACCTCACCTGAACGTTGAATCATGCCAAAAACAGGCAGTTTTTCTGTGGCTAACGTTCCACGTCCACGCACTCCTTTTAAGCGACGATAACGCGGTTCTGCACTTTTTCAGGTTGTCCTTTATGACCCGCCACAAGGTAAAGCTCGTCACATTCCACTTCACCAAATAGCATTACCAACTCTTTTTTTTATCAATCCCTGCTCGTAAATGTTCCGTCATGAATTGTAAATCATCTTTGTTTAAATCCAATTCGCGGGCTATTTGAGCGGTTGATAAATTCAACTCAATGAAATACAAGCATAAAACCCAAGTCGATAATGGCTGATGATGCCCTGCCAAAACTGTTTCAGTCAAATCATCAAAGCGTTTTTGACAGGTTTTGCATTCATATCGCTGACGATAAGGCTAATTTGAATGATAACCACGCTTAATTATTTCTTAGTAGGGCTTTTTCGACGACTTGTTCTTTGAATTCTAAACTAAATTGAACGCTCATAATGCTTCCTAAAGGAAGCGACAACTATGGTGACACACAGGGGGGATTTGCTCTCATCTCCAACAACAGCGGGTTTTAACAACCTGTTCGCTTTTACCAAATTTTCGCCGCAAAGCTCACATCATTTCGCAATTCCAAATGCTCGCCATTTTGACCAATCACATACAACCCTTTGCGAATCGCATACGTCGCCACATTGTCAGGAATTACCATACCTGCGACCGCCCCTAAAATTCGACAATCTTTATAACGTGGTAAAAGACGCTTCACTTTTTCTAGTCGTTCAAGCTGTTCGTTCACGTCATCGATGCTCAAGTTACTTTTGCATTCAATCACCACAACATCTTCATTATTCACGACAAGCAAATCAATTTCTAAGGCTTCACCATCACGTTTTGCGGTGACATTTTGTTGAACTTCGTGAATATCAATCCCGCGTTCTCGAAACAAACGCACCGCCGAAGGGCGTACCGCTTCTTCGACAAACTCACCTAAACGGTTTGTTAAACGACCAACGCTTTTATTTACTTCTTTCACATCAACAGACAGTTTTTTCAAAATCCTATCCGTTTCCTTTTGCGCCGCTTGTAAGGCTTTTTGCTCCTGTTTGAATTCTTTGTGTGATTCTGAAAGTTCTCTATTTGTTTCAGAAATCCCACGCAAAATCGCCCAAATTTCATCCGCTACTGCACTCATTTTCTAGCCCTCAAATTTATTAAAAATCAACGCAAATCCTACCACAAAAAAAACCGCCTCGCAGTTTCCACGAGTTGATCTTTACGCCAGCAGAAATCATCGAAATTCTAAAATTACAAGGACGTTGGTAAATCTACGCCCGAAAACGTTCCTACTTTTAAATCAATCCCAGTTTTTCAAATTCCGCTTTGTAAATCGACCCTTCGCCTTGAACAAAAATAAACCCCTTTTCCTTCAATTCCAATGAAATTCCTGTGCCGTGTTTTGCAAACAAACGGCGGATTTTTTCAATTCTTGGAATGGGCTTGGCAGTTTGTTTTTTCAATTCAGCGGTGCGAGAAATATCTAATTCACCGGCAATCGCTTTGTTTATTAGCGAATTCAAATACGCTAACGGTGATTTGATACCGCCTTTGCTCAACGCGACTTTTAACATCATCAAAATAACCAACTGCGTGGTGAGTGCGACTTTAGAAAGCGATTTTTGCGCGATGATTTTTTGTTGCGGCGTGAATTCCGCAATATCAACGGCAATTTCAGAAAAATGAATTGGCGCAATGATAACGGGAATAGGTGTTTCAGCGATTTCTGGACAAAAATTTTCAACTAAAATTTTCGCCACAGCGTCTGTTGTTTTTTCTTTTTTTGTTAAAGATTGTTCCGTCTTTACTAAAGATTCTTCATTTTTTGTTAAAGCGGCGGCGTTTTTCCCGTTGGGCAAATTCCCGTCGGACTTTTTGCGGTGTGGTGATTGGGCAGGCTTTGCAGCGGATTCAGAAACGGTAATAAACCAATTCGTTCGTCCAGAACTTTCGCGTTCATAGCGAGCAAAACCAATATCTTGGAGTTTTCGGAGGGCTTTGTACGCGGTGCGTTCGCACACGTTAATCGCCGTGGCAATATCTTGAGCGCGTAATTTCCACATCGGCGGTTTCGTCAGCAAATAATTTAAGACGGCACTGTCTCGCGGTTTCAAATCGTCAAAATTGCGATTGAAATCGAATAGAAAGTTGGGGAGCGCGGTGAAGTTTTCGGTGCAAATGGGGCGCACGATGTTTGCAGTTGTCATGTTGATAAATTCCAAATTGATTTTAAACCAATCAGCACGCTGCTAAACGTGGGTGACTAGCTGGGTTAAGGGTTAGCAGAGCGGTCAATAAGGAAACCCGCCAAGCCTTGCGGCTTCCCTAAACCCAGTTCGTCATAATAACTACACTCGATTTAATTGGGACTTATTGAAAGAGCTGCTAAACTCGTTTTTGCTATCGCTAGCAAGGTCGAAAAGGATAAGGTTTAAACGCCAAAAGGTCAATGTTTATGGCAAAATTTGAAAGCATTAAAGCAAATTCCCCTGCTGCTATCGCCGCTTCCCCCTTCAAAAAGGGGGGGAAGATGAACAACAAAAAAACCGCCTCACAGTTTCCCACGAGGCGGTCTTTTCTGACAAGGTCAAGCAAAAGCGGGTTTTTATAGCACCAACAAATTTTCAGCTGCATCGGTATGAATCAAATCACCGCTACGTTGTAACACAAAAAACCCGCGATTTAAGGCTTCACTTTTTGCATCGTCGTTAATGTGAAA
>CAIQDI010000008.1 GCA_903870545.1 uncultured Pseudomonadota bacterium
ACAAGGTTTGGGTATTACGTTTATTACAGCGGGTCTGATGTCTTTGGGCTTCATGGCTTTCTCAGGCATTCAACTCTAGGAAGGTAACGTCATGCTGGAAATTATTTTAGGGATTATCATCTTCACGGGTTTTGTTATCGCACTAGTCTTTGTGATTATCGGCGCGAAAAAGAAACTTGTGGCGGAAGGTGATGTTGAAATTGTCATCAACGATGAGAAAACAATTCATGTCCCGTCAGGTTCAAAATTATTAAATGCCCTTTCTGATAACGGCTTGTTCGTTTCGTCAGCGTGTGGTGGTGGTGGTACTTGTGGTCAATGTAAAGTGAAAGTTCATTCAGGTGGCGGCGATATTTTGCCAACTGAATTAAGTCACATTACCAAACGTGAAGCGGCGCATGGTGAACGTTTATCGTGCCAAGTTTCAGTAAAAAGCAACATGATTGTTGAAGTCGAAGACAGCGTTTTCGGTGTGAAAAAATGGGAATGTACCGTTAAATCCAACGACAACGTGGCGACTTTCATTAAAGAATTGGTGTTGTCATTGCCAGAAGGCGAAGAAATCAAATACCGCGCGGGTGGTTACATTCAAATTGAATGTCCTGAACACGTTGCGGATTATAAAAACTTCGAGGTTGCAGAACGTTTCCGTGGCGATTGGGACAAATGGAATTTGTGGCAATACGTTTCAACGGTAAAAGAACCGACTTTGCGTGCGTATTCAATGGCTTCTTATCCAGAAGAAAAAGAAATCATGTTGAACGTGCGTATCGCAACGCCACCTAAACCAGAATTGCCACCAGGCATCATGTCATCGTTCATTTTCAACTTGAAACCAGGTGATAAATGTATCGTTTCAGGGCCTTACGGTGAATTCTATGCACGCGATACCGATGCTGAAATGGTATTTGTCGGCGGCGGTGCGGGGATGGCTCCCATGCGTTCACACATTTTCGACCTACTTCGTCGGTTGAAATCAAAACGCAAAATCACTTTCTGGTACGGTGCGCGTAGCAAACGCGAAATGTTCTACGTTGAAGATTTCGATATGCTTGCAAAAGAAAATCCAAACTTCACTTGGCATTGCGCGTTGTCTGACCCATTGCCTGAAGATGAATGGACAGGTTACACGGGCTTTATTCACAATGTATTAGAAGCAGAATTCATTAAGAAACACGCTGCGCCTGAAGATTGTGAGTTCTATATGTGTGGTCCTCCAATTATGAATACGTCAGTGACCAGTATGTTGATTAACAGCGGTGTTGAACCTGAAAACATTATGTTGGATGATTTTGGCGGTTAGTTTTTCGCTGAAAAAACGTTGAAACAAAAACGGCGCATTAGAAATCTAATGCGCCGTTTTTTATTGCCATTTATTTTTTCTTTTCAATCACGTCTAATTTGACCGTCTAAGTTTAAATCTTCTCTTATTTTTTAAAACTGAATATCTATTAAATTCAATAGATTCATTTAATCGCTTAACATTTTGATTCAAATAAAAATTTGCATTGTTTGACAAAGGCGCGTAGGGGGGGGGTATTATCGCCGCGTGAGCTTGAAAGGCTTGCTGGGTCTACAATTTATCATTCGAGGAATTATTATGAAAACGTCAAGATTCAAAAAAGTATTTACACCTGCTAAAGGTACTGCTCCAACAGCTTGCTCGTTAATGAGTGGCTACGCTCGATAAAATCTATTTCACAATTTTGGAAATTTATTATGAACACACCTAGATTCAAAAAAGTATTCACGCCAGCAGATGGCAAAGCACCAACTTCTTGCTCTTTACAAGGTGGCTACGCTAGATAAGCGTAACTTTTTGAGTGAAAGATATGGGCGCATTTCGCGCCTATATTTTTGTCTATTGAAAACTTCGGGGCAGAAAATGAACGAATACAATTTATTAAAATTAAAATCCGATTTGGGCAAAATGTACGTTTTCGATGCTTTAACAAATGACATTTTTTCAATTGAAAATGATGAAGATTTCAATTCGGTTTGCATGGCAGATTTTGGTCACGATACTGATTTGAGATTACATCCACTTGAATTTTCTGAAATACAAAAAGAAGTGTCAGCAAATGCTAAAACGCTAATTCTTGAAATTACCGAAGAATGCAATTTGCGTTGTACTTATTGCGTTTTCGACGAAAAACATATTTTTGAACGGAATCACAGTAATAAAACAATGCCGCTTGAACTTGCGTTTGAAGAAGTTAAAAATTTTTACAATCGCACAAATCAAGAAGAAGGCTACATTGTTTTTTATGGTGGCGAACCATTACTTGCGTTTGACATGATTAAACAAATCGTTGATTACGCCAATCAAATTTCAAATCGCCGTTTAAAATTTTCATTAACGACAAACGGATTAGCTTTATCAGAAAACAAATTTGATTTTTTAATCGAAAATAACTTTTTGATTACGGTAAGTTTGGACGGTGACAAAGAAACACACGATAAACAGCGTGTTACGGTAACGGGTAAAGGCACTTTTGATGCAATTACCAACAACTTGAAAAAATTAAAAAACTACAACCCGCAATTTTTAAAAAACAACGTTTTGATAAATTGCGTTATTTCTGACGCTAATGATTTATCGAAAATAAATCAGTTTTTTAAAGACAACAACTTTGCCGAAGAATCGTTACGTTTCTCACCTGTTTTGCAAAATAACGTTGCGATTGATAGCTATATTACAAACAGCATTTCACTTGAGTCAGTTAAGCAATCATTAAATGCTGGCTTGTTACCTGTAGAAAATCATTTTTTAGACAGTATTTTAAAAAAGATTGAGTTCAGAAAATTAGATGACGACGCACGTTTAGGTAAAAAACTTTGCGTACCTTTTGCTAATCGAACTTATGTTAGAGCAGACGGTTCAATTCAATTTTGTGAACGTATCGAAAATTACGGCAAATCAAAAAATGAATCTACAAATTTAGCTGCCAAATCTGAAACCATTTACAGTGAATTCAAAACGTTTAAACAAGAAACTTGCAGTAAATGTTTTGCTTACAATTTTTGTGAAATGTGTCCCGCGTCGTTTATTAAAAATAGTCAATTTGATAATGAATTGGCAAATGCTAAATGTGGTCAATATCGACAAACTGTTAAACAAGCGTTGCAAATTTACATAAACAAAATGGAATGTGAAGAGGTTGAACAATGTTAAACACAAATCAACTTGCTGAATTGCATATTGAATTGTGGAACGGTTTGAATGAGATGTTTAATTCAAAAGATAAAATTTTTCCTTGTCTTTATGCAATCAGTTCATTTAACAAGAAAACAATGTATTTCGGCGTTTCAAATCAAACAATATCAATTGAAGATTTAGCAAATGATTTAAAAGAAATGTCGTTGTTATTGGATGAAGAGCGCGACGAAAAATCAAAAACGTTTAATACCTACATTCATATAATTCAAAATCACAGCGTCGAAGATGTACGAAAATTTTTAATTAACTTGTTACAAGCATTACACAAAGTTGATGAAAAAGACTGGCTAGAAAATGCCACTAAAGATATAAATTCACCAGATTTTGAATTTTGTTTTAATAGTAAATTATGGTTTCCCGTTTTGCTTACGCCTAATCACCCTTCAACAATTCGCCGTAGTCCTTTCGCCTTAATCGCTTTTCAACCTAGCGTTACGTTTGATTACAACAAACAAACTAAATCAGAATTTTATCAGCGAATGAGAACATCAATTCATTGCCGCGTTGATGATTTTTACAGCGAAGGCAGACCTTATTATTTATCCAATAAATCAAGTGGCAAAAACATTGTTCAATTTATTGGGGCTGATTTATCTGAATTTGACAGCGATTATTGTTATCCCGTGATTGGTAAATTTGATGTATAGCGAAGAAAATTGGATATTTTCTTTGTTATTTGGTTGTGTGATGTGTGTCATTTTAGAGTATTTTTTACATTATCGAATTGCTCTAAACTGCGGCATTGCTGAAAAAGATGGTTTTACATTTTTATCAAAAAAGTGTTCATTGTGGAAAATAATGTTAACCGTATTTTCTGCTGGTTACATTTTTGCTAGCCACTATAAAGGCGACATTAACGGTAGACCTAGAAAACGATATATTCGTAAATGTAATCACTGTAATCTCGTCGTTAGTTTGTTCCTCATGTCTATTAGTTTTTGTATGGTCTCCGCAGATTATAAATTTTTGATTCCATTCATCATGGGCATCAATGGTTATCGTTTTATATCAAGAAATTTGGAAATTATAGTGGCATTTGGTTTTGATGCTTTTGACGAAAATGATAATAAAAGTGAACTAAACAAACTAGAGCGTATCAATCTTGCAACTACAAGTTATCTGGAAATATATATTTACTCAGCCTCATTTTATGTAACGTTAATTGCTGGAAATAGCAGTATTATTCCCACATGGAAGGCTATGTTGATGACATTGTCAGCTGGAACACTAACCAATGTGGCTTATACTCAAGACAGTTTATTTGAACCATTAAAGTTATTTCCATTTTTCCAAGTGTTCGCCACTTTGAGCTTAATTGTTTTAAGCCTCACGATGTACGTTTCAAGAGAATTCATTAAAAAGAAAAAATCTAAAAAACATCCATTCCGCTCTAATTTTAAATCTGACAAAATTTAAAATTACCATTACACACCTGCGAACAACCTCGTTTATCACACCCTTTTAAAAGAAGACGCGCTTGCGTGGCTTGGCATTAAAGGCGTGGATTTGAGCTTTTTAGCGTTGCTTGCCTGTATCGGTATGATTGCGGCATTGGTACAAATTTTGGAAATGATTTTAGATAAATTTTTCCCAGCGTTGTATCAAGCACTCGGTATCTTTTTACCATTGATTACCGTGAACTGCGCGATTTTAGGCGGCAGCTTGTTCATGATTGAACGTGATTACAACTTCGGCGAATCTGTCACTTATGGTATCGGTAGTGGTTTTGGTTGGGCGTTGGCAATTACGGTTATGGCTGGCGTGCGCGAAAAATTGAAATACAGTGATATTCCAGCTGGTCTACAAGGTTTGGGTATTACGTTTATTACAGCGGGTCTGATGTCTTTGGGCTTCATGGCTTTCTCAGGCATTCAACTCTAGGAAGGTAACGTCATGCTG
>CAIQDI010000009.1 GCA_903870545.1 uncultured Pseudomonadota bacterium
CAGCATGACGTTACCTTCCTAGAGTTGAATGCCTGAGAAAGCCATGAAGCCCAAAGACATCAGACCCGCTGTAATAAACGTAATACCCAAACCTTGTAGACCAGCTGGAATATCACTGTATTTCAATTTTTCGCGCACGCCCGCCATAACGGTGATTGCCAACGCCCAGCCCAAGCCACTGCCTACGCCGTAAGTCACACTTTCGCCGAAGTTGTAATCACGTTCAATCATGAACAAGCTGCCGCCTAAAATCGCGCAGTTCACGGTAATCAACGGTAAGAAAATACCGAGTGCTTGATACAACGCAGGGAAAAATTTATCTAAAATCATTTCCAAGATTTGCACCAACGCCGCAATCATACCGATACACGCCAGCAACGCTAAAAAGCTCAAATCCACGCCTTTAATGCCTAACCACGACAGCGCGTCTTCTTTCAAAAGCGTGTGATAAACGAGGTTGTTCGCAGGGACGGTAATCGCTTGCACGACCATAACCGCAATCCCTAAACCCATCGCAGTCGAAACTTTTTTCGACACGGCGATGAACGTACACATTCCTAAAAAGAACGATAACGCTAAGTTTTCAATGAAAACCGCTTTAACAAATAAACTGATATAGGCTTCCATTAGTGGTGTCCTCCCTGTTCGCCATGTGAAATCGACATGATTTTGAATTCAACGGTTTCTTGTTGTTTTGGTTTCCATTGACGCATCGCCCAAATGAGCAAACCAATAATGAAAAACGCGCTCGGTGGCAACAACATCAAACCGTTTGGATCGTACCAGCCGCCGTCTTTGGTCAAATGAAAAACTTCCATTCCCAACAATTTGCCAGAACCAAAGATTTCGCGGAAAAATGCCACGATAACCAAAATCAAACTGTAGCCCAAACCGTTACCAATACCGTCGATAAAACTTTCGAGTGGTGGATTTTTCATGGCATACGCTTCGGCACGACCCATTACGATACAGTTGGTGATAATCAAACCCACGAAAACCGATAATTGTTTGCTCACGTCATACGCAAACGCTTTCAATAATTGGTCAACCACGATAACGAGCGACGCAATAATTGTCATTTGCACGATAATCCGAATGCTGCTCGGAATATGGTTACGAATGGACGAAATCGCCGCACTTGAACACGCCGTTACCATCGTCAACGCCAACGCCATAATCAATGACGTAGACATTTGCGAAGTCACCGCCAACGCTGAACAAATCCCCAGAACTTGTAACGTAATCGGGTTGTTTTCGACGAGTGGCTCAACTAAAACTTTTTTTGTTTCATCATTCAATAATTCGCTCATGATTTTGCTCCTTTAACCGTTCTGACTTTCGCCAAATAAGGCGCGAAACCTTCTTTGCTTGTCCAATATCTGACCAAGTTTGTTACGCCTGTACTGGTTAAAGTCGCACCTGCTAAACCGTCCACTTGGTATTGTGAACCCGCTTTGCTGGTATCTACTGTGCCTTTAATTAAACTCAATGCAGGTTCGCCCACGTCAGCTTCTGCGATTTGACCTTTGTCAGAAGAGGCTTGGTCTGTTTCAGCATAGACTTTTTTACCTTTCCACAACGCACGCCAGTTTGGATTCACGACTTCGCCGCCCAATCCTGGTGTTTCTGCTTGGTCGTAGAAGTTGATGCTTTGAACCGTTTGACCATCGGCTTCAACCGATAAGAAACCGTACAACGTTGACCACAAACCATAACCGTTAATCGGCAAAATGATTGATTTAGTCGCGCCGCCTTCTTTCACCAAATAGACTTTTGCTAATTTCGCTTTGATGCGAATGTGAGCAATATCTTTGTCTTTGGGAATTAAAACGTTTTGCGCGGGATCTTTCGCTGCTTTACGTTGATCGTAAGCGTCTGCGTTACCTTCCGCGTATTCGCCTGTTTCTAAATTAACCAATTTTGATTCGATTTTTTCAGCAAAGGCTTTTTCGATGTCGGTGTCAGCTTGCAATAAACCGGCAACATCTAAAATGTTTTTCTTCATGTCGAGTTCTTTGTTCGTCACTTGCATTGGTTTTAACGCCACCGCCGCAATCGAAACAAATACCGCACAAACCAAACATAATGCCACCGCGATGGCGATAGTTTTTTCTAAACTGTTGTTGCTTAAACCGAGAATTTTTTGGCAATACGCTTTGAATTTTCGGTACTGCGGATACTGCTCAAGTTTTTCACACACTTTGTTCAATTTTTCACATTTAGGCATGACGTTTCATCCTTCTTCTGATATTCGCTTGAATGACGAAATAATCAATCGTCGGTGCAAACATATTGGAAAATAAAATGGCGAGCATAATGCCTTCGGGGAACGCAGGATTCACAACGCGAATTAACACCGTCATTGCGCCAACTAATCCGCCGAATATCCAACGTCCTTTGTCTGTCATTGCCGCACTAACGGGATCTGTCGCCATGTAAACCATGCCGAAAGCGAAACCGCCAACCGTCAAATGCCAATACCAAGGCAACGCAAACATGTGGTTTGTGTCGCTGCCGATAAAGTTAAACATCAACGACGTTAAAACCATGCCAGCAAATACGCCACCCATAATGCGATACGATGCAACGCGCGTGTAAAGTAAAAATGCCGCGCCGATTAAAATCGCTAATGTTGATGTTTCGCCCAAACAACCAGGTTCAAAACCGAAGAAAGTTTGTAACCAGCTGTAGTGTTCAGTCACTGCGCTCAAACCGCCATCTGCCGCTAAACCTAATGGCGTTGCAGCAGTGTAACCGTCAACCGCTGTCCAAACTGAATCGCCAGAAATTGACGCGGGATATGCAAAATACAAAAACGCACGACCCGTTAAGGCTGGGTTTAAAAAGTTTTTGCCTGTGCCGCCGAAGACTTCTTTACCAATCACGATACCGAAAGAAATGCCTAACGCCACTTGCCATAAAGGCATATCGGGCGGCATGATTAACGTGTAAAGCATTGACGAAACTAAGAAACCTTCGTTGACTTCATGACCGCGAACGGTGGCAAATAAAACTTCCCAAATGCCGCCAATCGCTAACGTAGTCAAATAAATCGGCAAGAAATACAACGCGCCGTGCATCATATTCGAGAACGGATTCATGGTACTGTAACCAAAAATCGTCATCGGCAGACTGCGCCAATTATCAATTGACGTTTTGCCTAACGCTTCCATCGCTAAATTAGCTTGATAACCGGTGTTGTACATCGCCATCAACACACAGAAAAACGTCGCAATCACCACGAACGTCATGGTGCGTTTTAAATCGTTGCCGTCCCGAACGTGCGTTTTACCGCGTGTCACATCGGCGGGCGTATAAATGAAGGTATCGACCATTTCATACAAGCCGTAATACCGTTCAAGTTTGCTGCCTTTGGCAAAATGTGGTTCTAAATTGTCTAAAAACTTTCTCACTGACATTTAGCCCTCCTTTTCAATTTTGGTTAAATTCGCCCGCAACACAGGCGCGAAATCGTGCTTACCTGGATCTGCGAAGGTGAACAATGACATATCTTCTTCGTCCAATTCTAAACACCCGAGCAATTGCGCTTGGTCAGAATCACCAATCACCAACGCCTTCAACAACGGTGTGGCTAAAATGTCCATCGGCATCAACGTTTCATAAACACCCACGGGAACAATCGCCCGATTACTGCCGTTTTTGTCGGTGGTTAATGGGAATAAACGATCGGTTTTGCGGTCAACGCTGGAAGTATAGATATTCATCGCAGAATATTTATTTTTCCCCGCGACTATCCAGCCGAATAATTCACGCGCCCGACCTTCTTGCAACGCCGAAACTTGCAAATGGTACGCGCCCAAATAATCAAACGCGCCGTGGGCTTCGTGTCCAAATAAAACTGAACCTGACACCACGCGACTTTCTAAATCGTCCGCCAATTCGCCAGCGGTTAAATCAGTCAAATTAGCACCAACTTGTGTGCGAACCAAACGCGGATTTTTAACAGTCGGGCCCGAAATCGCAACCACACGTTCAACGTTTAATTTGCCGGTGGTGAACAATGCGCCAATCGCAATCACGGCTTGATAATCCAAATGCCACACGAATTTATTGATATTGACCGCATCAATAAAATGAATGTGCGTACTGGGCAAACCTGCGGGATGAACGCCACCGAATTCGGCGACAACAACCGGCGCATTGCCCGTTGGAATTTCTGCGCCCGTGGCTTTACAAACGTAGACTTTGCCTTCAATCAATTTAGAAATAATTTCTAAGCCATCAACAAAATCAGTGGCACGGTCAGCAATAATTACCGCAGGATTCGCCGCTAACGGACGTGTATCAATTGCCGTCACAAAAATCGAATGCGGTTTGCTGTTCAACGCTGGCACTTTGCCGTAAGGGCGAGTGCGAAGCGTTGTCCACAAACCCGAAGCCACTAAATTTTCTTGAATTTGTGCAGCGGTTAAATTTTCTAAATCGGATTCGCTGTATTTTGCGAAGGTGATTTCATCATGTCCGTGAACGTCAATCACGACAGATTGCAACACCCGTTTGTCGCCACGGTTAATGGCTTTGACCACGCCAGACGCGGGTGAAGTAAAATGAACGCCAGGATTTTTCTTGTCACCGAAAAGAGCTTGACCGCGTTTAACGGTATCTCCTTCGGCGACCAGCATCGTGGGTTTCATGCCCACATAATCTGACCCCAAAACGGCAACGGATTTAACCGCATTCCCGTTTTCAATGGTTTGTTTAGGACTTCCTGTAATCGGAATATCTAAACCTTTTGTTGTTGTAAATTGCATAGTTGAAGGGTTCTCCAAACACGTTGCAGAGGAATCTTCTTTTTAACTTTTGAAGGTAGAAATAGAAGGATGTAAAGACGTAAAACCGTGTTATTACACCATAAAAATGGTGTCTACTCAATTAGGATAGTCACGCAACACGCGGAAATAAAGCGTATTTACTTTCACAAGTACGCATTATTTTGGGGGGAAATTGAAGCGTTTTTCCGTATAATTACCTACATTTCGCAATGTGCCTTTGCAACATTCAATCTCAACGCGGTCGCGTTTGAATCCGCCTAACTTCCTACACACATAAATCATGTCCCAAAACTTTTTAACCATTCTTCAAAACAAAGGCAAACTTTCCCCTTCCGATTTAAAAAAGGTGGAACGAATGCAAAAAACCGCTGTCGCCGAAAGTCTGCCTGCGTTGCTGATTAAATTGGGGTTGTGTTCCGAATTAGACGTTGCGCTGGCGTTTGTCGAAAGCGGCAACTTTCCTAAAATTACGCCTGACCAAT
This sequence comes from uncultured Pseudomonadota bacterium, assembly GCA_903870545.1. Classification (GTDB taxonomy): domain Bacteria; phylum Pseudomonadota; class Gammaproteobacteria; order Methylococcales; family Methylomonadaceae; genus UBA10906. Next base: position 5,276 of record CAIQDI010000009.1, read on the forward strand.
ATCCGTTAGAAAAAACCTTGCCCGACGAAATATCGTTACGTTTTTTGAAACATTATCATTTGGTTGGGTTAAGTGCGGACGAAAATTCGTTCACGGTTTCACTGCTCGACCCCGAAGATGAGTTTGTGTTGGACGCGCTGCGTTTGGCAACAGGTAAAATTATCATGCCGAATGTTGGCGTGTTATCGGAAATCGATGCCGCGATCACCGCGCAATATGAACAAGGTCAAACTAAAACTGAATCGCTCGACGATTTGAGTTTTGACGAATTGGGCGAGGAAGATTTGGCGCATTTGAAAGATTTAGCTAGCGAAGCTCCGGTGATTAAAATGGTGAATGCGATTATGCAACGCGCCATTGAAATGAAAGCGTCAGACATTCACATTGAACCGTTCGAGCAAAGTTTAAAAGTGCGTTTGCGTGTCGATGGCGTGTTGCAAGATATTGACGCGCCACCGGTTAAATCGACGGCTGCCGTTATTTCGCGCATTAAAATTATGGCGAAACTCAACATTGCCGAACGGCGTTTGCCGCAAGACGGACGCATTAAAGTGCAAATGTTGGGCAAAGAATTGGATTTGCGCGTTTCCACGATTCCCACGATGTACGGCGAAAGCGTGGTGATTCGGTTGCTCGATAAAGAAAATACCGTGTTGGATTTTGAAGCGTTGGGTTTTGCGGGGCGACAATTGCAACAATTTCTGGATGTTTTGGCGCAACCGCACGGCATTATTCTCATCACGGGGCCAACGGGTTCGGGTAAATCCACCACGATGTACGCCGCGTTGAAACAATTGAATACCACCGCGCGAAAAATTATCACCGTTGAAGATCCGGTCGAATATCAAATGGACGGCATCAATCAAATTCAAGCGAAACCGCAAATCGGCTTGACGTTTGCGGTGGCGTTGCGGTCGATTGTTCGCCAAGATCCCGACGTGATTATGATTGGTGAAATGCGCGATTTAGAAACGGCACGAATTGCTGTTCAATCTGCGTTGACGGGACACTTGGTGCTGTCAACGTTGCACACAAACGACGCGGCGGGTGGCGTAACGCGATTGCTCGATATGGGTTTGGAGGAGTATTTATTAACTTCGACGGTGAATGGCATTTTGGCGCAACGATTGGTTCGTCAACTGTGTAAATCGTGCAAACAACCTTACACCGCGCCGATTGAAGTGGTGGACGAAATGCGGTTACGGCGTTTTCAACCGGACGGTGAAATTACCTTTTTCAAACCGATTGGTTGCGCGGCGTGTGGCGGTTTAGGTTATCGCGGACGCTTGGCAATTATCGAATTTTTGCCCATGACGGAGGCGATTCGCAAATTGATTATGGCGCATGCAGCGGCGGGTGCGATTGAAACAGTGGCGCGTGAAGAAGGTATGGCGACCTTGTATGAAAATGGTCTAATTAAAGTGTTGCAAGGCGTAACCACGCTGGAAGAAGTGATGCGCGTCACGTCGGAGAATTGAATATGACTTTATTTTTTTATCAAGCGGTCAATACCGCTGGCGAAACTGAAGAAGGCGAACGCGAAGCTCTCGATGAAGCCAGTTGTGTGCAGCAATTACAAGCCGACGGCTACATTCCGATTCGCGTCAAACCCGCCAAAAGCCAAGGCTTTTTAGGTTTCAATTTACGCGGCGGAAGTGGGAAATTATCCAACAAAAGCATCGTGTTATTAACAGGCGAATTGGCGATGTTGTTGGAATCAGGTTTGCCGTTAGATCGTTCGTTAGTGGTGCTGATGGATTTGGCGAACGACAACGAAAATTTGAGCAAACTCATCGGGCGCGTGTTGGAAAAAGTCAAAAGTGGCGTGTCACTCGCCGACGCATTCGAGCAACAAACCGGCGTTTTCAGCAAATTTTATTTAAACATGATTCGCGCTGGCGAAGCGGGCGGCAATTTGGGCGAAGTGTTAAATCGCATGGCAGTGTATTTAGAAAGCTCGCAAGAATTAAAAGATACCGTCAGCACGGCGTTGATTTATCCGGCGATTTTGCTGGTGATGTCGTTGGCTTCGTTGTTTATTATGCTGACATTCGTGGTGCCGCAATTCAGCGAAATGTTTGCCAGCGCGGGTAAAGCGTTACCGATTTCGACACAAATCGTGGTCGGTTTGGCGGACTGGTTGCAAAGTTATTGGTGGGCGGTGATTGGTTGCGTGGTGTCGATTATGATTTATTTCAATGTTCAACTCGCTAATCCTGAAACCAAAAAAGTGTGGGATGGACGCTGGTTAAAATTGCCGCTGGTGGGCGACATGATTTTGAACAAAGAAGTCGCCAACGTCACGCGCACGCTGGGAACACTGTTGGGAAATGGCGTGTCGATTTTGTCAGCGTTTATTATTGTGCGTGAAACGGTTGATAACTTAATCGTTGCCGCCGCGTTGCACGATACCGAAGAACAGATTAAACAAGGCAAAACCTTATTTGACGCGCTCGAACAAAAAAGAATTTTCCCAAAAATGGCGATGCAAATGATAAAAATGGGCGAAGAAACGGGGCATTTGGAGGAAATGTTGCTGCGGGTCGCGACGATTTATGACAAACAATTGCGCGTGTCGATTGCGCGAATGTTGGCATTGCTTGAACCGGCGTTGATTATCACGCTCGGCATTATGATTGCCGGCATTATTGTATCGATTTTGTTGGCAATTTTGAGTGTGAACGATTTGGCGGTGTGACGGCGAAGGCGTGGAATCCTTCGCCTGTAATAAAGAAATTTTAAGCAGCGGCAGAAAAAATCGAACCTGAATCATTTTGAAGTGAATGACCATCGGTGGTGTTCGCTGACAATTGCGTTAAAAAACCTTGTAAATTGACCGTTGGAGACGACGTTGAGCCGCCTAACGATTCGACAAGATGGGTAAAATCAGCCTGTAACGCGCTATTTTGTGCCGTATTATTAGTGAGCGAACTCATTAAATTTTGTAAATTAGCAGTGGGATTGTTGTAGGTCGTTTGTACTTTTGATGCGGAAGGTAAAACGCCCGTCACCGTGATGCCCATATCTTCCAGCATACCAACATCCAAAGCTGAAATAGATTTGATCTCGCCTTTGTTGATTGACGCTGACATTAAATCGTTAGGAATGGCGACATGATAATAAGCCGAACCCTGACCTGCAGTTGCTGGAGCTAATGGAATGGGAATGCCTGAATTCGCGGTTTTAGCGTGACGACCGACGAAGGTAGCATCCACATTTTGTGGCAAAATTAACGTGTCATAAGCTGTTTTTAAAGGCGGGTTCACTGTCAATGTTCCTGCAAATGCTAAACCATGCAGAATTTCATGTGTCAAAATACTGGTCAAATCGTATTTATCCGGCGCAGGCGTGCCACTGAATGACATTTTATCGATATTCGCTAAATTGATATAAATCGTTGCATCCGGTGCATTGGGACTAGAATCCACACCACTAATCGAATCGGCAACAAATGAAGTATCGATGCTTTTAGTTTGATTACTCGTAGTGGTAACAAGCGCAGAATTCGTTTCCGCTAACACACCAGAGTTCTGATATTCCGTTAAAATTTTTAAATCGAAAACCACTTTTGAGCTAATGAATTGTCCGATATTGTCTAAAGCTGTTTTAAGATTCGCGCTGACATTGGCGAGATTATCACCCAAATTTGCCTGACTTAAATCAACGTTATATTGAAAATTCGTGCCACCCGAAAACTTGGTGGGCGTTGCACTCTTTTCAACGGTGGGTGCGTCAACGGTGGGTGCATCAACAGGCGGTAAATCCGCAACGGTGGGTACATTATCAACAATGGCAACAGTGGAACGGTCACTTCCTTGTGCCAATACTTTAGACAGATTTTGTAAAAAAGTTTGCAGGGCTTCCTTCCCCTTTGACGACGGCGAATTATCAACAGCAGATGCACTATTGGTATTCACGTCAGACACATTTAAGCCTAAATTTTGCAGTGATTGAATCACATTTTGTACAAATGACGGGCGGGTGCTATCGGTATTCGATACCGAAAAGTTTGCACTGTTACCCAATCCATCTGCCATTGCAGGTGTATTTGTCCCCGCAATAGTTTGAGTTTTATAGGAGGTGAACGAGGGGCTAATAGTATTAACTGACATAATGAATAATCTCGTGTTTGAGTATGCGTAATGGGGTAGATTCAAAAAAACATCCACCGCCACTATCGGCACAAATTACGAAAACTATAACTTCCTACAAATTGATTTTACGAATTGAACTGAAATAAATGCTTCACTGCGTCACGTTCTTGCTTTAATTCTTCTTCGGTTGCACGCATTCGATGACGACTAAAATCATTGATCGGCAAATTTTGCACAATTTGCATTTCGCCATCTTTGACGGTGACGGGAAACGAATAAATCAATCCTTTTTCAATACCATAACTGCCGTCCGACAAAATTCCCATACTGACCCAATCGTTATCTGGCGTGCCTTGCGCCCACACGCGCATTTGATCTAACGCCGCATTTGCCGCCGAACCTGCACTCGATTGACCTCGCGCTTTAATCACCGCTTCGCCGCGCTGTTGAACAGTGGGAATAAATTCATTCACAAACCACAAATCATCCACCAACGATAACGCATCTTGACCACGCACTTTCGCGTGATGTAAATCGGGATATTGACTGCACGAATGATTGCCCCACACCGTCATATTTTTAATATCCGTCGTCAATACGCCACATTTTTCGGCTAATTGGCTAATCGCCCGATTGTGATCTAAACGACTCATGGCTGAAAAATTGGCGGGCGATAAATCGGGCGCATTTCGCAACGCAATCAGAGCATTCGTATTGGCTGGATTGCCCGTGACCAACACTTTGACATTCCGATTAGCGACGGCATTCAATGCTTTACCTTGCGTGGCAAAAATTTCGGCATTCACTTCGAGCAAATCTTTACGCGCCATGCCCAACGTACGAGGACGTGCGCCAATCAAAAAAGCAAAATCAACATTTTTAAACGCCACCAAGGGATCTGAAGTCATTTCAATGCCAAATACAATCGGGCTGGCGCAATCGTGTAATTCCATCACTACGCCTTCTAACGCAGGTAACGCGGCGGGAACTTCAAGCAAATGCAATACAATCGGTTGATCTTTGCCAAAAGAATGTCCCGCCGCCAAGCGAAATAGCAACGAATAACTAATTTGTCCGGCCGCCCCGGTGACCGCAATATGAAGTGGTGCTTTCATTTTTTTATTTTTCCTTTGAAACAACGCAACGGTGTATCTGAAATAGTGGAATGTAAAACGAAGTCGTACGACTTCGCGAATTAGTTTGGCATAATCCTACCATTCATAAGCGTTTAAAAACAGGTTGTGCGAAACAGAACGCGCGTTTTATGCGTTATAATGCCGCCAATTTCATTATTTTTAAATCTAATCAAAACGAGTTTTTATGAAAAAATTGTTATTCCAATTCGACACCGATTTTCATCCTTCAGTTTTCGATACGGTGGTAGGTTATGACGGCGGCGCGGATCATGTGATTGGTCACGGTGGCTTAACGCCCGCCAATGTTGCGGCATTAGTGGAAGGTGCCATTTTCACCCGTGCGCCCAAAGACAAAAAAAATACCGCGATTTTTGTTGGCGGTAGCGATATGGCAGCGGGTCAGGCATTATTTGAAGCGGTGCAAACACACTTTTTTCCCGGTTTTCAGGTTTCCGTCATGCTGGATAGTAATGGTAGCAACACTACAGCGGCGGCGTGTGTGGCAAAATTAGCGTCGAGTGGTGTTTTAACGGGAAAAAAAGCGGTTATTTTGGCAGGAACGGGGCCAGTCGGGCAACGCGCCGCCGCGATGTTGGCGTTGGAAGGTGCAGAAGTTACCATCGTGTCACGGCAATTATGGAACGCCGAAAAAGCCTGTGAAGCGATGCACAAACGTTTTAATGTTCAGATTCACGCGCAAGCCGCCGCCGATTTTGATGAACGTGCTGACGTAATTCAAGACGCAAATATTGTGATTGCGACGGGCGCAACCGGCGTTGAATTATTGAAACCTGAACACTGGCAAAATAACAGCGCATTAGAAATGCTGGCTGATGCAAACGCCACGCCACCGTTGGGAATTGGCGGCATCGGCGTGATGGACAAAGGCATTGATCGCCACGGAAAAATTGTCTGGGGCGCGATTGGATTTGGCGCATTGAAATTAGCGTTGCATCGGGCGTGTGTCGCGCAATTGTTTGAAGATAATCAACACGTTTTGGATGCCGAAAACATTTTTGCGTTAGCGAAAACGATGGCGTAACGATTATGCCGATAATTTTTTCTTAACATTGCCTAACATAAGTTAAGCAAAACTAACTGCAACTGTAAAACAGTCGGGTTTATCTACCAATGCGCGTAAAAAGATATTACGCGCTCCTACGATGTCTCGGTTGACCCATTCACCAGACCTCAATTTTATTCTTTTCGCGCCACCAATTTGCTTAATCGCACCTGTTTCGGGGTGTGTTTTGCTGGTATAGGCTTCACAAACATCCACGACTGTTTTGCCATATTCAAAGGCTTTGTTTTTCAAAAATTGCTTAAAGCGATAATGGGCAAACGTCAGCATATTGCGAACGGTTTTACTTCGTATTTTTCGCCCTGAACGCCCCACCATTTGAGAGGTCTCAAACGTAGGCAGCAAAATAAAATCAAAGTTTTTAACCAGAAATAACGCCGTTTTGTGATGCAATTCGTCAATCAAGTTCTGCACTTTTTGACGCATTCTCAGCCCCGCTAGCATCATGCGCTTTTTCTTTTGCTTACCTGCTTTGGTCGCACGCGACATCAAATCGTCTAAATAATGCGCCATTCGTTGAATGCGTGAAAAATCAGCTTCGCCTAAAAAACCACAACTTTCGGTAGAGTAGAAAGTGGCAAATGTTCTTACGCCTGGGTCAATCGCCACAATAGATTGTGTGACACCGTGGGCTTGGTTCTCGCCATAAGGTACGCGGTGTTTCGATGGGATGGCTAAGTAAAATTTGCCGGCTTTCAAAATCAGCCTAGAATCTAAACAAGATTCTGGTAAAGATTCGGCATAACCCAAACCTTTGCCAGAAATTTGCGGATAGATGCCGTTTTCGCTAATCGCCGTTTTGAGGATGTAGCAAGATTGCGCGGGGTCTTTACGACTACGAAATCGAAACGTCGCTGGTTTGCCACTGCCCTTGTTGGCTTTGCAGGTTTTCCAAAAGGCGTTATGCGCGTCTTTAATCGCCATGCCTTTAACTTGAAACGGCGTGTCTTTTGTCCAGTTGGGTAACAAGCGAGTGAACATCTTTTTAATGTCCATCCACGACGGCTTTTTGTCGCCTTCGTAATCGCGTAATAAAGCTATCGTGGCGTTATAAACAAAGCGGCTCACTTTCAACCACTGGCTGAACTGCGCTTTGTTCTGAACTGTCGGATGCAGCTTGTGCAACTTGCTTTTTGTAATTTCTAAGTCCGGGCATTCGGTAACTGAAGACGTGTAAGATATTGAGCAAGTCTCTGGTGAGTTCGGCTTCGGGCGAGTGTACAGTCTGGTCGAGAACCACGAGTTGCCCACCATTGAACTCGATAACTTGCTTGATGAGGTCAACGCCAAATCGCGCAAGTCGGTCTCGGTGGGCAACCACAAGGTTGAGCTTATCGCCGCGCATTGCGCGTTCCAAAATGGCTTGTAGCCCTTTTCGTTTGAAGTTGAGACCGCTGCCGACATCTTTGATAATTTCAGCGGTGGGGTATTTTCCACGCATGAATTCGACTTGTCGTTCGAGGTCGTCGCGCTGTTTGGGGCTGGAGACGCGACAATAGCAGACAGTGATAGCTGTGCCGTTGACGCTAAGAAACTCGTCAAGGTTATAACGTCGTTGTCCTGTGGCGGTACGAATACTTTTAATTTTTCCACTGTCTGCCCATTTTCGTAGTGTATTTGCGTGAACGCCCAGTATTTTCGTGGCTTCACCGTTGCTGTAGTATTTCATTATTAGCTAGCGTTATAAAAAGTTAGCTTATGTTAGCGTTTTTGATACTATTACACAACCCTCGCAAAATTTGGGACTTCAAAACACGACGCAACATTGGCAGAATCTATACAAAAATATATTTGTAGGCGGTGTCAAATTCGATAAAGTAGAACGTCGCATTACGATATTTGAGTGGAAACTCGCCTGACTTTCGGCACTTGTCGTCCCGCTTTATTTTCAATCATATCGACACATTCACCTTTTGGCTGTGGCGAATACGAAACATGAATCGGGCGATTTTCACCGTAAAAATAAAGTCTATCGAAAGGCGTGTTTTGTATTATCCATTCCGCCACGTCATTCATATTTTCATCTTCCACAATAAAATCCACCGCCGCGCCTAATCGCGGACAAATGAAATTCTTTTTACTGTTTAATTCATGCGCCGAATGTTGGTCTAATTTTGGCGCAATGCGTGTGGCAATATGTTTGCTTAATTCGGGCGAACAAAAACCGTACGTCAGTTGAATCATGCCAAAATACTCAATCACAGGGTCTAAAACATTTTTCGCTAATTCATAAAGCGCGGTGTAACTGTCGGGCTGTTTCGGTAAATTTTTTAATTTCGTCCACTGTTGCGTTTCGCCGCATTCAATCAATTGACGATACGTTAAATTATCGCCGCATAATTCATCTAAATCCGGAATCGTTTGAGCGCGTTGCAATTGAAAACCGTCAATTTCCCATCGCGCCGCTTTTAATTTTCGTTCAAAAACAGCGGACTTGTCACCGTAGCCACTAAAATCAAACAAATTCAACGCTTCCAGCTGCTCATCAAACGCCAGCTGTTCCGCGTAATTTTTAGCATCTTCGTTGATGTAACGTGATTTTAAGTACAAATAATTCGCCGGATATTCTTCGCCGTATTGGAACAACTGAAAATCTTGCGAGCGAAGGTTAATTTTCACTCGTTCAACTAATTTTGGTAGCGGCACATTTTCAAAATAATCGTATTTTAACAACGTTACTTTGCCCGATTGACTGTGAATTTTGACCAAATCCGTTTGCGAAATATCACCGTACAACATCGCCGCGCAACCAATATAAATTCGCAAAATAGGCGGTAATGTTTCAATCAATTCGCTGTGAATATAAAGCGCGTTTTCCGTATCTAAATATCCCGCGCCTTCTTCGGCAACATTTTGACACGCAGCGGTAATCGCGTCGATGTTCGCAATGTTAAATAATTCGGCTTGTGCGGCACGTTGCGCGTTAGCGTAATCGCCAAAAAATAGTTTGATGTCGTGCTTCAAGCTGCTGTTTAAATGAGGGTGTGAACGACGTTTCGCAAAAACTTGTAACGCAAAATAGGTCAGCAAATCATCCAGTCGATTTTGGCGAATGACGGCGAGTTGTTGTAATTCTTCAGGCGTTTGCGCTGGTTTTAAAACGGGTGAACGCGCCGTAACACGCAGCACATTTCCGCGCCGACGTTGACGATTCAGCAAAAACTCTTGTTCTAAATCCACATCTTTAAACACAAAGAAAATACCTGGCGCAACGGCAATGGCGGCATTGTCTAATGTTTCTTCGACAAATTCTTTTAGTTCCGATTGCGAATAGTATTTCTGAAATGTGTTGCGCTGCGTCCGCACGCCGTCGTTCAGTTTTTCACCGTTGTACGCATTTTGATTCAATAACATGGCTGACACGACCAACACTTTATGAGCGAGCGAATACGCATTTTTTAACGCCGTTTCACGCTCTTGAAAATCCTCAATCACGTTAATCACAAAACCCAAATTGACCAAATCAGCCGCCAATTTTTCCGATTCTGGAAAATAATGCGGATCCCAACCGTTTACAAACAGAGAATTTTCGCGCAAATTTCGTAAATCGTCGCCTTTGCCACAGCCGTAATCGAACAGCGTATTGTCGCCATTTAAAAAGCCATAACGCGCCAAACTTTGCATCGGCGCAGACAAATTAGTTCGACTTAACGCGGTTAAATGTCGCGCAATGGCGGTGTCATTTTCAATAATGCGCGTTGAATTGTCCTCGATTTCAACATTCGCCAACGGTATAAATTCGTTGCCGACCAATTGAAAACCACGCTCGGTAATTAAATCTTCCCACGCACGTTTAAAACCGATTCGCAACGTATTATCAAACAAACCTAATTGTTCAGCGGTTTGTGTCAACGCAACAAATTCAGCGCGGCGCGTGTGTGCATTTGGAATAAATTGTTCTTTTCGGTGCAAAATCGGCGGATTGTGCGAATTGCCATAACGGCGAGTTTCAACGCGCTGATTGATTAAATCAATTCGCCAACTTTGTGATAACGCGGGAAAAGGCGCGTCGAAAAAATCAGGATACGAAAGCAACGACAAAGCCCCGCCATTTAAATTAAATTTCAACACGTTATAATTTTCACCAGCGGTCAAATGGGCTAGTTTTTCCGCGCGAGACACTTTTTCTTGGACGATTTCTGTTTGTTCCGTCGTTAAACTGAAATGCCAATAAACGTGATTCAGAACTTTTTTACCGAGCATAATTTTTTCCGATTAAGAATTCGCGAGTTGCTGCAAACGTAAAACTTCTTCACTGATACGTTTTGCAGCAAAATCAATATCATCGAGCGTGGTGTACCGTCCAAAACTCAACCGCACTGCGCCATAAAGCCGTTCGCCTTCAATGCCCATGGCGCGTAAAACGTGCGACGCTTCGACTGCGCCCGAATTACACGCGCTTCCTGACGCAATCGCGACTTCATTTCGTAACGCAATAATCAGCGAATCCGCACTGACATTATCAAAACTGAGATTGACGATATTCGGCAAAGTGAAATCTTGTGAGCCATTCAAAATGAACGCGGGAAGCTGTTTCAACAAGCTATTTTTCAGCATTTTCGCGTGTTCATAATCGGCGATTCTATTTTCAGTCGCCCAATTTAACGCTGCTGTCATTGCCACGATTTGATGCGTCGGCAACGTTCCCGAACGCAATCCGTATTCCTGACCGCCGCCGTGAAGTTGTGGCGCGAGTTTTAATTTCGCCCGATTTCGACAATATAAACCGCCAATGCCTTTCACACCATAAAATTTGTGAGCCGAAAAAGACAGAAAACTAATCGGTATTTCACTCAAATCAATCGACAATTTACCGACACTTTGCGCGGCATCAACATGAAAAAAGCAACCGTGTTCCGCCACGATTTCAGCGATTTTTTCGATATGTTGAATCACGCCCGTTTCATTATTAACGTGCATGATTGACACTAAAATAGTCGCGGCAGTGATGCAGTTTTCGAGTTCATTTAAATCAATCAGCCCGTCAGAATTCGGTTTTAAATAAGTAACTTGAAAGCCTTGGGTTTCTAAAAATTGGCAGCTATCCAGCACGCATTTATGTTCAGTCGAACTGGTGATAATGTGCTTTCCGTGCGCTTGAAAACGGTATGCCACACTTTTCAAAACCAAATTATTCGCCTCGGTTGTGCCAGAGGTAAAAATAAAATCGGATGGGTTTGCCTTAAAAATCGCGGCGATTTGTTCGCGTGCCGTGTCGATTTTCTGATTCGCTTGTTCACCGAAAAAATGTTGTGTAGAAGCCGGATTGGCAAAAGTGCCATCCATTTTCAGATGATTGAGCATCGCCTCTAAAACTTCTGGCGCAGTCGGTGTGGTGGCAGCGTAATCTAAATAAATTTTTTTGTGCAATGTTGTAACCGTAAATGCTTTAGAATTGGCGCAAGAATACCGCAAAACACCCCCAACTTCCCCATGAAATTACTAAATCCGAATAAAGCGTCTTTTGGACGGCACGAAACTTTTTCACTGCGTTATTTTTGGCTAACCAAAGGCTTTCAAGCCTTCGCCGACAATCCGCAAATTTTCAAATCTGACGATGCAACGGTCACATTAGGCGTAGGAAAAAACATGGTGAGTGCCATTCGTTATTGGTTACGCGCCACGCAATTATTGGAAGAGTGCGACAACGTTTTACAAGCCTCCAAACTCGGCACCACGATTTTTGCCAAAGACGGTTTTGATTCATTTTTAGAAGATGACGCGACTTTGTGGCTGATTCATTGGCAACTCGCCACGAATGCCGAATTGTCCACTGCCATTTATTGGTTTTTCAATTGCTACCACAAGCCCGAATTCAACAGCGACGAAACGGCGAATGCGTTGGTTGATTTTGTCGCGCATCAATTGTCAGGCAAGCATTCTGAAAAAACGGTCAGACAAGAAATTGCGCTCATTTTGCGGCTTTATTGCCCCGCGCGTTTTCGCACCAAAGACATTGAAGACGTTTTAGATTCACCTTTGACGACGCTGAATTTGATTAGCGGCATCGATGGAAAAAATTACCGCTCTTTGCCAGCCGCCCGCGAAACGCTACCGTTAGGCGTTTTTGGTTTTGCGGTGAACGAGCTTTTTAATCAAATGAATCTGGTTTCAATGCCCATCAAAACTCTGATGTATGGCGAAAAAAACAGCGTCGCATTGGGCAGCATTTTTCGTTTGACCGAAAACGCGCTTATCCAGCTGATTGAACAACTGGTCGCGCATTATCCTATTTTTCAACTTAGCGAAACGGCTGGATTACATCAAATTTTTCGTCACGAAAAAACCGATTCGCTTACGTTTTTAAATCGACATTACACCGGAACCGCCCAATCATGATGGAACAAAAAATCAGCGTCGATACCCATTACACTCGCTCAATTCATTTAGAAAAAGACGCACAATCCTCTGCCATTTCATATATTCCGACTTCTCGCGCGTTGCAAACGTTAGAAAAAATCGCCGCGACGTTAAATGATTTTGACATGCCGCGTTCGTGGTCGTTAATCGGGCCGTATGGTTCAGGAAAGTCGGCGTTTGCCTTATTTTTATCACAATTATTCAGCGAAAAACAGAACGCCATCAATGTTCTCGCCCAAGCCGATAGATCGCTCGCCGTAAAATTTGCGAACTCGAAAATGGGTTATTGCACGGTTTTATTAACGGGCAGCCCCGAATCATTGAGCAAACGCTTAATTGCCGCGCTGTATTTCGCCACACAAACCTATTTCGGTCATTCCGCGCCCATCGTTCGCGAATTCAAATCCGCCACAGAATCAAACTTAACGGTCAGTGAAATCATTGCGTTAATCGCACGATTACAAACCGCTGTCGCAGAAAAATCAGGCAAAGGCATTTTGATTATCATTGATGAATTGGGGAAATTTCTCGAATACGACGCGCGTCAACCAAATTCAAATGACATTTTTTTGTTGCAAGCCATCGCCGAATTTGCCAAAACAGGTCACAAAGCGAATGTGTTATTAGTCGTTTTAATGCACCAAACGATTGAACAATACGCCAAAATTTTGGGCGAAACCGCGAAAAATGAATGGTTAAAAATTTCGGGACGTTTTGAAAGCGTGCCGTTTTTAGAATCCGCTGAACAAACCATGCGCGTGATTGCGGCGGCTTTTAGAAATACCTTAACCGCTGTAGAAAAAAACGCTGTTCAAATGCAAACCGACGACATTGCTCTCGTTTTAGCTGACCAATCCGCGTTGCCGAACCATTTGAACGTGCAAACGGCGAGCGATTTATTCGCGCAATGTTACCCGCTGCATCCGCTGTCATTGTTGATTTTGCCGGTGTTATGTCAAAAAGTCGCGCAAAACGAACGCACGTTATTTAGTTATTTGGGCAGCCAAGAAACGCACGGTTTTAAAGACAGTTTGTCGCGTTTGAATACCGTTGACGAATGGATTTTACCGTGGGAAATTTTCGATTATTTCATTCAAAATCAACCCACCGCGACCACCGACCATTTGACGCATCGCCGTTGGGCAGAAGTGGTGACGGCGTTGGAACGGTTGGGACACGCCGCGCCAATTGCTGAAATGGAATTATTGAAAACCATCGGTTTGTTCAACATTATCGGGCATCACAACGGGTTAAAATCCAGCTGCGCCTTACTCGATTTAACCAACGCCGACAAAACCGGCGCGTTAGATTCGTTGTCGAAAAAATCGATTATCAATTTTCAACGATTCAGCGGTGAATACCGCGTTTGGGAAGGCAGCGATTTTGATTTGGACGCAGCGATGAGTGAAGCCATTCAACTCGAAGGGCATTTTAATCTGGCTGAAAAACTGAATCAACGCAAAACACAGTTGCCGATTGTGGCGCGAAAATACTCGATTCAACACGGCACGTTGCGTTATTTTCAACCGATTTATATCGACAAAAATTCCAGTAATGATGTGCCAATTGTGCCGCAAATTCATTTTTTCCTTTCTGAAAATGCAGACGATTCCGCCCATTTTGATACGTTAATTCAAAATGAAAATCCGTTGGTGATTTATGTTTTGTGTCAAAACGCTGCCAATTATCGGGCGGTGATTGAAGAAGTGTGCGCGTTAGAACGCATTCAAAACGAAAATCCGTTATTAAAAACAGACCGCGTCGCACAATATGAATGGCGCGACGCTCATGCCGCAGCGGCGCACGCGGAAGATGAATTATTAAATGAATTTCTAACACAACCCGAATTGCACCACTGGTTTTGGCGGGGCGAAAAATTGCAATTACTCAACAAACGCGATTTGCAGCATCATTTATCGACGGTTTTGGAAAAAATTTATTATGCGGCACCGATTATTAAAAATGAATTGGTGAATCGACATAAACCGTCGAGCCAAGGTAATGCGGCACGAAACAAATTGATTGCGGCATTACTCTCGCAAAGTGACAAAGCAGATTTAGGTTTTGAAGCGGATAAATTCCCGCCCGAAAAATCGATTTATCGCGCGTTGTTCAAAGAAACCGGCGTTCATGTTGAGCAAAATGGCGTGTGGCGATTAGTTTCGCCAGCGGTAAACGATTATAAATTCGCGCAAGTTTGGCAAGGCATCGACGATTTTATCGCGAAAAATAATTCGATTAACAAACTGGTCGCGCTTTATGAATATCTAAATCAACCGCCGTTTGGCATTCAACAAGGTGTGTTGCCGCTGATATTTGCTGCTTATTATTTTACCAATCAGCGCACCATTGCGTTGTACGAAGACGGCATTTTTTGTCCACACGCGACGCTGGAAAATTTTGAAGTGCTATTGAAACGCCCCGAATTATTCAGTTTTGAAAAGGTGGAAATCAACAATGGCGATATTAAAGGCGATTTGTTCAATAAGTATTTAGAAAAGCTGGTCGGTAAAGTGTCGGACGACGCAGGTTTGTTAGAGATTATTAAACCGCTGGCGCGATTTATCAAGGGTTTGCCCGAATACACGTTGCACACAAAAGAACTCGCGCTCGACGTGCTGGCGGTTCGCGATGCGTTTTTGCAGACGCAAAGTCCCGTTAAATTGTTATTTGAAATTTTGCCCCAAGCCTGTGGTTTTGCGGAATTGAACGACGCAGATATGTTTTTAAATAAACTGGTTCAACATTTGAAAACCTTACAGAATGCGTATTCCGCGTTGTTGAAAGATTTTAAACAATCACTTTGTGACGATTTTCATTTGAATAAAACGCTCGAATTGCCCGAATTACGACAACATTTTCGCCGTTACGCGGGTTTGGAAAAATACACGCGCGATTCGCAGGGTTTGTTGGCGTTCATCACTCGTTTACAAAATAATAAAGACACGGATTCCGCGTGGTTAGAATCGATTGCGGCGTTTTTAGGCAAAGTTCCGCCGACAAAATGGCGCAACGAAAATAAATCGGAGGCGAATTATCGATTAGCGGATTTGAGTGAAAAGTTGTTAAATTTAGAAGAATTACACGCGCATCAGTGCAAGTTTTCCGCTGATTCTGATACAAAAGTGACGATGATTCGGTTGATTAGTGAAGCGGAAGGTGAACAGAATTATCCCGCTTTCATTGATTCGCAAACCGAATCGAAAGCGCGTGATTTGTTTGATTCATTGAGTGATAAATTTCAGTCGATTGATGCGTCCACAAAATATGCTTTTGTGATGCACTTGTTAAAGCAACGATAAAACTAGAATTACTGTTGATCAACATATTTTATGTTTCTCACAACAAAATGATTTACATAAATCAAACTTACTAAACTGCAAACACAGCTCAACATGATTTTTAATGTTTAATTTTGAATAAATGATTGAGAGTTGATTGCGAACGGTTTTTTCTGCAACGGATAATGTTACACCAATTTTTTTCGCTGATGCCCCTTTTGCGGCAAGACAAACAATCATTTTTTCGCGTGCATTAAGTGTTGCAACTAAACTGGTCAAATCTGACTGGTGATTTTTAACTTCACTTTGAAGAAATGATTGTGTGAGATTGCGATCAAACCACAACTCCCCTTCATGTATTTTTTCAATCGCTCTCGCCAACAATTCTGCCGAACAATTCTTCTGTAATACACCAGAAATTCCCAAACGTAGTGCATACAACTGAAATGGCTGATCATCGTTATTTATAAACAGTACAACTTTAGATTTTGGATGTTTTTTTAATAATTCAGGAATTTTAGTCACGCAATTTCCATCCTTTAACGCGAAATCCAGCAAGATAATATCAGGGCTAAACTTTTTTGGTGTTTGCTCTAACGCTGCCACAAAAGAATCGGCTTCCGCTACGATTTGTAATTTGGAATGATTATTCAGTAACGACTTCACTCCAATACGAAAAATTTCGTGTGCATCTACCAGCATTATCTGAATTTTGCATTCTGCCACTACCAATAAAGGCATAAATAAATCACTTCTAAAGTTTTAATGGGGTATCAGTATGGTTGTTTAACTAAATAATTGTCAACGATGATTTATTAAAAATAAAAAATAATCATTCTAAAACAATGAATTGAATTTTTTTCAGGATATTTATCCCGAAAATATCGGGATAAATGTCCCGAAAAATTAGGACATATGACACTATCTATGCCGTGTGTGACTTTATAGAATAACGTCACATTTTGAAAGGGAGGGTTTCCATCATGACGAGTTTCAACGGTCGCCGAGATAAACGCATTTATGGCGTGTTCCCCGTTTTTTTACGGGGAAATGATGTTGGAGAACACAAAATTAAAACCCAAACCATCGTAGACAATATCAGCCAAGGTGGTTTGTTTTTACAGCTACCACAATTTCTTTCATGTGGCACAACATTGTTCACTTTAGTCAAATTGCCCAACAATATCTTTTTGGCTGCAAAAGGCGAGATAGTTCGAGTAGAAAACAAAGAACATGAATTAAAAGGATTTGGCGTACGTTTCAAACAAACCCGCCTGATTCAACATTAAAATTCCCAATTATTAGAGGTTTAAAGCTAAAGCTATGACTACTTCAACAACTACAACCACACGCGTTACCTTCATTGATTCGCGCGTCGAAAATTATCAAACCATCATCGATAGTTTAGATTTATCAACCACAACCGTGGTGATTTTAGATGAATCCACCGATGGCATTCAACAAATTACAGATTATTTAACAAGCCAAAGCGATGTTGGTGCAGTGGATATTGTCAGCGGCGTTGATATTATTTCTCACGGTGCGGCTGGCGAAATTATTTTAGGCTCCACCGTATTGTCTAGTGAAAATATCGCTGATTATCAGGCACAACTCGCTGAAATCGGCAGCCATTTAACCGACAACGGCGATATTTTGTTGTACGGTTGTGATGTGGCGGCGGGTGACGCAGGACAAACATTCATTGCAGCTCTTGCAGATGCAACGAGGGCAGACGTAGCCGCTTCAACCGATTTAACAGGTTCGGCAGCATTGGGCGGTGATTGGGTTTTAGAAGCTAGCACCGGAACGATTGAAACGGCTGCAATTGTTGATTTGGCTTATGGGGATGTGTTGGATGGTGGTGGTAGTTATGCTCCTTCTATAACTTCTGCTACATACGATGCTAGCACTGGAGTACTGATAGTTACTGGAACAAATTTTGTCGCAATTGCTGGTAGTAATAATGACATTACGGTCACTAAGTTAAAGCTTGTCGATAGCTCAACCAATTACACATTAACATCTGGCAATGTGGAGCGTACTAGTTCCACGAGTTTTTCGGTTACATTAAATGTGGCTGATAAATTAGCACTTGTGAGTATTCTCAACAAAAATGGCACATCGGGTTTACAGCATGGTAACTATGATTTGGATGCAGCTGAGGGTTGGAATGGATCAGAGTCAAACGCAAACAATGCAAATACTACTGTTACAGTCAGTAATGTAGATACTGTGGCACCAACTGCAACGATTACTCACTACAACCCTGTTAACGGTACAACAAATGCAGACATATTGGTCTACCGTGTGACATTTACTGAGGCTGTTCAAAATGTTACAGCGGATGATTTTACTGTAACTGGCTCTACTGCAACGGTACAAAGTGTTATTGCCGTTTCTGGTACAAACAGCTATGACGTAACAGTTTCAGGCGGTAATTTAAACAATTTTAATGGAACAGTGACACTGGGCTTCAGCACTTTAATAACGGGAACAACGGATGAGCATGAGCATGAGCATGAACATTTCATTCAAAACATTACCGATGTGGCTGGAAACAACCTAGATAATAGCCCCGCTGCCACTGGAAGTTATACGGTAGATAATGTTGCTCCAACTGTCCCAACCTTTGCGTTGACACATGACACCGCGAACGGTGATGACAATAGCGATTTGTTGACTAACAATGCAGCGTTAACTTTCGGGGCAAAAGATGATGATGCCACGCGTGAATACAAAATTGGCTCGGGTGACTGGACAAACACTTATGCTGCTCCAACAACAGACGACATCTACACTGTTTTGGTAAAAGATACTGACGCGGCGGGTAACACAGCAACCTCAAACCTGACATTCACCTTAGATAAATCATTAACTGCACCGACGGTAGCGTTGACACATGACACCGCGAACGGTGATGACAATAGCGATTTGTTGACTAACAATGCAGCGTTAACTTTCGGGGCAAAAGATGATGATGCCACGCGTCAATACAAAATTGGTTCGGGTGACTGGACAAACACTTATGCTGCTCCAACAACAGACGACATCTACACTGTTTTGGTAAAAGATACTGACGCGGCGGGTAACAGCAAAGAGGCGAGCCTTACTTTCTTCAAGCTGGATACCACGATTATCGCCCCGACAGTCACCCAATTAAGCGTTGCTCACATTCATAATGATGGCCGCACGTTTGTAGATTTGAGTGTTGGTGACACAAATACAGATACTGCCACAACTACGGTAACAGTAACCGATGGTGTCAATATTCAGTCTGCTGCGCTTATCGAGGGGATTTGGCAAGCCGATGTTTCTTCATTAGGCAGCCAATTAACTGCAAGTGTTAGCATAACGGATCTTGCTGGCAATTCAGCAACGTCTGAAACACCAACAACACTTGATACAACTGGACCAACATCTACACAGGAAGTAGGTTCATTAACTTTAGGTGGTGCTTTAGTCGATGGTAATAATGATGGTGTTGGTGACGCGCTCCAAAGTAATGTTTCTACCATTCCAACACAAGTTGGTGACGAAAACATTACTTTAGCTGCTGGTACCAGTATTAAGATTATTGACATTAGTAACACTCCTTCTATTTTAGATAATCCTGCTGCACCGATTGATTCGACTACACCTAGCCAACCGTATGGTGCATTAGGATTTACATTAAGCAATGTGGTTGATCATGTTGATTTAAGCACTTATTTACCTGGAACGTGGAGTTCTAGTAACGGCGTTTGGACAAATACCAATGGTACAGCAGATACAGCTGATGACGTATTGGTGAACGGTTTCTGGAAAAATGTTAGCACTGACACCACTCCCAGTTGGATAAATGTTGCAACAAACATGGATACTGTTGAGGGTGGAGCATTAAAAATTGACTTCAGCATAGCGGATAACGGTTTAGGTGATAGTGACAGTCGTTCAGGTGTCATTACAGATCCTGATGTTGCCGGTTATGTTAAGCCAGCATTAGATGGTGAAAACATTAGTTATCAAGATTCTAACGAAACTGACACATTCCTTACTACTACGGGACAGCTCGATGGCAGCACTCTGGCAGGATTAAGCATTCAATTGACGTATAGTCTTGATGGCAATGGTACTGGCACTTACGGTGATTTGACAGTCAATGCGGCAGGTGCGTACACCTACACACCAAACTCCGAAGCTATCAACGCTTTAATCACTACAGAGCAAGACATATTCACCGTTAGTGTGACTGATGGCGCAACTGACAGTCTCGGTAATGTAATTTACACGACACAAACACTGACCGTTGCTTTGAATGGTGTCAATGACGACGCTGATATTTCGATTGTAAGTGGTGGCGATTACAATGTCGTTGAAGCGGGTGGTGCTGACAAACGTGACCACCGCAATGATCATGATGGTTCTGATTCAGAACACGATGATTATGTAGCGGGTGACGTAATAGCATCAGGAACATTAAGCATTACTGATGTTGATACCGATGAAAATCACTTCATCGCACAATCAAATGCTGCTGGATATTACGGTACGTTTCAACTTGCAGCGGATGGCGTATGGTCTTACGCCTTAGAGTCAGATAAATTGGGCGGGTATGGATCAACCTCAATGAATGGTACGGACACGTTAACCGTTAGGTCAGCTGACGGTTTTACTTCTCAAGACATCGTTGTCAACATCACAGGTGCCAATGATGCGCCAGTGGTAGCAACAGCGATTAGTGACAACAGCGTCACAGCTTATTCAGCTACTTCGTTTACTGATTTGCTATCCAGTTTGAATGCTACTAGCTTTGCAACGACATTTCACGATGTGGACAATACGTCATTGAAGTACACCGTAAAAATTGGCGACAACGATTCAGAGCATAATTCGGCAAGTTGGTTGACATACACACCTGGATTATTAGGCACACAGGGAAGTTTCAGCGGCGCACCACCGACGAATAACAATGTTGGCAATGTTAATGTCGAAGTCACCGCAACAGATGGTTCGTTGTCTGTTAAAGATCATTTCAAAGTCACTATCACCGGTAACACAACTGTCAACGGAACAAGCAGTGCCGACACCTTATATGGCACTGACAAAGCGGACACCATTACGGGTGGTGCTGGCAATGACATACTGACGGGTAATGAAGGTAAAGATATTTTCAGTTTTACGAACATTACTGAGGGTAATGACACTATTAAAGATTTCAAACACGGTAAAGATAAAATCGATTTGTCAGCAATTGATGCAAAAACAAATGTTGCTGGTGATCAAGCATTTGCATTCATTACTGCTTCTAAAGCAACTACAACTGCAAACAGCATTACTTGGTCAACACAGAGTGGAAACACCATTCTTCACATTGATAATGATGCTGTTGCGGGTGATGATTTGACGATTACATTAGTCGGAACAAATCTTGGTCTTGCCGCAACTGATTTTGTGCTGTAAGAAGGTATTCTTCCACCCGATAAGATTTTAATAAAATCTGAAACAAAAAAACCGCCCTCAACGAAAGTTGGGGCGGTTTTTTGATTGCGCTAAATTTCCAAAATTTTTTACATTTAGACAGACGGAACTTAAACCACAGCGGGAATGGCAACTGGAAACAACAGTTTAAAACTCGTGCCTTGATTAGGTTCTGTCAAATTTGAATCCACCACAATATGCCCCAACGCAGAATGCACCAACCCCGTTAACGTCGATAAACCCAAGCCCGTGCCTTCGCCTTGTGGTTTAGTGGTGAAAAACGGATCGAAAATTCGAGTAATCGTTTCAGGTTCGATTCCCGTGCCATTATCCGACACACCTAATTCAACAAAATTACCTTCAATCACTGCGCCACACGCCGAGCATTTAGTATTTAATTTTGTAGTCACTTTGTCGAGCGAAATAGTAATGCAGCCACCACGTTTTTTCATGGCATCTCGCGCATTCATGGCCAAATTCGTGATAATTTGATGCAGGTCACTGGCATCAATTTTAATGCTCATGTTGCAATTTTTTCGCAGCGGACAATCGCCACAATTACCCTTGTTCATATCACAGTTATTAACAAATTCAAGTTTGATTCGGCTAGTCAGCGCGGGGCGTAACATTTCCACCATCTCGTTAATGACTTCTGGCGTGTGTTTTATGTTGATGCTTTTTACTTTTTGTATATCTTGGCGAGCATAGGTCATCATTTTGTCAATTAACGCCACCGCGCGTTGACCGGCATTCGCAATTTGTTGGATATTATGTTCCAGTTCGGATTTTAACCTTTCGTCTTTTATCTCTTCGCTAATATAACTATTCATTTCGTTGTAGCCCAACATGCACGCCAAAATGTTATTGAAATCGTGAGAAATACCAGCAGTCAACCGTCCAAGACTTTCTACTTTTTGCAGGTGATTCACCTCCCTATTTAGCGTTTCGTTTTGTTTATTTATAATCATCAGTTCAGCCGCGCGTTTGTCTTTTTCCGTGTTTTGGAACGCTAATTCTTGGTTCGCAATCATCAATTCGTCAGCACGTTTTTCTTTTTCAGTGTTTTGATGAAGTAGAAGTTGGTTAGCATTAGCTAACTCGCTGAGAAGTTTTTTCTTTTCATCGTATTGAGCGATAAGATTAAAGTTCATCACCTCTAGTTCATCTGCGCGTTTTTCTTTTTCAGCATTTTGGAACGCCAATTCTTTATTCGCAATCACCAGTTCATCTGCGCGTTTTTCTTTTTGAGCTTTGTTAGAAGCAATTTCTTCGTAAGCCATCATCAATTCGGAGGAAAGCTGCTCTTTTTCTCTGTATTGAAAAGCAAGATCTTCGAGATTCTTTTTAATGATTGCGGTGGTTTTCTCATCCGTAACACTACGCAACATATTGATAATCATTTTTTCGGAGTGAGAAAATATTTCTTGTTGCACGGCAATTTCAAGGTCGTTTGTCGGCAAAATATCCGCTAATGCCGGCATGATTTCAGTAGGATGAATTTGAAATACTTTCGATAAACGTAAAATAGCTTCGGTATTTAATGGAATACGAGCCTGCAAGTACGCATTAAACGCGGCTTGCGTATTCCATTGGCACAACTGCGCCACCTTTTCCTGTGTTAATCCCAATTCTTTCTTTTTGGAATTCCAAATCAACCGCAATTGTTCCGCCGCCATTATTTGAGTTGCGGTTAACGCTATATTTTTAGCCATAATCTTAAATTCCTACGCAATCATTTCGCAAAGATTACGCCGATTTTGTTGAAAAACCTAATAGTAACACTATTATTTTGGATGGCGTTTTTTTATAGCGAAGAAGAAGAAGAAGAAGAAGAAGAAGAAGGAACGATACGTTGCCCCGAATTTTTACAACAACGCTTTAATTTCTGGCACGCACGAACCGCAATTTGTTCCGGCTTTCAAACAGTTTCCGACTTCTTGATGGGTTTTTAAAGCGTGTTTTTTAATGGCTTGTTGAAGGGTTTTTTCGCCGATATTGAAACACGCACACACAATCGTTCCGACATCTTCCACGCCTTTGGGTGGTTCGCCAGTTAATAACGCGAGCCGCTCAACTTTCGACAATTCAGTTTGCGCGAATAAACTTATAAGCCAATTTCGGGCGGGCAATTTGTCGGTCGCCGTGACGAAAAATAGGCTTTCCAACCGTCTATCGACAAACCGCGCCGAACGATAATTGCCGCGTGTTAAATCGGCGTATTCTTGCCATTGTGGCGCGATGCTTTCATTGGCGCACAACGTATTTCGCGCCCAATCCGCCCAATTTTCGGGTAATTTTGTTCCCGCCAATTCGTAACGATAAAATCCGTCGCCTTTATTTTTCACCCAGTATTCGGGTTCTGTGATTTGCAATTCGTGCCGCGATAAGACAAAACCTTGCCACGCGGGTTGATAACGTGAAATGTTAACGGGCGTGTGCTTGCTTTCGGGTTGTTTTGAAATCGGGTCAAAAACAGGATTCACCAACGCGCCCATTCGTCCCGCACTCGATTGTTGCGCCGTCCAGTGCATCGACACGAAAATTTCACCTTCGCGTTGTGCGTCGGTGATGTGAACTCGCGCCAACATTGAACCCCAACGACTTTCTATTTTTGCGAGCTGATTGGTTTTCAGTTCAAAAAGTTTTGCATCGTCAGAATGAATTTCGACAAACGGCTCAGGTTTATGCTGATTCAATTTTGCCGCAATCGCCGTGCGCGTCATGGTGTGCCATTGATCGCGGATTCGTCCTGTGTTCAAAATTAACGGGTATTTTTTGTCTGGCGAATTCACCGGCGAACGCGGCGTAATCGGAATTAACTGCGCTTTCCCCGACTTTGTAAAAAATTTTCCATCCGCAAAAAAACGCGCCGTGCCATTCGGTGAGTCGGGCGTAATTCCCCACTGCGTCGGTTGGAAATTATCGTAATCTTTCGCGCTGATATTCGCCAACGCCAAAATGTTAAACGCGCGTTCACCGTTATTTTCAAAACCCGATAACGCGGCGTGTTCACGGAAAATTTCAACGGGACTTTGATAATGAAATTCTTGTTCAAACCCCAAACGTCGCGCCACTTGCGTGACAATCCACCAATCAGGTTTTGCGCTGCCAGCGGCTGGAAGCAATGCGCGTTGCCGTGAAATGCGCCGTTCGGAATTTGTCACCGTGCCGTCTTTTTCGCTCCAACCTTGCGCGGGCAATAAAACGTGTGCAAATTCCGTCGTGTCAGTTTGCGCGATGCAATCCGACACGACGACAAATTCACACCGTTTCAACGCCTCTTTAACTTTGTCGGCATTTGGCAAACTGACGACCGGATTGGTTCCCATAATCCAAACGGCTTTGATTTTGCCGTCATAAATTGCATCGAATAAATCAATTGCAGGTAAACCGCCTTTTTGCGCGATATTGGGCGCATTCCAAAAACGTGAAACTAAGTCAATTTCATCAGGATTTGAAAAATCCGTATGCGCGGCGAGTTGGTGCGCGAGTCCGCCGACTTCGCGTCCGCCCATTGCATTCGGTTGTCCCGTCAATGAAAACGCGCCGCTGCCGACTTTTCCAATGCGTCCCGTGGCGAGATGACAATTTAAAATGGCGTTGACTTTGTCGGTGCCAGATTCAGATTGATTGATGCCTTGGCTGTATAAACTCAACGATTTTTCGGTTTCAGCGAACCAGTTGAAAAATTGCTGCACGTCTTGGATTTTTAAATCACAACGATTGGCGACACTTTCAACGCTGACATTATCCAATTTCAAACCCGCTAAAACGGCTTCAAATCCTTCGGTGTGATTTTTGACAAAATCCAAATTCAACTTGTTTTGCGCGTGTAAAAACTGAAATAAACCGTTGAATAATATCGCATCCACGCCACTTGCTAACGGCAAATGCAAATCGGCAATATCACAACTCGCCGTTTTGCGCGGATCAATCACGACCACTTTTAAATGCGGATTCGCTTCTTTCGCGGCACGAATGCGTTGAAAACTCACGGGATGACACCACGCGGCATTTGAACCAATCAAAATAATCAAATTGGCGTGTTCAAAATCTGCGTAGCAATTCGGCACCACGTCGCCACCAAACGCGCGTTTGTGTCCCGCCACGGATGACGACATGCACAAACGGCTATTTGTATCCATGTTGCCGCTGCCGATAAAACCTTTCATGAGTTTATTGGCGACGTAATAATCTTCGGTCAATAATTGCCCCGAACCGTAAATTGCCACGGCATTTGCGCCGTGTTTTTCAATCACACTTTTAAACGAATCGGCGACCAAACCTAACGCTTCTGTCCACGACGTGTCACGTCCATAAACGTTCGGCTGCAACAAACGTCCTTTGAGTTCAATCGTTTCGCCGAGCGCAGAACCTTTTGAACATAAACGACCAAAATTCGCAGGGTGTGAACTGTCGCCGTTAATTTTGATATGACGATTTTTATCGTCAACTTTCGCGCTAATGCCACAGCCCACACCGCAATAAGGACAAGTCGTTTGAATCGTTTTTGTCATAACTTTTTACCCGTGTTGGAAAGGTTAAACAGTTTTAAAATTCGCGACTGTGACAGACAATTTATGCGCCTGCTCCTCAAGCGATTCTGCACCCGCCGCCGCTTCTTCAACTAATGCCGCGTTTTGTTGTGTTACATCATCCATTTGAGAAATCGCGTGATTGACTTGAGCAATACCGGCACTTTGCTCAACCGATGCGGCGGTAATTTCGCCCATAATGGTGGTCACACCTTGTACAGCTTGCACAATTTCTTGCATCGTTTTACCGGCTTGCGCGACTAATTGGCTTCCGTCTTCAATTTTATCGACAGAATCGCTGATTAACATTTGAATTTCACCCGCTGCCGCCGCCGCGCGTTGTGCTAAATTACGAACTTCCGTTGCCACCACCGCAAAACCGCGACCTTGTTCACCCGCGCGTGCCGCTTCAACCGCCGCATTCAACGCCAAAATGTTAGTTTGAAAGGCAATGTTATCGATAACTGAAATAATTTCGACCACTTTGCGCGAGGATTCGTTAATACTTTCCATCGTCATCACCACATTGCCAACAACGATGCCACCTTGACTGGCAATTCGAGCTGCATCACGCGCCAGCTCATTGGCTTGTTTAGCATTTTCAGCGTTGTGCTGCACAGTGCTGGTGAGTTGCGTCATACTGGCAGCGGTTTCTTCTAAACTCGCCGCTTGTTTTTCAGTGCGTTGTGACAAGTCATTATTTCCTGCGGCAATTTCTTGTGCCGCCGTGTTGATTTGTTGAGTGGAATCTTTAATTTCACCGACTAACGCTTGTAAATTTTCGACGGTGCAATTGATTCCTTCTTTCACTTTGCCAAATGTTCCGGGGTAATTGTGGACGATATTTTGCGTTAAATCGCCTTGTGCCAAGGAATTTGAAACCCGCAAAATGTCGTTAAAACCGGTGTCACAAGTATCAATCAATAAATTTAAATCACGCAGCATATCGTGAAACATAAATTCAAAATTATCGGTATTCGCCCGTTTAGAAAAATCACCGTTTGCGCCTGCTTTCGCTAACGTTTCAATTTCATGATTTATCGACAATAAGGCTTGTTTAATGCCGTTCATGGTTTGTGTAATGAGGATGGTTTCACCGGGTAACACGTCCATGTCGATTGAAAAATCGCCTTTTGCGTATTGGCTAATAATGTCTAAAATTCGGCAGTTAATGACAATGCGTGATTGAATTAACTCATTTATTTCGTGCGCCATTCGGGCATAAGTGCCGCTAAATTGTGACACATCGAGTCGTTCTTTAACAAAACCGGCGGCGTGTTTTTCCGCCATGTCATCTTGTGCTTGCACGAAAGCGTTAATAGCACGTTGCATGGTATCCATGGAACGTAATAAATCGCCTATTTCATCACGTTGAGACGTATCAATGATTGAACTTAAATCTCCCATCGAAATCGCATTGGCAATTTGTCGCGCCGAAGTCAAGGAGTGCAAAATGCCACGACTAATCCACCAGGTTAAAAATGAGGCTAAAACAACACTTAAACTGAAAATAGTTAATAATCCCACATCGTAACTGCCGAGCAAAGAATGCGCGTATTTTTCGTCTTCACCGTTACGTTTAATTGTGGTCTGAACTACTTGGTCAATCGCCAAACGATGTTGTTCGTAACTGGCTCGCATTTTTTCCAAACTTGCCAGCATTTCGGGGTGATTTTGCGCTTGAACGCTTGGAATAAAATGCTGTTGTGCTTCGCTGTAAAAGGCTTGCGCCGCGTGATAAGAATGTTCTAAAAGCGGCGTTTTTAATTCTGATTCTAGCGTTTCATTTTGCCAATAAGTGTGTCGCGTGTCGTATTCCACTTTTAAAATTTGAAAGCGATGGATTAACGCCAAAATTTCATCGGTATTTGTGGCATGGGTAAGTTGTAGAACGACCAAATAGGATTCTAAAATGTATTCGGGGGGTGGCAAAATGTCAGCGATTAAATCTTTCCCTTGGATAATTCGTTGATAAATTGGGCCATTCACGTTGAGGGTATTCATCGCTTTCAGTGTCGCGATACCGAAGAGTGAAAATCCAATAATTAAAACGCTTAAAATAATGCCGAATCGGGCTTTAATGGTGAGTTGAGATATTTTTTTCATGATTTTTAACTCTAAAATGAATTACGTCCAATCCGCAACAACATCGACTAATAAAACTCGGGTGGCATCTAAACGTAACGCGAAGGTTTTGCATAACATATCGGTACTAAAATCGCGGTAACGTTCCGAAGTCACAATACGATTATTCGGTTCAAAACTTAAAACTTCATAAAAATAAGGTCGCCACGCCCAGTTGAATCCAATCTGTTTTGAATCGGAACTCCATGTATTATTTGAAAAATTATAATTTGGCGAAGTTTGATTGCCGTGACGGTCGCAAATATAAAAATGCAATACGCCACTATTTTTAAATAATTCAGTTGGTAATTTTTCAAGTGAAAAATCAGATTGAGTCACTTCTTTTTGAAGATAAGAAATCAAGGTGTGAATTTGTTCATTGAACTGATTTTTATAAGTTTGTGTTTCTAATGCACGCGATAAAAATGTGTCGCGTAATGTGGCAATTTGCGGGTAATAACTTTTTGGTTCTTGAAAATCCGCTGTCGCGGGCGAAAACAAATACCCTTGCATATATTGTGCGCCACAACTTAAACCGAATAAAAAATCTTCATCCGTTTCAACACCTTCGCACACAATTCGACAGCCTGTCCGTTTTGCTAATCGTGATAGTAAATGTACAACATCGGTTTCAACACCGCCTCGTGCGGCACTTTGAAAAAGTTGCATATCGAGCTTAATAATATCGGGTTGAATCGCCATCACGCGCTCTAATTGTGAAAATCCCGCGCCAAAATCATCAATTGCAATTTTCAAACCGTGCTTGCGATACATCTCAACTGCTTTGAGCAATTTACAAGGATTGCTGTGTGTTTCGGTGATTTCAATAATGACGCTGCTACGGTCAATTTCAAATTCATCCAGCATCAACAACGTGGGTAAATGGTTAAAGTCGTCAATGTAATCAATCCATGCCGCTGAAATATTGAGCGTCAAATAAGTGTTGTCATTTAACTTACTGAATTTCTGTAAGGCTTGACGGCGCACACAACGATCCCATTCCATCAACTGATGATCAGAAATATCGGGATGAAGAAACAACTCGCCAGCCGATTTGACGTTGCCGTGCAAATCACGTTGCCGCGCTAAGGCTTCATAACCTGCAATTTCCCCACTTGCAGAACTGATAATCGGTTGAAAGTAAGGAAAAAGCAGTGTGTTAATTTTCATAAAAAATCGTTGTCCGATTAAAAGTTGATATTGCCTTGCAACCAGATTTTTTGGGTGTCGGTATTTCCAGCAACCGCATAACCATCACTGCGATCCGCGCTGTAATACGCATATTTTGCCATCACAGAATAATGTTTGCCGAATTTTTTAACCGCTTGGAAATCCCATTCGTTACCGTAATGTTGTTGACCGGTGTCGTCGCTGTAATCGTGATACACGCCGCTCAATGTCAAACTATCATCCCATACTTTCGCGCTAACCGTTCCAAATACGTCACGAAGACCATTGACGGGCGTTCCTGTTGCAAACAAATCTGCCCAACCTTGAAACATGTGATTTGTCCCCAGAGGAGTGGAAAATGCGCTTTTACCATCACCATTTAACTGTTCCATCGCGCCTTGAAAGGTTAAGAAATACGCAGAAAATCCGCCCATGACATTATAACGGTTGGCTTCATAAGCAATTTCACGATGACCATAATCTTGTTGAATACTCCATTCTGCTGTGTAAAGTAAGCTGTAATGGTCATAGAATTTTGGCGTTGCACCGTTTAAACGCAAACCAAACGTTTGGTTTGATTTATTGCGAATCGCAACACTTTGGTCTGTGTAATCCAGCCAATAACCGTAGCCAACGACATTGCCATAATCGCCGAGTTTATAATTCACGTTCAAAATCGGGGCTTTAATGTTTTCAGTCGTGGATAAAAACGTCTGCACATTGCCGATATAACCGGCGTTGACGGTCAAATTTTTCAGCGACGTGTTCGTGACTAAAACCGAATCAAACGTCGATTCCATTTGTCGCCAAGGAACACTGCCAATAAAACGCTGGTCATCAAGTGAAATACGTTGACGACCGCCTTTAACAACGGTGTCAAAATTACTGTAGCTAATCCACAACTGATTTAACTCGTTTTGTGCGGGATCAGCAATGTTTGAAAAGGCGGGTTTATTGCCCCGTCCATCATTGTAATCCGCTTGCAAAGCGTGCGTACCTTCGTATTCAGCAAAACCTTGAAAACCGTAAAATTTGGGTGAAAGTACACCAATTCGAGTGCGAATCGTGTTGGCGTTAGCGGTTTTTTTGCCTAAATCTTGATCCACATTTTCCCAACGATAATTCGCGTCGAATTTAATCGCGCCACCGTCACCAAATTTCAACGCATCTTCGATGGTTTTATCATAGTCAGCCGCCGCAGGATTTGCGACAATTAAACTGGTAAAAACTGCCACCGTCAGCGGCACAAAAGGGTTGTAACGTTTCATAAAAATCCTTTGTTTAATGAGATTTATCGCATTCAGCTAAAAAGGTGAGCAAACTTTCTCGATATTTGTAGTAATCGGGATGCTCAAGCAAACTTTGGCGAGTGCGCGGTCGGGGCAAGTCAATCGTTTCAATTTTGCCAACTCGTGCATTCGGGCCATTCGTCATCATCACTACGCGATCCGCCAATAAAATTGCTTCGTCCACGTCGTGCGTCACCATAATGGCCGTGACGTGCGTGCGTTCCCACACTTCCATTAACACTTCTTGTAACTCCCAGCGTGTTAATGAATCCAGCATTCCAAATGGTTCGTCGAGTAATAATAACTTCGGCGATAATGCAAAAGCACGCGCTATGCCAACTCGTTGGCGCATTCCGTTCGACATTTCGCTGGTTTTTTTATGCAGTGAATCGCTTAAACCCACGCGGGTTAAATAGTATTCGGCAATATCTTCACGTTCAGATTGGCTGGCGTGCGGATAAACTTTATAAACACCGAGCATCACATTTTCAAATGCGGTCAACCAACCAAATAAACTCGGAGCTTGAAATACCACGCCACGATCTGGCCCTGCGCTTGAAATTTCGCGATTATCTAAAATAACGCTGCCTTCGGAAATGTCACTTAATCCCGCCGTCATCGATAAAACGGTTGATTTACCACACCCTGAATGCCCGATAATCGAAATGAATTCGCCTTTTTTCATTTTCAGTTCAAAGCCGTCAACGACTTTCACGGTGCTATTTCCGTCGGGTGTTGGGTAACTTTTTGATAAATTGATGAAGTCTAAATAACGCGGTTTGCCCAGATTGGTTTGAATGACGCTGGGTGGCAAAGAATCGGTGTCCCAATAATCGCTGGTATTCGGTTGAACTTTAGGCAGCGTCACAAATGCGTGGCTGTTTTTATTTTTTTCAGCCCCCATCGCCATCAAGTAACGGGTAATTTCGCCGCGCAACTGTTTGAAATTTTCGTTGTGATTTAATTCGGTGCGATTGCGAGGGCGCGGAATATCGACAATAAAACTTTCACCAAATGTGGCATTGGGTGCAAGCGTCAACGGAATTACTCTGTCCGCCATATAAATCGCTTCGTCCACGTCGTTGGTAATTAAAATGACGGTCTTTTTTTCTTGTGACCAAATTTGCAAAATTTCGTCTTGCATATTGCCGCGCGTCAATGCGTCCAACGCGCTTAACGGTTCGTCCAATAATAAAATTTCTGGATTTGCTGCCAACGCACGCGCCACATTCACTCGTTGACGCATTCCGCCCGACAATTCCGCTGGCATTTTGTGCATCGCCGCGCCAAGATTCACCATCTTCACATATTTTTCAGTGTGAAAATGACGTTGTTCTGCCGTCCAATGTTTGAAAATTTCGTCCACCGCTAACGCGACATTTTCATAAACCGTTAACCACGGCATGAGCGAATAATTCTGAAAAACCACGCCGCGATCGGGCGCAGGTTCGGTAATTTGTTTGCCAGATTTTAAAAGTTCGCCGCTGTTCGCTTGCAATAATCCCGCGATTAACGACACCAGCGTCGTTTTACCGCTGCCTGAAAAGCCAACAATTGCAATAAATTCGCCTTCGGCAACGTCGAGATTGATATTTTTTAAAATTGAAACTGCGTTGCTGCCTTCGCCGTAAGATTTGCAGACGTTTTTGAGTGAGAGTAAAGGTTGTTTCATTGCATTTACCTAAACGTTGCGACCGAATGAAAAGATTTTTTGAAACGATTGCATGATGCGATCCAAAATGAAGCCGATAATGCCAATCGTGAACACCGCGACCATGATTTTACCGAGTGAATGCGAGCTGCCGTTTTGAAATTCGTCCCAAACAAATTTTCCTAAACCTGGATTTTGCGCCAACATTTCAGCGGCAATTAACACCATCCAACCTACGCTTAACGATAAACGCATTCCCGTAAAAATATAGGGCAGGGCAGAAGGCAAAATGATTTTTTTGATTTGCGTTCCGTAATCCAATCGCAGCACTTTTCCAACGTTGACTAAATCTTGATCAATCGACGACACGCCGACAGCGGTATTGATTAAGGTTGGCCACAACGAACACAGTGTGACGGTAATCGCTGACGTTAAAAACGATTTATCAAACCAAGAATCATCAGTTGTGTGATAAAGCGCACTGACTAAAAGCGTCACAATCGGCAACCACGCCAGCGGTGAAACGGGTTTGAAAATCTGAATCAGCGGATTTATCGCGGTATTGATGACCGGACTCATGCCGCAAATAATGCCTAATGGAACTGCAATCAATGTGGCAATAAAAAAGCCCGCAAAAACCGTGTATAAACTGGTGAAAATTTGGTCTAAATACGTTGGTTTTCCCGTGTATTGACGAAATTCTTGTGGCGGTGTGGATGGATTTTCGGCTTTTAATTTTGCGTAACGTTGATTTTGTCGCTCGTAAAATTCGACTTCTTTTTGGCGTTCTTCGTGATAATTATCGACCAAACTGCCGACTTCTTCCCAAACCGCTGTTGGGCCTGGAATGGTGCCTAAACTGGTTTCAATTTGCGACGCGCCGGCACTCCACAAACCTAAAAAAATCATAAACGCAATAATCGGCACGCCCATAATTAACCAAAGTTGGTGCATTTGTTGTTTGGCATTTTCACCCGCGTAGATTTTCACTAACGGAATAAACCACGTCAGCCCCGTGATATTTAGAAATTTAATCAGTTTGTTCATGTTAAAAACTCTTTTGGAAGTTTATGTGGGCGCGAATTTATTAGCGCTGTGAAAGCGAAAGCGCGAATAAATTCGCGCCCACATTTTTTGTTTAATGCCTGTTACTCGACGATTTTGCCGCCTACGACTTTTTGTTTGCCTTTCAAACCAATGGCGAAATGCGTTAAATAATCGTTTGGTTTTTGTGCATCGAAAGAAACTTTGTCGATGAAATCGGTTTGTGCGGCTTTGAAACCGCTGTCGTTTTCAGCAGGAAAATCACTCGCTTTGGCTTTGCCTTCGGCAATCAATTCTTTTGCAGCGGCTTGATAAACGTCAGGTCGGAAGGTTTTTTTAGCAGTTTCTAAATACCAACTATCGGGTTTGGGTTCGTTGATTTGTCCCCAACGACGCATTTGCGTTAGATACCAAACTGCGCCGCTGTAATAGGGATAACTTGCGTTGCCACGGAAAAACACATTGAAATCAGGCAATGCGCGTTTGTCGCCTTTTTCATATTCAAACGTGCCAGTCATGCTGTTCGATAAAACACGAATATCCGCGCCCACATATTTGGCATCGGAAATAATTTTGATAGCTTCGGGACGGTTTTTATTTTTATCGGCATCGAGCCACATGGACGCGCGAATTAGGGCTTTCACCACGGCGATGTGCGTGTTGGGATTTTTATCTGCCCATTCTTTTGTTACACCGAACACTTTTTCAGGAACGTCTTTCCACAATTCATCATCAGTCACGACGGGAACGCCAACACCTTTTGCAACGGCTTGTTGATTCCACGGTTCACCGACGCAATAACCGAAAATCGTACCCGCTTCGAGCGTGGATGGCATTTGCGGCGGTGGCGTGACCGATAAAAATGCGTCTGCATCAATTTGTCCGCCAATATCTTGCGGTGGCGCGTAATAACCAGGGTTGATGCCGCCCGCAGCCAACCAATAACGTAATTTCATATTGTGGCTGGAAACCGGAAACGTCATGCCCATGTTGAAGGCTTTGCCAGCTTTTTTGAAATCTTCAATCACGGGTTTCAGCGCGTCAGCTTTAATCGGGTGAATCGGTTTACCATCTTTGGCGGGAATATTCGGTTTCATTTTTGCCCAAACGTCATTTGAAACGGTAATTGCGCTGCCGTTCAATCCCATACCGAATGCGGTAATTACGTCGGCTTTTGTACCAAAACCAATCGTTGCGCCGAGCGGAACAGGTGCTAGCATGTGCGAGCCGTCAAGTTCACCGCTAATCACGCGATCTAAAACGACTTTCCAATTCGCTTGCGCTTCGAGTTTGACGAAAAGTCCTTCTTCTTCAAAAAAGCCTTTTTCAGCGGCAATCGCCAGCGGTGCCATGTCAGTGAGTTTGATAAAGCCGAATTTTAAATCAGGTTTTTCGATATTTTTGACGGCGAAAGCGGAGGTTGAAATTGACGCGAGGGCGATGGCTAAAACGAGCGGTTTGAAAACGAATTTTGAAACTGGCATAACACAACTCCGTAAAGTGATTAAAGTGATTGAAACATCACAGTCGTTATTGCAGGTTCAATGCCACAAGTTTGAAAGCCGTTTTTTATTTTTATCCAATTGAATTTTAAAACTATAATTTTTTGTGCGGTGATTTTCATTTGTAAATATGCCGTTTTTATTTGGTGCAGTCAGTATGAAAATGAATATCTTTGCACCAAAAGAAAGCACCAAAAAAATGCAGCAAAATCAATCAATAAACCTTGCCAAAAATCAGCTTATTTCGTATTTCAAAAACGTTCGTTTTCTTTTCGAGTAATTCTTGGTACCAACTGCCATCAGCGGTGTCACCGTATAAAACCGCGCCGATTAACTGATTCGCTTTCAATACCAACTTTTTATAAATGCCCAACGCGGGGTCAGAAAACGTAATACTTTCACTTTCCGCATCGCCCACAAAATCACCCACTGAAAATAATTGAATTCCCGTGACTTTCAATTTTGTCGCGGTTGGCAAAGTGATGTATTCCGCCACACCGTGTGCGCTGAGATGATTCGCGCACACTTTCGCTTGTTCAAACAGTGGCGCGACTAAGCCAAACGTCGCGCCACGATGTTGAATACACTCGCCGACCGCGTAAATGCTGGGGTCATAACTTTGCAACGTATCATTCACCACAATCCCGCGTTCACAATACAAACCCGCTTCTTTTGCTAACGCCATATTCGGTTCAACGCCAATCGCGGTAATAAACAAATCACACGCCAACGCGCTGCCATCTTCAAATTGCGCCGCGATAATGTGTTTATCACCGTTGCCAATT
The DNA here is from genome assembly GCA_903870545.1 of uncultured Pseudomonadota bacterium. GTDB lineage: Bacteria > Pseudomonadota > Gammaproteobacteria > Methylococcales > Methylomonadaceae > UBA10906. The sequence goes on from CAIQDI010000009.1 coordinate 40,785, forward strand.
AACCGCTGTAATTTTGCCGACATTTTGAACACAATGCCGCGTTGTTCGAGTTCAGTTTGTAATAATTTCGCCGCCGTTTTATCAAGTTGGCGATTGAGTAAAATTTCATTGCTGTGAACCACCGTGACTTCCATGCCGCGCAACGCCAGCCCATTCGCTGCTTCTAAACCCAATAATCCGCCGCCCAAAACCACCGCTTTTTTGTGCGTGCGGCTGTAATCAAGCATTTTATTTACATCCACAATGTCCCGAAAACTAATCACGCCCTCTAAATTATTGCCTTCCACTTTGGGCAAAATCGCTTTTGAACCCGTCGCAATTAACAATCGGTCATAACTGGCAGTCGTGCCGTCAATCGCAATGACTTTTTTGTAACCGCGTTCGATTCGCGCTACGGCTTTTTTCTCGCCGGCGTGTAATTTTATTTTGTTATCGACGTACCATTGGCGCGGATTGATGACGATGTCTTCAACCGTTTTATCGCCCGCTAAAACCGCTGATAACATAATGCGATTGTAGTTGCCGTAAGGTTCTGCGCCGAAAACGGTAATTTCATATTGGTCAGGTGACGCGCTCAATAATTCTTCAATTGTTCGCATTCCTGCCATTCCGTTGCCAATAACGACTAATCTTTGTTTCATTTGCTGCACCTGTTCTGAATATGAAATGCCTGAATTAAGCGAAAAACATTTTTTTTGCCAAATAGGAACCGGCTTGGGTGAGCGGATGAATAATAAAATCTGCCCCCGATGATTCCAACGCCGCTTGTTCTTCAATGAAATAGCAAAGTGTTCCAATGTGACCTTTAAAACCACGTTTTCTTAATCGAAATGTTGCGGCGCAACGGGCTTCAAAATCAGGCATCGTTAAAAGAATGCCTTTCACATGGTCAAGTCGTAATCCGTTTAATAATTCAACGTCTTCAGCGTCACCGTAGACAACCCGTCGTCCATCGGCGAGTAATTTTTCTAAAATGGTCGGATCGGCATCAAATCCCACCACACGTTGTTCTTTTTCGTGCAACGCCAAATATGCAGACGTTCCCGTTCGTCCCATGCCAAAAATAAGCCATTCCGCCACACCAATGCTGTCTGGTAAATGATCGGGACGTTTACCTTTTCGTTCAAATCGAATTAAAAAAGGTTCTAAAACCGAAAAAATCCGGTGTGAAAAACGGTTTAATGGAGCCGCAATCGCCAATGAAGCTGCCACCGCCAAACTGATTGTTGCTTGCCATTGTGGGGATAATAAATCAGCTTTCACCACAGCTTCCGTCGTAATCAATGCAAATTCGCTGTAGGTCATTAACGCCAACGATGAAATAAACGCCGTTCGAGCGCGTAATCCAAAAAATACATATAACATAAAAAATAATGCGCCTTGCAATGGCAACATTAACAATAAAAAAATGGCATCTTTGACTTGTTCCAAACTCGGTAATGCGCTCAAACCAATTTGAATAAAAAAGGCGACCAATAAAATTTCTTTAAGTCCCCACAACTTGTTGGCAATGTCTTCTGTTTTGGTATGTGATGCCAATGTAATACCCATTAACAACGCGCCAATATCCGCTGAAACGCCAACACGATTTGCAATAGCACTTCCCGCTAATGCGAAAAATACACCGAGTAATAATCGTAAATCATCGCTGTGTGTGGCGGATAATAATCGATGTGCCAACGGACGAATTAACGGTAAAGCTAATAATCCAAATGCCCACGGACTTGGCGTTTTTCCATTTGCCACCGCTAATAATCCAATCGCGATAATGTCTTGTAAAATTAAAATACTCAACACGTCACGTCCATGAAGTGTTGATAATTCGTTATTGTCTTCGAGAACTTTAATCGCCAATACGGTACTCGAAAAAGCCAAACTCGCCCCCAATATCAAGCCGCCCGTAAGATGCCCGTCTTGCCAAATAAAAAGCGCGACTGAAATTCCGGTGACAATTATCAAATGCAAACTGCCCACATTTAAAACTTCACGTTTTATCAGCGAACGCGGTTTTATTTTTAAGCCGACGGTAAAAAGTAACAATTCAATGCCTACGTCAGCAAGATGACTCAGCGTCGGCGAGGTCGCAATTTCAAAAAAATTTAAAACGTATCCAGCCAGCAAATAACCGACTAACGGCGGCAGAAACAAATGATTAGCGATGAGTCCAATAAAATACGCGCTGCCTAAAAAAATCACTTCATCCATTAAAATTCTCTCTTGTGCGTTTTGTAATTATTTCAGTCTAACAAACCGACTTTAATAACACGAATCAAAACAAGGCAAAAACGCCTAAAGAGAAAAATTAAGCGTCACCAATTCATAAATTGACTCCGATTTGAACGGTGTCGTTTTCAATGCGGCTCGCATAAACAGGCAAAATCACGCTTTCATCTTCCAAACAAACGCCCGTTTCTAAATTGAAATGTTGTTTATAAAGCGGTGAAGCCACAACGATTTGACCTTTTAAATCGCCAATTACGCCACGCGATAACACGTTTGCGTTGCCGAATGGGTCAAAATTGCTAACCGCATAAACCGTATTTTTCACATAAAACAGCGCGATTTGTTCACCGTTTACCAACGCGCAAATCCCCGAATCATCTTGTAAATCTGAAACGCTACACACGTTTAACCAATTCATTACGCCACCTCCGTCAATTTAAAATGTTTGCGTTCGCCTTCATTAGCGGGACGAATTTGTCCACGTTCTTCAACGAAAATCACATTTTCATCGCGTTGGTCGCTGTTGACGAAATGGCGGAAACGTTTGAGTTTGGATTCGTCTTCGATGGTGGTTTTCCATTCGCATTGATAAGTGTCGATGACGTATTGCATCTGCGTTTCGAGCTGGACGCACAACGCTAATTTGTCGTCAATCACCACAGATTTCAAATAATCTAAACCGCCTTCCATGTTTTCCATCCAAACCGAGGTGCGTTGTAAACGGTCGGCGGTGCGAACGTAAAAGCTCAAAAATCGGTCGATGTATTTAATCAGCGTTTCTTTGTCCAAACCCGTGGCGAACAAATCGCCATGACGTGGTTTCATGCCGCCATTGCCGCAAACGTATAAATTCCAACCGTTTTCCGTGGCGATAATTCCCACGTCTTTGCTTTGCGCTTCGGCACATTCGCGCGTGCAACCTGAAACGGCGAATTTTATTTTGTGCGGCGAACGTAAACCTTTGTAACGGTTTTCGAGTTCAATTGCTAAACCGACGCTGTCATCCACGCCGAAACGACACCAAGTGCTGCCGACGCACGATTTCACGGTGCGAAGCGATTTGCCGTAAGCGTGACCCGATTCAAAACCCGCATCGATTAACTCTTTCCAAATGTGTGGCAATTCATCCACTCGTGCGCCGAATAAATCGACGCGCTGACCACCTGTGATTTTGGTGTAAAGATTGTATTTTTTGCCGACTTGTCCGAGCGCAATCAACATATCAGGGCTGATTTCGCCGCCTGTGATGCGTGGCACGACGGAATAAGTGCCGTCTTTTTGCATGTTCGCTAAAAACGTGTCGTTCGTGTCTTGCAATCCAACGTGCGAATTTTCTAAAATAAAATCGTTCCATTGCGACGCAAGCATATTGCCAACGGTCGGTTTGCATACGTCACAGCCCAAACCTTTACCGTGTTTTTCAATCAAATCCGCAAAGGTTTTGATTTCGCCAACACGGATTAAGTCGAACAATTCTTGGCGCGTGAAAGCGAAATGTTCACATAAATCCGTGTTCACTTCGACACCTTGTTTGGTGAGTTCGGAATTCAACACGGATTTTAATAACGCGCCACACCCGCCGCAGCCTGTCGCGGCTTTGGTCGATGTTTTTAAATCGTCGATTGTTTGGCAACCCGCTTCAATCGCGGTGCAAATATCGCCTTTTGTGACGTTGAAACAGGAACAGATTTGTGCGGAATTCGGCAACGCATCGACACCCAAACCGACGGATTCATCGGAGCGGTGCGGCAAAATTAACGAATCGGGATTTTCGGGTAATTCGATGCCGTTTAAATAGTATTGCAACAACGTTCCGTAGCCCGAAGCGTCGCCCACTAATACCGCGCCGAGCAATTTTTTCTTATCGTGACTGACGACTAAACGCTTGTAAATTTCATCCGAACCGTTTTGATAAGTGTAAACCAACGCGCCTTGGGATTTAGCGTGTGCATCGCCGATACTCGCCACGTCTACGCCCATCAATTTGAGTTTGGTACTCATATCTGCGCCGGTGAAAAGCGATTCTCGATTTTGCAAATCAGCGACAACAGTTCGTGCCATCGCGTAACCTGGTGCAACCAAACCGTAAATCATGCCGTTCCACAACGCGCATTCGCCAATCGCGTAAATGTCGGGGTCGGAGGTTTTGCATTGATTGTTGATTTCAATTCCGCCGCGTGCGCCCATTGCTAAACCTGAACTTCGCGCCAATTCGTCGCGGGGTCGAATGCCGGCCGAAAATAAAATTAAATCCGTTTCTAATTCTTCGCCATCGACAAAACACATTTTGTTCAGGCAATTTTCACCTGCGACAATTTCACGGGTATTTTTGCTGGTGTGAACGCGAATGCCTAAATTTTCGATTTTGTGCCGCAACATTGCGCCGCCCGCTTCGTCCATTTGCATTTCCATCAACCGTGGCGCGAATTGGACAATGTGCGTTTCTAGCCCTAAATCTTTCAAGGCTTTCGCGGCTTCCAAACCTAATAATCCGCCGCCAACCACCGTGCCGACTTTGCCAATTTTTGCAGAGGCAGCCATTTGTTCGAGGTCTTCAATCGTGCGATAAACCAAACAACTGGGGCGATTATTACCGATGATGGGCGGAACGAAAGCGTAAGAACCTGTGGCGAAAACGACTTTATCGTAAGGAATCGTGATGCCTTTTTCAGACGTAACGGTTTTATTTACCCGATTAACGCTGACAACTTTGTCATTTAAATGAATCGTAATGCCGTTTTGTTCAAAAAATCCGTTTGGTACAAGTGATAAATCTTCAGCGGTTTTGCCTGCAAAAAATTCAGACAAATGCACGCGGTCATAAGCGGGACGAATTTCTTCGCAAAAGGTGACGATTTGATGGGTTTCTTTTAACGGGCTTTCGGCAAGTTGGCTTAAAAAATACTGTCCAACCATGCCATTTCCGATGACCACGAGCGTGGGTTTTGTGTTCATAACGTGTAACCTCAAAGTGCTGTTTGAAGTTAGTTTTGCAAACATAATGCCAACGTTAAACGACTTTGATTTTATTGTGCTTTATTCTTTTTAGTGAAGATAAAAACGGTGTTTTCATTCGGGCTATGCGTTGTCGTGGTGCAATAGTTCGAGCAGTTGGTTTTATTTAGTGCGAGGTGATAGTTTAAATTTTTTCAAAACTGAAAATTTCAATTGTTTGACTTATTTCTTGTAAATTGTTAGATTCAAAACGTCGGTGTTGGGTGTTGAAAACCATTACACGCTTCAATAAAAACCGATTATTTGCTCAAACGTTTCACTGTAACCTTTCGATTTAGACTAAATTTACGAGGCGAAATACGTTATGAAAAATACTTCCTTTAAAGTTCAAATTTTGGCTTTAGCCATTCTCAGCGTTTTACCAGTTTCAAGTTATGCAGCGGCGAGTTGCTCAACACAATGTGATGCACTGCTTAATGTTGATAATGCCAATAATTCTAAAAACGATGATGCGCCGTCAGTTCCTGGTGAGTTATTAGTTCAATTTAAATCGAATGCTACCGAGACTGATAAAAAGCGGGTGAAAGACCTAATTCGTGCTGAAGTCGGCGATACGGTTCACTCGAAAGATAAGTTGAAAGGTGATTTGGTCATTATGAAGTACCAGCCCGATTTCACTACAAAAGCGGCGAAGGGTGCAATTGAATCCGATTCTGCTGTTGAGTTTGCTGAACCAAACTATATTTACACGCATCAAGTAACCCCATTCGCTCCTAATGACTATTTTTACAATTTACTTTGGGGCATGCAAAGTGATGGTGAGCCTAATGGTACTTATGGTAGCCAAGCCAGCACAGCGTGGGTGAATCGTTCCAATTGTCTTGGAAGCGACACAAAAAATCCTATTTATGTTGGTATCATTGACGAAGGCTATATGTACACTCATGTTGATCTTGCCGCTAATGCTGGAAAAAATCCAGGTGAAATTGCAGGCAACAAAAAAGATGATGATAAAAACGGATACATTGATGACGTTTACGGATGGGACTTTGATGGCAACAATAACTCCGTATTCGACGGTATTAACGACGATCACGGCACCCATGTTGCTGGCACGATTGGCGCGGTAGGTAACAATACAAGCGGCGTTGCTGGAATGTGCTGGCAAGTTAAACTGTTAAATGCCAAATTTTTAGGGAATCTTGGCGGAACGACAGCCAATGCGATTAAAGCAGTGGATTATTTTACTAATTTGAAAAATAAAGGTGTAAACATCGTTGCAACAAATAACTCCTGGGGTGGCGGTGGTTTTTCTCAAGGATTAAAAGATGCCATTGAACGCGCCAATACCGTAAACATTTTATTTGTTGTCGCTGCGGGAAATAATGCGAGCAACAATGACACGGCATTTTCTTATCCTGCCAGTTATGACAATAGCAACATTATTTCAGTGGCTTCAATCGTTTCAGATGGAACTTTATCGAATTTTTCAAATTACGGCGCAGTATCTGTAGATTTAGGCGCACCTGGTTCGAGCATTGCTTCAACGATACCTGTTAAAAGTGGCGGTAGCGTTGTTTCAGGTTATGCGTATATGAGCGGAACATCAATGGCGACACCGCATGTAACAGGAGCTGTTGCACTTTATGCAGCCAATAATCCAGGTGCCACAGCAGTTCAAATTAAAGCCGCCATTCTTAAAGATACAACTCTTACTAGCTCGCTATCTGGTAAAACGGTCACAGGTGGGCGGCTTAATGTGAGTAGCCCATTGATTCCCTAATCGCCCAAAACCGTCATCAAAGAAGCCAGCTTTTTTAGTGCTGGCTTCTTTGTTTTAAAAACTATTTTTCCAACACGTTTGTCGCAATCACAATTTTTCTCCATGTTCACATTCGTGCTATTCTCAAAACCAAGTTAGGTGCAAGTTATCAGGCTGACTTAGCCTTTGCGGTTTGCATTGATGAGCTAACGGAGGTCGCCAACTTCGTTGCATTTAACTTCATTTAATCATTTCAATTTCTTAACTGATTAACCAAAATGCGGCATGATGCAAATTAGTTTGATGAAATTTTCCACGTTTCCACCGCTTGCCTTGATAGCCACGCTTGGTAATCGTTTAAATTTTGTGCGTTCCATTTTTCGTAAGATGCAACTTTTTGAGCAAGCGGATAATGCGATTGCAAATAAACACGTTTTTTTTCTTCAAAGTCTGCGCGTTTTAACTCATCTTTTTCAAGTAACACTACATTTCCCAATCGGTCTTGAATGTCATTAACCCCTTCACCAAAATAATCATTCCACTGTTCATCTGGATTGTAGGGGCAAACGTGTTCAAGCGTTGTTTTTGAAGCGTCTGTTACATGACCTAAATATGCTTCTATTTCTGCCAACAAAAAACGTATTTTTTTACTTGATTGTCGGCTTGGCATTTTATGAAACTCAAACGCATTAAAAAATGCGTTGTCATCTGGGTACAGTTTTCTAAAAATTTCACTGTTTTTGACATGACTGGCACGAGTGCATTCTTTTGAATAAATTTTTATCGCAAGTTTGTTGTAAGTAGATTCTTGTTCGTTAGGTGAATAGTGACAAATAACGTTATATCGCATTGTTAAAATGTAAAAATAGCGCGTGAGATTGACAAATTCTTCAGGCGAAAAATCATAAAACGCTGCCATAAAAATCGTGAACGGTTGTTTGATATTGAACAATTCAAAGCCTTCCAAGTATTTTTTTACTTCTCGGTAAGCGACACCTTGATTCGCCCACCATTCATCATGTGGATTCAACAATGACGCATAAACTGGCGCGTATTTACTCAAAGAACGAAGATAAGCGTAGGCTTTTTCGGGTGTATTGGCTAATTTTCGCACTGACGAAAACAAATCTTTTTTAGTCACCAGCGAGGCTTGAAAATTGTGATGATAGCGAATGAAATCCGTAAAGTTACTTTCGCCCAATTGCTCAACAATTTCTGACCAATTTTCGTCAAGTTCATTAAGCTCATCATCGCAAATAGGGTTATCTTTGGTAACAATTGAAAAAATGTAATTTTTCAATAAATCCGGCGTTGAAAGTTGAACACCTCGCGCATTAAGGGTTTCAAAGACTTTATAAGCATTCAAATCATCTTGCACGACAATTTTTGTAAAAATCATGCCTGACGAAACACGTTCAATAAATTCGGCAATTTCCTGACCTGTGTTTCCCATTTTTTTAGATTCAAAAAATTTAAAACATTTATTGAGTAATTTATTTGTATTCGTTTGACCACGTTTAGTCAGCGATTCCAAGTGCGAACAAATTTCTTTGAAATTTGCGCTGTTATTACGATTTAACGACAATTTACTATCTACTCTGAGCGAAATCGGATTCTTAGAACCAATATAACGCTCGGTCAAAACACGCAATCGTTCTTTATTTTCGTCTATTTCGTGACCTTTATTGACGAGCAATTGAATGTTTTTCATTGCCGCTAAAATCACCAAAGAAAGCGTAATTAAACGTTGTTGACCATCGACAACTTCAAAATCATGTTGGCTTTTACGCTGAAGCACAATGTAGCCCATGTAGTGATAATGCTCTTCTTCAATGGTTTCAACATCACCCCATAAATCTTCCCATTGCGCTTTGTCCCAAGCGTAATCACGTTGAAATCTTGGCACTTGATATTTCACACCGTTACCAATCAATTCTTGAAAAGTCTGGTTTGTAGGTTCCATCAACATAAATGACATAAATTTTCCGATAATTTTTTCTTAACATTACTTAACATAAGTTAAGCAACGCTAACTGCGACTGTGAAACAGTCGGGTTTATCTACCAATGCACGCAAAAGGATATTACGCGCTCCGACGATGTCTCTGTGAACCCACTCCCCAGACAACAATCGTATTCTTTTCGCTCCGCCCACTTGCTTAGTCTCACCTGTTTCGGGGTGTGTTTTGCTGGTGTAGGCTTCGCAAACATCCATAACCGTTTTGCCGTGTTCAAAGGCTTTATTTTTCAAAAATTGCTTAAAGCGATAATGTGCAAACGTCAGCATATTGCGAACTGTTTTACTTCTGATTTTGCGCCCTGAACGCCCTACCATTTGAGAAGTTTCAAACGTTGGAAGCAGAATACAATCAAAGTTTTTAACCAGAAATAATGCCGTTTTGTGGTGCAATTCATCAATCAAATTCTGCACTTTTTGACGCATTCTAAGTCCAGCTAGCATCATGCGCTTTTTCTTTTGCTTGTTTGCCTTGGTCGCACGCGACATCAAATCGTCTAAATAATGCGCCATTCGCTGAATGCGTGAAAAATCAGCACCGCCTAAAAAACCACCGCTTTCGGTGGAATAAAAAGTAGCAAATGTTCTTACGCCTGGGTCAATCGCCACAATAGATTGTGTCACACCGTGGGCTTGGTTATCGCCAGTAAGGTACGCGGTGTTTCGATGGGACGGCTAAGAAGAATTTGCCCGCTTTCCAAACCAGCCTTGAATCTAAACAAGATTCGGGTAAAGATTCGGCATAACCCAAACCTTTACCAGAAATTTGAGGATAGATGCCATTTTCGCTAATGGCTGATTTAGGAATGTAGCAAGATTGCACAGGTTCTTTGCGATTTCTGAATCTAAACGTCGTCGGTTTGCCACTGCCTTTATTGGCTTTACACGTTTTCCAAAAGGCGTTATGCGCGTCTTTAATCGCCATTCCTTTGACTTGAAAGGGCGTGTTTTTTGTCCAGTCGGGCAACAAGCGAGTGAACATCTTTTTAATATCCATCCACGACGGCTTTTTGTCGCCTTCATAATCCCGCAACAACGCTATCGTGGCGTTATAAACAAAGCGGCTCACTTTCAGCCACTGGTTAAACTGCATCTTGTTCTGCGCTGTTGGATGCAGCTTGAGAATTCCTCAAACCATTCCTTGACATCCTCACCGCCCTAAAGAGGCGGTGATTCCTACAGCTAGACGCTCATGTCCGAGCGCGAGAATGTTCTTAGCCGCATTAACATCTCTGTCATGCGTCGTGCCACACTCGGCACAAGTCCATTCTCTTATTCCAAGTCCCGCTCTACCTTTCGGACTGTTGCAACTTATGCAGCCGCAACACGAGCAGGTTTGGGTAGTGTAGCTTTCGTTGACTTCTATAAACACGCCTTGCGTCGCTATCGACTTATATTCAAGTTGTGTTTTCAGCATGAACCAACCCGCATCTAAAACAGACTTTGCCAGTCCGTTTTTTGCGAGTTTCTGACTTCTGACATTTCCAACGACAATTAAACTGTTTTCACGCACGATTTTGTTGGTGAATTTATGTATTGCATTTTTACGGGTATTTTTTATTTTTGCGTGAATCGCTTTGACGCGCTTTTTATCTTTAGCGCGTTGCGCCTTTCCTAATTTCAGTTCTAAATTTCTATAACAATTTTGTCTCGCAAAGCTATCGCCATTTGAACAGGTTGCTGTTGTTTTTAGCCCTAAATCAATGCCAATCTGCCCACCTTCGGCTTGCCTTACTATGGATTCAATCTGAACAACGATGTTGAAATACCAGCGACCGCGTGAATCTTGGCTAAAACAGCCAGAACGAAAATCAAACTTTGATAAGCCGTAGCTGTCCCAGACTTTAAAATACTGACCTGCGTATCTGACCTGTCCATTGACCCACTTTGCTGCACCTGATTTGAAGGGAATCCAGCCCAATGCTTTTTTTGAACCGCCAGAACACCGCCACTTCAATTTGTTTTTCTTGAATTGTTTACGCGCTTTTGCATGAACGGCAATCGTTTCTTGAACTGCCGTTGAGTCGATAATCATACCGCGTTGCTTGCGGATGACTTTCAAATCCTTCATTAAATCAAATGCCGATGTACCACAATTCATATAACCGACTTCTGGAATACCCACCCACGAAAATTCAGCAGAATCTGCGTTGGCGGCATTCCAAACTTGATTCACGTCAAAAGCCATACGATTCAAAACACGGGCGTGTTTATCGCGGACTCTGACTGAAAGGGTTTTGATTATCGGGTTCATGGTGGCTATACTAACACCCATTTTTATATTGGTCTATTGAGATTGTATGGAAGTTAGAACAGGTCGTCATTGTGTTTTTATTTTACACGCACATTTAGTTTTTGTGACCAAATATCGCAGAGCTGCATTTACTAATGAGATGCTTAACTCGCTTAAAACCTACTTTGAAAAAGTATGTGGCGATTTTGAATGTCAGCTTGAGGAATTTAACGGTGAAAAAGACCATGTGCATTTGTTGGTGAATTACCCGCCAAAAGTTTCTATTTCTAAATTGGTCAACAGCTTAAAAGGGGTTTCTAGTCGCAGATTACGCCAAGATTATGAAAAAGAATTAGGACGTATTTATTGGAAGGGAGTGTTGTGGAGTCCGAGTTATTTTGCGGGAAGTTGTGGCGGTGCGCCATTATCTATTTTGAAGCAGTACATTGAACAACAGCAACGTCCCACTTAGATTTTAAAGCGGGGCTACGCCGATATTCCTTACATCCCCGACCTGAAGAGACGGGGCTTTACGGAATTTTTGGTAAATTCGTTTAAATCACCCGCCGAAAGTTTTGAAACCGCCGCTTTTAATTCTTGTGTGTTTAACATTATTTTTCCCCTTCAATCATTCCAATCTCTTCATCATCCAACCCAAACAACCCATAAACCTCAACATTCAATTCCTTCTCCAGCAACCGAATTTCTAAATCCAGATTTTCACGTTCCGATGTTGCGTCTTCCAGCATTTCTTGCCAATCGCCACGTTCTTTAACGGGAATTTCACTTTTATACGACTTTTTCAATTCGTCTTGAAACGCTTTGAAATCCAACCGCCACCAACGTTCCAGTTTCTGATTCACTTTCACCACGCCCAAATCGGGCAAACGCCGACGGATTTTGTTTTCTAAAACGTAACGCGCTTCGGTCAACGTTTGACAACGTTGCGCCAACTCACCGATTTTCGTTTTTGCTTGATAAGTTTCAAATGTAATTGGGTGCTGATTATCTTTGATTGGAATTGGTAATTCATCGATGTATTGACGAATATAACGAAAAAATCCGCCACGAATCATTGTGCTTAATCCAGAAAAAATTAAATTACACGCTTTTGAATTCAACCAACCCAGTAAAAAATAATCATTGCATGGCAACATATAAGCGGTATTCGCTAAATAATAATTATCTGGAGTTAGAAAAAATTTATTTTCAGAGGAAATATCAGCCCAAACAATTTTCGGCTTTTCAAATTCACCGTAATACGCACAAGCTCGCAATTCCCACCAAAAATCACCTTTGTCGCCACGTTTTTGCGCCGCTATTTCAAACGGTTCAAGCTGTTTTGCAATGGCAGAATAATTTGATTTCAACCATTCCCAACTTTTCGATTCATCAAATAAACCGCTCATTTTTTTTTGCGTCCAACCTTTCGGCATCAAAATCAGCCACAAATCACGCGGTTGAGAATGCCATTTTTTCAAATCTTTGCCTTCCAAAAACGGTTTGAGCAATTCGGCAGAATTCGGGTCTTGCGAAATCAACCGTTTTTTCGTTTCGCCATCAATCACAAACGCTTCATTCAAACCCGTCAAAACGCCGCGATAAGGCGAACCATAAACGGTTTTCAACGTGGGAAAACCTTGGGTTAATTTGTCGCGCAACTGTGAAAGTCGCGCATCTTCAAATTGCCAACTGTCATTTTTCAATTGCGAATGCGCCATGATGCCGTGATTTAGCGCGAAGTATTCACTTAGTTTTTCGGGCAATTCGGTTGTTAAAGCCAGCATTTGAATTTGTGAATCGTCAACGAGTTTTGCGTTTTGAAAAATCAAAATGGCGGGATACGTCGTCACGCCTTCAAAAACCTGTAAATCACCAAAATCGACCACTTTTTTCAAGGTCGCATTGTCTTTCAAATAACGGCGCAACGGTTCGCCCGAACCTGTTTTAAAAAACGTCGCGGAACTGATAAAACCGAGTAACCCGTTAGGTTTCAATAGTTTCAAACCCAACTCGAAAAAGTACGCATACAAATCCGCGACACCGTGATAAACGGCGTAATTTTTCTGCAAATACGGTTTAACGTCGCTCAATAATTCTTGTCGAACATAAGGCGGATTGCCCAAAACCACATCGAAACCGCCATTTTGCATGATTTTCGAGAAGTTATTTTGCCAACAAAAACCGCCTTCAATCGTGGGCGAGTCAAAACCTAAACTGTTACCGATTTGTAAATGTTGGTCAATCGTCGCGAGTTTTTTGCCACGTTCAGCGGTTTTCAGCCACAACGATAATTTGGTAATTTCAATCGCTTCGGCGTTCAAATCCACGCCGCTCAAATTGTTGTTTAAAATTTCTTTGTTCAAATCGAACACGCTGGGATTTTCGGTCAATTCCGCGATTTTGTTATTGATGCGTTGGTATTCGTGGTGCAAAAAATCAAATGAAGCGACTAAAAACGCGCCAGAACCGCACGCGGGATCAACGATTTTGATGGTTTTTAAAACGCTTTGCCACGCATCCCAAAACTGCAATTCAATGTCGGAATCGGTCAGTTTTTTCTTTCCTTTTTTAGGCGTGCGTTTTTCGTCGAGCCATTCAAAATGTCCGTCGGCATCGACGCTGCCGAAGTCGTCTAAACACGCCGTGAAACGTTGGCGCAAATGGTCGCCGAGCGTGTGTTCAACGATGAAAGCGGTGATGTGGTCGGGCGTATAAACCACGCCGTGTTGTTTGCGTTTGCCCGAAACGGAGGTGGTTTTAACGGATTTTTGAAAACGTGCGCCGCTTTGAATTTGGACGGCGATTTCTTCTAAATCGGCAATCGATTGTTCAAAAATATGACCTAAAACGGTGACGGAAATTTCAGAATTAAAATCGTATTTCGCTAATTCTAAAAAGCCTTTGCAGCAATCGTCGGCAACAATAAGTTTGTCGAGTAATTTATCTGCCGCGAATAATCCACCGTTGTAAGCGGGAACTTTGAGTAAAACGTTGCCTTTGTTAATGGCGTGAAATAAGCCTTTGAAGTTTTGAAAAATGGGTTGTGGATTGTAAATTTCGACGTGTTGATAGGCTTGCTCGATGCTTTTGTGCGGCAACAAAAAACGGTCTTCACAAAACGCGACGAACAAAATGCGGTCGAGTAATTTTTGCGCGGGTGAAATTAAATCGAGCGGCGCAACGTCGGCATTATCGTCAATTAAATGGGTAATCAATTGTTCCCGCAGATTTTTATAATCACCGTAAAAACGCTCGGTAATCTCTTTATCGGCTTGCTGACTTTGCAAAAGAAGCTGTTTTGTTTTGCCGGTGAGTAAATTATCGGCGTGCAAACACAAGATAAAACGCGCGTATTCGGTCGGGTCGGTCAGGGTCGCCAAATCGAATTGTTCATAAACGCTGGGCGTTTCGCATTTCGCATAAAGCCGAATTTCTAAATAATTTGAAACCAAAATCCACTGACAACTTTTGGAATCTCGCGCATATTCCCACGCTTGTTGAACAGGCGTTTTGGCGCGTCCCGACATCAAATCATCGAGTTTTGTTTTCGCGCCTTTGAGTTCAAAAACGGCGTGTAAATTATCGTCTTTTTTATCAGCGTTAAATTCGCCCAATGCCAAATCAACGCGCCCTGTTTCAATCGGATATTGCGTGGCAATTGAATAATTTTTTTCGTGTCCGAGTGGCGCGAATCCTAAAATGGCGACCAAAATTTTGTGAATAAACGTGCTATCAACCGCCGTTTCTTTGTGTTTTGCTAAATTTTTATTGGCAATCATTTCTTGCCAACTTTCTAAAATCGCCAAATGCGCGGCGGGAATTTCTTGAATGATTAAGGCTTGTTCGATGGTTTTTTTATTGAATAGAGACATGGGATTTTTGACCAGATTTTTTTAGAATCCCCGCCGTGAGAGAACCACTCTCACTAGAACTCATCATCCAAAACGTGGAAGGTTACGGGAGGCTACCGTATCGACGGGGAAATTTTTGAAAACACCTTAAAACACGGCTGGGACTTCCACTCCAGCTCCACCATAGGTTTTTAACCCTTGCCACTCGTAGAATTGGAGAGGGTCTCGTGTTTTAAGATGTGCGTTGATTATAGGCGAATTTTTCATTAAATATCGCCGTCATTTTTTCAAACGAATCCCGTTTGTCTTTCTGCAATGATTCGATTTCGGATTGCGTCAACATCCTTCTTTGAGTTGATGATATATCTTGCTTCGGATTCTGTGAGGCACTCAAATCCGTATCCGAAATAACTAGTCCACCAATGTTCGAGTTCATGATAATTTTCCTGTAAAAATTTTAAAGTCATGTCTGTGATTGCAAGCGTAGACGAGTAATTTTTGCCCGTTAATGTTGTGGCAGCAAGTGTTTGAATTTCAAATTGCCCAAGATAACCACGCAAATTAGCCAATGTTCCGCGCCTGCGTTAAAGTGTCATCCAAAATAATCGCGTAATCTGCTTTTGCACTCGGTTCACCTGAAAATGGCGGGGGAAAAGCCAATCTCGAAAAACCGTCGGAACCCGTGCGGCTAACTTTCGCAGATTGCACAATGTTTAACTCAACAGGCAACTCTAATTTTCTAGCTAAAATAATTGCATAAGCTAACGGAATTCGATTGATACTTATGGCTTCCTCAGCGTGAACGGGAACAAGTAACGGTTTTTTATTTTGAATAATTATCGCCAACTTTTCAATGGCTTCTTGATTGATTAAATCAATTGCCAAAATTAACGCCGCATCTAAATCACCACTTTTTGCTGCCACATAATATGAATGTTTAGAGGCATCACCTAATGCCGCATTTAATATGACTTTAGGAAAATCGTTTTGCCATTTCTGGCGATATGGAGCGGTTAAATTATCCACACTGAATCTTCGCTTGCTAATTTTCGAGTTACGGCTTGTTCGATGGTTTTTTTGTTGAATAAAAGCATGATTGCGGTGGGGTTGTTTGGAAACTAGAAAAAGCATAACAGAGCGACTTATCTAAACCAACAGATACCACAACGCCAAATTACTAATCAGCAACGCAAGCGACAGCGTTTTCCAAAACAACGTCGCGTTGCGTTCGATTAACGGCACAAACTTTTCGGCTTTCAAAAACGCCAAATTCGGGTGAGTTAAATCGTACAAAAATTCAGATAATGTGTCATAACGTTGCGCGGGATTGATCGCCGTCGCTTTACGCAACGCGCCATCCATCCAGTTTGGAATCATTTCGTTATGCTGCGAACTCGGCACATAAATCAATTTTGAAAAATGTGCTGCCGTCGGTTTATCGGGCAACGTATCACCAAACGGCAACGCGCCATTTAACAATTCGTACGCAATCACGCCCAACGAAAATAGATCCGATTTCACCGTACCGCGTTGTACCGCGTGATATTCTGGCGCGGTGTAATTCAACGTTCCCAACACATTTTCTTCTTCGTCGGAATGCAACGGACTGATTTCGGCAATCCCCGCAATTTTCACCGACCCAAAATCGATAATTTCACCACGCCATTTGTGTCAATTAACACGTTTTCGGGTTTTAAATCTTGGTGTAACATTTCCATTCGCTTTGCAGCAATTTTTTAATGGATTTTTCATCGAGAAAATCATGCACGCCGTCCGTGGTCATCAAAAATACGTCACCTAATTCCAACGAAATCGCTTGATAATCGACTTCCAAACGCGGGTCGATGCCCATTGCGCGATTCAAATAACTTTTATCGCTCGACACCCAAATTCGATGATCGCGGGTTAATTGTTCTAAATTCCCCGCGCGTAAACGGTAAATTCGAGAATCGCCAATGTGAAATAAATGCGCGGTGGTCGCTTTAAAAACAATCAAACTCAAGGTGCTGACCATGCTTTTTGTGGATTGATACCGTGCCTGACCTTGACTGTAACGCCACGAATTAGTGGCGGATAAAATTTTCTGCGTGGCGTGTTTCACTGACCACGAATCGGGCGTGCTGTAATAATCTGCTAAAAAACTGACCACACAACATTGACTGGCTTGTTGACGGGCTTCGCTGCTACTCATTTCGTCCGCAATCGCCGCGACTGCGCCTTTTAACGTTAATTCCGAACCGTTGGGAAAATGTACGCCGACGAAATATTCGTTACGCGGTTTGATGCCTTTGTCGCTAGCACAACCGACAAGTATTTTTAGTTTTAACATAGCGTTCTCGAGCAGAAGAAAAAATCTATCTTTTACAAATTGACTTACATCGATATTTAATCCATAATTTTTTTGCGGTATTTAATAATAATTATTTTTGAGGAGTTAAATTATGGCGTTAATCACTTGGACAGCAGAACAGTACGGTACGAATGTTGGTTTTGCTGATGATGAGCACAAAATTTTGTTTGATAAGTTAAATAAGTTGTATGACTTGGCTACAAGCGGTGCAGAACGCGCAGCGATTGGCGCACAGTTGGACGATTTAATCGCATACGTTGTTGAGCATTTTGCTCATGAAGAACGTGAAATGTTAGCGAAAAATTATGCCGCTTTCGATGCTCACAAAGCTGAACACACTGCGTTAATTGGTATCTGTGCCGATTTACAAAAGAAATTCCACGCTGGCGAAGCCGATGTGACGGAAGAAGTCGGTCAATTAGTGAAAGGTTGGTTAGACAGCCATATTCCAACGTTTGATTTCGGTTACAGCAGCACCATCGGTTAATTTTTAACTGATTCAAAAACGGGCTTGTGAATGTAAACGTTCACAAGCCTTTTTTGCATTTGGCGTTTTTAAAACTTCATTTAATCAACACCTCAACATAATTTCCACGCCTCTATGTTAATGTCGCGCAAAGTGGCATTTCCCCGGCAATTTCTCAAAAAAAAGCTCCATTCAAAGCCGCTGATTTATTTTAGTGCGTACAAGTTGCGGCGATTCGTTTTAAAATGCGCGGCTACATTCCTTGCACACATAACAAGAGAAATTTTGATGAAAACAAACACAACAGCAACGCACGCCCATTGGTCATCGCGGTTTGCATTTATTTTAGCGGCAACCGGTTCAGCCGTTGGCTTGGGCAACATTTGGAAATTCCCGTACATCACCGGCGAAAATGGCGGCGGCGCGTTTGTGATGGTGTATTTAGCGTGCGTGTTGCTAATCGGCATTCCGATTATGATTGCCGAAACCATGCTCGGACGACGAAGCCAACGCAATCCGATTGAAACGATGGAAATGCTCACGACGGAAGCAAACGCTGATAAAAATTGGCATTATCTCGGTTGGATGGGTGTTATTGCGGGCGTGTTGATTTTGTCGTATTACAGCGTGATTGCCGGTTGGGCTTCGGCGTATGTGTTCAAAGCATTTACTGGCAGTTTTTTCGATGCAGATGCGGCGGAAATTCAAACGTTATTCGATCATTTTATCGCCAGCCCGACGCAATTGATTTTTTGGCACAGTTTATTTATGGGCGCGACCATGTGGATTGTGGCGCGTGGCGTGAATAACGGGTTAGAAAAAGCGACCCGTTTTTTAATGCCAAGTTTGTTTGTGTTGCTGATTTTGTTGGTCGGTTACGCGATGACGACGAACAGTTATCAACGTGGTTTGGATTTTATGTTTAACGTTGATTTTAGTACATTGACGCGCAATTCGGTTTTGACGGCGATGGGTCACGCTTTTTTCACGCTGAGTTTGGGCATGGGCGCGATTATGGTTTATGGCGCGTATTTGCCGAAAAATGTGTCGATTGCGAAAACCGCGTATTTGGTTGCTGCGGCAGATACCGTAGTCGCATTATTGGCGGGCATTGCAATTTTCCCCCTTGTTTTTGAACACGGTTTGCATCCCGCGTCGGGGCCCGGATTGATTTTTCAAACGTTGCCAATTGCTTTTGGCAATATGACGGGCGGCTGGTTGATGGGTATTTTGTTTTTCGTCTTATTAGTTTTCGCGGCGTTGTCGTCGTCGATTTCGTTAATTGAACCGGCGGTGGCGTGGCTAATTGAAAACAAAAATTTCAGCCGTGAAAAAGCCTGCATTTGGACAGGTTTAGGAACGTGGTTTTTAGGATTGGGAACGGTGTTTTCGTTCAACATTTGGAAAGACGTACATTTCTTTGAACGCACGATTTTTCAATTACTCGATTATGTCACCGCGAATTTAATGTTGCCGATTGGCGGATTTTGCATTGCCGTTTTCGCCGGTTGGATTATGAAACGTGAACACACCGAAAGCGAATTACAAATGCCGTGCAAACCCAGCTACAACCTGTGGCGCGTCTTGATTCGTTACGTTGCACCCGCGTCGATTTTCTTCGTATTTTTGCACGTCGTCGGAGTGTTATAAATGACGCGCATCGAAAAAAGTGCGTTGGTGAAATTCTCCGCACAACAAATGTTTGACTTGGTCAACGACATCGAAAGTTATCCGAAATTTTTACCGTGGTGCAGCGGAAGCCGCATTATTAAACGTGACGAAAATGTAATTGAAGCGGAATTGTCGATTGCAAAAGGCGGTTTTCACAAAAATTTTTCCACGCGCAACACGCTCGAATTTGGTCAAAAAATGACGGTGGAATTACTCGATGGCCCGTTTTTACATTTAACTGGCGAATGGAATTTTTTACCGTTGCGCGACGATGCCAGCAAAATTACGCTCGATTTACAATTTGAATTGTCGGGAAAATTAGCGAGTTTGGCATTTGGCGCGGTGTTCAATCAGATTTGTAACACGATGGTCAGCTCCTTTACGCAACGCGCCAAAGAGGTTTACGCGGCATGATTGAGGTCGAAGTGGTTTACGCCACGCCCGAAAAACAAACGTTATTAACCGTTCGCGTAGCCAAAAAAAGTACCGTAGCGCACGCGATTTTGGAATCAGGAATGTTAGCGCAGTTTCCGAAATTGAATTTGGACACGTTGAAAGTGGGAATTTTTTCAACGCTTTGTCCGTTAGAACGAGAAGTTAAATCAGGCGACAGAATTGAAATTTATCGTCCGCTACAAAACGATCCCAAAGATGCGCGGCGACAACGCGCGATGAAAAAATAAAGTGATAAAACTCGAACTGGAATGTGAATCGTATGTTTAGACTCAGCCAATATATGCGCGAAGTGATGGCACCAACGCCCATCAAACCGACGCGCAAACCCGTTGCGCCGGTGGTGATTTGGAATTTAATTCGGCGTTGTAATTTGACCTGCCAACATTGTTACACGACTTCTGCCGACCGTGATTTTCCGGGCGAACTCACCACGCCTGAAATTTACACAGTGATGGAGGATTTAAAAGCGTTCAAGGTTCCGGTGTTGATTTTATCGGGCGGCGAACCGTTGTTACATCCCGATATTTTCGCCATTTCACAACGCGCCAAAGACATGGGTTTTTATGTGGCGTTGTCGAGTAACGGCACGAAAATTTCGCCTGAAAATATCGACCGAATCGCCGCGATGAATTATTCGTACATCGGCGTGAGTTTGGACGGAATTCAAGACACGCACGATAATTTTAGACGTTCAAAAGGGTCGTTTAATCAAGCGTTGCGCGGCGTTGAATTGTGTTTGGAAAAAGGCATAAAAGTCGGCATTCGGTTCACGTTAACGCAATCGAACGTGCAGGATTTTCCGGCAATATTGCAATTGATGGACGATTACAATATCGATAAATTTTATTTGTCGCATTTGAATTATGGTGGACGCGGCAATAAAAATCGCGGCGATGACGCGCATTTTTCCATGACGCGGGACGCAATGGATTTGTTATTTGAAACCAGTTATCACTGGCTGTTGGAAGGCAAAGAACGTGAATTCGTCACGGGCAATAATGATGCCGATGCGGTGTATTTTCTGCATTGGGTACGCGCTCGTTTTCCTGAAAAAGCCGCGCATATTCAGGCGAAATTAGAACAATGGGGCGGCAATGCGTCCGGCGTAAATGTGGCGAATATCGATAACACCGGCAATGTGCATCCTGACACATTTTGGTGGCATTACAATTTGGGCAATGTGAAAGAACGTCCGTTTTCTGAAATTTGGCAAGATACCCGCGACCCGTTGATGGCGGGTTTGAAAAGTTCACCGCGTCCACTCGAAGGACGTTGTAAAACGTGCCATTATCAACCGATTTGCAACGGCAATACGCGCGTTCGTGCCGCGCAAACGACGGGGAATTATTGGGCAGAAGATTCCGGTTGTTATTTAACTGAAAGTGAAATTGCCGCGCCTTTTTTAACGTGAAAAATATGACAATTGAAAATCTTTGCCCGTGTGGCGCAACTCAAAATTACGCGGAATGTTGCCAACCGTTTCACGATGGCACACATTTCCCCATCACCGCCGAAGCCTTAATGCGTTCGCGTTACAGCGCGTATGTGGTGCAAAATGCTGATTATTTATTGGCGACATGGCATAAAACCACGCGCCCGAAACAGCTGGATTTTTCGGAAGATAATGCGACGTGGCAAAAGTTAGAAATTTTACACACCAAAAAAGGTGGTGCGAAAGATGACAAAGGACGAGTGGAATTTAATGCGTTTTATGAGCAGGATAATGAAACGCGGCTGATACATGAAATCAGCCGTTTCAAAAAAGTTGCCGAACGTTGGTTTTACGTTGACGGCGTTTTAGATTAGTCAGACAAAGCGGGATAATCGGTGTAACCCACTTCACTAAACGAATAAAACGTGTTTGGATTGGGCTTGTTCAAATCCGCGCCCGTTTGAATTCGAGCGGGTAAATCAGGATTCGCAATAAAACTCACGCCAAATGCTACCGCATCGAGTTTGCCAGCGGTAATTGCTTCTTCGGCTTCTTCGGCATCGTAGCCCATGTTGCCAATCAACACGCCGTGATAATTTTCGCGAATCGGCGTTAAAACATCGCCCGTTTGTTGTTGAAGAAAATCACCACGCATAACGTGTAAATACGCCAAATTGAAATCATTGAGTCGTGTTGCCAACCAGGTTGAAAGGGCAATCGGATTGCTATCCATCATGCTATTGAAACTGTTCAACGGCGAAATTCGCAAGCCAACACGATGACTGCCCCACACGTCACAAGCGGCTTGTAACACTTCAAGCATCAAACGCGCTCGGTTTTCAATTGAACCACCATATTCATCGGTACGTTGATTTGCACCATCACGCAAAAATTCATCGAGCAAATAGCCATTCGCGCCGTGTACTTCAACGCCGTCAAAACCGGCTTTTTTTGCATTTTCAGCGGCTTTTTTGAAACCGTTGATAATGTCGGGCAATTCATCAAGACGTAATTCATGCGGCACTACGCACGGTTGCATGCCTTCCGCTGTGCGAACTTGATTATTGGTAATAACGATTGCGCTGGGTGCAACGGGTTGTGCGCCGTCATTTAATAACGGATGACACGCGCGTCCGCCATGCCAAATTTGCAGAAAAATTAAACCACCTTTTTCGTGTACGGCATCGGTGACTTTTTTCCAGCCAGCAATTTGTGCTTCGGAATAAATAGCCGGTTCTTTCCAAAATGCAGAATTTCCTTCCATCGCCATGGTTGCTTCGGCGATAATCAAGCCCGCACTGGCGCGTTGAGCATAATGCGTCACCATTAAATCGCTGGGAATATGATTTTCAGCGGCACGGCATCGAGTCAGCGGAGCCATTAAAATACGATTTGGCAATGTGAGCGTGCCAAGTTCAAGCGGTTCAAATAATTTCAATTTAGATTTCCTTAATGTTTGAGGTGAAAAATTTTAGTCGAATTTGCTCGGCAACCAACCGTTATTCACACAATCTCGAAAACACCACGCGGGCGTAGTTTCGGTTTTGTAACTCCAGAAAAACCAGCCCAGATATTTTTCAAACGTCGCCAACTGTGCCGCCGCGTAGCCACGATAAGCAACATTCATTTGAAAATCATCCATCGTTTCTAACGCATGATTGAACGGACCTTCTGCCCAAAGTGACACCACTTTTAAATCCAAGCCCAAACTCCATTCGCCCAAATACGTTTGTTGTTTTAACTCGTGAATAATGTCGTCGGCTTCGGTTTTCCATTCACCACTCGCTTTGTGAATATGCGTGTAAATATCCGAATCAATATCAGCGCGGTCAAAACATTGATAACGGTGCATATCAAACACCACGTTTTGAAATTCTGGCTCTGGCATAAAACCAATGTATTCGCGGAACGAACGAAAACCATCGTGAAAAACTACCGCGACTTTATCAGGCGAGCAATGTTGACGAATTTTTTGATAAGCCAGCGTGTTGTAATTTTTCAAATAATCGGTCGGCACATCCCAACGCGGTTCATTCAAAACTTCAATCGCGTGCAATGCAAGGTGGTCGGAATAACGTTCGGCGAGACGTTCCAACACGCTCAACGAATGCTGTAAATACGCTTCTTGCGTGTGCCATTCGCACACATCTTTAATTCCACCATTATCAAACCCATTTTGACAACCGGGCGCGGCGTGCAAATCAACCACGATATTTAAACCGAATTCTTCCGCCCATTCAAAGGCTTTGTCTAAAATCTCAATGCCACCGATGACAAACGGATATTG
Source organism: uncultured Pseudomonadota bacterium (assembly GCA_903870545.1). Lineage (GTDB taxonomy): Bacteria > Pseudomonadota > Gammaproteobacteria > Methylococcales > Methylomonadaceae > UBA10906. The sequence continues at coordinate 64,490 of CAIQDI010000009.1, forward strand.
ATGTTCGCCGTAACTGCGGTGATACGGATAATCCGCGCCAAAAATCCAATGTCCAACGGGAATTCGCACCGCGTTAATGCCGAGTTCTGCCAACCATTGAAAATCGTCGCGAGTAATAAAACGGTTCCAATGCGCTTTTAAAATTGCGGCGGCTTTGTCGCCCAATTCGGCACAAAACGTGGTTTCGTCGGTGGCTTCTAACCCTTCAAAAACACTTGGTGTCATCCATTTTTCTAACACCAACCAACCGCCTAAATTAACCCCGCGCAATTTTTTACCGCGTGCTTGTTCGATTTTTTGTGTCATGGTGAAATTCCTTGGTTATAACGTAATTTTACGTTGATGAAAGGCTTCGGCACGCGATTCATGGGTAATGGTTAAAATCGCCGACGTGGGTAATTCTTGGCAAATCAAACGCAACATGGCAATCTCATCATCCGAATCGAGCGAATCAAAGGCTTGCTGCAATAAAATCCATTTTGGGCGTTGCAATAACAAACGCACCGCGCCCAAACGCTGTTGTTGCTCGCGTGACAAGGTCGCATCCCAACTGTCTACGTTGTCATCTAAATGTTTACGCATATCAGACAATCCCACCGCAATCAATTTTTCTGCTAATTCTTTTTGATTCACATCTTCGACTGCTAACGGATAACAAATCGCGGTGCGTAACGTACCAATTGGCAAATACGGACGTGGTGGCACGAACACGACTTCGTCATTTGGCAATTCAATGTTGCCTTCGCCCCACGGCCAAAAACCGACGATTGCCTTAAACAGTTTTGAACCCGTAAACGCATTTCCGGCGATTAAAATCCGTTCACCCGCTTTGATTTCTAAATCAATTTTTTTCAAACACACCACGCCATCTAAACGCACAATGCACAAATCATGTAGACGTAAAATGGGCAAATCCGTTTGAATGCGTTCAATTCGTTTCGGATCGCGATGAGCAATTTCTTGTTCTAATTTATCCAAAGCATCAACCAAACTTAACACCCGTTCAACGGACGCTCGCCATTCGGCAATTTTTGCCATGTTATCGACTGGCCAAGAAAGTGCCGAAGCCATTTGTTGAAAGGCTTGCGCGGATTGCATTAACCCACCGAGTGAAATGCTCCCGAGTACAAATCGTGGCGAAGAAACTAAAATAGGAAATGCCATCAGCAAAATGGAATGCCCCGACGTGAACATCAAAATATTCGATTGAGCGGTAGTTTGTCGTTTCCAAGCGTCAATAATATCTTGGAATAAACTATAGCAACGATGTTGTTCGGTTTTTTCACCGTGAACGAGTGAAATCGCCAATGAATTTTCCCGCGCATTCACCAAACCAAATCGAAAGTTGGCTTCCACTGTTTGTCGTCCATTCGTGGCTTGCGTCAACGGGCGACCAATCCACCAGCCCAACACAGACGCACCGGCGGCATAAATCGTCGCCAACCAAACCAAATGTCCATAAATTGGAATTTCGATAAATCCTAAATTGAGCGTCACGACACCCGATAATGTCCACAAAATCTTGGTAAAACTAATCAGCAGCAGCGAGCAAAAAACCAACGAATGCACTAAATCAATCGCAGATTCCGTGGCGATTCGTACGTCTTCCGCAATCCGTCCATCGGGATTATCAGACGACGCATTGCCTTGAATGTGCGTCACCAAATAATGCCGTCCGTCATTCATCCATTGCGCTATTAACTTTGTAGTAAGCCAGTTTCGCCAATCGAGTTGTAGCGTTCGTTTGATTTTGAAATGCGTCACCGTCACTGCGATATTGGCAATAAAAATGAGAACAATCAGTCCCACTTGTGTCAATACGCCCGACATGGAACGCTGTTCTAGCGCATTAAATAAATCCGCGCTCCATTCGGTAATCAGCACCGCGATAGTAATTTGCAGCACGGTCAAACCAAACAACGCGAGCGTCAAACGTCGAATGGTGGTTTTATTTTCCGATTGCCAAAACGGCGTGGCTAATCGAATAAATTGCAGTAGAAATCCAGTGTTAATGGGCATGATGGCGACCCCTAAATAAAAATAAAACGTGATTAAAAAGTTTGGCGTTGATTAGCTTAACGCATTTTGTCGATAACGATAATAGGCGGCGCACGCCCCTTCGGATGAAACCATTGTCGCGCCAAACGGATGTTCGGGCGTGCAAGTTGTGCCGAATTCAGCACATTGCACCGGTTTGATTAAACCTTGTAATACCTCGCCGCTGCGACATTCGACAGGTTCTAACGTGTTAATATTGCCCACTGAAAAACGATTTTCGGCATTCCAATCGTCATAATCCGAATTTAACGCCAGACCACTATTTTGCACCACGCCCAAACCGCGCCAATTACGATGCACCACGTTAAATACTTTTTGCATTAAGGCTTGCGCGGGAACATTTCCGGCTTCTTTTACAATGCGCGAATACTGATTTTCAACCTCAAAACGCTTTTCTTCCAACTGTTTCACGCAAAAATAAATGCCCTGCAAAATATCAACAGGCTCAAAACCGGTAATCACAATCGGCATTTTATAGCGTTCACAGATTGGCGCGTATTCGTGAAATCCCATAATCGAACAAACGTGACCCGCACCGAGAAAACCTTGAACGCGGTGATTTTCGCTGGCTAATAACATTTCCATTACGGGCGGCACGCGAACGTGGCAAATCAATAATGAAAAATTTTTGAGTTGTTTTGATTTCGCTTGATACGCCGTCAACGCAGTGGTTGGTGCTGTCGTTTCAAAACCCACACCAAAAAAAACCACTTCTTTGTTGGGCGATTGTTCCGCAATCGTCAGCGCGTCCAACGGCGAATAGACAATCCGAATGTCCGCGCCTTGCGCTTTCAAACTCAATAAATCTTGGTGTGAACTCGGCACGCGCAACATATCGCCGAACGAACAAAAAATCACATTCGGTTGCGCGGCAATCGCCAAGGCTTTGTCGATATACGCCAACGGTGTGACGCAAACGGGACAACCCGGCCCGTGAATTAACTCGATTTCATCCGCGAGCAATTGATCGATGCCATATTTAATAATACTGTGCGTTTGTCCGCCGCACACTTCCATAATGCGCCAACGTTGCGTCGCCAACGCTTTAATGGCATTCACCCATTGTTGCGCGAGTTCAGGATTCCGAAATACTTGGGTGTAATTCATAACGCGGCTTGAAAATCGGCTAACTCTTGAAAGGCTTGCAAACTGGCTAACGCTTCGGATTCGTCTAAAATAGAAAGCGCGAAACCCGCGTGGACAATCACATAATCGCCAATTTTGGCTTCGGGAACGTACGCCAAACTAATTTCTTTTTGCACGCCTGAAAAATCCACGTTGCCCATGCGAAGCAACGCATCCTCGTTCATTTTTAAACTTATAATTTTTGCTGGAACAGCTAAACACATAACATTCTCGTTTTGAGGTTAAAGTTAGAAATTTAAATTTTACTCTTCAAACCAACACGTTTTATTACGCCCAGATTCTTTTGCTGCGTACATCGCACTATCAGCGCGATTAAATATGATTTGACCATTACTATCACCTACAAATAAAGCCGCCGCGCCAATACTTACTGTTAACCGCACCACGCCTTTTGGATGGTCAATTTCAATTTCTGAGACTTGTTTACGCAATCTTTCCGCCACAATCATTGCGTCATCACGTCCGGTACTTGTTAATAAAACGGCAAATTCTTCACCGCCCAAACGTGCGGGAACATCGATAGTGCGAGAATTTTTTTGCAGCACGTCAGCAAATCGCTTTAATACTTCATCGCCAACAGAATGCCCATAAGTGTCATTGATACGCTTAAAAAAATCTAAATCTAACATCAACAATGCGGCGACCCCGCCTAAGCGTGAAATACGTTCAGATTCTTGCGTCAATCGCTCTAAAAATACCCGCCGATTAAACAAGCCCGTTAAGGAATCGGTACTGGCGAGTTTGTGCAACATTTGTTCAGTGGCTTTGCGTTTGCTGATATTTTCCTTAATTCCGATAAAATTCGTAATTTCACCCCGACTATTTTTCACCGGCGCGATGTTTAATTCTTCGTGATATAACTCGCCATTTTTACGTTTATTGATAAGCTCACCGCGAAAGTGTTTTCCTGCCAATAATCTTTTCCACATTGCGCTATAAAACTGTACATTTTGTACGCCGGATTTCACTAATTCACAGGGTTTATGTCCAATGGCTTCTTCTAAGCTATAACCGGATAATCGACTAAAAGCGGGATTGACCCATTTGATATTAGTGTCTTTGTCGGTAATTATAATGGCGTTACCCGCCGCGTTTAAAGCGGAAACTAATAACTTATTATGCGTTTCCATTTCAACCCGCAATAAAGAATAACGAATCGTCCGCACCAAACCATTAAAACCAAAATCTCCTTTGACCATGTAATCGCAAACTCCGGCTTTCAATGCCGTCAGTGCAAAATCGGTATCGGCGTGTCCGGTCAGAATAATAATGGGAATATCCATTGCAACATGCTGTGCAATTTCCACCGTCTGCAATCCATCTGAATCGGGCAGTGACAAATCCAACAAAATAACATCAAAGTGAATAGAGGCTAACGCTTTTTTAGCGAGGGCAAGCGATTCCACCCAAGTAATTTCAAAATTGATTTTGTCCGCTAATTTTAATGCGGACTTGACCAAATAAGCGTCGCCTTCCTCGTCTTCAACGAGTAAAACTCGGATTATAATTGAGTCTGTCATAAGTTACGTCCTGAAGGTAAACGAACAAGCGTGAACCAATATTCACCCAATTGGCGAATTGCATCCACAAATTTCGACATATCTACGGGCTTTGAAATATAGCTCGATGCGCCTAATTTATACGAACGAATGACATCGGCTTCCGCATCTGACGTTGTTAAAACAATCACTGGAATATCATACAACTTAGGATTTTTTTTAATCTCTGTTAGAAATTCGTAGCCATTCATTCGCGGCATATTCAAATCCAAAAAAATTAAATCTGGGCGAGGAGAATCTGCGTATTGGTCTATTTTTTGTAAAAAATCCAAGCCCGCACGACCATCGATAACGTGATTCAGATTCGCCTTGATTTTACTTTCTCTCAATGCCATTTTCACTAAATACGCATCAGCAGGCTCATCCTCCAATAATAAAATCTCAATCATGTGATTACGCTCAGTCATCATTTAAAACCTCGTAAGTTTAAGTAAAAATAAAAATCATAACGTCTATTCAATGTCGTAAATCCAATACTACTGTTGTGCCACCATTTTTGGTTTCACGCAAACTGACTGCCCCATCACAACTTTCTACAATACGTCGCACAATTGCCAAACCTACACCTGTTGAATCTTGATTATCATTGACTTGCAAACGCTCAAATACCAAAAAAACCTGCTCGCGGTATTCAAACGGAATACCGATGCCGTTATCCTCAATATAATAGCGCACCCCTCTTTTTTTACATTCACCATAAATGTGTATGTATGGAATACGATTCGGGTGGTGATACTTCAGTGAATTATTGATTAAAATGTTAAAAATATCATACAAACGGGGGCGATCAATCATCACGGTGGGTAATTCACCCAATTCAATTCGCGCCTGCGTAGCTTGAATCAACGGCGCAAGATTTTCCAAAACTTTGGTCAAAACATTGACCACATTAACATGTTCAATTGGCATACGCGGTTGACCCGCTGCAAGATACAGTTGAATATCCCGAACCAAGGCACGTTGCCGTAAAGCACTTTGTTTAATAAAATTCAACGCCGTCAACGCTTCTTCATTAGGCTGCGAAGCCCGCATTATTGCGTTTTGTAATCGTTGTACAAAAATAACGATTCGCCGTGTTGGTTCTTGTAAATGGTGCGCGGCAATATGCGTAAATTGTAATAAATCTGCGTTACTCATGGCTAAATTTTTTTCACTCATTTTTAACGCTGACTCGTTTTGATAATGTTCCGTAATATCCAAACACGAACCCACATAACCAACGAATGTGCCATCTGTGAAGCGCGGTACGCCGGTATCTAAAATCCAGCAGTATTCACCATCGTACCGTTTCAAACGGTATTCTACTCGAAACGGCTGTTGCGCCTCGAATGCGTCGTGATAAGCCTGTAACGTGTTTTGTAAATCTTCAGGGTGAATATCATCAGTCCACCCCTTTCCTTTGATTTGCTCCAACGTGCGACCGCTAAAATCTAATCGGACTTGATTGACATAATTTAACTGTTCGTCCGTGTCGGTTGTCCAAATCATCACCGGTGCCGAATTCGCTAACAATTCAAAACGATATTCGCTTTCACGCCATTGAGTGGTTAATTTATAGGCGATTCTCGCATCCGTAATTTGCATCGTGAAATAAGCGCGTAATAGAAAAAACATCAACAAACTAATCAATGTGCCACTGCCCAAAACCAGCCAGGCTTTGCTGTAATCTATCGCGACTTCCGCATCAATGAATTGGTTAAAATGTAGCGTCCAGGTTGTGCCGTAAAAGTCTAAATAGGTATCGTAATTAAAAAGCGGATTAAATTCACTGGACGCATTTTTTTCGCTTTCATACAATGAATTGTCCAGCGGATGCGTGTCGTCATTGTGTACATGTTGGCTGATGCCGTCGTACACATGAAGATACAAATGTCCGACGTTAATGTCGTGACTATTAAGTAAAATGTGACGCAGCAAATCGGTCATGCGAAAAGGGCTATAAACCCAACCCAAAATAGCATTTCGGCGTTGTTCAACGGTATCAATCGGTTTATTTTTTTGATAAACCGGTGCGTACATTAACGTTCCTGCTTGAATATCAGTCGATTCTTCTTGAAGCAAAATCACCTTGCTAGACAAGCTCACATTTTGATTATCCATCGCCGAATTCATGGCGGTTCGGCGCACCGGTTCGGAATACATATCGTAACCAAAGGCGCGTAAATTACGATCCGTAAACGGTTCAATATAAATAATCGACGTGTACGCCTCGCGCTTACCTTCGGGTTTAACGTGATAATCGGGAAAACCTTCTTTTTGTATATTTTTTTCATGTTCGGCAAGGTTTTCAGGTTTAATCCACAACGAAAAACCCAACGCTTGCACGCCATCTAATTCACGATTTAAACTCAATCGTTTCACATACATTTTCCATTCATCACGACGGACATTTTCAGAGCCATCAAACATCGCTGCGCCGCTTAATAACATTTGTTTGTGCGTCATCAATCGGGCTTGAATTTTTAATTTAACTTCTTCGCAACGGGATTGGAAATCTCGCTTTTCATGAAATTCAATATCCTGTTTGAATTGGTATGAAATAAAAGCCGTCAACGTCAAACCGAGCAATAACAACAATCCCGTTACAAAAATGCGCTTTTTCGGAACGTTAGCAGGGAATATTTCAGAATTGAAGCTGCTCATGGTCATTAAGAATGTGCGTGTTTATTATTCGTAATAGGAAATTCAACCCAAAACACACATCCCAAGCCCTCACCTTCAGATTCCACGCCAATTTTTCCACCGTGATGTTCCATGATTTTTCGACATAATGCCAAACCTACGCCCGTGCCTTCAAAACGACTGCGAGCTTGTAACCGTGAAAATACTTTGAATAATCGTTCCATTTGCGATGGCTCAATGCCAATGCCCGAATCACGCACTTCTACTCTAAAAATATTCGTTTTCACGCTGGCTAAAATTTCGACTTGCGGCGGGTTATTTTCATCGTGATATTTAAGCGCGTTATCGATAAGGTTTTGAAATAAACGTGTTAATTCGTCACGGCTGGCAATTAAATCAATCCAATTTCCGGATGCGTGAATGTTTCCGCCGCTGGTTTTTAGTGCCGGTTTTAAAAACAGAAGAGCTTCATCCAGTGCCGCACGAGTAGAAATGTTGCTAAACGGTTCGGTGAGACGCGCCACTCGTGAATAATCGAGCAATGATAAAATCATCGCATCCATGCGTTTTGCGCCATCCGTAGCAAAGGTGAGAAATTGACGGGTTTCGTCATCTAATGTTTCCGCTAACGCTTTTTCAATCAGTGATAAATAACTCGTCACCATTCGTAACGGCTGCCGCATATCGTGTGAAACGGCGTAAGCAAATTGCTCCAATTCGGCGTTAGAACGTTTCAGTTCAGATTCAATCAATTTGTTATTGGTGACATCCCGCGCCGACGCAAATATAAATTCGTGATTATTCGATGCGACCGCTTGCCATTCTAGCCAGTGATAACGCCCATTTTTATGGCGATACCGATTTGAAAAATTTAGGATTTCTGTTTTCAAAAACAATTTACTGATTTCATGCGCGGTGGCGTAGTAGTCTTCAGGGTGAATAAATTTGATTAGCGGAAATGTTAATAATTCTTCGGAATCGTAACCCAAAATGTTTTGCCACGCTCGATTGACACTCACAAAACGCCCGTCCGGCGAAAGGATGCACAATAAATTGGGAATAATATCAAAGAATTTTTGTAATTTTTCCTCGTTATGTTTGCGCTCGGTGATGTCGCGTGACAACACAATAAAACGCGGTTGATGCGCCGGTGAATTATTGATTTTGGTGGCAACCGATAATTCAAACCACAGCTCGCCTTGAGGAAGTGGCAATTTAAATTGTTTGCCATTCGAGTGGCTTGTTTCCAGCGATTCTTGCAATGCTGACAGCGTTATATTCGATGCGTCTGGCGGTAAAAAGTCAGAAACTTTTTTGCCAATTAGCTGATCAGGAGGTGCCATCAATAAGTCGGGATGCGCGGTGTGAACGTTGTAATAATGACCGTCTAATCCGACTTCAAACATTAAATCTGGAATGGTATCCAGCGTCGCTTGCAAATGATTTTTCGCGTTGATTAGCTCCATTTCTTTTTGTTTACGTTCGGTAATATCCATCACAAAACCGTGCCACAATGTTAAACCATCGTCTTCACGTTCGGGCAACGCCGTTCCAAACAACCAGCTTTCTGTTCCGTCCGCAAATTTCAACCGATATTCATCATGCCAGGGTGTTAACTCACGCGCGGACGTTTGCATGGTTTCAATATGATGCGCTAAATCATCGGGATGAATCATGGCAAAGAGCGCGGACATATTATCAATAACGTCCTCGGGACGAACACGGTACATCTTATTTAGAACTTCGCTGGCGTAAGGCACATAAAAACTACCATCCGCACGCATACAAAATTGAAAAACCAAATTAGGCAATTGATTTGCAATTTTATGTAAACGTTCTGAGTCACTTTGTAATTTGGTGTTACTCGGTATTTTACGCAGCCAACGGAAGATAAATATCGCCGCCATTGAAATCAATGCAATGTAAATAATGTGTAACCCAAATGAATCATTTGATAAGGGCATGAGAATTCGATTTGTAAGTTAAGTGAGAAAAGAAGCGGCATACAATTGCCCCAACGCTAAACCACCATCATTTGGCGGCATATTTTGATGCGTGTAAATGATGAAATTTTCAGTATTTAAATTAGCAAAAACCTTCTTTGTTAGGTTTCCATTTTGAAAGCAACCCCCGCTTAATACAATGTTTTTTTGATTCGCGCGATGGGCAATTTCACCGCTGATTTTCGCTAACGTGTTATGAAATTTCGCCGCGCAGTCGTTCGCCGCTCGATTCGGAATGTCGTCTAACAGTTCTTCAATCATCGGTTGCCAATCGATAATGAGCGCAGATTTCCCAACGCTGATTTCAAAATCATAAAAATCATTTGTTTTCGATTTCGTGGCGCAACTTTCTAATAACATCGCCGCGTGTCCTTCGTATTGATTGACCTGACAAAGGTTTAACAAACTCGCCACGGCATCAAATAATCGTCCGACGCTGCTGGTTTTTGGACAGTTTAAATTTTGAGTGAGAGCAATTTTTAAAAGCATTTTTTCATTTTCTGAAAAATTAAAATCCGCCATTTCAAATGCTGCATCGCCATAAATCGCAAACAACAAACCCAATGCGGCGCGGCGCGGTTCTTGAATCGCTTTCGAGCCGCCAATTAACGGAAACGGGCGAAAATGCGCGAATCGTTCAAAACCTTTTTCATGAATTAACAAAAACTCGCCGCCCCAAATCGTGCCGTCCAAACCCAAACCCGAACCATCAAACACACAACCCAACGCGGGCGGCGACACATTATTTTCCGCCATGCACGAAAGCGCGTGCGCGTAATGATGTTGAACGGCGTGCTTTTCGATGTTCAAATTCGCGGCAAATTGGCTGCTCACATAATCGGGATGAAAGTCGTGCATCACCCGCAACGGTTCAAAAGCGTAAAAATTTTGTAAATCCGTCAGCGTTTTTTGAAATTGTTGGCGCGTCGCTTCCGACTCTAAATCGCCCAAATGTTGGCTTAAAATCGCTTGATTGTTGTGACTAATCGCCACGGTATTTTTCATTTGTCCGCCGACCGCCAGCGTGTTTGGCATAAATCCCTTTTCATGATTCCCCCCTTTTGAAGGGGGGCAGGGGGGATGTGCTTTAATCGGCAACGGTGCAAATCCTCGCGCTCGGCGCAAAATCGTTATTTTTCCGTTAATTTCCCGCACAATTGAATCGTCCAACGGGCGCAAAATCGGGCGATTATGAATCAAAAAAGAATCGGCAATATCTGCCAAAATTTCTACGGCTTGCGCGTCATCGATGCAAATCGGTTCACTCGAACGGTTGCCGCTGGTTGCCACGACGGGTGAACCCAAATCGTACAGCAACAAATGATGCAATGGCGAATACGCCACCATCACGCCAAGCATTGATTGTTGTGGCGCGACGGCTTCGGCGATAAGAGCGAATTCCCGCCGTTTTAGTAACACAATCGGCGCGGCGGATGAGGTGAGGGCGGTTTGTTCGAGTTCAGAAATTTCACACACACTTTGCGCGGCGGCTAAATTTGAAACCATCAACGCAAACGGTTTCATCGGACGTTTTTTGCGTTCGCGCAACCGTTCGACAGCGTTTTGATTAGTGGCATCGACCAATAATTGATAACCGCCAATGCCTTTAACAGCCACGATTTTTCCGGCTTTCAATTGTTCAACCGCGCATTTCAAAGCGGCATCTTTTTCAGCTAAAACACGTCCCACGTTGTCCAAAAAACGAAGTTGAATGCCGCATTTTTCACACGCCAACGTTTGAGCATGAAACCGACGATTGTCCATAGTTTGATATTCATTTTGGCAATCCGCGCACAGTTTAAATTCTACCATGCTGGTGTTTTCGCGGTCGTACGGTTGGCGCGTCGCGATGCTGTAACGTGCGCCACAGCTGCAACAACTGGTGAATGGATAACGAAAATAACGACTTTGCGGATTGAAAATATCTGTGACGCATTCGGCGCAGGTTGCAATGTCGGGCAGCGTGAAAGCGGCGTTTTTAGAATTTGCGACACTTGGCACAATCTCAAAACGGTCAAAATTCGCCAACGATTGCGGCGTGATTTTTAAAGCGTGAATTTCAGCAAATGGCGGCAATTCCGTTTGAAGTAAATTTAAAAGTTGCTGCTGTTGATTTTCCGCGCCTTCGATTGAAATTAACACGCCCGAAGACGTGTTTTTAATCCAACCATTTTGTGAAAAACGCGTCGCCAACCGCGCCACAAATGGACGAAATCCAACGCCTTGAACGATACCGTGAATTTCAAGTTGAGAATGAATGTGCATTAACGTTTCATCAGCTCGATAACATTTTTTAACAAATCAATTTCCGTTCGCAATTGCTCAATAATTTCATCTTTATGATTCAGTATTTCGTCTTTGTGATTCAGTATTTCATCTTTATGATTGAGCTTTTCATCTTTGTGCATAATGACCATTTGCAATTTTTGGACTTCAAGCGCAATTTCGGTAGATGAACCAATGACGTTGCAAGGAGAATGGTTGCTATCACTGATAAAAATAACGTGACCATCCCCCAAAGACATTAACTCCAGTAAATCAACATCGAATAGCTGTGCAAATCGTTCAAGTTTGTGGTGGTCAGCTTTCGACTGACCCTGTTCAATTTTGCGATAGCTGCCAACAGACATATTTAGTTTTTCAGCCATATCGGCTTGTGTCCAATTTTTAGATTCGCGCATAAAACGGATTTTTTCATTGATTTTCATTATAGATTTAATCTCTGCGCCAGCGCGTCGAACCGTCGGGCGAATCTTCTAAAATCACATTTTTGGCTTTCAATTCGTCACGGATTTGATCCGCTAACGCCCAATTTTTCGCTTTTTTCGCGTCAATTCGCGCTTGAATTTGTTGTTCAATTTCTGCGTCGTCGCTCGATTCACCTTTCAAAAACGTTTCTGGATTATCGTTTAACAAACCCAAAATGCTTGCCAACGATTTCAACGTTGCCGCTAAAATTCGCGTTTTTTCGGGTTCAACTTCTTTGGCTTTATTCAATTCACGCGCCACATCGAACAAAACCGCTAGCGCAACGGGCGTATTAAAATCGTCGTTCATAGCGTTTTCAAAGCGAGCTTTGAAGTCCGAATCTTCTCCCGTATTTGAAGGGGGGCAAGGGGGATGTGCTTGAATTTCAACATCACGCAACGCCGTATAAAGTCGCGTCAAACCTGCGCCCGCGTCGTTTAATTGTTCCTCAGAATAATTTAACGGACTGCGATAATGGCTGGTTAAAATGAAGAAACGAATAATTTCAGGGCGATATTGTTTTAACACTTCGCGGACGGTGAAAAAATTGCCCAACGATTTCGACATTTTTTCTTCGTTGATTCGCACAAAACCGTTGTGCATCCATAAATTGACAAACTTTTCACCGGTCGCGCCTTCCGATTGGGCGATTTCATTTTCATGATGCGGAAATTGTAAATCCATGCCGCCGCCGTGAATATCAAACGAATTTCCCAAACAGCACGTTGACATCGCAGAACACTCAATATGCCAGCCAGGACGACCCTTTCCCCAAGGCGATTCCCAAAAAGGTTCATCGATTTTTGCCATTTTCCACAACACAAAATCCATCGGATTACGTTTCGCCAAATCCACATCGACGCGCTCGCCCGCTTGTAAATCGTCTAAATTTTTACCTGATAATTGCCCGTAATTTTTAAACTTTTCGACGGCATAAAACACGTCGCCATTCGTGCCAATGTATGCAAAATCTTTGGCAATGAGCGTTTCAATCATAGCGATAATGTCAGGAATCGATTGCGTGGCGCGTGGCTCAATATCGGGCGGCAAAACCGATAATGCGCGTTCATCTTCGTGCATGGCGACAATAAAACGTTCGGTTAATGCGAGAAAATCTTCGCCATTTTCGTTAGCGCGATGAATAATTTTGTCGTCAATGTCGGTGATATTTCGCACATAAGTGACTTCGTAATTGGAGTAGCGCAAATAGCGCACGACGGTATCAAACACCACCATCACTCGCGCGTGTCCGACGTGACAATAATCATAAACCGTCATACCGCACACATATAAACCAACTTTTCCGGCAATTCGGGGCGTGAAAACTTCTTTGGCGCGAGTGAGTGTATTGTGTATTTTTAGCATTCTTTTTGAACCGTAAAATGTAAAGGATGTGGCAATTTAACAAGCTGCCACTTCTATTTCAAGTTAAAACCACCTAAAATTCGCCACTCTTAAAACATTCTCTAGGAAACAAATGCGAAAATTATTGCTCTCAATGTTGTTTCTGTTCACGACAACAATGGCTTTTGCCACGGAAAACAAAATGACTCAAACGCACCCAAAAGTGAAATTAACGACCTCAATGGGCGACATCACGATTCAACTCAACCCAGAAAAAGCGCCGATTAGCAGCGCGAATTTCTTAACGTATGTGAAAGAAGGTTTTTATAACGACACGATTTTTCACCGCATAATCAAAGATTTCATGGCGCAAGGCGGCGGTTTTGACACCGATTTCAAACAAAAAGACGTTCACGCGCCGATTGAAAATGAAGCTGATAACGGTTTGAAAAATACCCGTGGCACGATTGCGATGGCGCGGACAAATGTACCAAATTCGGCGACCGCGCAATTTTTCATCAATTACAAAGACAACGGATTTTTAAATCACACCGGCAAAAACGCCAGCGGTTGGGGTTACGCGGTCTTTGCAGAAGTGATTGAAGGCATGGAAGTGGTCGATAAAATGGCGGCTGAAGCAACCGGCACGCGCAACGGCAATCAAGACGTACCAAAAACAAACATCGTAATTGAAAAAGCTGAAATCGTTGAGTAAAAAATTCACTCGATGATTTCATTCATTTCAGATTTACATTTGTCATTCGATAAGCCCAAATTGACGCGCCATTTTGTGCATTTTTTGCGAACCAAAGCGCGTCAATCGAGTGCGGTTTATATTTTGGGCGATTTGTTTGATGCGTGGGTCGGCGATGATGATTTCACCGCGCCCAATGCGGAAGTTCGCCGCGAATTAAAACAATTAACCGATTCGGGCGTGGCGGTTTATTTGCAACGTGGCAATCGAGATTTTTTAATTAGCGAACGTTTTGCGCGAGGAACAGGCGTAATTTTGTTGGACGATTACGCCGTGATTCAGCTGGAAAGCGAGCAAACATTATTAACGCACGGCGATTTATTGTGCAGCGATGATGTGGCGTACCAAGCCTTCCGGACTAAATCTCGTGCTTCCGAATGGCAACAAAATGTACTTTCAAAACCGTTATGGTTACGATTATGTGCGGCGCGTTGGTATCGAATTCGCAGTTTTTGGCACAAACAAAAACAATCTAATTACGTTATGGATGTGAATCAAATCACTATTGAAAATTTGATGAAAAAATATCAATGTACGCGCTTAATTCACGGTCACACGCACCGTCCTGCTCAACATGAATTTATGTTGAATGGTCAAAAAGCCCAACGTTTCGTGCTTTCCGATTGGAATAATGACGGCGGCGCAGTGTTAAGTTTTGGAGGTGAAAATGAGCAAACGTAAATCGGGTTTGAATGTTCACGGTATTATTTTGTTGGACAAACGTTTGGGCATTTCGTCAAACAAAGCGTTGCAGGAAGTGCGGCGATTGTTCAACGCTAACAAAGCCGGACACACAGGCAGTTTAGATCCGCTCGCGACCGGTTTATTGCCGCTGTGTTTTGGTGAAGCAACCAAAGTGTCGGCGTTAATGTTGGACGATGACAAACGTTATCAAGTCACCGTTAAATTGGGCGTAATGACCGACACCGGCGATGCCGAAGGGCAAATCATTGAAACCAAACCCGTGCCGCCGTTATCGCTGGCAGAAATTCAGGCGTGTTTGGTGAAATTCACCGGCGCACAAGCGCAAGTTCCGCCGATGTATTCTGCGTTAAAACATAACGGCAAAAAGTTGTACGAATTGGCGCGTGAAGGCATTACGATTGAACGTGAACCGCGCCACATTACCATTTACGAATTGAATTTACTCGAATTCACACCCGAAACGTTGACGCTCGATGTCGCCTGTTCCAAAGGCACTTATATTCGCTCGCTTGCGGAAGATATTGGGCATGATTTGGGTTGTGGTGGCACGGTGACGGCGTTACGTCGCACGCAAGCCGGACAATTTTTTTTACACGAAGCCAAAACGATTGAGCAACTTAGCGCACTGACTTCCGTTGAATTGCACGCGAGTTTGATGCCGGTCGATAAACCGCTCGAAAATTTACTCGCCATTCATTTATCGTCCGAACAAGCAAAGGCGATTTCTTTTGGTCAAGCGATTGATTTTAAAACTAATGAACGCAAACAAAACGTGCGTTTATATGCAGAAAGTTTGTTTTTAGGTTTGGGTGAAATTGGATTAAATGATAAACTAACGCCAGTTCGTTTATTTAATCTGAACGATTAGACGCAGGTTTTAAACCGCGTCGCACTCTGGTTTCTACACCCTAATCGTGGAAACCTTCATTTATTTAATTTTCCCCACATGAGTGGGGGTGTTTCTCTTAGGGATTACTCGCAATGCCATTTACAGCAGAACAAAAAAAAGCCGTCGTTGAAGCGTATCGTCAGTCAGAAACTGATACGGGTTCGTGTGAAGTTCAGGTCGCTTTATTGACCGCGCACATTCATCATTTAACACCGCATTTTGCGGCGCACAAAAAAGATAACCATTCACGTCGTGGTTTGTTACGCATGGTTAATCAACGTCGTAAACTGTTGGATTATTTGAAAAATACACAGCTCGAACGTTACCGCACGTTGATTTCACGCTTAGGGTTGCGTAAATAAAAAACCACTTAGAAAACGGCACATCTTGTGCCGTTTTTGTTTTAGCAACACACAAATTTATTCTCATTTTTCAACACCCTTCAAACAAAGGAAACCCAATAGTGAATCCTATTCGGAAAGAATTTCAGTACGGCGATCAAAAAGTCATCCTCGAAACTGGTGAAATTGCCCGTCAAGCTGACGGCGCAGTCATGATTGATATTGACGGCACGTCTTTGTTAGTCACGGTTGTCGGCAAAAAATCTGCAACGGGTGGCGACTTTTTCCCTTTAACCGTTAATTATCAAGAAAAAGCCTATGCGGCTGGCAAAATTCCAGGCGGATTTTTCAAACGCGAAGGTCGTCCGTCTGAACAAGAAACGTTAATTTCTCGCTTAATCGATCGCCCAATTCGCCCTTTATTTCCCGAAGGTTACACCAACGAAGTGCAAATTATCGCCACTGTGGTGTCATTAAATCCCGAAGTGGATACCGAAGTTGCCGCATTATTAGGCGCATCAGCGGCTTTAGCGATTTCTGGTTTACCGTTCAATGGTCCCATCGGCGCAGCGCGTGTTGGTTACAAAGATGGGCAGTATTTGTTGAATGTGGCACCCGAAGCCTTGAAAACATCCGATTTAACATTAGTCGTCGCCGGTACGGCACACGCTGTTTTGATGGTGGAATCTGAAGCAAAATGTTTGTCTGAAGAAATCATGCTCGGTGCGGTGTTATTCGGTCATGAACAAATGCAAACCGCGATTAACGCGATTAACGAATTTGCGGAAATGGTAGGTTGTGGAGCGGTTGAATGGGTTGCCCCTGAAATCAATCACGAATTAAATCGTTTGGTTTCCATCGCCATTGAAGCCGACGTGAAAGCGGCATATTCGATTCCTGAAAAATTGGTTCGTCAAGAAAAACTCAAAGAAATTCGTACCGCCGTTATTGAACAATTAACTGCCAATGAAGTCTACGAAGAACGTGACATTAAAGGCGTAATTGAACAATTAGAATATGACGTGGTGCGGGGCGCGATTTTAAATGACGGTCAACGCATCGATGGTCGTGCGCTCGACAAAGTGCGTCAAATCAGCATTCGCACTGGCGTTTTACCGCGCACTCACGGTTCGGCGTTATTTACACGCGGCGAAACGCAAGCCTTAGTGGTGGCAACGTTAGGCACCGCCCGCGATTCACAAATCATCGACGCATTAGCCGGTGAATATAAAGAACCGTTTATGTTGCATTACAATTTCCCTCCGTACAGCGTGGGCGAAACTGGTTTTGTTGGTTCACCAAAACGCCGTGAAATTGGTCACGGAAGATTAGCGAAACGGGGCGTTTTAGCCGTGTTGCCGAATATGGAAGAATTTCCGTATTCAATCCGCGTGGTTTCTGAAATCACTGAATCCAACGGTTCGAGTTCAATGGCTTCGGTTTGCGGTAGCAGTTTGGCTTTGATGGATGCGGGCGTTCCATTATCTGCGCCAGTGGCTGGAATCGCGATGGGCTTGATTAAAGAAGGCGACCGTTTCGCGGTGATTTCTGATATTTTGGGCGACGAAGATCATTTGGGCGATATGGATTTCAAAGTTGCAGGTTCAGCGACTGGCATTACCGCGTTACAAATGGACATTAAAATCGACGGCATCACCGCTGAAATTATGAAAACGGCTCTCGCACAGGCGAAAGTCGGGCGGTTGCATATTTTAGACGAAATGAATAAAGCGTTAGCGGTGTCACGTTCTGAAATGTCAGATTTTGCGCCGCGCATTATCACTTTCAAAATCGATCCAAGCAAAATTCGTGAAGTGATCGGCAAAGGTGGCGCGACCATTCGCAGCATTACCGAACAAACCGGTGCAAGTATTGATTTATCGGATGACGGCGTAGTGAAAGTTGCGTCGGTCGATAAAGCGGCGGGCGAAGAAGCGAAACGTTTAATCGAAGAAATTACCGCTGAAGTGGAAGTTGGTAAAATCTACGAAGGAAAAGTCGTTCGTTTAATGGATTTCGGTGCGTTTGTCGCGATTATGCCAGGCAAAGATGGCTTAGTTCATATTTCGCAAATCTCAGATGAACGGGTTGATAAAGTCAGTGATCGCTTGAACGAAGGCGATGTGGTCAAAGTGAAAGTCTTAGAAATTGACCGTCAAGGTCGTGTGCGTTTGAGTATCAAAGAAGCGATTAAAGACGCAGCAGAACAAGCCGCGTAATCGTAGGGGCGGGTTCTAAACCCGCCCTTAAAATTCGGTTATTCAGGGCGGGTTTAGAACCCGCCCTTACGAATGTACGAATGTACGAATGTACTAATTAAATCAAATCTGCAACGCCAAAATATAATCTTCCAAATCATCCACATTTTTAATTTTTGTTTCTGAAATTGCGTAACCACTCACTGCCATTCCCGCTTTTTTCACACTATTTTCACGATTAGAAATCAACGGATGCCACGTCGGCAACTTTTCACCGTCATTTAATAATCGGTACGCACACGTTTTGGGCAACCACTGATATTCTTTAAAACTCACCGCGTGCAATTCTAAACAATCCGGCACAAAACCAATTCTGTTGGTGTAATTGGTACAGCGACACGTTTTTAAATCCAATAATTTACACGCCACGCGGGTAATGTAAATGTCGCCCGTATCCTCGTCTTCCAATTTGTGTAAACAACAGCGTCCGCAACCATCGCACAACGATTCCCATTCTTCGCGGTTCATTTCCGCTAATGTTTTTACTTCCCAAAAACGGCTCATTGCCACAATTCCCAAACAGGTTTGACATTATCAGGCAGAGCGGCAACTCGTCCCAGTTCAATCCATTGATTGGTTGGGCTGTGAAAATCCGAACCGACCGAACCTGCCAATTCAAACTGATTGGCGTAATTCGCCAAAATCCGCATTTCGTCTGGATTATAACGACCCGTGACTACTTCAATGGCTTGTCCGCCCATATTTTTAAATGCACCTAACAATTTTTTCATGCGCGTCGCAGTCAATTTATAACGCAACGGATGCGCGATAACGGGAATTCCACCCGCCGCTAAAATTGCCTGAACTACCGATTCCAATGGTGTCCACGTTGTCGAAACGTACGCCGCTTTGCCGTCACCTAAATAACGATCAAACGCTTCTTGTGGGGTAGCAACGTGACAATGTGACATCAAAAAAGTGGCAAAATGCGAGCGCGTAATGAGATTAGCGTCTTTACCCAGTGCATTTTGAATCGCCAACAAAGCACCGTAAATGCCTTTTTTTTCTAATTTCAACGCGATTTTTTCAGCCCGCTCTTGCCGCATAACTTGCGCGGTGTGAATAATTTTTTGTAATGCTTCATGTTGTAAATCAATGTTTAAACCGACAATATGTAGGCATTGTTTTTCCCATTGTGCTGAAATTTCAATGCCGTTAATCAACCGAATCGATAATAAATCGGCGTGAATTTTTGCCTCCGCTAATCCAGAAACCGTGTCGTGGTCGGTTAAGGCTAACGTCGTGACCGCATTTTCAGCGGCACGCGCCACTAATTCACACGGTGATAATGCGCCATCGGACGCGGTCGAATGGCTATGTAAATCATAAAGTTCTGTCATGCGTTTTACACTCTTAAAAATGGCAGGCGTTAAAACAACCGCTTATAATTGCGGCATTATAAGGTTTTTAAGAGATGAGAGGCACGGATGTTAAAGTATCGTTCGTTTTATTCACGCGGTTTTACGCTGATTGAAGTGTTAATTTCGATGGTGGTTTTAGCGGTTGGATTATTAGGACTCGCCGCGATGCAAGCCATGTCATTGCGCGACAATCAAGACGCTTACTATTACCAACAAGCGACTTTGTTGACGTATGAAATGCAGGATCGAATTATGGTGAATCAGGATTATTGGGCAAATGCCGCCACGAGTAATTCAATACCGAGTCCCAGCCAAGGAAATTCGTGTAATAGTGCGACAGATCCTTGTTCGCCTGCTGACATGGCGGCTTATGATTATTGGTATTGGGAAGATAGCGTGAAAAAAACTTTTCCAGCACCTAAAACCGCAACTAATTCTGTGGTGGATATTCAGTTGAGTAACACGATAAGTGATGAAGTCAGAGGCGCGTGCAATGGCGCAAACACGAAGCCCGAATCGCTGTGTTTGATGATGCACTGGGGCAGAACGAACGTAAAAACCACCGGTAAATTATCCGGCGACGCTTCATTTTATTTAGAAATCACACCCTCATTATGATTAAAAAACAACATGGTGTAACACTCATTGAATTATTAGTCAGTATGTTACTCGCGGTATCGCTCGCCGCTGGACTGAGTCAGCTATTCGTTCAATCGCAAAGCAGTTTTAAATTACAGCGGAATTTGAGCGATATAACTGATGATGCTTCGTTTATTTTGGAGTCATTGGCAAAAGGTGTGCATTTAACAGGCTATTTAGGAACTAGCCCGCTTGGTTTTCCAGTGGATATTAATGTTTTAGGTTCACATATAAATTTGGCAGAAGATGAATATATTCATGGAACGGACAATGAATTTGTTTATCGTTTCAAACTAGGTGTCGGATATGATAAAGATGGTAAAGAAATTACGAATAGTTGTACGATTAAGACGGATGGCACACGCGAAGGTTCTTGTGTACTAGATAATTTTATTGGTACCGGTTCATTGTCAGGGAATCAAAGTGATATTGTTACCGTACGCATCTTTATGAACGATCCCGACCTAAGGGTTTTTTATTCGAAATCTAAAATAAATTCAATGGAATATCCTGCTCAACCCTTAATTTCAGAAGTGGAAAAATTAGAAATTCATTATGTTATTCGTAATGATGACATTGTCGGCAACGTAGTCGCCCACCATTTTTATACTACTACCGCTGCAAATGTCAGCGATTGGTCGCGTGTTTTTGCGATTAAGGTTTATCTTGTCTTGCGTAGTACGGATGACAAATTAACAAAAAACAAAATCACTTATAAAATTCAAGATACGGAATACAAAGCAACGGATAATCGTCTGTATAAAGTGTTTTCTCGAACCATTAAATTACGTTCCATTGATTATTGAGTAAGCAAATGAAATTTTCTAATTTAAAACGACAACGGGGTGTGATATTAGCGTTTAGTTTAGTTATGTTGTTATTGCTGACTTTGGCAGGAACACGCATGATTCAGCAAAACAAACAGCAATTGGAGATGGCACGGAATGCCCGATTATTAACACAAGAATTTGCGAACGCAGAAGCGGTTTTGTCCGCTGAAAAAAAACTCATCAATTCGACTCCCGCTCATGACAATTATTTATCCGATGATTATTTTTCTGCGTCAGCAAAACTGGCTATCAATGACCCTAAACATCAATGCACGCCGATAATGACCACGCCTTATAAACAGAATCAAGGTTTGGCTGCGTCTATTCTTGAGACCGACACCGTTACAGTGAGAATTTTGCAAGTATCGTGCATGACATCTACAGGAATCATAACCCAAATATGTTCGCGTTACGCACCGACTCCTAATACGAACACCGGTACTTTGACTTGCAAAATTGCCCTCGACACGGGTGTCGGTGAAACTTGCCCCGACACAGAGATTGGACTTGTAAATCTTTTTGCCGGTTCCACCAATGCGTGTTACCAAGATTATGACCCGCAATGCAAAGATACCAATGCGGCAACGTGTCTCGCTACTCCAAAATGCCCACGGGAAATTTACACCATCCAAGTTATTTCCACCAATCCAAATGGTGGGGCAAGCCGTGAAATAACCAGCGATTATGATGTTGCTTGCGGAACTTGATGGATTTTGAAAAAACACCAGGCTTGAATTCGATATTTTCAAGCGTAAAATGCCGGCTATCTGAGCGGCTTTAAATTTTAAGCAGTCAATAAAAAGGACAACCAAACATGAACGTTAAAAATAATTTCTTATGTCTAATCATCGGTCTATTGATGACCTTTTTATTGCCGAATGATGCGGTGGCTGCATTTACCTTTTCAGCGCACGACACACAAGGTAAATTATTAAGTTTCACTAATCCGGTGCTGATTGCGGGATCCGCTGTGGTGGGTGGTGCTGGAACAGCGGCGGTTGGCGCAAAATTTAAATACGCCAACGTCATTACCGTTGATGGCATTCAAGTCGATGCGATTGTGAGCGTGGATAATATCGTTAATATGACCATCACAAAATTCGATGATCCGGCACCCAAACCGATTCCCAAAGACCCTACCCGAAAAACATTAACGGGTACGACGGTTAATTACGTCACTTCGTTTGGTGTGGTGGTACCCGAAGGTGCGATTTTTGCGCCCCAACTGACGGCACTTTCTCACACTGCCGACGCGCACGTTGATTTCACTATTTCATTTCAAGACACTGCCGGAAAAGCGGTGGTTTTGCAAAATGTGTATAACAACTCGTTAGATGATGAAAACGTGGAATATAATGAATTTGGCGGATTTAATTCCTTTATATTTTCCAGCGATTACAAAACAAATATCTTGCAACACATGGTGGCAAGTGCCGGATTGGGTGGGAAAATTCGTTTTTCCAATTCTAATTGCGTGGGTAATTCTGGTTTATACATTACCGATTCGAGCCGCGTTCAAACTAAATTCGGCACGATTACCAGCTTAAAATTAACGTTAGGACAATTCGCTAACGGTACTGCTCCCACCGGTGTTGGTAGCGCGGTTTCAACTTTGTGTACCAATAGCGGCGTTCGTTATTACGGCGCGATTTTTGCGAAAGACGCTTTTGTAGAAACAGGCATTGCACCTATTGAAACCACCGCGCCCACCGTTGAATTATTAACCACATCTAATACCAAACCAACTATTGGCGGAACACTGGGCGGCATTGTCACTATCATGAGTCCAGCCGGCAGCCCATTAGCGGTAGGCGAAACTTTTTCAGTGTCGGTAAACGGTGTCACTTATGGCAATACGAGTTTAACAATGAGCGGCGCGAATTGGACGTTAAACATTCCAACCGCGTTGGCAGTGGGAACGTATGAGGTTTCAACAGCACGCACCGGTGGATTGATTGACCAAAGTAATAACGAGTTAATTGTCATGCCTGTTTGTAATGCCGGACAAGTTTTAAATCTAACCCTAACCGCCTGTGTTATTCCTTCGCCTACGGATACCGTTGTGTGTCACACCGGCGATGTCGGTGATAAAAATGGCGATGGGGTTGAAAATATTCTTGATGATCCACTCAGACATTACATTAAAGAAATTATTCCGCCAACGGGAACGAATGGTCACGAAACACACATTCACGATAGCGAAGCGACAAATGGCGTGGCGGGTAAAGAATGTCCCGATGACACGCCTATTTGTTCAGCAAATCAAGTGTTGGACACGGCAACGAAACAGTGTATCACTGCGATTAGTCCAGCCGTTTATACAACTGCGACCACTTCGTTAATTCCAGCGGTATTAACAGGAACCGTTGGCACCAGCACATCTGTCACGATTACGGTAAAAAATGCAGCGGGAACTGCTGTAATCAGTGGCGGTGCAGCAACGATTACCGGCGCGGCGTGGTCGTACACCACCGCACTTTTGCCAGCGGGAATTTATGATGTTGTCGCTACCGGTAATTCGGGTTTGTTCGATAGCACAACTAACGAATTAACCGTCACATTGGCGTGTGCGTTGCCACAAGTATTCAACTCAGCCGGAACCGCGTGCATTACGCCCGTTGTGCCAACTGTCAATTCGGCAAACACCACCGATAACGTCGCGGCTTCGTTAAGCGGCACAATCGGAACCAGTACATCGTTAACAATTTCGGTCAATGGCGTGAGTGGCGCGGCAACTATTAACGGCACAACGTGGACGTACACGCCCGCGATTTTGCCATCCGGAACGTACAACGTAATTGCCACTGGCAATAGCGGCGTGGATACAACCACAGGCGAATTGGTGGTCGGTGCAACTGCCGTTCCGACTGTGACTGCCACCACCACCAACGATAAAGTGGCGGCTTCATTAAGCGGCACAATCGGAACCAGCACATCATTAACGATTTCGGTTAATGGCGTAAGTGGCGCAGCAACGGTTAATTCTGTCGCCAAAACGTGGACGTACACGCCCGCGATTTTAGCGGCGGGAACTTATAACGTCACCGCAACCGGCAACGGCGGGCTAGTCGATACCACGTCGGGCGAATTAGTCGTGTCGGCAAGCGTTATTCCAACCGTCACCAGCGGAATCACGACGACAACTGCCGTCGCGCCAACGCTCACGGGTACAGTGGGAACCAGCACATCGTTAACTATTACCATCAACAGTTCGCCCGCCGTCAGTGGCGCGGCAACTATTAACGGTACCACATGGAGTTATACGCCCGCCGTCATTACAACGGTTGGAACTTATAACATCACCGCCACCGGTGATGCGGCTCATGGTAGTTTGGTTGATACCACCACGGGCGAATTAACGGTTACGCAAGCTCCCGTTAATCCAACGGTGGATTCCGGTAAAACCGCCACCACGACCACTTTGCCAATTCTTTCGGGTACATTCGGAACAAGTAAAACGGTAACAATTACGGCGAAACATTCAAATGGAACAATCTATGCGATTAACACCCAAACGAGAACAGATAGCGTAACGACAACGCCTTGGTCGGTGACGGGAGTAAATATGCTGCCCGCTGGCACTTACGATGTCATTGCAACCGGTGAAACGGGTTTGGTTGATATAACTTCGGGCGGATTAGTGGTTTCGCAATCGGATGTTAAACCCACGGTGGATGCAGTAAGCACGACAACGTCCGTCGCACCGCCGCTAACAGGAACTCTTGGCTCAAGTACATCGTTAATTATTACGGTTAAAAATTCAGCGGGTACAGTTGTTGCGACTTCTAGCACTATAACGCCAAGTGGTACAACGTGGAGTTATACGCCTGCTATTCTCACAACAGCTGGCACTTACAACGTAACAGCAACGGGCGATTCTGCTCATGGCGGTTTGGTTGATGTGTCGATTAACGAATTGACTGTGACGCTAGCCTGTACTTCACCCGCAATTCCTAATTCAGCCGGAACGTCTTGCGTCACGCCTCCAACTGTAAATTCTGGTAGAACTGCCACCACGACAACATTTCCAACACTTACGGGAACATTTGGAACAAGTTCATCGGTAACAATTACGGTAAAAAGTTCAACGGGTGCAATCTACGCAATCGGTAGTACACAAACAGGCTCTGGTTCTTGGTCAGTGACAGGCTCAAGCAAACTTCCTGTTGGAATTTATGATGTGATTGCAACGGGTAATACCGGTTTAGTTGGTATAACTTCTGGCGCATTAACAGTTTCGCTTGGCTCAAGTAACAAAGCCTGTATACCAGTTGATGCCAATACGACTAATTTAACCAGTGTCACTATGAATGCTTTAGCACCAGGCGCATCTGTTACATGGAAGAGTAGTACAGTTAAGACGCTAAAAATTTGTCATTTTAGTAGTGCAACAGCTGTGGTTGAAATTAAAGATGAGGTTCCAAAGGATCACTACGCAGGTACTGGTGCTAGTACTAATGGTAATACTCACTCTGGGTATAGTGACACGATTTGGCAAAATAGCGATGCAGACTGTCCATCAACACCAAGCGATTGTGGAATTACAGCAACTACTCCGCCAACTGTTAACAATTTATCGGTTCTTGATAATGCCACCACGACAGCACTTGGCGGTAATGTTGGCACAAGTTCGACTGTTGCCATCACAATAGGCAGCCTGTCTACTTCATGTTCAGTAACTTACACTGGAACGGCACCAAATAGAACATGGGCATGCACGCCATCTGCTGCAATTCCTGCAGGAACGTATAATGTGATTGCGACAGGAACTTCTGGCACAGGTTGGAATCCTGTGACTTTAGTCGATATAACGACTGACGAATTAACCGTAACAAAAACCTGTACATCACCCGCAACACTGAACGCGGCAGGAACGGCGTGCGAATCGCTTCCAACCGTGACGCTTAATCAAACCGCGACGGATACCGCTGCACCCACACTCGCTGGTACATTTGGAACGAGTACGTCGTTAGTGATTACGGCGAAAAATTTAACAACTAATGTCAGTTATGCGATTGGCACAGCTACAAAAAGTGGCAGCACAACGACGTGGTCGGTGACGGGCGCGGTCGCACTTCCTTCAGGAACGTATGATGTGATTGCGACGGGAACACAAGTTACAAGTGGCGTTACAACTACATTGGTCGATAACACGTCGAGCGAGTTGAGTGTGTCAGGAAAACCAACGGTGGATTATCCAAAAACGTTTACTGATAAACAAATTCCGACACTCACTGGAACCTATGGCTCAAGTTCATCTGTGATTATTACGGTAAAAGATTCCAGCAGTGCAATTCAAGCAACCAGTGCGATATTGGCAAAAGCCATTGGTGGCACGAGTACGACGACGTGGTCATATACATTGCCAGCGGCTTTAACGAGTGGCACTTATGATGTGGTTGCAACGGGAAATACAGGTTTAGTGGATAACACAGCGGGGGAGTTGATTATTTCACAAACCGCTGCAAGTCCAACGATAGTTTGCCCAGCAACTGTAACCGATGCAGGAATCCCAACTATTACAGGTACATTCGGAACGGGCAGCCCGTTGACGATTACGGTAAAAGATTCAAGTGGCGCACCAAAAGCAACGGGAACGGTGACAAATAGCGTCACGAGTGCATCGACACCGTGGTCATTTAATTCAACAGCGTTGACAGTCGCTGGCACTTATACGGCTACCGCAACGGGCGTTCCGATTGCTTTGACGGCGAGTTGTACATTTCCGGTCACGCAAACACCGATTGTTCCAACTGTGGCGACGGCAACGACGACCGATTTAGTGCCGGCTCATTTGAGTGGCACATCGGGAACAAGTCCAACGTTGACGATTACCATAAGTGGCAATCCTTCGGTAACTTGCCCAGCTGTGATTGATACGGTGGCGAAAACATGGACGTGTACCGCAAGTGCGCCGATTACGACAGCTGGAAATTATACCGTGACAGCAACCGGAACCGGAGGCACGGGAACGGGAACATTAACCGTCACACCTGGCGCGATTCCAACGGTCAATATAAAATCTGTCACCAACAAAGAAGTGCCAGTTTTGAGCGGTGATGTGGGAGCCAGTACCGCGTTGACGATTACGATTAAAAGCACGCCACCCGTTACCGGTGCAGCGGTAATTACTGGCAGCGGCACAACGAAAAAGTGGACATTTACACCGACTGTCGCCATTCCAGTGGCGGGAACTTATGACGTGGTGGCGTTGGGCGAAACCGGTTTAACCGATAACACGCCGACCGAATTGACCGTGACCACAAGTGTAGATCCAACCATTGAAACCGCGACCACGACAGAAAGAATTGCGCCGTTATTAACGGGAACGACTGGTTCAAGTACGTCGTTGATAATTACGATTCAAAGCTCGCCGCCAGTGACGGGCAATGCCGTTTTTTCTGTTGACGGTAAAAGATGGACATTTACGCCACCCGCTGCCATTGCAAAGGGAACGTATAATGTGGTGGCAACGGGCGATGCGGCACACGGTGTTTTGGTGGATACCACGCCAAACGAATTGACGGTCACAGGTTGTACGGCTTTGCAAACCTACAATGCCGACGGAACAACATGCGTAACGATAGCGATTCCAACCATTGTTTCAAAAACCACCACTGATAAAATTATTGCGCCCACATTGACGGGTACGGTCGGAAGCAGTTTGTCGTTAGCCATCAGTGTCAATAATTCAGCCGGCGTATCCGTCATGTCGGGGGCGGCAACTATTCCCAACGGCTCCACAACGTGGTCATTTACACCGACTGTTCTTTTACCAGCGGGAATTTATGATGTTGTTGCGGCGGGTGACAGTGGTTTAGTCGATACCACGTCGGGTGAATTGAAAGTAACTATCTCGTGTACATTGCCAGATGTTCCGGATGATACCGGCATCGTGTGTTCGCATCCTACGCCAACCGTTACGCCTAAAACGGAAAAGAAAGAAAATCAACCGGTGACGATTATTGGCACGGTGGGAAGTGTGGCATTAACAAATGGTGAAACATTTACCGTCACTGTGAACGGCGTAACATATACGCAAAGCAGCGTGATTGTGACGGGAATAAATTGGTCATTGCCATTGCCAATTTTAAGCGCGGGAACTTATGACGTGGTCGCGTTCAGAGCGGGAAAATGGTCAGACACCACGAACAGTGAACTTATCATTACCGACAAAATTGATATTTGTGCCAGTACCGTCGATAAATCGATTGAACGCTCTGATTGGGTCGCTTGGAAAGAAGGCACGGATTATTATTTAGGAAAATGCGTTTGTGTTTCTCCGGATTCGTGTACGCAACCATCAAAACCCACCCCACTGACAGGAGAAAGCGGAACAGCTCCTGCGTTACAGGTATCAACTTCTTGTGACGGTGGTGAGGGCGATGCGCTAAGTTATAGCCCTGTAACAGGCGTGACGATTAAATTGGCAAATATCGTGAATGCGTCAACTGAAAACGGAACATTTGAAACATTGGCGGGTTCAAAAATAATGTACGGTATCAAAACACAGGGATCGTTAAGCATTGCCAGTGCCACCAAAGTAACACCTGGACATTGGAAGGGCGTTACAATGACAGATGTGGCGATTGACGATGTTTATATTGATGGGGCTAACGACACTTCACCCATTAACGTGAAAGGTGGTGTCACTAAACCTAATACGCCTAGCACAATGAGTACGGCGACCAACGCGACAATTACCAAAGGGGTGATTACGGCTGGCACGGATGCCGATGGCAAATCGGTTCGTGGCAATTTTGCTAGTGGTACCAGTACCGCTGGAAATTACACCACGGATATTCGCAACACCGATGCAATTGTTGTGACAAAAGGAAAGCGGGTGCATGGCGCAATAATGAATGCCGAAATTACAGGAGCCGATATTACGACGATAAATGGTGTGACGTATGTCAATCAAGGAACGATTGTCTCTGGCGACATTGATTTTGAAACCGCCTCACCTTTAACGTTTGGCACGGTAACGAATGCTATTATTTCCAGCAAACAAAATACCTTCGTTACCAATACGAGCGATTTTGACGATATAGCTAATCTAGCTGAATTTTCAATCACCAATCCAACTGCATCTGTCACGCACTGCGTTTCAAAAAGCGCGGTAGGTGCATCACGCGGTCAATTAAACTGGAAAGAGGTTGTTAAAGAGTGAGGTCAACGCGAGGATTTACGTTGATTGAATTGATGGTTACTATCGCTATCATGGCAATTATGGTGGCGATAGGTTTCCCGAGTTTTCAAGCAATGATTGCTAGCAGTCGATTGACTTCGACGACCAATGCGATGGTAAGTACGTTACAGATGGCGCGAATGGAAGCGTTGAAACAACATCAAACGGTGATAATTAAACCTAAAGATGATGTGACCGATGGTTGGGCAAATGGTTGGTCTGTTTTTGTTGATTTGAATGGCAATACCAAACAAGATGCCCTCGATGAACCTACAATAGCTACGTTTGACGCGCTCAATTCAACTACGACGATGGCAACGGTAGACGATGATCCGTCCGTCACGTCAACATCAGGATACAGTAATCGTGTTAGTTATAGTCCCAGCGGACGAGTAAAATCCGCCGGTCATTTCACATTTTGCTCTGCGGCAGCTCAAGATTTTCGTTCTGTCGTGATTGCCGCGACAGGACGAGTGCGCGTAGAAACCCCAACAGCTTGTAAGTAATCCAATCATCCAGTTTGCGCGGCTTGTTTATCGTCGCGTAAAATGCGTGCATTATTCCTACTTTAAAACTTCCACAAACACACATGACAAAATACATATTTATAACGGGCGGCGTGGTGTCGTCGTTGGGCAAAGGCATTGCGGCTTCTTCACTCGCGGCTATTTTGGAAGCACGCGGTTTAAAAGTCACCATGACGAAACTCGACCCGTACATCAATCTTGATCCTGGCACGATGAGTCCGTTTCAACACGGTGAAGTGTTTGTCACCGCAGATGGCGCGGAAACCGATTTAGATTTGGGGCATTACGAACGGTTTTTAAAAACCACCATGTCGAAAAAGAACAATTTCACAGCGGGTCAAGTTTATGATTCGGTGTTGCGAAATGAACGCCGTGGCGATTATTTGGGTGGCACGGTGCAAGTGATTCCACACATTACCGATGAAATTAAACGCCGCGTTTATGATAGTGCGGAAGGCGTGGATGTTGCGCTGATTGAAGTCGGCGGCACGGTGGGCGATATTGAATCCTTGCCATTTTTGGAAGCGATTCGCCAAATGCGTTTTGAACTTGGCAGCGAGCGTTCATTATTTATTCATTTGACGTTGGTGCCGTATATTCGCAGCGCGGGTGAAATCAAAACCAAACCGACGCAACATTCGGTGAAAGAACTTCGCACGATTGGAATTCAACCTGATATTTTAATTTGTCGTTCCGAGTTGCCGATTCCCGTGATTGAACGTCGTAAAATTGCGTCATTTACCAATGTGGAAGAACACGCGGTCATTTCGGCGATTGATGCCGATACGATTTACCGTATTCCGTTGATGTTGCACGAGCAAGGTTTGGACGAAATTGTGGTGCGCCGTTTGCGATTGGACGCGCCACCGGCGGATTTGCACGAATGGCAAACTGTTTTAGATCATCTCGCGCAATCGGAACACGAAGTGCGAATTGCGATTGTCGGCAAATACGTTGACCACACTGATGCGTACAAATCGATTAACGAAGCGTTAATTCATGCGGGCATTCGTAACCGTTTGAACGTCAAAATTGTTTATATTGATTCGGCTCATATCGAAGATGAAGGCACTGATAAATTAAAAGATGTCGATGCGATTCTCGTCCCGGGTGGTTTCGGTGAACGCGGCGTGGAAGGTAAAATTGCCACGGTGCGTTATGCCCGTGAAAATAAAATTCCGTATTTGGGCATTTGTTTAGGCATGCAAGTCGCGGTGATTGAATTTGCGCGAAATGTGGGGAATTTAGAAGGCGCACACAGCACTGAATTTTTACCGAAATCGCCGCATCCGGTGATTGGTCTAATTACCGAATGGATGGGCGATTGTGGTGAATTACAAACCCGCGACGAAAATTCAGATTTGGGCGGCACGATGCGTTTGGGCAGTCAACAATGTCGTTTGCAGCAAGACACATTGGCGCATCAAATGTATCAAAAAGACGTAATTACCGAGCGTCATCGTCACCGTTACGAGTTCAACAATCAATATATTGAAAAATTAGAAGCCGGTGGCATGCGTTTCTCAGGTAAATCGATTGATGGACGTTTAGTTGAAGTGGTCGAAATCCCCGATCATCCGTGGTTTTTGGCGTGTCAATTTCACCCCGAATTTACGTCAACCCCGCGTCGTGGACATCCATTATTTTCGGGTTTCGTGCGTGCTGCATTTGAGAATAAAAAATGAAATTAGGTAATTTTGAAGTGGGTTTAGAACGTCGCTTTTTCCTCATCGCGGGAACGTGCGTGATTGAAAGTGAACAAATGGCGTTAGACACGGCGGGTTATTTGAAAGAACTCACCGACCGGTTAAACATTCCGTTTATTTACAAATCATCGTTCGACAAAGCCAATCGCTCGTCACACGAAAGTTTTCGCGGTTTGGGTGTTGAGAAAGGTTTAGCGATTCTCGAAAAAGTGAAAAAACAAATCGGCGTTCCCGTTTTGACGGATGTTCACGAAGATACGCCGCTGGCAGAAGTGGCATCGGTGGTGGATGTAATGCAAACACCGGCGTTTTTATGTCGGCAAACCAATTTTATTCAAGCCGTCGCCGCGCAAAACATTCCCGTAAATATCAAAAAAGGGCAGTTTCTCGCGCCGTGGGATATGGTGAATGTGGTCAATAAAGCCAAAGCGACCGGCAATCAGCAAATTATGGTGTGTGAACGTGGCGCGTCGTTTGGTTATAACAATTTAGTTTCCGATATGCGTTCGCTCGCGGTGATGCGTGACACAGGTTGTCCGGTGGTTTTTGACGCGACGCATTCGGTGCAATTGCCGGGTGGACAAGGAACTTCTTCGGGTGGTCAACGTGAATTTGTGCCGATTTTGGCGCGTGCAGCAATTGCTGTTGGGATTGCGGGTTTGTTTATGGAAACGCACCCGAATCCTGCCGAAGCGTTAAGCGATGGCGCGAATTCGTTGAAATTAAGCGAAATGGAAGGATTATTAGAAACGTTGTTGGCTTTAGATAACGTAGTGAAAAGACCAGGTTTTGTTTTGTAAAAAATCAGCATGAAAAAAGGCGGCGTTGTTTGACACAACGCCGCCTTTTTATTGCGTAAAATCTAACTATAAACAGGAAATTTCGCACACAAAATTGATACTTTTTCGCGTACCGCCGCAATCACACTTTCATCTTCCATATTTTCCATCACGTCACACATCATTTCGGCAATTTCAATCATTTCGGCTTCTTTAAAACCGCGAGTGGTTGGTGCAGGCGTGCCAACACGAATACCGCTGGTCACAAATGGCGATTGGGGATCATTCGGCACGGCGTTTTTATTCACGGTGATATGCGCTTTGCCCAATGCCGCGTCTGCTGCTTTGCCCGTAATACCTTTTGCAATCAGCGACACCAACATCAAATGATCGTCCGTGCCACCTGAAACCACATCAAAACCTCGCGCCATAAACACGTTCGCCATTGCGCGGGCATTGTCGATAACTTGTTGCTGATAAATTTTGAATTCGGGTTCCATCGCTTCTTTGAACGCCACCGCTTTTGCCGCGATAACGTGCATCAGCGGGCCACCTTGAATGCCTGGAAAAATGTTGGAATCAAATTTCTTTTCGAGTTCGGGATTACTTTTGCACAAAATAATTCCACCACGAGGTCCGCGCAACGATTTATGTGTCGTACTGGTAACCACGTCGGCAATTTGCACAGGGTTTGGATATAAACCCGCCGCCACTAAACCCGCAACGTGCGCCATATCCACAAACAAATACGCGCCGACTTTGTCCGCAATATCGCGGAAACGTTGCCAATCCCAAATGCGCGAATACGCCGAAAAACCCGCAATAATCATTTTCGGTTTATGTTCTAACGCCAACGCTTCGACTTGGTCATAATCGATTTCGCCCGTCGTGGCATTCAAACCGTATTGAATGGCGTTGTAAATTTTGCCTGAAAAATTCGGTTTCGCGCCGTGTGTTAAATGTCCGCCGTCCGCCAAACTCAAACCCAAAATGGTGTCGTGCGGTTGCAATAACGCCATGAAAACCGCCATGTTCGCTTGTGAACCGGAATGCGGTTGCACGTTCGCATAATCCGCACCGAATAAGGCTTTGGCGCGGTCAATGGCTAATTGTTCCACTTTATCGACGAATTCACAGCCGCCGTAATAACGTTTGCCAGGATAACCTTCGGCGTATTTGTTGGTGAGTTGTGAACCTTGCGCTTCCAAAACACGCGGGCTGGCGTAGTTTTCAGACGCAATCAATTCAATGTGATCTTCTTGGCGTTGGTGTTCATCTTGAATCGCTTGGTGTAATTCGCTGTCGAAATCTGCAATCGTCATCGATTTTTTAAACATGATTTATCCTTTTTTATGAAAATTTAAGTTTGAATTTAGTGATGGCGCATAGTGTAGTCAGTTCGCGTTAAAACTTAAACATTTGCCACAAAAAAGCCCCGATTTGTCGTGATGCAAATCGGGGCTTTTTTAACAACGCGAACTACAGCAACACAATCACCATCTTGCTACCTTGTTCATTCCAATAGTCCATCGCTTCCAATAATATCCCATTCGCAATTTGCCAATCTTCTGGCTGATGAGTTCTAAATTTTTGCGAGTTTTTATACACAATCAAAAAGTCATTAGCCGAATCAATCCACGAAAGATCCGTCAAACAATCAGAAAAGGCATCCCAATTCATACCAAAATAATGGGGAAATTTCAGTTTTTCGGCAAATTCCGTTAGAAATGTTTGTTTGTCTTCGATAACGTCGCCGTCAATAAAAAAACTAGCGATTTGAGTTGGAAAAATTTTTATAAGTTGATTCGGTAAGCCCATCATTGGTAGTGCGTTCATTCGATAATCTCCTTAAAATTCTGATAATGGTCGTCGGTGTAAAATTTTTTGCCGTTTTCATCAACGACAATTCGCCTTGCACCTCGGTCAGTTGAATTGGGTGTCTCAACCGTAAATTCACGGTAATAATTTGGTTTTTGAATGGGTAATTTTCCTTCTCGATTCCGAAAAACAACATCATCTTTTGCATAACGAAAAGGTTTGCCTTTCTCAATTTCATTTAACGTTTGGTGTGCTTCGATTGGCAAGTCACCATAAAGTATTTTCAGCATTTGGATTTATTTTTGAAAATTTTCTCATGCGACAATTTTACACAAAAAAGCCCCGATTTGTCGTGATACAAATCGGGGCTTTTTATGGTAAGTGAGATTTTAAACATTAACGGTAACATTTTTCGTTTCTATCAATTCAATAATGCGTTTTAACAATGCAATTTCTTTGTCTTTTTGCTCAACGATAAATTTTTGCGTTTCAATTTCATTCGATGAATTCATATAAAAACTATTTCGCTGTCTATTTACTTTTGAATTAACGTTGTTGCTGATTTGACTGTTAGGTTCTAACAAATCAGACGGTTTTATTTCAAATAATTCGGCAAGTTGCAATAAACGAGAAAGTTTTGGGTCGGTTGCACCGCGTTCAATATCGCCATAACCGTTGCTCGACATTTGCAATTTGTCGGCGACTTCTTCCTGTGTCCAGCCTTTAGCTTCTCTTACTAAACGTATTTTTTCATTTACCGACATGAGTGTGGATTCCTAGCGAGTTTCAATGTGGAGTGTGGCTTGATTGTAACGCATTACAAAGGGTTTGATAATGTTGGAGTTGTTAATTTTGCTAATAATTAAGGAGCTACACAAATGACCGAGAAAAAAGATTCTTCAAAATCACCGCGTGAAACTAATGGGCCAGTTGTAAAAACAGGGCCGACAGCAGGTCAAAATCGCTCCAGAAACGATGACGGAACTTGGCGTGCAAAACGCAGTGATGCAGGCGAAACAAGAGGAAAATAAAATGGGGTTTGGAAGTTTTTTGCTTGATGTGGGAAAAACTATAGTGCAAGGTGCTATTGAAAGTAACGAGCGAGTTATTCGATTAAAAGTTGAATACGAAACGTTGAGTGACGAAGATTTAAAAGCACGATTTGAAACAAATGAAAGTGAGCGCAAGAAAGCCATTGCGCTTGTTCTTAAAGACCGTGGCTATCCTGGATATACAGAAATTCTCAGATTAACTTCAAACGGGACGTTGTAGCATGGGATTTGGAAGTTTTTTACTTGGTGTGGGAAAGAGCATTTATGGTGCTGCTGTTGATAAATCAGATCGACTGAATCAATTGAAATCTGAACATGAACGTTATAACGACAACGATTTAAAGCGTAAATTTAAAACAAGTTCTGGCGAAACAAAGTTAGTTATAGCGAGCATTCTTAAAGACCGTGGCTACGGCAACAAAACCTGAAATTTTAAGCGAGAGGTAATATGAGTTTTTTGTTTGAAGTGAAATTTAAAAACGGCAAGGTTCAGCAAATTCGGATTCGTGCAGACATTGCTGCTGAAGCGATAAAAGCATTGAAAAGTGGTTATGGTGAAATTGCTAGTTACAAGCTGTTAGGTTAGTTCAAAAAAGCCCCGAATTGCATCACCGTTAATCGGGGCTTTTTTGTGGTAATATAATCTTACTTCATTACTTTGGGAAGTAATCATGTTAGCGAAATTAACCAGTAAAAATCAACTCACATTGCCGAAAGCCGTTGTGTTGTCTGTCGGTAGCAGCGAATACTTCAATGTTGAGGTAGATGCAGGGCGGATTATTCTCACGCCTGTTCGCATTCAAAAAGCGGATGCCGTTCGCGCAAAATTAGAAGCCTTAGGCATTAACGAACAAGATGTGAATGATGCCATTTCATGGGCGAGGCAAGAAACGGTATGAGTCGGCGCGTCGTACTCGATACCAATTGCATTATTTCAGCATTGTTATTTTCAAAACAACAAATGGCGTGGTTGCGGCACAGTTGGCAAAACGGTGAAATCATTCCGTTAGCGAGTAAAGACACGGTAAGCGAGTTAATCCGTGTGTTTTCGTATCCCAAATTCAAACTCACGAAAGCCGAGCAACACCTACTGCTAGCGGATTTTTTGCCTTATGCCGAAACGGTAAAAATTGAATTGATTCCTGACGGTTTGCCGCAAATTCGAGATAAAGCCGACCAAATGTTTTTAATTCTGGCGGTGGTTGGAATGGCGGAAGTTTTAGTCACGGGCGATGCCGATATTTTGGAAATCAAACCTATTTTTCACGCGCCACCCATTATGACGCTGACAGAATTTAAAGAGTGGTTGAATTTGTAATTTTATCCGTTAGTAGCGAAAAACCTCGCCGTTCAGGGCGAGGATGTAAGCGGCTCAATTCGACCGTATTCACGATAGCGATATTTTTCAGCTTTGTGCTAATATAGCCACCAGTTAGTAGAGATTTCAAAATCACTTTCAGCGAAAACCAAGCAACAAGTGCGAAGTCTTGAAAAACCGGTTTAAACGTCAAAATAACCCGAGGACTTTTGGGGGCTAGTCTGTGAAGTGAATCGTGCTGTCATGCGGTCAGCAGCAGAAACCAGTAGGTAGTAGTGATACACAACTGCTCCTTAGCAATAAGGAATCCCCGTTCCCTTTAGGGCGGGGAGGATGTCAAGTATTTCAACAACACAAAAAAGCCCCGACTTGCATCACAACAAATCGCGGCTTTTTAATCTTTCTCCCTGTTTTTGAAAGGCTAGGGGATTTGCTTTAACTACTCAATTCAACCAGTGAATTTCATCTGCGTGGTGAGCCAATCCGTCCACGCTGAAAAACCGTCGCCTTTCGTTGCGGATAATTGCAAAATTTGAATGGTAGGATTCACGCGCCGCGCAAACTCAACGCAGCGTTCCACATCAAAATCCACATACGGCAACAAATCGATTTTGTTAATAATCATGACATCGGCAGCGTGGAACATATCTGGATATTTCAACGGTTTATCATCGCCTTCGGTCACAGAAAGCACCACAATTTTATGCGCTTCGCCCAAATCAAACGACGACGGACACACCAAATTCCCCACGTTTTCAATCGCCAAAAAGCTATTCGCCTTCACGCCTAAATTTTGAACCGCGCGACCAATACCGTGTGCATCTAAATGACACGCGCGACCGGTGTTAATTTGTAACGCAGGCACGCCCGTTGCCCGAATTCTATCCGCATCGTGTTCAGTTTGTTGATCGCCTTCAATCACGGCAATCGGAAAATACTCTTTCAAAATTTTAATCGTTTCGACCAACAACGTTGTTTTACCAGCCCCCGGACTGGAAACTAAATTGAGCGCGAAAATTTTATTTTCTTGAAAATACGCCCGATTTTCGGCGGCGAAAGCGTTATTTTTGCCGAGCAAATCTTGTTCAACTTGAATCAAGCGTTGCGTATCGGCGGGACTATGTTGTTCTTGTTGATGATTATGCGTCGTCAACAAATTTACTTTCGACGCATCAACGGGACTAAATTTCCCCGTTCCACTTGGATTACTACAGCCACAAATTCCACACATTTAACTCACCTTTAATTCCGTTATTTTCATTTCCAAACCCGTCACCACGTCAACGCGCGGATGACCACAATGTTGACACGCATCGTACAGCATTTCCATGACAGTCAATTGACCACAGCCCAAACAGCGACCTTGCGCTTCGATAATTTTAAAATGCAATTGCGCGTGTTCGGCGAGCGAATTTTTCATCACCGCGTCAAAGGCAAACGCTAACGCCTCCGTTTCGACACACGATAATGCACCAATTGCCAAAGTGATTTCTTCAACACACAGAAAATTTTGCTCTTTCGCGTGATTTTCTAAAATGGTGCGAACATTTTCTAATAAAGATAATTCGTGCATAACATTCCCAAAATA
Source organism: uncultured Pseudomonadota bacterium (assembly GCA_903870545.1). Classification (GTDB taxonomy): domain Bacteria; phylum Pseudomonadota; class Gammaproteobacteria; order Methylococcales; family Methylomonadaceae; genus UBA10906. Next base: position 102,723 of record CAIQDI010000009.1, read on the forward strand.
TGAAGTGTTTCAAATTATAAAGCAGCGGTGATAGTTACTGGCAACGTTTTACAGAAAATTGAAAGTTTCCCGATAAGAAAATAAGAAAAACAACAAAATCGAGTAGAATTAGCCAACTCAATTATTCTTTAGGGCTGTTTTCATTATGTTACTTGTCGAAAAATTCAAAGAAGATACGATAATTTTTAAAGAAGGCGATAATGACAGAACCATGTTCATTGTTCTCGATGGCAGCGTGCAACTTTATGTGACGCGCAATGGAAGAGAGATTGATCTCAACGTCATTCACAAAAATGATTTCTTTGGTGAAATAGAAATGTACAGCAATAAACCGCGTAGTGTCTCTGCAAAAGCGATGACGAATGTACGAGCGGCAATACTTAAAAATCGAATGGAATTAGAACAATTTATTGCTCAAAACCCTGCCTTTTCAGGAAAATCGCTGCGTGTAGTGGGGCAGCGTCTTGCAGATACCAACGCCGAATTATAAGGATTTTTCATGATAATACCCAAGAAAATACAGACCATGTTGCCCGTAATTGATATTAAGCCAAAAACGATTGTTTTCAGGGAAGGCGGAGAAGATCATCGCATGTTTCTGGTTCTTGAAGGCACGGTTAAACTTTATAAAAAACGTAATGAAGAAGAAGTGGAAGTCGGTGCGATTTACAAAAATCAGTTTTTTGGTGAGATGGAGATGTATACCAGCAAGCCACGCAGTTCTTCCGCCGTCGCTTTAACCGATACAAAATTAGTCGTGATTAGAACACCGAACGAATTAGAACAGTTGGCGACTGACAATCCGTGGTTATCAGAAAAAATGATGACAACGATGGTTGAACGCCTGGCGAGTGCTAATGTTTTATTGGTACAAAAACGCGCCATTGAGCCAATTACTCAAAGTCCTGATTTTGTTGTGGACGAAGAAGATAAAACAATCCGCCGAGTTGATATACCAATTAACGAAGTTCTTAAAAGTAATTGACGCACGTTTTGATAAAGTGTCGAAGGCTTTGCCGATTTTGTTAAACAGACAAAGCCATATTTTATTAAATAACGATATTGACCAATTTTCCCGCGACAATAATTACTTTTTTAATTGGTGAACCGTCGATAAATTTCAATACGGTGGCATCGTTTAACGCCGCCGTTTCAATATCCGTATTCGAGGTCGTTGCTGAAACCGAAATTTTGCCGCGCAATTTTCCGTTTACTTGCACCATTAAATCTAACGAATTCTGCACTAACGCACTTTCGTCTACGCTTAACCAGCGTTCCGAAATAATCGCGTTATCGTGTCCCAAGTCGCGCCACAATTGGTCGCAAATATGCGGCACAATCGGCGACAACATCAACGTAATCGCTTCTAAAATTTCTTGGCGAATGGCTTTGCCGTTATGCGATTCATCCGTGAATTTCGACAACGTGTTGAGTAATTCCATATTTGCCGCAATCGCGGTATTAAAAATCGTCCGCACGCCCATATCGTGACTGACTTTTTGAATCGTTTGATGCAAAAAGCGGCGCACGCTTTGTTGTTCATCGGTTAATTCGCCTTGAGTTTTGTAGCGTTTGCCTTGCACTTGTTCCGAATGTAAAAACACTTGTCGCCATAAACGTTTCAAAAAGCGCGACGCACCTTCTACACCGTCTGCCGACCATTCGAGCGATTGTTCAGGTGGCGCGGCGAACATGATAAATAATCGCACCGTGTCTGCGCCGTATTTTTCAATCAAGCCTTGCGGGTCAACGGTGTTACCTTTGGATTTCGACATTTTGCTGCCGTCCAATAACACCATGCCTTGCGTGAGTAATTTTTTGAACGGTTCATCGCAAACCACTAAGCCTTCGTCGCGCAACAATTTGGTGTAAAAACGCGCGTACAATAAATGCAAAATCGCGTGTTCGATGCCGCCAATATAATGATCAACAGGCAACCAATACTTCGCGCTTTCGTCGAGCATCGAATCGGCTTTGCTGCTGGCGAAACGTGCGAAATACCACGACGATTCCATGAACGTGTCGAACGTATCGGTTTCACGTTTTGCCGCTTTGCCACATTTTGGACAATCGACATTTGAAAAAGTCGGATGCGCGACCAATGGCGATTGTGAACCGTCTAAAATCACGTCGCGCGGCAATTCAACAGGCAAATCTTTTTCTGGAACAGGAACCGTGCCGCAATCGTCGCAATAAATCACCGGAATCGGTGCGCCCCAATAACGTTGCCGCGACACGCCCCAATCTCGCAAACGGTAATTCACTTTGCGAACGCCTTTGCTTTCGGCTTCTAAGGTTTCGGCGATTTTGGCAAAGGCTTCGTGTGATGTTAAGCCATTAAATGCGCCTGAATTTTTCAAAATCCCTTTTGATGTGAACGCTTGTTCTAAGCAGTCATCCATATCATCATGTCTTCTGAACTCTGGAGGGAGGGGAAGATAACTAAATGGGAGGCTATCGATACTATCCTCAGTGAAAATAACTTGTTTAATAGCAATGCCATATTTTTTCGCAAATTCAAAATCCCGTTGATCATGCGCCGGAACTGACATCACCGCGCCCGTGCCGTAATTCATCAACACGAAATTCGCAATCCAAACAGGAATCGCTTCGCCCGTAATCGGATGCAACGCCGTCATGCCCGAATCAATGCCGCGTTTTTCCATCGTTTCCATCGCCGCTTCAGACGTTTCCATCGTTTTGCAATCGTCGATGAATGCGCGAATTTCAGCGTTATTTTCAGCCGCTTTTAACGCGAGCGGATGTTCAGCGGCAACGGCTAAATACGTCACGCCCATTAACGTGTCGGGGCGCGTCGTATAAATTCGCACCGAATTTTCATTTGGCACCACAAAATCCATTTCCACGCCTTCCGAACGCCCAATCCAATTGGCTTGCATGGTTTTAACTTGTTCGGGCCAGCCGTCTAAATTCTCCAGCGATTGCAATAATTCATCCGCGTAAGCCGTAATTTTCAAAAACCATTGCGCGATTTCTTTGCGTTCAACTTTGGTATCGCAACGCCAGCAACAACCGTCAATCACCTGTTCATTCGCCAACACAGTCATATCGTGCGGACACCAATTCACCGGCGCGGTTTTTTTATAAACCAGCCCTTTGTCCAACAATTTTAAGAAAAACCATTGTTCCCATTTGTAATAACTTGGGTCGCAGGTTGCCAATTCGCGATCCCAATCGTAGGCGAAACCTAAACGTTTCAATTGGTCGCGCATATAATCGATGTTGCTGTAAGTCCAATCGGCTGGGTGAACGTTGTGTTGCATCGCGGCATTTTCAGCGGGCAGCCCGAACGCATCCCAACCCATCGGTTGTAAAACATTTTTGCCGAGCATGCGTTGATAACGTGAAATTACGTCGCCGATGGTGTAATTGCGGACGTGTCCCATGTGCAGTTTGCCGCTGGGATACGGAAACATCGATAAACAATAGTATTTTTCTTGGTCGGAATTTTCGGTGACGTTAAACACTTTGGAATCTGTCCATGCTTGTTGGACGGTTTTTTCAATTTGTTGCGGGTAATAAATTTCTTGCATGATTTTTTTGTTTAAATTGAAGTGGAAAATTTTTTGATACTAAAAATAGTATAGAACAACTTTGGTTTTGAATTATTAAGTCTGGAACTGTGGATTATGATGCAATTCGCCGTGAATTGTAAAAACTCTTACGTTAAAAACGGGGTTTACTGCATCATTTTACGCATAAAAACGACCACAAATAACGAAATCGAAAATGCCCCGACAAACGCTTCAATGGTGGCAACTAGACGGGAAAAACCAACCGGTGAAATATCGCCATAACCTGTTGTGGTGAACGTAATCACACTAAAATAAAGGCATTCCAACAAACAAAATAAATTTTTTTCAATTCCGTTCTGCGCGTTGAAAATCAGCATTCCATTGCCGTCATACACACCCAGAAAAAAATAAAACATCGCGGATACGATAATAACGGATAATGAAAATCCGATAACACGAGCGGCATTTTCACCGTAACCACACAGCATATCGACCAATTTTGACCACAACCATTCCCCTGAAAAACGGCGCATTTGCATTCGGCGCATGACTCGTTCTAAACAATAAAATCGCCCGCCAATATCACAATGACGGCGTTTTTCACTTTCATTGGTCAAATAACGCGCCACTTCTTCTGCTTCGGCATAAAGTCGTTTTGCGTCTAATTTTTTGCCGGCTTTTTGGGCATCGTGCGCTAATTTTTCCTGAAATAAATATTGCCCCCAGCCAGTGTGTTCCAACCGTGCATTTTCTAGGCGAATTCCCAATAAATTGGCATTTTTTAAGTTGGCGGCATTGAGATTTGCGTTTTCAAGATTGGCTTTAAATAAACTCGAATGACTCAAATCGGCTTGAAATAGTCGCGCTCCCGTCAAATTTGCGCGGGCTAAATTTGCGCCACTCAATTGTGCATTGTGTAATGCGAAACCTTCCAACGAATGACCTTCGCGCACCATTTCTTCGAGCCGCGCTTTAATATCAGGCGTATTTTTTGCAGCATTTACATCGTGCCAAAAACAAAAACCGGTCGTATTTTCGACGAGGTGTGAACATGACACGCTATTTTTGCCAACATATTTACAGCGAATTTGATTTAAAGCCATTTTAATAACGGAAGTTAACGTTTAACAGAATGCGGTTATTAAAGGCTTTTGTTCCCGACGGCGTGGTTGAATTATCGTTTAATGCGGTCGCAAAAGTAAGATTGGTATTCACATATTCGCGCCATTGCCATTTCGCGCCAATGCCCGTACCACTTAAATTCCAATTTTTTAACTCGCCCGCCTGTGGTTGTTCTTTTGAACCATGACCGTAATCATAAAACACAAACGCATTGATTTTTTCCCATGTGGGCGAAGTCAATTCGATTTTAGCGATTTGTCCATTATCCGCACCGGTTTCACGTTGTTCATAACCGCGCACGTCGTAACTGCCGCCAATGCCGATTTGCTCACCGGCGATTAACGGCTTTTGACTGTATTGCCCGATGATTGAAGTCGTCAGCGACCATTGTTCAAAACTCGTCGCAAAATTAGAACCATACCGAAAAATATGCCACGATGAATCTGCGCCAGCTCGCGACTTTTCATAAAGCGTATCGGTATTATCAGAACCCCAGCCAGTATTCATCGCCCATTGTACAAAATAACCGCTTCGCACATGTTCAAATGGATATTCGGATTTATACGAAATACTAAACGGCAAACTACGAACATTGGTACCAAGTTGCGTTTTTTTGAACTGCACATCGTTTAAAAAATGTCGGCTGTCGATGCCAATATCTAAACTGTGTTCGTATTTTTCCCATTTCGGTAAAAACTGCTGATAATGAATGCCCATCATTTCACCCGCGCCGGTAATCGTTAAATCGGTAGCGACTGTACCGTTATTGGAACTCGACGAAGCGTAATACATATTCAACCAACCTTTCAGCCGATAAATGGGCAGCGCGTAAGTACCGCCGTATTGTTTAATGGTATCGGCGTGATCGGGCGGCAACGTGTAAGACGCATTCACCACATGATCCAAACCCCACAAATTACTGTATTGCGCTCCACCGGTTAATCGATATTCACCTGAACTGTCCGAACCTGTGTTATTCAATCCTAGCGAAAATTGATAGGGACGCTGTTCAGTAACTTTGATTTTTGCATCGACTTTGTCTTCGTTTTCGCCTTGTTTAAAGGTCAGTTGAATTTGTTTCGATGGATGTTTATTAGCCACTTTCACCGAAGCGGCTAAATTTTGCGTATTCGGCGATACGTCTTTTTTCAGTTCTGGCAAACTGGCAATAATGCCTTCGCTGGAAAAATAAGTGTTATCTTCAACTTTAATATCACCCAATCCAAACGCGATAACTTTTAATTTCACTTCGCCCGAATTAAGGGCTTGCGGTGGCAAAATAACACGATAAAACGCAAACCCTTCATCACGAATCATCGCTTCTAAACCTTTGCCTACGTCTTGTAATTCTTTCAAATCATACATTTTTTCTTCAAACGATTTGAGATAAGTCGAAACATCGTCGTTTGAAATAATCGCCTCCAGCGATTCCCCTTCAATGATAAATTTGTGAACCGTAAAGGTAAATTTTTCGGGCGCAACATCGTCGGCACTGGATACATTAGCCGTTAACAAACCTAAACTGAGTAAAAAACACAACGGCTTTAACATAAAAATTTTCACTGACTTAACGTTGGAATAATTAAGATTATTTAGCAAATATCGTTCCAGTTTCATCATTATTCCACCGTGCAGCCGGCGCCGCTTCGTTGTGCGCCGTTATCTTGCAGTGGCGAAAATGTTGCCGCTGCGGCGGGAGAATTATTATCAAAAACAGGAGCCGTGAAAATTTCATCTTGGGCAATGAACGTAGGGATTTCATCTAATTTGGAAGTTTTTTCACCAGACTTACCTGAAAAACTACTTTCGCCTTCCGATAATCTCATGCTGCTACCTGTTTTAGAATCCTCACTGGATTTTCCACCTCCTCCCGAATCATCATTTGATGAAACGTTTGGTGCGTTAGATTTAGAATCATTTTTCTCATTTGAATCTTTACTTGAAACATTTTTTTCATCGAAAGAAGCGTTTTTTTCAGACGAATTTTTTTCAGTTTTTCCAGTTTTATCATCTTTTTCTTCGCTTTTTTCCGAATTTGATTCCAACTTCCCACTGCCTTTGTTTACGGTCACATAGGAACCCGATTTTGAATTGCTTGCCGCAGGTTTGTCAAAGGCTTTGTCAGCATCGGGTGCTGTTTTTGGACTTGGCGTGGCGTTCAATTGCGCGTCCAATTTTGGCGGCAACGAAGGAATTTGAATTGAGGGTGTATTTGGACTTGCCGTGACACTGCTTTCACCCTGTTTCAAGGTAATTTCACCGGCTTCATTTTGGACAAAAATTGCGCCTTCGGTGACGTGATTATAAACGGGGGCGTGACCGGTACTGACATCAATGGCATCGTCGATAACGGTTTCTGATTCTGTGCCGCGAATACCGATTGTTGCTACAGGCGTATCCAGCGCGTAAGCCGAATGATCTTTTTTACCAATACTGCCGGTTAACGCTCGCATTCCCCCTGCGGCTAATTTAAGTAAAATTTGATCTTTTTTATCGGCTTGCTGAAAGTCGTATTTTACAATATCCAGTTCGCTGCTTGGTTGTAGCGTGACTTTTTCGCCATCTCGAAACACCATCACCAAATAACTACTGGCTTGACTGGTCAAATAATCGTGTGGATTTAACCCGCCACCCATCGACAATTTGCGTTCGGCACTCGTTTTATCGTCACGATTTTGGGCAAAAACGTCGCCTTTAATATCGACCACTTTGGCAACGCTGTTGTCTTTCGCAGGTTCAGATTTTTTATCTTTATCGCAATCGTCTTTACAGACGCGCACCGAATAATCGGAATCTTTTTCGCCTTTTAACGTGGCAGTTGGGGTTTTGATTTGAAAACCATCCGGACTCGCTTTCGCAATTTCACCGGTACTGGCTCGCACCCCGCCTTCGTAAACGGTAAATTTTGCATTTTGGGTTGCCGTATCAAATTTCTCAATTTTAAAATTACTGTTCGGGCGCACGGTAACTTTAGAGCCGTCGATGAATTCAACCATCACAAAACTGGCATCGGAAGTTTGAATATTATCACCTTGAAAAACGTCAGCATCTTTGCCTAATAAACGCGGCGCAGCATTAGGTTGTTGCGCGGCATTGCTACCTTTTGCAAAACTAATTTTTCCGACTGCTGTTTGTGCATCGGCATAAACGGGCAGTGCTAATGTTACGACGATGAAACCTAAACTAAATGCGCGAATTTTCATTTACATTGCCTCGGTGGCGGTGTTGTTTTGCTATCCGTTGAGGTTGCTACAAGTACAACGTCCTTACTTAAACTATCTTTTTTATTTTTGCCGTCATTTTTTTCGTCATTTTTTGATTTTGATTCCTTCGTGACTTCGATTGCAGGTAAAGTTGGAGTGTCATCGGAACGTTTTGTACTTTGTATCGCTGACATCGTTAGAACTGTAGTTGTGCCAGCCTTAATGCCGTCTTCAATTTCATCTTCAATCTTGTCAATCTCTTCAGGCGTGCCTTTGACTAGCTCATTTAAAATGGGTGTGAACTTATTTGGTGCTGCTGGAATAACTGGCTTAGTTTGCGCGGCAGCATCGGCAAGAGCTTTATCCGCAGCCAGTTTGTCGTCAATCAGTTTTTGGGCGGCGGCATCGGCAAGAGCTTTATCCGCAGCCAGTTTGTCGTCAATCAGTTTTTGGGCGGCGGCATCGGCAAGAGCTTTATCCGCAGCCAGTTTGTC